>LNET01000044.1 GCA_001464055.1 Burkholderiales bacterium Ga0077543
AGAAGTGCTTCGCGCTGCGCATCGCCTCGAACATGGGCCGCCAGGCCGCGGCGCAGGACGGCACCGGCTGGCTGGCCGAGCACATGCTGATCCTGGGCGTGACGAACCCGGCCGGCCGGAAGTACCACATCGCTGCCGCCTTCCCCAGCGCCTGCGGCAAGACCAACTTCAGCATGCTGGTGCCGCCCGCGGGCTATGCCGGCTGGAAGGTCACCACCGTGGGCGACGACATCGCCTGGATCAAGCCCGGCGTGGACGCGCAGGGCCGGGCCCGCATGTACGCCATCAACCCCGAAGCCGGCTACTTTGGCGTGGCCCCGGGCACCAACGAGCTCACCAACCCGAATTGCATGGCATCGCTCAAGCGCGACGCCATCTTCACCAACGTGGCACTCACCGACGACGGCGACGTCTGGTGGGAAGGCATGACCGACACGCCCCCGGCGCACCTGATCGACTGGCAGGGCAAGGACTGGACGCCGGCCATCGCCCGGGAAACCGGGGCCAAGGCCGCCCACCCGAATGCCCGCTTCACCGTCGCCGCCACCGCCAACCCGGTGCTCGACGCCGAGTGGGACAACCCCGCCGGCGTGCCCATCGACGCCTTCATCTTCGGCGGCCGCCGCAGCACCACCGTGCCGCTGGTGACCGAAGCGCGCACCTGGGCCGAAGGGGTCTACATGGCCGCGACCATGGGCAGCGAGACCACCGCCGCCATGGCCGGCGGCAACGGCGCGGTGCGCCGCGACCCGTTCGCGATGCTGCCCTTCGTCGGCTACAACATGGCCGACTACTTCCAGCACTGGCTGAACATGGGCGAGCGGCTGGGCAAGAACACGGCCGTGCTGCCGCGCATCTACTGCGTCAACTGGTTCCGCAAGGGGGCCGATGGCAAGTTCGTCTGGCCCGGCTACGGCGAGAACATGCGCGTGCTGGAATGGATGGTGGGCCGCATCGAAGGCAAGGCCGGCGGTGTCGACAACGTCTTCGGCTTCAGCCCGCGCTACGAAGACCTGCGCTGGGACGGCCTGGCCTTCACCCAGGCACAGTTCGACAGCGTCATCGGCATCGACAAGGCCGCCTGGCAGCAGGAACTGGCCCTGCACGGCGAACTGTTCAAGACGCTGGAATTCCATCTGCCCGCCGCATTGCCGCAGACGCAGGCGCGCATCCAGGCCCGTCTGGCCGCTTGACGGGCGGGCTGACCGACGGCCCGGGCGACCCGCGCGACGGTTCGACCACGCCGGCCCTGCTGGCCGCCTTCGACTGGCAGGCCCGATGGTGTGAGGCCACCGCACCGTTCACGGCGCGGGTGCTGCGCGCCAGCCGTGCCTGGCTGGCCGAAGACCCGGCGGCGCTGGCCACCTTCGCTGCGCTGGCCAGCGACCCCGTGGCCGCTGCGGTGCCCTTGCGCTGGGTCGGCGGCCTGCATCTGCTGGCCCTGCAGGGCCAGCAGCCCTGGGTCGACCTGTGGCCGCCGGCAGAGGTCGGTGACGACCCTGCCATCGCCGCCGCCGTGCGGCTGGCCTGGCAGAAGCAGCAGACGCTGCTGCGCGACGCATTGTCACGCGCGCCGCAAACCAACGAGGCCCAGCGCAGCGCGGCGCTGTTGCCCGGCCTGTTGCACATCGCCGCGGCCACGGGCCTGCCGCTGGCGCTGCTGGAGATCGGTGCATCGGCGGGGCTGAACCTGTGGTGCGACCGTTACCGGCTGGCACCTGCAGGCGAGCCCGCGTGGGCCTGGGGCGGCACCACCGCGCCGCTGACGCTGCAGCCCGACTGGACCGGCCCGGCCCCCTGGTCCGGCAGCGCAGCGCCCCTGCTGGCGGTGCGCCACCGGGCCGCCAGCGACGCCCACCCCGTCGACCTGCGCCAGCCCGGCGAAGCCCTGCGCCTGGCCTCGTTCATCTGGCCAGAGCAGACAGCACGCCTGGGCAGGCTGCGCAGCGCGCAGGCGGCGGTGTCAGCGTGGATGGCCGCCGAAGGCGTGCAGGTGCAGGCGGTGCCGGCCGCCCGCTTCGTGCACCGCGAACTGCAGACCCTGCGGCCAGGTATGGCCACGGTGCTGATGCATTCGGTGGTCTGGCAGTACATCGACCCGGCCGAACAACAGGCGATCATCCAGGCCATGAACGATGCCGGCCAACGCGCCTCTGCTGCTGCACCCCTGGCCTGGCTGCGCCTCGAGCCCCAGGCTGCGCTCGGCGACGTGGAACTGCGCTGCCGCCTCTGGCCCGGTGGAAGTGAGCACCTGCTCGCAAAGTGCCATCCGCACGCTCAGCGCATCACCTGGCTGCACGCCTCATGAAGCTGCAGCTGCTGTCCGATCTGCACCTGGAAACCGAGTCCTTCGATCCCCGGCCTGCGCCCGGTGCCGAACTGCTGGTGCTGGCTGGCGACATCGACAGCACCTGGACCGGCTATGAACGTTTTGCAGGCTGGCCGGTGCCGGTGCTGGTGGTGGCCGGAAACCACGAATACGACGACCGCGAACTGCTCGACGTGCCCGCGTCGCTGCAGGCGCACTGCGCGCGTTTCGGCCTGCAGCTGCTGCATCGGCAGGCCACGGTCTTCACTGCCGCCAGCGGTCTGCGCGTGCGCGTGCTGGGCGCCACGCGCTGGAGCGACTTCGATCTGTTCGGCGCCTCGCAGCGCCCGCGTGCCGAACGTGCCGCTGGCTATTTCCTGCGCCTGATGGCCGCCACGCGGGCCGGCGCGCCGCTGGACGCTGCAGGGGTGCGCGCCGAAGGCCTGCTGTGCCGCGCCTGGCTCGAAAGAGAGTTGCAGCGCCCTGCCGCGGCCGATTGGGACCGCACCCTGGTGGTGACCCACTTTGCGCCCAGCCTTCGCAGTGCCGACCCGCGCTACGGCAAGCAGCCCGGCACGGCCAGCTTCTGCAATGCCGACGACGACCTGCTGCCGCGCGCCGACCTCTGGCTGCACGGCCACCTGCATTGCCGGCACGACTACAGTCTGGCTCGGGCCGGGCGTGCCCCGGTGCGCGTGGTCTGCCAGGCCCGTGGCCTGGCGGGCAAAGGCGAAGACGAGGGTTTCGACCCCGACCGACTGATCGAATTGAACTGAGCCGGCGCCTGCCACACTCCAGACCTTGACCAACCCAACAACAGCAACCCAAAGGAAGACATTGATGAAGATCCTTGCCCCCGTGGACGGCAGCAGTTACACCAAGCGCATGCTGGCCTACATTGCGGCCAACGACGACTGGCTGGGCGGCCAGCACCATTTCACGCTGCTCAACGTGCAGCCTGCCGTGCCCCCGCGCGCTGCGGCGGTGATCGACAAGGCCACGCTGAAGGGTTATTACGAATCGGAGTCGGAAAAGGTCTTCAAGCCGATCCGCACCTTCTTCGGCCGGCACGGCATCCAGGGCCAGTACATCGCCAAGGTCGGCCACGCCGCCGACGTCATCGCCCAGAGTGCCGACAAGGGCGGCTTCGACCTCATCGTGCTGGGCTCGCACGGACAGAGTTCGCTCATGAACCTGGTGATGGGTTCGGTGGCGACGAAGGTCATCGCCCACTGCAAGGTACCGGTGCTGCTGATTCGCTGAAGCGATCGACAGCGCGCGGCGGGTTCAGCCCGCCGGGCGCAGGCCGCGGAAGAAGGCGTTCATCACCCAGCCGACGATCTGTTCGTCGCTGTGATGACCGCCTGCCTTCAGGAAGCCCGGTACCGGGTCGCAGGCCCGGGCGAACACGCTGTAGAGCACCACTTCGGGGGGCAGGCTGGCGTCGATGTCGCCCTCGGCCTGGGCCTGGACGATCCACGCGCCGAGGTGTTCGCTCACCAGCATCAGCAGGTCCAGGTACTCCTTGTGGCCCATGAGCTCGGCTCGCAGCGACGAGTTCTGCGAAGGCAGCGCCGGCATTTCGCCGGCCAGCTGCACTTCCAGCGCCCAGCGCACCACGGCCTGCAGCCGCTGCACGGCTCTTGCCCCTTCGATGTGGGCCTGCTCGTCCACCACCGCCAGCGTGCGCTGCAGCAGCCGTACCATGGCTGCTGCGGCCAGCGCTTCCTTCGAAGGAAAGTGCTTGTAGAGGCTGGCCTTGGCGATGCCGACGTCGGCCGCGACCTCGTCCACCGTCATCAGGTCGAAGCCCTTGTCGGCCAACAAACGATTGACGGAAGCCACGATGGCGTCTTCACGCACACGCAGCACTTGTTCACGAAACGATAGGCGGGCCATGGACGGAGTTTAAGTGTGGGCTCTGCACAGCAGGGCCCGTCCGGGGGAATAGGCCCGCCGGCGGTTGTTGCCACGCGTCGACAGGGTTCAGGCCGCGGTTCGTCGGCGCGCCATCCAGCGCTGCACCCAGCCGCCCTGGCGTGGGCCGGAGGTCGTCGCCGCGGCGTTGCCGGTGGCCGGCGGCGGCTCCATGCTCAGGTCCAGACCAAAAGCCGTTCCCAGGTCGGCCGGGTCGTCTTGCGGCGCAGCGGCGGCGCGCCAGGGTGCGTACCAGCGAAGGGGCGGTGCGAGCTTGTTCATGGCGGCGGTGGGTTGGCGAAGGGTGGGGCAGGCGACTGCCGGCGGCAAAGACCTGTGCCTTGAGTGTCGGCCGGCGAGGGCTCGGGCTTCATCCGCAAGTAGCGGGTCGGCGTGTGGCAATTCACGCCGCAGCCGTCGATAGAATCGCCGGCTTTGCGCGTCGGGAGCCGTCCGCATGAGCAGCCCGTTTGCGGCCATCGATTTCGGCACTTCCAATTCGGGCATTGCCCTGCCCGACCCCGGCCAGCCAGTGAGTGGCGGTGTACGCCTGGTGCCGCTGGAAGGCCGGCATCCGACCATGCCCACCGCGGTGTTCTACCGCGCCGACACGCCCGCCAGCCAGCCCGAACCCGAAAGGCTCTATGGCCGGGCGGCGATGGCTGCCTACATCGACGGCGTAGACGGCCGGCTGATGCGCTCGATGAAGAGCATCCTGGGGTCGAGCCTGCTCGACCAGAGCACCGATGTCGGCGGCGGCCGCGCGGTGCGCTACCGCGACGTCGTCGTGGGCTACCTGCGCCACCTCAAGCGCCTGGCCGAGGCCGAACTGCGCACCCAGGGCAACGAGGCGGAATTGACGCGCGTGGTGCTGGGCCGGCCGGTGTTCTTCGTCGACGACGACCCGGTGCGCGACGCCCAGGCCCAGGCGACGCTGGAAGCGGCCGCGCGCCAGGTCGGTTTCGACGAGGTGCTGTTCCAGTACGAGCCCATCGCCGCGGCGCTGGACTTCGAGGCCGGCGTGCAGACCGAGCAACTGGTGCTGGTGGCCGACATCGGCGGCGGCACCTCGGACTTTTCGCTGGTGCGGGTGGGCCCCGAGCGCGTGCGCAAGGGCCGCAGCCGGCCCGACCGGCGCGACGACATCCTGGCCAACCACGGCGTGCACCTGGCCGGCACCGACTTCGACCGCCATGTCGAACTGGCCGCGATCCTGCCCTTGCTGGGCTACCGCGCGCGCCGGCCGCCACGCCGCGGCGAAGCCGCCGCCGATGCGCCGGAAGTGCCCAGCACGGTGTACTTCGACCTGGCCAGCTGGCACCTGATCAACACCGTCTACGCGCCACAGCGTGTGGCTGAACTGCGCCGGATGAAGGACTGGTATGCCGACCTGCGCCACCACACCCGGCTGATGGCGACGCTGGACGAGCGCCTGGGCCATGCGCTGGCGGCCGCTGCGGAAGCCGCGAAGATCGAGGTTGCGCAGCATGGCAGCGCCCACATCGACCTGGGCCTGCTCGAGCGCGGCCTGTCCTGCGAACTCGCCGAAGCCCAGGCCGCCGCGGCCATCGAGACCGACCTGGAACGCATCGTCCAGGCCGCTTCAGAGACCGCCCGCCGCGCCGGCGTGGCGCCAGCGGCCGTGGATGCGCTGTACTTCACTGGCGGCAGCACCGGCCTGGCGGCGCTGGTCGACCGCATCGCCGCCGGATTTCCCGCAGCCCGACAGGTGCGCGGCGACCGTTTCGCCAGCGTCGCCCAGGGCTTGGGCCTGCATGCCCGGGCGGTGTTCGGCGGCTAGACGCCCGCTACAGCTTGCCCTTGGCCGCCGGCCCGTTCCTGGCCAGGCGTGCCTCGGTCAGCGCCGGCCGCGGGGTGGCGGGCCCTTGCGGGTGTTGGCGCGTGGCCGCAGACCGGGCTTGACTGCGCGCGGCCGGGTCACGTCGGCCATCAGCATCAGCGCACGTACCAGGTCCTGCACCGCTTCGGGCAGGTCGGCGGGCGGCTCCAGCGTCTCGATCACGGCCAGCAGGGCGTCGGCGTCTTCCAGGTCTTCGGGGTCGAAATGCAGGTACAGCAGGGCCAGCGGCTCGATCAGCGCCGGGTCGGGGCTGGCCATCAGGGCCGGAAAGGCGTCCATCGCGGCGGCAAAGCCGGCCACCCAGGGCAGCACGGCGTCCTGCGGCGGGTTGTCCTCGTCGTCATCGCCAGCGCTGTCGTCGTCCTCGGCATCGTCCAGCGGAAAGATCCAGGGGTCGAACCAGTCGCGCTGGGCGATGGCGTGGTCGATCTCGGCGTGGCGGCGGCGCACCAGCGCCTGCAATTCGTCCAGCGCCGTCCCGGGTGGCGCCGGCCGGCCTTCGACGTCGCTGACCCATTTCAGCCATTGCTCGGCAGGCACCGGCCGCGGCTGCAGCAGCACGCCGCACAGGTAGCCGTCGAGCGCGCTCACGTCCAGCGGCTCCAGCGGTTCGGGCAGGGCGTCCAGCAGGTTCTGCAGGCGCTCCAGATCGGCATCGGTCAGCGGGGTGGCGTTCATCGGCAGGATTGTCCGGCATGCCCGAAAGCCGCCGAATGACTAGACTGCCGGGTTCGACATCGCCAACCACAGCCACCACAGGAAAACGACCATGGGCGCTCCAGAAGCCTTCACTCAGACGAACGACATCGGCCACTGGATTGGCGGCCGTGCCACGCCCGGCCAGGGCGGTCGCCGCCAGCCGGTGTGGAATCCGGCCACCGGTGCCGTGGCGCGCCAGGTGCTGCTGGCCAGCGCCGACGACGTGAATGCGGCAGTCGCTGCGGCCAAGGCCGCGCAGCCGGCCTGGGGCAATCTGCCCCCGCTGCGCCGGGCGCGCGTGCTGAACGCCTTCCTCGCGCTGATGAACCAGCACAAGGACACGCTGGCCGCGATGATCACCGCCGAACACGGCAAGGTGTTCACCGACGCCCAGGGCGAGGTCATGCGCGGCATCGATATCGTCGAATTCGCCTGCGGCGTGCCGCAGCTGCTGAAGGGCGACTACACCGACCAGGTCAGCACCGGCATCGACAACTGGACGCTGCGCCAGCCGCTGGGCGTGGTGGCCGGCATCACACCCTTCAACTTCCCGTGCATGGTGCCCTGCTGGATGTTCCCCGTGGCCCTGGCCTGCGGCAACGCCTTCATCCTGAAGCCCAGCGAGCGCGACCCCAGTGCCAGCCTGTTCATGGCCGAACTGCTGCAGCAGGCCGGCCTGCCCGACGGCGTGTTCAGTGTCGTGCAGGGCGACAAGCTGGCCGTCGACACGCTGCTCAGCCACCCCGACGTGGCTGCGCTGTCCTTCGTCGGCAGCACGCCCATTGCGCAAACCATCTACGAGACCGGCGCCCGTCACGGCAAGCGCGTGCAGGCCCTGGGCGGCGCGAAGAACCACATGGTGGTGATGCCCGACGCGAACATCGAACAGGCCGTCGACGCCCTCATCGGCGCCGCCTATGGCAGTGCCGGCGAACGCTGCATGGCCATCAGCGTGGCCGTGCTGGTGGGCGACGTGGCCGAACGCATCGTGCCGCTGCTGGCCGAACGGGCGCGCACGCTGAAGGTGAAGAACGGCATGGAGCTCGATGCCGAGATGGGCCCCATCGTCACGCGCGAGGCGCGCGACCGCATCGAGAACTACATCGCCATCGGCGTGGAAGAGGGCGCGCAGCTCGTCGTCGACGGCCGCGGCCACCGCGTGCCGGGCTTCGAGCAGGGCTTCTTCACCGGCGGCACCCTGTTCGACCGCGTCACGCCGTCGATGCGCATCTACAAGGAAGAGATCTTCGGCCCGGTGCTGGCCTGCGTGCGCGTGCCCGACTTCGCCAGCGCGCTGGCCCTGGTGAATGGCCACGAATACGGCAACGGTGTGGCGCTGTTCACCAGCGACGGCGGTGTTGCCCGCGAATTCAGCCGCAAGGTGCAGGTGGGCATGGTCGGCATCAACGTGCCCATTCCGGTGCCGATGGCCTGGCACGGATTCGGCGGCTGGAAGCGCAGCCTGTTCGGCGACGTGCACGCTTATGGCGAGGAAGGCGTGCGTTTCTACACCAAGCAGAAAAGCGTGATGCAGCGCTGGCCCGACAGCATCGGCAAGGGTGCCGAGTTCGTCATGCCCACCTCGAAATGATCCGCCGTGCACTTCTCGGAACGGCAGCCTTCGTGGCCGCGGGCATGAGCCGGGTGAGTGGTGCACAGACACCCGCAGCCTTCGCCGAGGCCGACCTGCAGCACGCCGCCAAGCTGCGCGAACTGGCGCTGGCCGACACCCAGGCCTGGCCGCTGCTGCAGCAACTGTGCCGCGACATCGGCGCGCGCCCGGCCGGTTCCGCCGCCGACGCCCAGGCCGTGGCCTGGGCCCAGGGCGCGCTGCGCGGGCTGAAGCTGCAGAACGTGCGTGCCGAGCCGCTGCCGCTGCGCGTGTGGCAGCGCGGGCCGGCTTCGGCCACGCTGCTGGCCCCAGGGGCACAGGAGCCCGGTGTACCGGCGCGCGAACAAGCCCTGGTGATGGCCGCGCTGGGCAACAGCGTGCCGACACCGCCCGCAGGCATCGAAGCCGAGATCGCCTGGTACCCCGACCTGGCTGCGCTGCTGGCCGACGACCCGGCCAGCAGCCGGGCCCGCGGCCGCATCGTCTTCATCGACCAGAAGATGGAACGCACGCGAACCGGCAGCGGCTACAGCGCTGCCGTGGGCGCGCGCAGCATGGGTCCGATCGAGGCGGCGCGGCGCGGCGCGGTGGCCGTGGGAATCCGCTCGATCGGCACCGACCGCGCGCCCATTGCCCACACCGGCGCCACGCGCTACGACTTGAGCCTGCCGCGCATCCCGGCCTTCGCGGTATCGGTTCCCGATGCCGAGGTCATCGCCGGCTTGCAGGCCGGCGGCTCGCCGCTGCGCCTGCGCCTGAAGCTCGAAGCCCGCAGCGACGTCGACGCCATCACCCACAACGTCATCGCCGAAGTGCCCGGCACCGACCTGAAGGACGAAGTCGTGCTCATCGGCGCACACCTGGACAGCTGGGACCTGGGCCAGGGCGCGCAGGACGATGGTGCTGGCGTGGCCATCGTCAGCGCCGCCGCTGGCGTGCTGATGGCCGCTGGCGTGGCGCCGCGGCGCACCATTCGCGTGGTGCTCTTCGGCAACGAGGAAAACGGCTTCGACGGCGCCCGCGCCTATGGCGACCGCTACAAGGACGTGGTGCACCAGCTGGTCGGCGAAAGCGACTTCGGCGCCGGCCCGGTGTTCCAGCTGAACCACCGCGTGCAGGCCGCGGCGGTGCCGCTGTTCGAGGACGTCGCCCGCGTCCTGGCGCCGCTGGGTGTGGCCTGGGCCGAAGGCGAAGCCCGCAACCGCGGCGGCCCGGGCCCCGACGCCGCCCTGCTGATGCGCCGCCACCGCTGGCCTGGCCTGGCCCTGGGGCAGGACGGCAGCAACTACTTCGACGTCCACCACACCGAGAACGACACGCTGGAGCGCGTCGACCCGCGGACCTTGCCGCAAAATGTCGCGTGCTGGGCCGTCACCGCCTGGCTGGCGGCGCAGGCGCCGCTGGGCTTCGGGCCGCCCGTGCTCTGACAGCCTGGCCACGAGGCTCAAGTTCAGGGTCGAATGGGCCGAAACCGACCAGGTAGAAACTTAAGCGCTTGTCTCCCACCCGATGACATCCTCCACTGTCGAGCTCAGGCGGCGACTGGCAGCCAGCCTGGCGCTGGCCGATCCGGCGGGCACAACCGCGCCGGAACCTGCCTGCGCGGGTGCGCGCGAGGCCATGGCGCTGGCCCAGGCCCTGGGTTTGCCGGCCGACGCGGCGCTGGCCGGCGCCAGGCTGTGCGAACAACTCTGGCGCCTGGGCCGACACGCCGATGTGCTGACCCACGCGCCGCCGGTGCTGCAGGCCCTGTCGCAGGACCCGCTGGCCGGGAACCTGGCGCTCGAGCGCTATCAGCTGATGCGCGTGTTCGCGATATCGGCCTGCGAGATGGCGGCGTTCGATCGTGCCCTGGACACCGCCCACGAACTGGTGCGGCTGGTCGGCCCGCTCGGCGATCCCAACGCATCGCTGAAGGCAGCCTTCACGCTGGGCGCCTGCTTCGAACGCATGGGCGACTCCTGGCAAGCGGCACGCGTGGTGGGCGAAGCACTGCGCATCCATGGCCCCGCGGCCCAGGCCGAAGACCAACTCGTGACCCAGAACGCCCTGTGTGCGTTCTACATCGGCCTGTTTCATCGACTCAATGGCGCGGCTCCTCAGGCCGAAGTGGACCAAGCCCTGGCACAGGCGCTGGAAGCCGGTGCCCGCGCGTTCTCGAACCTGCCGAACCCCGCGCCAGAGCAAATGGAGATCGCCGTCTGCGGCAACCTGGGCGAGGTGCTGATGTACAACGGCCAGGGCGAAGCCGCACAGGCCCTGCTGCAGCGGGCCCAGGCCACCGCGCAGGCGCGCGGCTTCGCGGCCTACATCTGGCGCATGCGCACGACGATGGCCGTCAACGAGATCTTGCAGAACCGGCCCGAGGCCGCCCTGGCCGAGATGCAGGCGCTGATCACGGAAATGGGCGATCAGGCGCCACTGCAGACCGCCATCCGCGCGCACCACGCGGCCTATCGCGCCTGCCGGCAGCTGGGGCGATTCGAGGACGCCTTGGTCCACTTCGAGACCGTGGAGCGCATGGAACGCCGGCGTGCCACGCAGCAGCTGCGCGCCCAGTCGGAGCTGTTCGTCACCCGCACCGAAGCCCAGCATGCCCATTGGCAGGCCGAGCAGGCGCGCCAGGACGCCCAGAACCAGCGCGCCAGGGCGGCGGAATTCGCGGTGCATGCCGAGCGCGACCCGCTCACCGGCCTGGGCAACCGCCGCCACTTCGACCGCCGCTGTGCCGAACTGCTGCCGGCCCTGCAACGCGACGGCGAGCCCGTGGCGCTGGCGCTGATGGACATCGACCACTTCAAGATCATCAACGACACCCATGGCCACGCGGCGGGCGACCGCGTGCTCGTGGCGCTGGCCGCGCTGCTGCGCGAGAACACGCGTTCGCGCGACGTGCTGGCGCGTTATGGCGGCGAGGAATTTGTCATCGTGCTGCCCGGCATGAGCCTGGCACAGGCACGGGAGGTCTGCGAGCGGCTTCGTGAACGTGTCGCCGCGCACACGGACTTCTGCGCCGAGGTGCCCGAGCTGCGCATGACCGTGAGCCTGGGCCTGGCAGCGGCCCAGCCCTACGAGGCTGAGGCCCTGCTCAAGGCCGCCGACCTGGCGCTCTACCGGGCCAAGCACGACGGCCGCAATCGGCTGCGGGTGTCGCCACCGGTGTCAGCCCCCGACCACGCCACCGTCCTGGCGCCAGATCGCCAGGGTGGCTGAACGCGGGCGGCTGCCCGGCGCGTTGTCGGGCCAGCGCGAGAACCGGCTGGGCTGGGTCGGGTCGCTGCGGTCGCCCGGGCTTTCGCCAGGGTGCTGGATGTTCACGAACATCGTGCGGCCATCGGGTGTCCAGGTGGCGCCGGTGATCTCGCAGCCCACCGGGCCGGTGAGGAAGCGGCGCACCTCGCCGCTGACCGGGTTGCAGGCCAGCAGGCTGTTGTTGCCCAGGCGCTCGTAGGGGCCCTTGTTGATTGTCCTGCTGCTGACGTCGGTGCCCACCCAGAGCAGGCCGCGCGGATCGAAGGCGATGGTGTCGGGGCTGCCGAAGGCGTCGCCACGGATGTTGCCGCGGTTGGCCTCGTCGGTGTTGGCCGGGTCGCCGGCCAGCAGCAGGTGGTTCCAGGCCATGCCCGGGCCGTCGAAGTCGCCGTCTTCCTTCCAGCGGATGATGTGGCCCATGACGTTGGCAGCGCGCGGGTTGGCGGCATCCACCCCCGGAAAGCCGGCCTGGCCCCGGCGGCTGTTGTTGGTCAGCGTGCAATAGACCCAGCCGCTGCGTTCGTCGATGGCCAGCCATTCCGGCCGGTCCATCTTGGTGGCGCCCAGCAGGTCGCTGGCCTGGCGCGCCTTGATGAGAACTTCACCCTGGTCGGCAAAACCATTGGCCGCGGTCAGCGGGCCGCTGCCGTGCACCAGCGGCAGCCAGCGGCCACGGCCGTCGCGATCGAAGCGCGCCACGTACAGGGTGCCGTGGTCCAGCAGGTCGGCATTCGCCTTGGCGGCGCTGACGCCGGTCCTGGCCGGGCGGATGGCATCGCGCGAGACGAACTTGTAGATGTACTCGAAAGCCGCGTCCTCGCCCGAATACACCACGGCGCGGCCGCTTTTCGTCACGGCAACCCAGGCGCCTTCGTGCGCGGCGCGGCCCAGGGCGCTGCGCTTGACGGGGGTGCTGGTCGGGTCCATCGGGTCGACTTCGACGACCCAGCCGAAGCGGTTCGGCTCGTTCGGATGGCGCACGGTGTCGAAGCGCTCGTCGTGCTCGGGCCAGCGGTACCAGGTGGCCTTGCGGATGCCCCAGCGGCGTTCGTGGGCGGTGGGCGTATCGGCCGCGGTGAAGTAGTTGGCCCAGTTCTCTTCACCCGACAGGTAGGTGCCCCAGGGCGTCTTGCTGCTGGCGCAGTTGCCCAGCGTGCCCAGCACCGTGCGGCCGGCCGGGTCGGCGGCGGTCTGCATCATCGCGTGGCCGGCGGCCGGGCCGCCGATGGCGAAGGGCGTGTTGCCGGTGATGCGGCGGGCGTACTTCGAAGGCCGCACCATCTGCCAGCCGCCGGCCTGGCGTTCAACCTCGATCACTGCGATGCCGTGCGCCGCCTGGGCCTTGCGCACCTTCTCTGGCGTCCAGGGCGTCTGGCCGCCGGGGTGCAGCAGGCCGTCATCGGTGTACTCGTGGTTGATGGCCAGCAGGCCGCGGTTCGAGCCCGCCCCGCCTTCGGCCAGCGCAAAGAAGTCCAGGCCATCGTGGTGCATGCCCATCTGCAGGGCCTGTTCCGCGGCGCTGTTGCTGGCATCGGGCTTCCAGGCCGGCATCGCGGCGCCGGCAATGCCCAGCGGCTCGCCCCAGGGCGCCAGCACCTGGGCCACGTAACCCAACGGCACGCGGACGGCGTCGGCGGTCGAGGGCGGCAGGCCTTCGAAACCCAGGCTCGGCCCGGCGCTGCCGGCGCCGCCGCCCGAAGCGCAACTCGCCAGCCCCAGCGTCGACAGCCAGCCCAGGCCCGCGGCGCCGGCGCCGGCCCGCAGCCACAAGCGCCGTGCCGGGTCCGACACCTCGTGGATGCTGGCGTTGGCGGAGCGGTTGCTGTCTTCCAGTTCGTCGAAGTCCTTGGCCATGGTGCGGGGTCTGCGGGTGACAACACAGCCACTCTAGCCCAGGCGCGCAAAGCTACAGTGCGCCCATGGACAGAACCCTTCTCATCACCGGCGGCAGCCGCGGCATCGGCGCGGCTGTCGCTCTTCGCGCAGCCCGTGCCGGCTGGCATGTGGCCGTGAACTATGCCCGTGACGTCGCCGCCGCCGAAACCGTGGCCGCGCAGGTGCGGGCTCTGGGCCGGCAGGCGCTGGCCCTGGGCGCCGACGTCGCCGACGACGCGCAGGTGCGGGCGCTCTTCGCCCAGGTCGACGGCGCACTGCCGCCGCTGGGTGGCCTGGTCAACAACGCCGGCATCGTGGACGCCGCCGCCCGGGTCGACGCGATGAGCGCCGAACGTGTGCAGCGCATGTTCGCCGTCAACGTGTTCGGCAGCATGTACTGTGCGCGCGAGGCCGTGCGCCGGCTGAGCACGGCGCACGGCGGCCGCGGCGGGGCCATCGTCAATGTCTCGTCGGCGGCCTCGCGCCATGGTTCGGCCGGGCAGTACGTGGACTACGCCGCGGCCAAGGGCGCCATCGATGTCTTCACCCTGGGCCTGGCGCGCGAAGTGGCCAGCGAAGGCGTGCGCGTGAATGCCGTGCGCCCCGGCATCATCGACACCGGAATCCATGCCAGCGGCGGCGAGCCCGACCGCGCCCGACGCCTGGCGCCACAGGTGCCGATGCAGCGCGCCGGCACGGCTGATGAGGTGGCTGCAGCCATCGTCTGGCTGCTGGGCGACGAGGCGAGCTACACCACCGGCGCCATCATCGACGTGAGCGGCGGGCGCTGAAGGCCCGGCCCGGGCTTCAGGCCGGTGGCCGGCGCAGCAGGCAGCGCAGCGGCAGCAGGGGGTTGCCAGGCGCTGCCGCCAGGCCCTGGAAGCCGAACTTGCTGAACAGGTTGCGCGCGGCGATGTCCTGGCGGTGCACGTCGGCCAGCAGGGCGCGCACCGTGGGTTCGGCCAGGGCCAGGTCGATGAGCCGGGTGCATAGCGCAAGGCCCCAGCCCTGACGGCGGCGCTCGGGCCGCACGATCAGGTGGCACAGGCGCAGGTTGCCAGGCCCGGCCACCGTGCATTGGCCGAAGGCCACGGGCTCGTCGCCGTCCTGCAGCACATGGCTGCGGCCATCGCCCTCGTCGAGCAGGCGTTCCCATTCGTAGCTGCGCAAGGGGTGGCGTGCAGCGGCGCCGGCCCAGTGCGCAGTGGCGGCGGCGTCGGGTAGCCAGGCGCTCAGCCAGGCGTGGTCTTCAGGGCGGGCCGGGCGCAGGGTGGTGGGCATGGGGCGGGCGCTTGGAGCATTCAGCGGCTCTGGTGGGCGTAGGTTAGCGGCTTTTGCCGCAGCGGCACGCGCCACCACACCGCCAGCACCAGCCCCCCGAAGGCGGTGTAGACCAGGGCAAAGACCCACATCGGCGCCTGGTAGAACAGCAGCCGGCCGACCCAGTGGCCGATGAAGCTGCTGCCATAGCCGGCTTCGCCGCCCTGCACCCGCAACCAGGATTCCAGTACCGTCAGCGGGCACAGCTGGCCGAGCCAGGCCTGGGCGATGACGAAGCCCAGCAGCAGCCCGTGCACCAGCCGGAAGCGCAGGCCGTTGACCACGGGCCAGCCGCGCCGATGGCCCAGCAGGCACAGCAGCGGCCCGGCGACGACGAAGACCACCACCGCCAGGTGCAGCAGCAGCACGCCATCGGCAAGCAGGAGGTAGGTTGGCATGGGCCAGGCCGGCAATGCGCAGCCGCTTCAGGCCGCCGGAGCCGCGCCGCGCCCGGCGCGTTCGTTCAACCAGGCCAGCAACAGTGCGGCCGCGGCGGCCTCGGCCCCGCCCTGCCGCCGCGCATGGGGGGTGAGCAGGAAATCGCCTTGGTCGGCCACCGCTGTCCAGCAGCTGCGCGAGCCCACACGGGTGTGCAGTTCGGCGTAGCGGTCCAGCAGTCCGGCGGCGGCCTGCTTCAGGCGACGCCCGGCCAGGGCCTGCAGCAGGTCGATCTCGATCAGGCCGGCGTGGCAACTGAAGTCGGGATCGTTCAGGGCCTTGTGCTGCAGGCTGTGCCGGGCTGCTTCCAGCAGCTCGATGTCGAGCCTGGCACGACGGCCAGGTCCTGGGAGGTTCTGCAGCACCAGTTCGACGGCCAGTGCGTTCAGCGCCGGGCGGAACAGGTCGGTCTGGCCCTGTTGCCGTGCCAGGCTGGATGCTGCGCGGTAGGCTTGGCCAGCGGCTTGCAGCTGCTGCTGCTCGGCAGCGCCCTTGCCCAAGAGCCGGTCGATCAGTGCCAGCCGCTGGTGGGCCCAGCCGACGAGGCTGTGGCGTTGCAGGGTGGGCAGCAAGCTGGCCAGCAGGCTCAGGTCGTGCACGGCCTGGCTGATTTCGGCCTGGGCCTGCGCCGCCACGGCCAGGCGCTGCCCGGCCGCTGCCCGACCCAGGCGGTCCCAGGCGCGGTGGGCGCGCAGCTGGCCCAGTTCTTCCTGTGCCTTCATCGACGCGCTGCCGTCGTTGCCGATCACGGCACGCTCGTACCAGGCGATGGCGCTGTCGGCGTCGCCGGCTTCCTGGTAGCCCAGCGCGAAAGCCTCGGCCACGGCGCCCATGCTGCCCCAGAGGCTGGCGAAGCGGGCTTCCAGGTGGCGCACTTTCTCAAGTTGAACGGCGGGTTCGGCGCCCATGTAGCGGTGCTGCACCACCACTTCCTCGAGGGCCAGCACCAGCGCCAGCGGCGAAGCCACGCCATCGAATTCCTCGCGTGCGGCCACTGGCGTGGCCAGGGCGTCGGTGGCGCTCTGGCGGTAGGTCCAGTTCGGGTCGCCGTAGCACTGGTAGGCGGCCCAGGTATTGCTGCGCGGGTCGGCCAGCCAGGCGGCCTCGCGCGCACGGGCCACGGCGGTGATGAAAGGCTGCCGGTTCAGCAGCTGGGCATAGAAGGTGGTGGCGAAGATCTCTGCAGGTTCGTCGTCGACGGCCCAGCCGGCGGCGATGACGCAACGTACGCCGGTCTCGATCAAGGCGTCGGCCAGGCCGTAGGCGAAGTCGGCCCGGTCGAAGGGCCCGCGGCGCCTGGCTTTCAAGGCTTCCTGTTCGTCGGGCGCGGCCAGGTGGCAGCAGTTGACGAACACCAGTTCGGGCACGGTACGCATGCTGCGCACTTCGTCCGGGCCCAGGAAAGTGCCGTCGGACAGCACGACACCGCCCTTGTGGATGATCTTGCTGCGGTCCTTCTCGTCGCGCAGCACCGGCTCGCCATGGCCGGCGATGTGCACGATGCGGTAGCAGCGTTCGAACAGCGCATTGATCACCTGCGACGCACTGGGCTGGTCCAGCAGCGCATTGATGCGGTCGGGCGGCACCGCGCCGGTCTCGCCCAGCTGCCTGGCCACGGCCCTGGCCTCGCGTTCGGCACCCGGCAGGCGCGCGTAGCGGTCGTCGGTGATCAGCGGCTCGCCGACGACGAGCACGCTGTCGTCGGGGCTGGCGTCCTGCACCTGCTGGCGGTAGCTGTCCTTGCGCAGCTTGCGCAGCAGCTGGGTGCGGATGGCCCAGGGCCGCTCGGCGCCCTGGCCGGGGCGCGACAGGTGTTCGCTCTGGGTCTCGAGCAGTTCCCAGGGAATGGGTGCGGTCTTCTCGTCCAGTTCCAGCAGCATGCGGCCGGTGCCGCTGAGGAAAGGTTCCACCTCGTGCGGCACCAGCAGCTGGAACAGGGTGCGGCCCAGCTGCGCATCGCCATCACCGTTGCGGCCATCACGCGACGCCTTGCCGACCAGTTCGCGCAGAAGCCTGCCCTGCGTCGACTGCGCGCGCACTTCGGTGCGCGCGCGCCGGGTGTCCAGCGTGAAGGCGATGGTGTCGTCGCCGGCCGAGGTGGCGGTGATGAAGTCGTAGTCGGTTCCGCGGTAGCCGCTGTCGATCTGGCGGCGCAGCGGGCCCACGCCGCTGGCGATGGTGGGTGCGATGTCGAAGTTGCCTGGCGCGGCGGTGGCCAGCACCTGCAGACCGTGCCAGGCGTCGGAAGCGCGCTCCAGGTACAGCTCCACCAGGGTCAGCTTCGTCACCACCGGCCAGCCGCGTTCGATGTTGCCGGCTTCCAGGCGCAGGTTGGCGTCGCGCACGCCCTGGGCGATGGCGCGGGCGGCGTTGCTGGCGTTCATGCCGCTGCCACCGCTGCCGATCAGGGTGGCGGCCAGCTCGATGTGCGCGGGTGCGCCGGCCGGGGCCTCGGCCTGGCGCTGGGCCCAGGCCATCACCCCCTGGCGCACGCTGCGCGTCAGCCGTTCTTCGCTGAGCTTGCCTTCGTCGCCCAGGCCGACGACGACGACCGCACCCGGGCGTGGCGCGGCCCAGGGGTTGCCGGGGTCCTGGCGGGTGTTCATGAAGATCTGGTGCGAGCCGGGTTCGTCCGGATACAGCCCGGCTTCGAGCGACGCTTTCATCGCGCCGCCGACCAGCCGGTTGACCGCCGCTTCGGTGCCGGTGAGGATGAGCGAACGCGAATGTCCCACCATCAGCGGCGTGCGCACGAAACTGAGGTTGCCGTTCAGCACCGCGACCTGCAGCGCCGTCGAGCGCGGGCGCTGCAGGGCGCCGTCGTCGGCGCGGCTTTGCAGGAACACGGCCTTCTGCCCCATGGCCGGCAGCGGCAGGCTGCGCGCGCGCGAAGGCCTGCTGGCGACATGCACGACCCTCGGCGTTGCCGTTGCCGCTGCCGCTGCCGCGCCGCCGCGCTGGCCCGCCACGGGCTGCGTGGCCAGCAGCGACAGCCGCGCCGTGTCTCCTCGTTCGAGCAGCTCGACGAAGGCCTCGAAGGCCGCTTGCTTGTCGGGCAGGCTGCCGTGTTCGGTGTCCAGAGTCCAGGTGCGCACACCCGGCAGCAGCGCCGATTCCAGCGTGACGCGGCCGTCGCCACCGTCCACCGCGTCCTGGTAGACCAAGCCCTGTTCACCCACGGTGTAGCCGTCGGGCGTGAACTTCGCGCGGCCCACCACCAGGGCCAGCCTGTCGGCGAAGGTCTTCAAGTCGCCGTCGCGCTGTCGGTCCAGGCGTTCACGCAGCGCGCGCGCCTGGTCCAGCACGCGTTGCGGCGGCACACCCCAGGCGTAGGCGGCTTCGGGTGATTCGCCGCTGCTGGTGTGCCACCAGTTGCGGTCCTGCACGAACTTCAGGTCGGCTTCGGCCAGTTCGCGCCATTGGCTTTCCTGGTCCAGGCCCTGGTCCAGCAGGCCGGCCTGCAGCTGGATGAAGCCGGGCATCTCGGCCATCCATTGCCGCGCCTGCCGGTCGCGCAGCGGGCTACCGAAGCTGGCCAGCGCATTGCCGAAGCTGTCGTCGCCCGACAGGCACTGCATCGGCGCCCAGCTGCCGCCGTTGGGCGTGCCCAGCATCACCAGGCGTGCGCCCGGGCGCTGCATCAGCCGCGCCCAGACCTGCGGCCGTTCCAGCTGCATCGTGCGCGCCACCACGCCGCCCATCGAATGCGCCAGCAGCCGCACCGGCTGCCCAGTGGCGTTGCGCGCGTCCAGCGCCGCGACCACGGCCTCGGCCAGGCGGCGGGCTTCTTCCTCGATGGGGCGGCGCCAGTCGTAGCTGAACTCGAGGACTTCGTGGCTGTCGGCCAGGTGCTCGATCAGGTCGTCGTAGCTCAGGCCGATGGGCCCGTCGGGCTGCACGCCGTCGACGCGGCCAGGCTCGTAGCGCAGCTTGCCCAGCCCGCCGATCAGGCGCAGGCTGAGCCAGATGCGCTCGTCACCCACCCGCAGGTGGCTGCCCAGGATGCCTGGCAGCACGAACACGGCCGGCCTTTCGCTGGCCGGCCGGCCGTCTCTTGAAGCCCGTGCTGCGCGGCTGCCGCTGCTGTCCCGCCCGGCCCAGGACAAGGGGCCGATGAGGTCGAAACCCGGTGGCTGCGACTGCGTCAGCCCGGCCACCACCGCCTGCACGCTGCGTTCGTTGGCGAAGTAGGCAAAGTGCGTGACCTTGCCGCCCTGGTCCAGCAGGAATTGCGCCCCGCCCGCGCGTGGCGCGCCCCCGTACATCGAACGGGTGTGCACGACGATGTCGTTGTCGGTCCAGTAGAAGGCGTCGGCCAGCAGCGTCTTCAGCCAGGTGCCGACGCTGTCGCCCTGCAGGTCGCCGGCGATCACGCGCAGGTCGCCGGCAATGGGTTCCTCGGTGCCGTTCAGCCAGTTCAGGAGCGGCGCGTCGGGGATCATCGCGGCCAGGCCGGGCAGTTCGGCCGGGTCGGCGCGTCGGCGCGCCACCTCGGCCAGGAACTCCAGCAGGGTCGGCGCCACCGGCACCGCGGCCAGCTCCAGCGTCCAGCGCAGCACCGACAGGTAGGCGTCGAGCCGCTGGCTGGCCAGCAGCGTGCCGCGCGCCGGGCAGGCCACGCGCAAGACGCGTTCCACGGCGATGCCCTTCTTCTTCACGGCCTGGGCCAGCGCGCGAAGCTCACGGCGCTGCCCTTCGTAAGCCGGGTCGGCGAAGTGCGCCAGGTCGTCGGCGCTCAGCACGGGCCGTGCGCACACGCGCGCCAGCACTTCGGCCACGAGCCCGCCGCGCGAATGCGTGACCAGGTGCAGGCGTACGCCGTCGGGCAAGGCCTGCACCAGAGTCAGGGCGTTGGCGATCGGGCTGGCGCCCAGGGTGGGGTGGTCCAGCGCGTAGACCCGCTGGCCGTAGTGCGTGAACAGATCGTGCACCGCCTGCGGGTGCTGCACCCACATCTTGCCGAAGGTGCTGACGGTGTCGACGAAAGTGCCGTGGATCAGCACCAGCAGCGGCTGCGTTGCCGGGCTGGCCGGGGCCGGCAGCGCGGTGCGCAGGCGGCCGCTGCCCTTCAATGCCGTCAGTGTCTCGGGCGAGAGTTCGTAGACGCCGGCCTCGACCTGGCCGTCGACCTTGTGCACCACCGCGCTGGCAACGAAGTCGACCGCCTTGTCGCGCACCAGGCCGGTGACGACCTCGAAGGCCGACAGCAGCACCTGGCCCAGGAAGCCGCCACTGCGCGAGGGCGCGGCCTGCTCCAGGTCCTGCCAGCGCAGCCGGGCGCTGACCTGCACCTCGCTTTCGTCGCGGCCGGCGGAATGTTCTGCACCGCGCGTGGCGCGGTCCTGGCCGCGCATCAACGCCGCGGCGGTGGCCGGGTGCAGGGTCAGCACCGGGCCGCCGGCGATGTGCAGCAGCACCAGGTCTTCGCCCGGCACCGCTGTCACGCGCACCGCGTCGCCGCTGCGGCGGGCGGCCACCTGCACCCGCGCCTTCACCTGGCCGGGGCCGCTGCTGGCGGGCAGCGGGGTGGCGCTCGCGCCGCTGCGGCTGGGGCCGTCGTAGCGCACGCCGGGAACGACAAACGTGATGGGGGCGTCGGCTTGCGGCATCGCGTCGGGAATGGGCCTCGGAGCGTGGAGCATCGGCGCAAAGCCCGGCCACGGCAAGCCGGGGTCTTCAGCCGGCTTAGGGATACGCGGCTGTCGCGGCGTCGGTGGTGGCTCGGGCGTCGAGCCAGAACCCGGTGCGGATCTCCGCGTGTGTCAGCCGCACCACTTCCACCGGCGTCACGCCGCGCAGCACGCCCAGCCTGGCGGCAGCGGCGTAGCTCAGGTCGATGACACGGCCGGCCACGAAGGGTCCGCGGTCGTTGACGCGGACCACGATTTCGCGCCCGTTGGCCGGGTTGCGCACCCGCGCATAGCTGGGAATCGGCATGGTCTTGTGGGCCGCGGTCATGCCCAGCATGTCGTAGGGCTCGCCGCTGCTCGTGGGGCGGCCGTGGAACTTCACGCCGTACCAGGAAGCGCCGCCCACCTCGCGCAGCGGCACGTCGCCGGTCAGCGGCACATAGCGCTGGCCGAACACCTCATAAGGCTTGTTCGGGCCGCCCTGGCGGATGGGCTCCACGCGGGGCACGGCATCGGGCGTGTTCTCGACGCCCCGCGGCGGGTTCGGCGGCGGCCCGTCGCGGCCGGGTTGGCCGCCCGGGCCGCGGCTGGCGCAGGCGCTCAGCAGCAGCAGCAGCAAGGGCAGGCCGGCGGTGGCCAGCAAGCGCTGGGTTCGGGGCAAGGGGCGCATCGTTGGCGCGCATTCTCGCCAGATCCGGGCGGCTGCGTGGCCGGACCTGCGCGAGCTTCGACAATGGCCCATGCTCGCCACCGGCATCGCCACCCAAACCCCCTCGACACCCAAGGCATCCCGGCTGCCCGAAACGCCCGCTGCCCCCGCCTGGACCTACACCGTGTCGGTGCGCGGCCTGTGCGAATTCACCGCCAAGCAAGGCGACCTGGACCGCCGCTTCACCCCGGCCGCCACCGCCCTGGAGGGCCTGCAGGGCCAGCAGACCGTGGCCCAGCGCCGCGGCCAGGACTATGAGACCGAAGTCGCGCTGGAAGGCCGCCACGGCGGCCTGCGCGTGCGCGGCCGCGCCGACGGCTATGACCCGCGCCGCCGCTGCCTGGAAGAAGTGAAGACCATCCGCGGCCATCCCGACGAGATTCCGGCCAACCGGCGCCAGCTGCACTGGGCCCAGCTGCAGACCTACGGCGCGCTCTTCTGCCGGCAGCACCAGATCCCCGAACTCGCCCTCGCCCTGGTGTACTTCGACGTGGCCAGCCAGACCGAGACGGCGCTGCACCAGCTGTATGGCGCTGAGGAGCTGCAAGCCCTGTTCGAAGCCCGCTGCGACGCCTTCCTGGGCTGGGCCGAGGCCGAAGCCCGACACCGCACCGACCGCGACGCCGCCCTGGCACAGCTGCCCTTCCCGCAGACCGCCTTCCGCCCCGGCCAGCGCGCGCTGGCCGAAGCCGTCTACCGCAGCGCGGTCGCCGGCCGTTGCCTGCTGGCCCAGGCGCCCACCGGCATCGGCAAGACCGTGGGCACGCTGTTCCCGCTGCTGCGCGCGGTGCCGGGCCAGGGCATCGACAAGCTGGCCTACCTGACCTGCAAGGGCACTGGCCGCCTGGCCGCGCTGGAAGCGCTGGATACGCTGCGCAGCGCCACCGCCGGCCAGGCGCTGCGCGTGCAGGCCATGGTGCCCAAGGGCCAGGCCTGCGAACACCCCGACAAGGCCTGCCACCCCGACGCCTGCCCGCTGGCCCGCGGCTTCTACGACCGCCTGCCCGCCGCCCGCGCCCAGGCTGCGGCCCTGGGCTGGCTGGACGCCGCGGCACAGCGGCGCATTGCGCTGGCCCACGACATCTGCCCCTACTACCTGGGCCAGGAAATGGTGCGCTGGGCCGACGTGCTGGTGGGCGACGTGAACCACCTCTTCGACCCCAACGCCCAGCTCTGGGGTCTGCTGCAGGCGCAGGACTGGCGGCTGGCGGTGCTGGTGGACGAAGCGCACAACCTCGTCGACCGCACGCGGGCGATGTACACCGCCGAGATCGGCCTCGATGCGCTGGACGCCGCCGCCCGCCAGGCGCCCGTGGCGGTGCAAGGCGCACTGCAGGGCCTGGTGCAGGCCAGCAGCGAACTGGTGGCCGCGAGCCAGGCGCCCTATGCCGTGCTGGCTGCCGTGCCCGACGACTGGGTGCAGGCGCTGCAGGCTGCCGCGGGCGCGCTGGCCGAACATTTCCAGCACCAGCCGCTGGCCCAGGGCGGCCTGCTCGACTTCCATTTCCTCTTGCAACGCTTCCTGCGCCTCGTCGACGCGCTCAGCCCGCACAGCCTGTTCGACATCCACCACGGCGCCGACCCCGTGCTGTGCGTGCGCAACGTCGCCCCGGCCTGCTTCCTGCGCGCGCGCTTCAAGGCCCTGCACACGGCTACGCTGTTCTCGGCCACCCTGGCCCCGCCCGAACACGCCGTGCAACTGCTGGGCCTGCCCGAAGACACGGCCTGGATCGATGTGCCGCCAGCCTTTGCGGCCGAACACCTGTGCGTGCAGGTGGCCGACGGCCTGTCGACCCGCTTCGCCGACCGCGGCCGTTCGCTGCAGCGCCTGGTGGACGTGCTGACGGCGCAGTTCGACGCCCACCCCGGCAACTACCTGGCCTTCTTCAGCAGCTTCGATTACCTGGACCAGGCCGCCGAGCGCCTGGCCCGCAGCCGCCCCGACGTCCCGCAATGGCGCCAGGACCGCCAGATGGGTTCAGAGGCCCGCCAGCAGTTCCTGGCGCGCTTCGAGCCCGGCGGGCGCGGGCTGGGCTTTGCGGTGCTGGGCGGCGTGTTTGCCGAAGGCGTGGATCTGCCCGGTTCGTTGCTGATCGGCGCGTTCGTCGCCACGCTGGGCCTGCCGCCGGTGTCGCCGCAGCAGGACGCGATGCGGTCGCGGCTGGACGAACTCTTCGGTGCCGGCCTGGCCCATGCCGACCTGGTGCCGGCGATGCACAAGGTGGTGCAGGCCGCGGGCCGCGTGCTGCGCACCCCCGAAGACCGCGGCTGGCTGTGGCTGCTGGACGAGCGTTATCGCCGCGCCGACGTGTTGGCGCTGCTGCCGGCCTGGTGGGGGGTGGCGGCGGCGCGCTGACGCAGTGCGGCGCCAGGCCGGGCCCCCCTGTTCTGCAGTCTGGCCGGCCTGCCGGCTGCACTAGCATCCGCCCGCCATGCCGTGCCCCGCCTTCTTCAGCCGCCCCCTTGTTCTGCTGTGCCTGCTGGCCCTGGCCTGCGCTGCCGGCCCCGCCGGCGCCGAACTGGGCAGCGCGATGCGCGCCGAACGCCTGCAACCCGGCGAGCGCATCCGCCTGGACGGCGCGCTCGACCACCCGGCCTGGCAGCGTGCGCCGGTGTACGACAGCTTCGTCGAGAAAGCCCCCACCCTGGGCGCGACGCCGCCTCAGGCCACGCGCGTGCAGCTGCTGGTGGATGAACAGGCGCTGTATGTCGGCATCACCGCGCTGGACACCCGGCCGGAACTGATGCGTGCGCCGCTGGTGCGCTACGACCAGATCAACCGCACCCAGGACTTCGTCGTCGTCTACCTCGACCCCATCGGCAGCCGGCGCGCGGCGCAGTTCTTCCGCGTCAACGCCGCCGGCAGCCTGGCCGACGGCATGCACACCGCCGCCGACGACAGCGAAGACTTCGCGCCCGACTTCGACTGGGACGCCGCCACCCGGCGTACGCCGGAAGGCTGGACGGCGGTGCTGCGCCTGCCGTTCGCGGCGCTGCGCTTTTCCGAAGACCCCGCCGCCACCTGGCGCGTGATGGTGGCGCGGCGGCTGCCGCGCGAGCAGTTCCACATGGCCACCTCGGTGCTCATCCCGCGCGAGGCCGCCAGCTTCATCGACACGATGCAGCCGCTGGACAACGTGCGCCTGCCCGAACGGCACCGGTTCCTGACGCTGCGCCCCAGCCTGACGCTGCGCCGCGACGACACGGGCACGCACACCGAAGCCAGCCTCGACCTGAAATGGCGGCCGCGCGCCGAACTCGTGGTCGACGCCACGCTGAACCCCGACTTCTCGCAGGTGGCGCTGGACGTGCCGCAGCTGCGCGGCAACGAACGCTTCTCACTGTTCCTGAGCGAGAAGCGCCCCTTCTTCTTCGAAAGCAGCGACCTGCTGCGCAGCCCCACCGAAGCGCTGTACACCCGCAGCCTGACCGGGCCGCGCGGCGGCCTGCGCGCCACCTGGCGCGGCGCCGGCCTGGCCGGCACGGCCTTCGCCATCGACGACGAAGGCGGCGGCGTGGTGCTGCTGCCCGGCGTCTACGGCAATGGCGCCGCCGAGCAGCCCGCTTCCCGGGTGCTGGCCGGCCGCGTTCAGGCCTACCGCGACAGCCTGCAGGGCGGGGTGTTGCTGGCTTCCCGCCGTTACAGCGGCGGCCTGGGCGACAACCAGGTGCTGGGCCCCGACCTGGCCTGGCAGCTGAACCCGCAATGGCGGCTGCGCGCGCAATGGCTGGCTTCGCGCACCACCGCACTGGACGACGGCAACGGCAGCTTGCTTCCTGGCCGTGCCGAAGACGGCCAGCGCCGTTATGCCCGCGTCTTCTACAACCGCGACTTCAGCGAAGCCAACCTGAGCGTCGACGACATCACCGCCGGCTTTCGCCACGACACCGGCTTCGTCACACAAAGCGGCGTGCGCAGCGTCAGCGGCTGGGTGGCCCAGGGCTGGGACGGCGTACCCGGGTTCAACGAGTTCTGGCTGAACACCGAAGTCCAGGACGTGCGCGACCGGCAGACCGGCGAACCCGTTGTGCAGACCGTGCGCCCGGGGCTGTGGGTGACCGGCGCGCGCAACCTCGAGGCCTGGCTGGACTGGTACGGCCACGCCCGCCAGCGCCTGGGCCCGCAGCAGCCGCAGTTGGCCGAACGCTACTGGAGCGGCGGCTTCGTGTTCACCCCGGCGCCGTGGTGGAACTTCGCCGAGCTGAAATTCGAATCGGGCCAGCGTGTCGACGCGCGCGAAGGCCTGGTCCGCCGCGGCCGCCAGCTCAGCCTGATGGCGCAGCTGCGGCCACTGCGTTTCCTGGAAGTGGAGCCGCGTTTCAGCATGGCGCGGCTGGACGGTGCCGACCGCCCCGCGTTCCGCGAGACCGCGGCCCAGGGTCTGCTGGTCTGGCACCTGGGCCCGCGCCAGTACCTGCGGGCCATCGTGCAGCGCAGCACGCTGCAGCGCGGTGAACAGCGCGAGCCGGCGAACCGCACCACCTCGCTCACCTGGAGCCTGCGCCACAGCCCGGGCACGGTGCTGGTGCTGGGCTACACCCAGGCGCGCGACGGCGGTGCCAGCGCGCGCGAGGCTTTCGTGAAACTGCAGGTGGACAGCGAGGACGTGCGCAGCCTCTTCTGAGCGCGACCGATCAGTCCTTCAGGCAGTTCTCGGCCTTCCAGCCGTACAGCCATTCCATCGCGTCGTAGAAGCGCTCTGGTGTGCGGCCCCGCCACAGTTCGTTGCGCACCAGCCTTTCCACGCCCTGGGCATGGAAGATGCGGCCCATCTCGCGCGCCGACAGCACGATGCGCGCCGTGCGGGCGACGCGCGAGCGCTGATACAGCGCAAAGGCGCGGTCGAAGTGGTGGCCCTGTGCGCTGCCGGTCACGCGCAAGGCCTCGCCCAGTGTCACCGCGTCTTCCAGCGCCATGCAGGCACCCTGGGCCAGGTACTGCAGCGTGGGGTGGGCGGCGTCGCCCAGCAACGTGGTCCGGCCACCGGCACCGAAGGTCCATTGGCCGATGGGCTCGCGGTCGGCCGTGGCCCAGCGCTTCCAGTCCTTCGGCAGGTCGATCAGCTGGCGTGCGCGCGGGCAGATGCCCTGGAAGTAGCTCAGCACCTCGTCGCGGCTGCCTTCGCGCACGCTCCACTCTTCCTGGTCGCGGCTGTGGAAGGTGACGACCACGTTGTACTGCTGGCCACCGCGCAGCGGGTAGTGCACCAGATGGCAGTTCGGCCCCACCCAGATGCTGGCGGCGTTCCATTGCAGGTCGGCCGGGAAGTCTTGCCGGTCGACCACGGCGCGATAGACGACGTGGCCGGAGACGCGGGCCTCGTCGCCCACGTACTGCCGGCGCACGGCCGACTTCACGCCGTCGGCGCCCACCAGCGCCAGGCCGCGGTGGCTGCGGCCCTGTGCGTCGTGCACGGTGACGCCGTGCTCGTCCTGTTCGACGCGCTGCACCGTGGTCGACGTCAGCACCTCGATGCGGTCTGACGCTTGCGCGCCTTCCAGCAGCGCCTGGTGCACGTCGGCGCGGTGGATCACCGCATAGGGGTTGCCGAAGCGCGCCCGAAAGCCGGCGCCAGTGGGAATGCGGCCGACCAGGGTTTCGTCCAGTGCGTCGTGCATCACCATCTCGTCGATGTAGACGGCGCGCGCACGGGCCTTCGGGCCGATGCCCAGCGCGTCGAAGGCGGCGAAGGCGTTGGGGCCGAGCTGGATGCCGGCGCCGATTTCACCCAGCTGCGCCGCCTGTTCCAGCACCTTCACGCGCAGCCCCTGGCGGGTCAGCGCCAGGGCCGCGGCCAGGCCGCCGATGCCGCCGCCGGCCACCAGCACCGGCAAGCTTTCCAAGGTCTTCGACATGGCATGGCCCCTTCCGCGGTTCAGTCATTGCAGCGAGATCGAACTCGTCAGCATACTGTCGACGGCCTGCGGCTCGCGCGGCAACGCCGGCGGCGCGTGCCGGTGACGTCGGACGACAAGGCCTTCTGGAGTCCCGGCGGGACCTGGGTTCTCAGGTGTCGCCGTGTCAGCGCAGCGCCTGGTGGTCGAAGCCGTCGAACAAGGTCGGCTTGAACAACGAGAAATGGGGCGAAACGTCGAAGTCGCGCGGCACGAACAGGCTGTGGTGCCGCACGTGCAGGATCTCGTCGACACAGGCCGGGCACAGCGGATCGCCACGCGGGCGCTGTTCGACAACAAGCCGGAACGGGTAGCGTATCGGCTCGTGCGCCAGGCAACGCGCCTGCGCGGAAGTCAAACCGGGGAAGCGGCTGTGGATTACACCCCAGCTTGAACGCGTCGGCGCCGCCCCGCCACCCCCAGCAGCACTGCGCCTCCCAGCGCCAGCAGCAGCGCAGTACCCGGCTCGGGCACCGGACTGATGGTCACGCGGTAGGCCAGGAACATCGTGTCGAGGTTCTTGCCGTCGTTGTAGGCGGCACCGGCATGGAAGCCGTCGGTGGTGGCGAAGTCGTTGTCGTTGGCGACGAACAGGAAGTAGTCGTCGGGCCGGTCGGGGTCCAGCGCCGGCAGCAGCACCAGGCCTTCCCACTTTTCCGACAGGTTCTCGAAGTTGGCCTGAATGCCGTTGGTCAGGCCAAAGCGGTTCAGCTGGCTGCGGTCGTTGAGGTTCAGCAGCAGGCTCTTGGCCGCGGGCACGATGGCGGGGTTGAGCACGCCGCCGGGCGCCACCTGCGTTTCGAAGCTGGCCCCCAGCACGTTGGTGGCCGCGCTCAGGTCCAGGATCTCCACCGCGCGCAGCAAGGAAGTCTGGGTGCCCACCTCGCGGCCGTTGCTGTCTCGGGGCAGCATCAGCAACTGGGTCGACGACAAGGCCAGCAACTCGCTCTGCGCCGCCACCAACGTGGCCGTGCCTTGCACGAACTTCGGCAGCTGCACCACGTATTCGCCGCTCAAACGGATGTCGTCGGGGCTGTTGATGTCGTAGGTGAAGATGCGCGTGTTGTCGCGCGTGGCCGCGGCGCTGGCCGGGTTGATGTCCTGGCGGGCGGCGCTTTGCAGGCCCACGAACAAGGTGCGGCCGTCGGGCGAGATGCTCAGCCCTTCGAAGCCCTGGTTGTTGGCGCGGCCGGCGCTGGGGTTGGCCGGGCTGGGCGCAGGCTGCCCGACGGTAGGGTTGTTGCTGCTGTAGTCGGTGACGCCGTTGCGGATGGGTCGCACCGAAGGTGCCACTTCCAGGGCACCGATGAAGCGGCCGTCGGGAGCGAAGCGGTAGATCGACGGACCATATTCGTCGCTGATCAGGCGCGAGCCGTCGGCCAGCACCACCACGCCTTCGGCGTCAAGTGCCAGTTTGCCGTTGAAGGCTTGCGGCAGTTCGGGCAGGCCGCCAGCCGCTGGTCGCGCACCGCCGGTGGCCACGCCGCCCGGCACCGGGTCCAGGCCGCTGAAGAGTCGCGTGCCGCCGGTCGGCAGCGCCTCGTACAGGCGGGTGGCGCTGGTCAGCGTCAGCCCGATCTGGTTTTGCGCCAGCCCGCTGGCGCCCGTGGGGGCCGGCGTGAAGCTCATCTGCAGCGTGTTCAGCCTTGGTGCGTAGTCGATGGTACCGGCGATGTTGTAGCCGCGGTCGGGCGCGGCAAGAAAGCTGCCGCTGTAGGTGTTGCCCACCCGTGTCCAGCTCGCCATGTCGGCCCACAGGCCGCTGATCGAGCCGAAGGTTTCGCCGTGCTCGTCGCGCAGGTTGGCCGGCAACCGGCCGACGCCCACCATTTCCTGGACGGTGAAGACCGTGCCGCCGAAGACCGTCTGGGCCTGGCCGGGCAGGGCAAAGGAAAGACAGGCCGCCAGGGCCAGGAATGAACGCGGCATGAAAGAGCCTCCGGTGGGTGTGGTTGCCGCCGATGCTGCATCCAGCCGGTGACGAAGCCGTGACAGGCGGGGCCTATGCGGCGGCGGGCCTTCAGCCCTGGCGCGTGCTCAGCAAATTGGCCTTGAAGCGCTCGGGCACCCGTTCGTCGAAGCCCAGCGCGACCCGGCGCACTTCGGGGCTGTCGGTGGGCGCATGGCCCACGCCCAGGGCCGCGGCACGCGGCGGGTCGATGGCCACCACGGTGCCGCTGACGCGGCCGATGCCGGTGATCTCGCAGGCCACCACCTGGCGCGGCTCGACGCTGCGCGAATGGCAGGGGGTGCCCATCAGGATCACGTCGCCGGCCAGCAGGGTGATGTGGCGCGCGATGTCGGCAATGACGTAGTGCGGGCCCCAGATCGTCTCGTCGCCGATGTGCGCTTCCTGCACCACCAGGCCGTCGACGTAGGTGCGCAGTGTCTGCTCGAACAGGTTCACGCCGCGCACGATGCCCGGGCCGATGGGCAGCAGGGTGTCGGCCCCCTTCACGCGCAGCATGCTGCCCTGGTCGGTGTCGCGGAAGTCCTGCAGGCCCATGTCCAGCGCCGGGCAGAAGCCTTCGATGTAGTCCCAGGCCTCGTCGGGCGTGACGTTGCGGCAGGTGCGGCCGATGACGAGCGCGTACTCGCCCTCGTAGTTCAGGTACTGGCAGTCGGCCGGCTTCAGGATCTGCCCGCCATGGCCGTTCAATGAGGTGGGCGGCTTGGTGAAGTAGGTGGGGGTGTCGGTGGGCTTGGGCCGGTTGCGGGTTTCGATGCTGCGCGAGCTGTACGAGATGTGCACCGCGATGATCTTGCTGGGGTTCACCGGCGGCAGGTAGCAGGCCGTGTCGGCCCGCAGGCTGCGGCCGTCGTCCAGCACCAGGGTGATGTCGTCGCGCATCGTGCCCCAGAAGGCGCTGCCGCCCAGCAGCACGCGGCGCCGCTCCACGCGCGGGCCGCGCATCACCGCGGGCAATTCCTTCAGCGGAAACTCGAAGTTCATGCCGGCTCCTTCTGGCCGCTGGATGCCGGTTCGGCGGCCCGGGCGGCCGCTGCGGCCTGCCCTGGCCCGGGCCCAGGGGCCTGCGCTTCGGTATGAAACCAGATGTGGATGTTGCCGGTGCCGCGGGCGTTCTCGTAGGCCGACAGCGGCTCGCCGCGGGCGGTGCAGTCACGGCCGCCCATCGCACCCACCATCTGCAGGTAATGCGCGCCGAAGGCTTCCCAGGGCAGCTGGCGGTATTCGGCGTCCCAGCGCTCGATCAGCTGGGCGTGCCGGCCTTGCCTGAACAGGTCGATCGCGCCCTTGTCGCTGGCGATGTTCTCGGGCCGCGAGACATTGCTTTCGTGGAAGATGCGCGGGTGGTTCGGCTTCCAGTCGATGGCGTTGAACTTGTGGCTCAATGCGCCCGATGCCAGCAGCAGCACGCGCAGCCCGCTGCGGGCGATGGCCTCGCCCACTGCTTCGCCCGACCGGATGAAGTGCTGCCAGTCGCAGTTCTGGCATGAACTGACCGTGACCACGGGCAGCCCGGCGTGTTCCAGCCTCAGCTGCTTGACCAGGTTGATGGTGGCGTACTGGCGCCCCAGGTCGGGGTGCGAGATGACGCGGTTGTAGCCACCCCGTTCGCGCGACACGGTTTCCACCAGCCCGGCCAGGCCGGGGTGGCCGCGGTAGTCGTAGGGCACGCCGTGCAGGTACCAGGGCATCTCGTCGGAGATGTAGGTGCCGCTGTAGCGTTCACCGCCGTCCACCAGGTGGTAGCCGGTGGTGAACCAGTGCGAATCGAAGATCACCAATGCGTCGGGTGCGGCCTGGGCGATCTTCTGCCGCAGCCGGGCGTAGCCGGCGATCAGGTCGGAGTCCTGTCCGGCGCCTTGCAGCACGCGGAATTCCTCGCACTGCATCAGACCCGGGTGGTGCGACACCAGTGCCGCACCGACGATCTTGCCGTTCATGGGGTTTGTCCTTTCATCGGTGGCTGAAGCTGGCCCGGAAGGGCTTCTTCGGCAGCACCACGTCTTTCACGTCGCAGAAGAATTCGAAGCTCCAGTCGCCGCCTTCGCGCCCGATGCCGCTGCGCTTGATGCCACCGAAGGGAGCCTCCAGGTCGCGGATGCCGAAGCTGTTGACCCAGATGAAGCCCGTGCGCACGCGTTCGGCCAGTGCCGCGGCGTGCCCGGTTTCGCCGTAGCAGACGCCGCCCAGGCCGTAGTCGGTGCCATTGGCCAGGGCCACGGCCTCGTCGTCGCTGGTGAAGGTCTGCAGCGTCAGCACCGGGCCGAAGACCTCGTTCTGCACGATCTCGTCGTCCTGCTTCAGCCCGGTCAGCAGGGTGGGCTGCACGTATTGCGCGCCGAAGGGGTGCGGCCCGCCGCCCCACAGCAGCTGCGCGCCGCCGGCCACGGCCCGCTGGATGTAGCCCAGCACCCGCTCGACCTGGCGCGGGTGGATGATCGGCCCGACCTCGGTGGCTTCGTTGCGCGGGTCGCCCACCGTCAGGCCAGCGACGACCGCGCGCATCGCGGTGACGAAGCGTTCGGCCACGCGTTCGTGCACCAGCAGGCGCGTGCCCGCCAGGCACACCTGGCCGGCGTTGCGGTACATCAGCGCGCCGGTGGCCGCGGCGGCTTCGATGTCGGCATCTTCGAGCACGATGAACGGGCTCTTGCCACCGAGTTCCAGGCTGCACGGCACCAGGTTGGCCCCCGCCGCCTGGGCGATGAGCCTGGCGGTCGGCACGCTGCCAGTGAAGGACACGCGGGCAATGCGCGGGTCGGCCACCAGCTGCGCGCCGGTGGTCGCACCCGTACCCTGCACGACATTGAACACCCCCGGCGGCAGCCCCGCCGCATGCGCGGCATCGGCCAGCAAGGAGCAAGTCAAAGGCGCCCATTCCGGTGGCTTCAGCACGCAGGTGTTGCCGGCCGCCAGGGCCGGGCCCAGCTTCCAGGTCGACAACATCAGCGGCGCGTTCCAGGGCGTGATGATCACCACCACGCCCGCCGGGTCGTGCCTGACGCGGTGCAGCGCCTGTTCGGTGTCGATGGGCCGGTGCTGCAGGCCGAGCGCATGCTGCGCGAACCAGCGGATGTTCAGCACCGCACGCGGCACCACGCCATGCCGCATGCGCGACAGCAGCACGCCCGCGTCGTTGCTTTCCAGCGTGCAGAAGGCTTCGGCGCGCCGGCCGATCTCGTCGGCAAAGCGGTTCAGCAGCGGCTGGCGCTCGGCCGCCGTCAGCGCCGCCCAGGCCGGGAAGGCGCGCTGGGCCGCGGCGATGGCGGCATTCACATGCTCGGGCCCGCCCTCGGCCACCTGGCCCAGCAGGCGCTGGTCGATCGGGCTGAACAGCTCGAAGCGGCGCGTGCAGGCCACGCGCTGGCCGTCGATGTAGTGGTCGGGCGAAACCGCCACGCCCGCCACCTGCAGCAGGGCGGATGTCATCTCAGGAATCGGCCGTGAACCCGATGGTCTTGACCAGCGGCGCCCAGCGCTCGGTGTCGCGCTTGAGCAGCGCGGCCAGCTCGGTGGGCGTGGACGGCTTGGCTTCCAGACCCATCAGCGCCAGCGCGTCGACCACGTCGGGCGCGGTCAGGGCGTTGCGGATGGCCGCACTGGCGCGGGCCAGCGCATCGGCAGGCACGTTGGCCGGCATGAAGAAGCCGAACCATTCCTCGAACACGATGTCCTTGAAGCCCTGCTCGGCATAGGTGGGCACCGTCGGCGCAAAGCGGTTGCGCGTGGGGCCCGAGGTCGCCAGCAGCCGCGCCCGGCCGGTGGGCAGGTGCTGCAGGAACTCGCCCACCGGCCCCGAGACCGAGGCCACCTGCCCACCCATCATGTCGACGATGGCCGGCTGGGTGCCCCGGTAGGGCACGTGCTTGAAGTCGATGCCGGCGGCGCGGCCGAAGAGTTCGGCCACGAAGTGCGGCACCGAACCGGCGGCCGGGCTGCCGAAGTTCGCGTCCTTCGGGTTGGCCTTGCACCAGGCGATGAAGTCGGCCAGGTTCTTCACCGAGGCCGGCACCATGGGCCCGACGCCGAAGCCGAAGTCGAAGCGCACGGCCTGCGACACGGGCTGGAAGTCCGCCACCGGGTCGTAGGGCAGCTTCTTGTAGGTGTGCGGGTAGATGCCCAGCATCGACATCGGCGTCACCAGCAGGGTCAGGCCGTCGGCCGGCGATGTCTTCAGGCCCGACAGCGCGATCTGCCCGCCAGCGCCGGTGCGGTTTTCCACCACCACGCTCTTGGCCAGCACGTCGCGCAGCTTGTCGGCCACGCGTCGCGCGGTGGTGTCGACCGTGCCGCCGGCGGCAAAGCCGGCCAGGATGCGGGCGGTCTCCGGCAGGGCCTGCGCATGGGCCAGCGGGTGGGCCAGCACGATGCCGGCGGCGGAAGAAGCGATGATGAATTGACGTCTTTGCATGTCCATGTCTCCAAGGTCTCGGGGTGGGTCGTTGTTCAGTCCGGCCCGAGCAGCTTGCCCGGGTTCATCAGGTTCCGCGGGTCGAATGCCCGCTTCACGGTCTGCATCAGCCGCCGTTCGACAGCGGTCTTGTAGCGGGCGGCCTCGTCGCGCCGCAGCACGCCCAGGCCATGTTCGGCCGAGATCGAGCCGCCGACAGCATGCACGGCGTCGTGGACCAGGCGGTTCAGCGGGGCTTCCAGCGCGTAGAACTCGGCCCGGCCCATGCCCGCCAGCGGGGGCGACAGGTTGTAGTGCAGGTTGCCGTCGCCCAGGTGGCCGAAGACCACGAGACGCAGCGCCGGAAAGTGCCGTTCGACTGCAGCGGCGGTGGCAGCGATGAAGGCCGGGATGCGCGCGATCGGCAAGGCGATGTCGTGCTTGATCGCCGGCCCTTCGGCGGCCTGCGATTCGGAGATGTCCTCGCGCAGCGCCCACAGGCTGCGGAACTGCGCCAGGCTGGCCGACAGCGCAGCGTCGCTGGCGTGGCCGGCGTCCAGCGCAGCTTCCAGCAGGCCTTCGATGGTCGTGGTGGCGGCGGCTTCGCCCTGGGCGCTGCTCACTTCCAGCAGCACGTACCAGGGCGCTTCGTCGGCCAGCGGGCGCCGGGCCGCAGGCACGTGCTGCAGCACCAGGTGCAGGCAGGTCTGGCTGATCAGCTCGAACGCCGTCAACTCGGCCGCCAGCCGCTGCTGGGCCAGCGCCAGCAGGGCCAGTGCTGCGGCCGGTGACGGCACGGCCACCCACGCGACCACCTGCGCTGCAGGCCGCGGAAACAGCTTGAGCACCGCCGCGGTGATGACGCCCAGCGTGCCTTCGCTGCCGATGAACAGGTCGCGCAGGTCGTAGCCGCTGTTGTCCTTGCGCAGCTCGCGCAGGCCGTTCCAGACCTGCCCGTCGGCGGTAACGACTTCCAGCCCCAGGCACAGTTCACGCGCATTGCCATAACGCAGCACCTGCACGCCGCCGGCGTTGGTGGCCAGGTTGCCGCCGATGGTGCAGCTGCCCTGCGCCGCCAGGCTCAGCGGGAACAGGCGCTGGGCCTCGCGTGCGGCGTCCTGCACCTGCTGCAGCGTGACGCCGGCTTCGGCGGTCAGGGTGTGGCCCACCGGGTCGAGTGCGCGGATGCGCTGCAGCCGGGCGGTGGACAGCACCAGGTTGCGCCCTTCGCTGGCCGGCGTGGCGCCGCCGGAAAGCCCGGTGTTGCCGCCCTGCGGCACCACCGCCACGCCCTGGGCGCTGCACCAGCGCAGCACGGCGGCCACGCCCTCGGTGGTGTCGGGCTGGGCCACGGCCAGGGCCTGACCGGTCCACTTGCCGCGCCAGTCCGTCAGGAAGGGCGCCATCGCGTCGGGCGCGACGAGCAAGCGCCCGGCGAAGCTGGCGCGCAATGCAGGCAGGTCCATCTTCGGGCAATGCAGCGTTCGGCGCGCGGTGTGCGGGGCGCGCTGCTCAGTTGGTCTTCTTGGCGCGTTCGGCCGCCAGGCGCTTCTCGGCGCCGGCCTGCAGGGCGTCCAGCTGCTCACGAAAGCCCTTCGGGTCGACCAGGGGGTGCGGGTCGCCGGGCTTGCGGCCCTTGATCAGCTCCTTGGCCTCGGTCAGCCCGTTGGAAAAGGCGTGCGTGGTGAGATGCGTGGTCACCGGGTCGCTGCCGTCTTCGGTGAGCTTGCGGATGCGCTGCAGGCTGGCGATGAAGGCTTCCACCTGTTCGGGCCCCTTGATGGCGTTGAGCCCCAGGCCGCCCACCGTGAAGGCGCGATGGCGGCGCCCGCCGTCGAAAGCGTCGAAGGCGAAGGAGGCCGTGCCCATGGTGTGGCCGGGGGTCTCGAAAGCCTGCAGCTTCACGTCACCGACCTGCAGCACCTGGGCGTCGGCCAGCACCATGTCCTTGTCGATCATGGCCCATTCGTTGGGGCGGCCGACGGTCTGCGCCGCGGCTTCGGCCGCTTCGCGCCAGCCCTCGGCCGTCATCGCGAAGCGCGCCTGCGGCAAGGCGGCCTTCAGGCGTGCGGCGCCGCCGGCGTGGTCGAAGTGGCCGTGGGTGATGACGACCTGGCGGATGTCCTTCGGGTCGAAGCCGAGCTGGCGGATATGGTCCAGCATCGGTTCGGTGAAGGGGCCGTACAGGGTGTCGATCAGCACATGGCCCTTGGGCGAGGTGATGAGCCAGGCTGAAACCCAGCAGATGCCCACGTAGTGCACGTTGTCGAAAGCCTTGTAGGGCTCGATCTTCTGCAGCGCCGCGTTCTGCAGGAAGCGCCCCAGGTCGGGCGGCATGCGGCCGGTGTCGCCGAAGGTCTTGAACAGGGCGGCAATCGGCGCCGATTCGCAGCGCGTGGTCAGCGGGTCCTGCGCAGCGGCGTGGCCACCAGCCAGGGCGAGCAAGGCCGTGCACAGCGTGCTGGCGAACAGATGGCGGGGCTGTTGGGGCATGGCGGGTCTCCTGTGGGGCATGGCGCTTCCGCGAGCGCGGTCGAACGGCTTGCCTTGGGCGCGGCCGGCTGGCGCGTTCAGAGATGAGGGCGCAGTGTCGGGGCCGGTGCCGACCCCCACAACCAATGCTTCCAGGGATTTTCACAAGCGCTGCTTGATAATGCGGCCATGCCCCTGACCCGCTTCACCCTGCGCCAGATCGAGGCCTTCATCGCCGTGGCCGAGGTGCACAGCTTCACCGTGGCCGCCTCGCGCCTGGGGCTCACCGCGCAGGCGGTGAGCCAGCTGGTGGCCGAGCTCGAAGCCGTGCTGGGATTCCGCCTGTTCGACCGCACCACGCGCCGGGTGGCGCTGTCCAGCGCCGGCCGCGACTTTCTCGGTTCCGCCGCCACGCTGCTGCGCCATGTGCACGCCGCCGACAGCGCGGCCGACGACGTGCGCAACCGGGCCTCGGGCGTGGTGCGGGTGGGTGCACCGCTGGTGCTGGCGTCGATTGCGCTGCCGGCTGCCATCCGTGACTACCAGAAGCACCGTCCCAAGGTGGTGGTGCGGGTGCGCGACGTGCCGGTCGACCAGCTGGTCGACCGGGTGGCCGACGGCGATGTCGACCTGTCGATCGGGCCCGACCGCGCCTGCGGCCATACCGTCACCGCGACACCGCTGTTCGACAGCGCCTGGGTGCTGTGGTGCGCGCCCGGCCACGCGCTGGCGCGGCGGCGTCGCGCCATCAAGTGGTCCGAACTGGCCGGCGTGGCCATCGTCGCGGCCGGCCGCGACCATGAACACAGCGTGGCGCAGATGCACCACGAAACCCCCGCCGGCACCCGCGTCACGCCAGTGGACGTGGTGGACAACATCTCCACGGCCATGGGCATTGCCGCCCAGGGGCTGGCGGTGACGCTGGCGCCGGCCTACGTGGGCGTGCTGGCGCGTTCCTTCGGCCTGAGCATGCGCCGCGTGGTGGCGCCGGAATCGATGCGCACGGTGTGCCTGTATGCGCCCGCCGTGCGCACCATGTCGCCGGCCGCCGAGGGCTTCGGCGAATTCCTGGCCGGCTGGATCAAGACCTGGCAGGCCTCGTCGCCTTGAACTGGCACCGCGGGGCTGGCACCGCAGCACGCAGCGCTTTATCAATCGTTGCTTGAAAGCAGCTGGCAATCGCTTGCTTGTGCCCGGCTCCGGCCCTGCCCACACTTCCGCGCACCGAAGGCGCAGGCGACGCCGGCAAACCAGGGCCCCCGATGGAGACACAGCAGCACGACAGCCTGGCACGCGAACTGGACGAGTCCGAGCGCAGCCGCGTGCAGATCGAGCAGTTCTCGCGCCGCTTCCCCGGCATGACCATCGCCGACAGCTACGCCATCCAGCGCGCCTGGGTCGCGCTGCAGAAGGCGCAGGGCCGGCGCGTCATCGGGCACAAGATCGGCCTGACCTCGCGTGCCATGCAGCTGGCCTCGCAGATCACCGAGCCCGACTACGGCACCCTGCTCGACAGCATGCTGCTGCGCGACGGCGGCGAGGTCGAGGCTTCGCGCTTCATCAAGCCGCGGCTGGAAGTCGAGTTCGCCTTCGTGCTGGCCCGGCCCTTGGCCGGACCGGGCGTGACGCTGCTCGACGTGCTGAATGCCACCGACCATGTGGTGCCTGCGCTGGAGCTGATCGACGCCCGCATCGAACAGTTCGACCGCCACACCCAGGCCCCGCGCCAGGTGCTCGACACGATTGCCGACAACGCCGCCAACGCCGGCATCGTCTACGGCGGCCGGCCGATGCGCCCCGACGCGCAGGACTGGCGCTGGGCCGGCGCGCTGCTGTTCAAAAATGGCGTCGTCGAGGAAAGCGGCCTGGGCGCGGCGGTGCTGAACCACCCGGCCAACGGTGTGGCCTGGCTGGCCAACAAGCTGGCCGCGCACGGCGAAAGCCTGGCGGCGGGCGAGATCGTGCTGGGCGGCAGCTTCACCCGGCCGGTGGCCTGCGCCGCGGGCGACACCTTCCATGCCGACTACGGCCGGCTCGGGTCGATTTCGCTGCGTTTCGTGTAGCGGGCGGCGCTGATTCCTGCGCCATCCTTCTTGCGCCCTGGGCCCGGGCGGGCGTTCCTTCGCGGCCGCTCCGCCTGAAGCCCGCTGCCAGGCTCATTCCTGTCGCTTGTCGCGCGTCAGTCGCTCCGCAAACGAGATGCCGATGGCCGACAGCACGAAGGTGAAGTGGATCACCGCCACCATCGTCACGATCTGGATGTTCTCGAGGTTCAGGTCACCGCTGAGGTAGGTCTTCAGCGCGTGGACCCCGGAGATGGAAATGATCGCGAAGGCCAGCTTGAGCTTCAGGTTGTAGGTGTTGACATGGTCCAGCCAGTCGGGCTTCTTGATGTTCTTCGCATCGAAGTGCCCCGTCGTCACGAACAGCGAGACGCCGGCCAGCGCGACCACCCAGACCAGCTGGGCCACCATCGTCATGTCCACGAGTTCGAGCACTTTGATGATCAGGTCGATCTTCGCCAGGTCCTCGAACAGCAGGGTGGTCATCAGCTTGTAGGTCTCGAACAGGAACTTGCCGAGGATGCCGAAGATGATGGCGACCAAGCCGACGTAGAAGAACAGCATCGTGAACCGCATGCCGTAAAGCAGGGTTCCGACGCCGGAGAGCAGTTTTTCCATGGTGTTTTCTCGCGAAGAGTTGAAATCGGTCGCCGGGCTTGGGGGGAGACTACCAGCGAGCCGGCTCTGGACAGCCCGTTCGCAGCGGCCGGCGCGGTGCTGTGAACGGAAGCAGCTACAAGAGGAAGTCGAACAACCAGGCCAGCGGCGCGACGAGGCGCATGCGCGTGTGCGTGTCGGCGTCGGCACCTTCGACCAGGGCCTCGTAGCCGCCGGCCCCGGCCGTGCCCAGCACCGCGCGCGACTGACGCATGCGTGCGCCGATGCTGGCCTGCACCGCCGCAGCCAGCTCGCGGTTGCCGCGGCACACCACCATCAGTTCGGCATTCAGGTTGGCCGAGCGGGGGTCGACGTTGTAGGTGCCGATGGCCACCGTGTGGTCGTCGAACACGGCGCGCTTGGCATGCACGCCCCAGCGTGGCGAAGCCGAGGCACGTGCACTGCCGGCCGGCGGCGCGCCCTGGTAGGCCCAGACCTCGGTCAGCGGCAGGTTCAGCCGGTGCAGCACGTTGGCCAGGCTGGCCACGGTGTAGAAGGCGTCGGTGGAATTCAGGCCGTTGGTCAGGAACTGCAGCTTCACGCCGCGCCGGGCCAGCGCGTCGAGCACGGCCACGCCATCGTCGCGCAGCACCAGGTAAGGGGTCTCGATCACGATCTGCCGGCGGGCTTGCTGCGACAGCCGCGTGAGTTCCTGGTAGACCCGGCGTCGCTCCACGCCCGAGCCCGGGTAGTCGGTGACGAAATGCAGGTCGTGGCAGGTGCTGGGTGCGTGCTGCAGCGGGTGCTGCTGCAGTTCGGCCAGCAAGGCCAGCATGCGGGGTTCGGCCGCGCCCAGCAGCGCAGGGCCCTGTGTCGCCGGCGTGCCGGCGGCCACCTCGTGGGGCTGCGTCACCCAGTCCGACGCCCAGTAAAGCTCGAAGCTGTCGCTGATGGCGGCCGCCACCGGCCCTTCGATCAGCAGGTCGCTGTCGAGGAAGTTGTAGCGTGGCGACAGGTCGAAGTAGTCGTCGCCGATGTTGCGCCCGCCGACGATGGCGGCTTGGCGGTCCACCACCAACAGCTTGCGGTGGGTACGGTGGTTCACGGCGAAGAAGCGCAGCAGCACGGCCGTGTTGTAGTAGCGCACCTGCACACCCGCGGCGGCCAGTTCGGCGGCCAGGTGCGGGGCCAGCTTGAACACCGGCAGCGAGAAGTCCACCAGCAGCCGCACCTGCACGCCCTGGGCGGCCTTGCGCGCCAGGGCCTGCGTCACCAGGCGGCTGGCGGTGTCGACTTCGTAGATGAAGAATTCCAGCTCGATGGAACGCTGCGCCTGTTCGATCAGCCGCAGGCGTTCGGCCAGCGAGTCGAAGCCTTCGTCCAGCAGCACCAGGCTGTGGGGTTCACGTGAACGCACGTCGATCGAGGCATGCGTGGGGGCCTGGCCCAGCCACTGCCGTTCGCTGGCTTCCTGAATGCCGATGAAGGCCGCAACCAGCGCCAGCGGCAGGCCCACGACCGCTGCCAGCGTGCCGATGCCCAGCCACTTCAGCGCCCTGCGCCAGCGCGGTGGTCTGGTCAGTGGCATCGGGCCGTGCCGCGCTGCAAGGCGGGCCACGTGTGGGCCAGGAGGCGCAGAACGGGGTTGAACATGGTAGCTGGATTCTCGCACCCGGGTGCTTCGAACGGTGCCGTGCGGCGGGCCTGCAGGGGCTCGTGCAGCCTCCGAAAAGCACGGGGTTCCGGGCCCTGTTCTGGCTGTTCCACAGACACGCCGAAGCCCGGCATGCGAGCGGCCTTGGCCGCATCGACAAACGCTCGTGCAAGGCGTCAGGAGTTCACGGCCTGGCCCACCCACCCGAAGGTGGGCATGGCTCCAGCGGGTAGATCACCTTCAGAATATGTGGACATTCGGGCCTGTCGAGGCGGGCCAGTTTTGTCTGCTTCACACCGGTCTGCCGGGCCCATCGCCCGCCGGCAGTTCAAGCCTCTTCATCGAAGGACGATTTCATGACCGCTTCGGCTTCCGCCACGGCCCCGGCCCCGCTTGCCTTCCAGTTGACGCCGCCGGAAGTGATCCAGGCCGTGCCGCCGCAGGTGGCCCGCAGTGCGGTGCCGCTGCCGCCGGCCACCGTGGCCGCGGTCGACGACCAGGTCGACCGCTTCATTGCCGGCCTGCTGACCGAAGACCTGCAGAGCGAGGGTTTCCGCGCCAAGCTCGACAGCGCCTTTGCGCTGGGCCGCGAAGAGGTGTCGGTGGCCGCCAGCCTGATGCAGGGCCGCTTCATGGAACGCAACTTCATCGGCATGGAAGACAGTGCCGCCTTCAAGGCCGTGCGCGAGATGCGCGGCTACCTGGACGACCTGAACCCGGGCAATGAAGGCGACCTGTTCCAGCCCAACAAGCTGCTGGGCCTGATTCCCTGGGGCAACCGGCTGCGCAGCTACTTCCGCAAGTACCAGGAGGTGGGCGGCCAGCTGGACAAGACCATGCAGCAGCTGTACGCCGCGCGCGACGACATGCAGCGCGACGTCGTCGAGATCGATGCCACCCGCACCAAGCTGTGGGATGGCATGCAGAAGCTGGCCGGGGCCATCCAGTTCGCCGAGAAGCTGGACGCCAAGCTGTTCGCCAAGGTCGAATCGCTGAAGGCAAGCGACCCGCTGCGCGCCAAGGCGCTGGAGCAGGAAGTGCTGTTCTACGCACGGCAGAACCTGCAGGACATGCTGACCCAGCAGGCCGTGTGCACCAACGGCTACCTGGCGCTGGACGTGCTGAAGAAGACCGGCCGCGAAATGATGAACGGCTGCACCCGGGTGGCCACCACCGGCATGAGCGCCCTGGCCGTGGCCCAGACCGTGGCGCGCGCCACCGGCAACCAGATCCAGGTGATGACCATGCTGTCGGGCGTGAACGAGACGATCGAGGGGCTGATTGCCGAGACCGGGCGCCAGCTCAACACCCATGTCGACAAGACCACCCAGTTCGCGCAGAACCCGATGGTCGGCATGGAAAAGCTCAAGGAAATGTTCGACCAGACCTACCAGGCCATGGACGCGATGGACACCTTCCGCAGCAAGGCCATCGACGTGATGGGCCAGAACAACGCGCTGATCGCCGCCGAGATCAAGCGTTCTGAACAGTACATCGACAAGGTGCGCATGGAGCACGCCCGCCAGGCCACCAGTGAAGCGCTGGCCGGGCCAGTGCGGCTCTGAGCGCGCAGGCCACCCTCACCATTTTTTTGACCGCCTGCAGCGCAGGCATAACGAAGGAAACCCGACATGACGACTCGATACGTGGTGCAGCGCGACACCCGCGGCTGGCGCACGCAGGTGTGGGCCTCGTTTGGGCTCGCCTTCCTGTGCTCGGCCGTCGGCGTGCTGCGCCTGCCCGGGCAGGAACTCGACCGGGCCTTCCTGGCCATCGGCATGTTTTTCTGCCTGTTCGCCACCTTCGCCGTGGCCAAGACCACGCGCGACAACCGCGACGGCCAGGTCGACACCAGTGCCTGGGTGATGACGGTGTGGGTGGCCTTCGCCGCGGCGGTGATGCTGACCGCCTGGGGCCTGTACCGCATGAAGATCGAGGAATGGCAGAAGTACTACATGCTGGTGACCTGGCTGTTCCTGATCAGCTCCAGCTTCACCCTGGCCAAGATGATGCGTGACGAGCAGGAAGCCAGCCTGCTGGAGCGGCGTGCCGCCGCGGCGCGTGAAGGCCGCGCGGAAGCCGGCGGCCAGCAGCGGGCCTGAAACCCGGCCTGAACCCGGGCCGCCGCCAGGGCGGCACACGGTGGCCCGGCAGCGCCGGCCTTCAGCCGCGCCGCTTGGCTTCCAGGAAGCGCTGCTGGCGCCGCAGGCCTTCGGCGGCGCTGCGGCCCAGCGCTTCTTCGCGCTGGTCGACCTCGGCCTGCAGCAGCGCCAGCTGGCGCGACAGCAGGGCTTCGGCGCTTTCGCCCTGGCCCACCGCGGCTGAATGGCGCTGCGCTGCGGGCACGCGCAGATAGGCTTCGAGCGAATCGGGGACGTAGCGGCGCAGGCATTCCTGCAGGTACATGCGGTGTTCCAGCGTGAAGTGCTCGTCGGTCGAAGCGCTGGCCGCGCGCGTGCCCACCCGCACCAGGCTGTCCTTCAAGCCCAGCAGCTGCCTTGACAGGGCCTCGCCCAGTTCGACCGAGGCCAGTTCCAGCGCGGTGTCGAAGCGAAGCAGCGCGGCTTCGTCGAACAGCGGCGCCGCGGCACCCAGGGCCTGCGGCGCGCCGCGGCGGCGCGACCACCAGGCCAGCCCGGCCAGGCCGCCGACCAGCAGGCCCGCGCCCGGCACCGCCAGCGCAGGCGAGGTCTGGATGGCGCCCAGCAGCAGCAGCACCGCACCCGCGGCGGCGCCGACGGCGCTGCCGATCTGCGCCGGGTGGGTGGGCCGCTGCGTGGCCGGCATGCCGGCCTGCATCTGGGCCCGCATGGGCGAGCCCAGCAGGTGGCGGGCATGCACGCGCTGCACCCGGGCCAGGGCTTCTTCGCTCACGGCCGCGGGTGCCAGGTCTTCGCGCCGGGCTTGGCGCAGGTTCACCGGGCCGTCGGCGCTGATGTAGCGGGGGTCGTCGTCCTTCATGGCGGGGGCGGGCTGCAGACCCTGCGGCCCGGGGCGGGCCGCAGAAACTTCATGCAGAAGTCAACAGGGGGAGGATGCCACGAGCGGCCGGGGTGGCGGCGTGCAGCCTGCCACCGTTTGGCCATGGCGACGCAGGCGATGGTTTCCCGCGTGCCGTGGTCAGCACCGTCAGGAGCGGGCAGCGGCGCCGGGCCGCGATGGCAGTTCACGCTGCGCGCGCGCCTGTTCGCGCAGCATGAAGAGATACAGGCTTTCGACCTTGGCGCGTGCCCAGGGGGTCTTGCGCAGGAACTTCAGGCTGGAGGCAACGCTGGGGTCGCTGACGAAGCAGCGCAGTGGCACCTGCCGGCCGAGTTCCGGCCAGTCGAAATGCGCCACCAGGGCATTCAGCATCATCTCCAGCGTGACGCCGTGCAAAGGGTTGCGGGCTTGCTCGGTCATGGCGGGTGGGTGGATGCGGGCTCGCTGTTCCGGGGAAGTTTATCGTCGGGCCGAATTCGACTGCGTCATCGGCTGGCTTGCCGGCGACACCGAAGCCGGGCTGCAGCGACAGCGGGAACCTGAGCCTGCCCCCCGGCTTGCCGCGACCGCGCTGCGGCGACTGCGGCCACGACAAGCAGGTCGCCTTCAGTTGCAGGCGACGCGGGGTTTGCCCCGGGTGCAGAGTTCGGCACATGGCACCGGCGCCCCGGGCGGCCCCTGGTGGGCCACCAGCGGTGGGGCTTGCGTGACGTCGGCAGCGGCAGCATGCCCGGGCCTTCTCAACAGGCAGTTGCCCATGCCCTGCCCACACGCTCGCTCATGGCCGTTGCTGCAGCCCTGCTGACCTGCCGCGCGCAGGCGCAGACGCTGCTCGGCGTCGCGCCGGTGGCGGACTGGACGGTCGGCTCGCTGTCGGGCATGCCCTACGCCCTGCCCGTGCCCAAGCCCGGAACTCTGTGGCTCTGGCTGCCGGGGCTGGCGGCGGGGCTGGCGGCGGGGCGGCGCCAGGGGCTGAGGCGCTGCGGCATCTGACCGTCGGTGGCGCGCGCCCGCATCCGCCGCGGGCCCGCCAGGAAGGAGCTCAGCGGGCGAGCAGCCCCGTGGCCTGCAGCGTGCCGGACAGCCCGCGCGCGAAAGCCTCGTAGCCCGCGGCGTTGCCGTGGATGGCGTCGCTCTTGAGGCGATCGTCGGCGAGCACGTTGCTCCAGCCTTCGGCGTGCAGCGGCACGCCAGCTTCTGCGGCGATCTCGGCGTAGAGCGGATGGTCGTCGAGCGAGCCCGTGAGGCGCGCTGCCAGCGTGGGCCGCGGCACGGCCACCAGCAGCGCCTGCGCACCGGCCTCGCGCACGGCTGCGAGGATCCGGCGCAGGTTGTCGCGCAACGTGGCTTCGTCCTGGCGCCGCAGCAGGTCGTTGCCGCCAATGGAGACGATCACCAGTGCCGGCCGGTGCTCGGCCAGCAGGCCGGGCAACTGCTGCAGCGCCTGCGACGAGGTGTGGCCTGGGACCCCGGCGTTGACCACGTTCCAGCCCGTGAGGCTGGCCAGCACGGCGGGGTAGGCAGCCCCGGGCGGGGCGCCGGTGCCGTGGGTGATGGAGTCGCCCAGGGCCAGCACGGTGGCGCCTGGCTGGACCGGCTGGCCACGGCTGGGGGCAGGCTGCTTGCTGCAGGCCGCAACGAGGGCCAGGCCCAGGAAAGCGGCAACCGTGCGGCGGCAGACGAGCAACATGCCGCAAGTCTATGGATTGCGGCGCACCGCAGGCGGGTGGTTTTCCTCAAACGACACGGGAAGCCTGAAAGCGCTTCTTGCGCATTGGCCGCGGGGTCTCGACACCTCCGCCTCGTTCGAACCGGTGGAGTCGACGGCGCACACCCTGACGAAGCGCGGAAAGCGCCTGCCTTACAGGACGCGCTGCGTGAAGGCACCACCCACGTGGCGTAGTCCAGCGCCTGCGCCACGATCTCGCGCTCCGCGCGGTCACGCTTCAGCTCGACGAGCACCAAGGCACCGTCGGGCGCTATGGCCAGCAGGTCGATGCGGCCCCCGTGGCTGGTGTTCTCCTGGCGGCCGATCAGCACCCATTCGCTGCACAGCATGCTCGGCTCGCTCACGACCATGCCGTCCTTCGAAAAGAGCACATCACCGCGGCGCGGCGCGCTATTCGCGGCCTTGGCGGCCAGGTAATCGGCCTCGGAGATGAACGAGCACCCGCAGTCGATTGGGGGCTGCGATCTCGGGCCTCGAAACCGCCTCGGCAAACAGGTAACCGTGCTGCCGAGAGTCGCCAGCATTGGCGCCTTGCTCCGGGGTCAGCTTCACCGACTCCAGGCGATGAGTCACCGTCAGTGGGCTGTCTGTGGCCAGTGCCGCCGACAGGTCGCCCAGCGCCACGAGTCCGGCGAGGCCGGTGCCGTGGTTGGCGGTGTCGTCAACGCCCCAGGCTGGATTCACGGTGTGCAGATCCGCACTGGCGACGAACGGGGCTACCAGCGGGTGGGCTCGATTGACGCCCGAGTCCAGCAGGCAAACCCGTGGCGTCGAGTCCTCATCGGGGGCCACGGTCAAACGCGCGATAGTCTCGTCCACCCACTCCTGCTGCTCTATCGGGGTCATGCCGTCGAAGAAGTGGGCCGTTTCCTTGGCGCGGCGGAGTTCGGCGACGCAGTTGAGCGTCATGACCGACGTCGAGAACTGCTGCTCCGAGCCGTACATCAGCACGACGGTGCGCTCTGGGAAGCTGATGTGGTGCTCGCTGACTTGGCACTGGGCGAGCTGGGCCAACGTGCGGAAGTCCCCGAGCACCGCATCGCGATCTCCGCGCACAGGCAGCCAGACTTCCCACCAAAGGGCTTCGGCTTGGTCTTGGGGCAGCAGGGCGGGGTCGTCGGTCCACAGCGCGCGCACCTCAGCGCGCCGAATGGCCGAAATGGTGTTCAGCAGTGCATGGTGATCGAGCGCGCGTCGGCCGTCAGCGCTCCTGCGCTCGGCAAGATAGTCCTCGACATACCTCTCGAAGTGAGCCAGCTTTCCGTCTGGCACGAAGACGTTGGCGTAGGTGGTGTCCCCTTCGACGCGCACGCTTAGCACCTCAATCCTCTTTTGCGCGTCCATCCCGCGCTCAGAGCTGAGGCTGTCGAAGGCCAGCGCCACGTTGGGCTGTCCGACGAACTGAACTTGCAGGCCGAGCCCGCTCTCCAGTCCCTGCTCCTTCTGGGCGGCCACTGCCTGCTGAGCGACGGGCTGCAACGCCATTAGCTGGGCCTTGAGCGCATTGCCGTGCTGGACCCGGTTCAGCACACGGGAACAGCGGGCGACCCTCCGCCGGACGAAGGCGCTGTGAACGCCTGCGCGGTTGATGTGTTCGTTAGAACGAGGTGTGGGCGTCTATCGAGAGGCTGATCCGGCATGGTTGGACGAGTGCTTGGCGTTTTGTGCCAGCCGTGCACTGATCAGGCGGCGTTCCCCTAACGCTCGCCCCAGCTCGGCTGGTTGCACTTTCGTCTGGTCATGCAGGATCGCGTCCTTGATGGACGCATCAACCGCGCGACAGATCTCAGCGTGACTCAGGCCCCCGGCCTGCCCCTGCAGCGTTTCCTTCCGGAAGGGCTTGGGCGCGAAATGGCCCAGACGGGATCGCATGAGATCCACAGCTTGGGTCGGCGACGGCAGGTGGTACTCCACGACATCGTCGAAGCGGCGGAACAGCGCGTAGTCCAGAATTTCCGCGTGGTTGGTCGCTGCGATGATCAAACTGTTCGACGTGTCCTGCTCGATCATCTGCAGGAAGCTGTTCAAGACCCGGCGAATCTCGCCCACGTCATTCGCCATCCCGCGCTGCGAGCCAATGGCGTCAAACTCGTCGAAGAAGTAAACACCGCGGATATCGGTCACGGCGTCGAATATCTGCCGGAGCTTGGTTGCCGTCTCGCCCATGAATTTGGTGATGAGCGAATCCAGGCGGACGAGGAAGAGGGGGATACCCAGCTCACCGGCCAACGCAGCGGCAGTCATGGTCTTGCCAGTCCCCGGTGGCCCGACCAGCAACAGCTTGCGGCGTGGCGCAAGCCCGTGCTCCTTGATCCGTGCGAGCTGGCGCTGTTCCTTGATCACACGCTGGAGCTGTGTCGAAGCGACTTCGTCCAGCACCATGTCCCCAAGCCGGTTGGCAGGATGAGACACCGTCAGCAGGTTGGCCAGTTCGCCACGCGGCTTCGCCGCGCTGCCGATGGCGACCAGCTTTCCAGACGCGTCTTGGCCTACCCGGGCCTTGGCTGCGTCGATCATGTCGCGCAGTTCCTCGGCCAGCTTGCCGTGGCCCAGCTTCGCTTCGTGAGCGGCCACCTGCATAGCGACCGACAAGAACTGCCCATCATCGCGACTGATATGCGACTTGATGAGCGCCTTGAGTTGGTCTGAACTGGCCACTGGAAAGTCCGGTGTCGCGTGCTGGATGGTCCAAGGGCATTGTGCACCTTGAAGATGAAACTCCACCTCGGGCACAGCCCTCATCCGGAATACCGGAAGGGTCCCTGCGCGTGTTGAAAGTTACTGCAGCAAACATCCTGCAGCTGGAGCACATCCTGGCGATGCTTGAGAGCTGTTCCGATATCAGATCGTCGCGCTTCAGGGGTTCGACGAGCAACGCGACAAGCTGATCCAGCGGCAGATGGCACTGGCTACCGAGCAGAGCCTTACCAGATGCTCCCTTGCTTATGCAGACAAGGCAGAGTGCATGATTGCCTGCGCAAGCGATTGATTGCTGCTCAGCCGGGGCGTGACCCGCCAACCAGCACACTTCAGGAAATCAGCCGCCTGCGCCAGCTGCCGCCGGAAGAGTTCGGCGAGGCTCGGGCGCGTGAGTTCGCAGAAGCCGTGAGTACCGAGGTGCTTCCGCCTGAGAGCGCATTCGCCAAGGGGTACTGGACTGCGCTGGTGTCTGAAATCTGCATCTTGCGACCGATGCCCCTATGAAGGCCATCAACGTCAAAAGTGCAGATGTCATTTGTGACTGTCGCTCGCGGGCTGCGGTCTTGTGAAGTAACTCGATGGCCGCCGCGAAGTAAACCTCTACGTGGCGGCGCCTGCCAGGCTGGACGGCTTGAAAGCCGCCGCGTTCAGCCACTTCTTGGCCGAGCCATACAACCCACCAAGCACTACGTGGCAGCGCTTGCAGAGATCGCAAGCTGTTGATTTGCAATCAAGTTTTGGGGCAAGCACTCGAACCGATAAACCAGTTATTGGCATCTATGCCAGTCCAATGCCAAGTGTCGCCAGCTTACGCGACTCTCGCCCAGACACGGGACGGGCAACTTGCGCATCTGACGCTAAGGCTGCTCTGCAGCGGTTGCTGCCGGTGGCCAACGAAGGGCGCATCTCCGGTACGGGCCACCAAGCTGACGTTCGCCCCTGCGGCGGACGGCGGCTTGAGCATCAGCTGATAGAGGTACAGCCGCCGCCGATCGCGCAACGCCTCGGGCTTCTACCGCGAACGGCTGCTTCGGCGCAGAGTGACGGGCTCAAATCGACCCTCTGCAGTCCTTCGTCCTGCAGGTCTGAGACGCAGCTGCGCAGCGGTTGCGGTCCTTCGGCCGCACCCCCCCGTACTCACGCTGCCTGACCTGAAGCGGCCGTTCGCATGGGCGACCATCTCCGGCGCTCGGTACGACTGTCGGAGGTCGTGCCGTCGTTGGCCGGTGTAGCACCTGCCAGTTGGCTCACCGGCGGCTCGTCAGGCACTTGGCCGGGCATGCCCGCCGCCCAAGCTGTAGTCGCTCTGCTGAAGTCCGCACCCCAAAGCAGCCCGTCGTCTCAGTTCCAGGGCTCTCCGAAGGTGGCCGCGCGCTTCAGGACCGTGGTCGGCAAGCCGTGGCGGTTGAAGGCGCAAACCCTGCGGTTTAAGGCCTCAGCCGAAAGCCTGGATGCCGGTGATCGCACGCCCCAGGATCAGCGCGTGGATGTCGTGCGTGCCCTCGTAGGTGTTCACGACCTCCAGGTTCACCAAGTGCCGTGCCACGCCGTATTCATCACTGATGCCGTTGCCGCCCATCATGTCGCGTGCCAGGCGCGCGATGTCCAGCGCCTTGCCGCAGCTGTTGCGCTTCATGATGCTGGTGACTTCCACCGCCGCAGTGCCGGCGTCCTTCATGCGGCCCAGCTGCAGGCAGCCTTGCAGGCCCAGCGTGATCTCGGTCAGCATGTCGGCCAGCTTCTTCTGGATCAGCTGGTTGGCGGCCAACGGGCGGCCGAACTGCTTGCGGTCCATCACGTACTGGCGGGCGCGCTGGTAGCAATCCTCCGCTGCGCCCATTGCGCCCCAGGCGATGCCGTAGCGCGCGCTGTTCAGGCAGGTGAACGGGCCTTTGAGTCCGCGCACCTCGGGCAGCGCGTTCTCTTCGGGGCAGAACACGCCGTCCATCACGATCTCGCCAGTGATGCTGGCGCGCAGGCCCACCTTACTGTGGATGGCCGGCGCCGTCAGGCCCTTCATGCCCTTCTCCAGGATGAAGCCGCGGATGGCGCCGGCATCGTCCTTGGCCCATACGACGAAGACGTCGGCGATGGGGCTGTTGCTGATCCACATCTTGCTGCCGGTGAGGCTGTAGCCACCGGGCACCGCCTTGGCGCGCGTGACCATGCTGCCGGGGTCGCTGCCGTGGTCGGGCTCGGTCAGGCCGAAGCAGCCGATCCATTCACCGCGCGCCAGCTTGGGCAGGAACTTCTGCTTCTGCGCCTCGGTGCCGAACTCGTTGATGGGCACCATCACCAGGCTGCTCTGCACGCTCATCATGCTGCGGTAGCCGCTGTCCACGCGCTCGACCTCGCGCGCCACCAGGCCGTAGCAGACGTAGTTGAGGCCGGCGCCGCCGTAGGCCTCGGGGATGGTGGGGCCGAGCAGGCCGAGCTCACCCATCTCGCGGAAGATGGCCGGGTCGGTCTGCTCCTTGCGGAAGGCCTCGGTCACGCGCGGCAGCAGGCGCTCCTGGCAGTAGCTGTGCGCGGCTTCGCGCACGGCGCGTTCGTCGTCGGTGAGCTGGGCGTCCAGGTTCAGGGGGTCGAAGACATCGAAGTTGGGGCGGTTGGCGGCCATGGGCGCTCCTGCAAGGGGTGAAGGTGAGAGCGGCTTTGCGCTCGGTCGGCTCAGTCGGCTCAATCGGGGACGACAGCGGTGACTTCGATCTCCACCAGCGCGCGGTCTTCCATCAGCGCCACCACCTGCACGGCGGTCATCGCGATCGCGTACTCGCCGATCAGCTCGCGGTAGCTGCGGCCGATGGCCGCGCCGGCGGCCAGATAGGCCTGCTTGTCGGTGACGTACCAGGTCATGCGCGTGATGTGGGCCGGCGTGGCGCCGGCCTGCGCCAGCACGGCCACGACGTTGCTCAGCGCCTGGTGCGTCTGCTGCGCGAAATCGTCGCTGTGAAAGACCTGCTGCGCGTCCCAGCCGATCATGCCGGCCACGAAGATCTGCCGGCCCTGGGCCTGCTTCACCGCCACGCCGTTGGCGTAGCCCTTGGGACGGGCCCAGCCTTCGGGCAGCAGCGCTTGCTTGGATGAACTCATGTCTTTGCCTTTCGGGTGGGGGTCGGTGGGCGCCGGCTTCAGCCGTGCGTGCTGCGCAGCAGGAAGCGCTGCACCTTGCCGGTGGCGGTGCGTGGCAGCTCATTGACGAAGCGAATGGCCCGCGGGTACTTGTAGGGCGCCACGGTCTGCTTGACGAAGTCCTGCAGCGTGCGCATCAGTGCCTCGTCGCCCACATGGCCCGGGCGCAGCACGACGTAGGCCTTGACGATCTGGCCGCGTTCTTCATCGGGCACGCCCACCACGCCGCAGTCGGCCACGGCCGGGTGCTGCATCAGGGCGTCTTCGACCTCGGGCGAGGCGATGTTGTAGCCGGCCGAGATGATCATGTCGTCGGTGCGCGCGTGGTAGTGGAAGTAGCCGTCGGCGTCGCGCCAGTAGGCGTCGCCGGTGTAGTTCCAGCCGTCGCGCACGTAGCGCGCCTGGCGTGCGTCGTCCAGGTAGCGGCAGCCGGTGGGGCCCTGCACGCGCAGCTGGCCCACGGTGCCGTCGGGCACCGGCTGGCCTTGTTCGTCCACCACCTCGGCGCGGTAGCCGGGCACGGCCTTGCCCGTGGCGCCGGGGCGCGCCGTGGCCTCGTCGGCCGAGATGAAGATGTGCAGCATCTCGGTGGCGCCGATGCCGTCGATCAGCTCGATGTCGGTGGCCTCGCGCCACAGCGCGCGCGTGGCCGCGGGCAGAGCTTCACCGGCCGACACGCACTTGCGCAGCGTGCCGCCGCGCAGGGCCGGCCCCTGCAGCGCCAGCTTGCGGTAGGACGTGGGCGCGGTGAAAAGCACCGTGGCGCCGAACTGCTGGATGCCGTCGAACAACTGCTCGGGCCCAGCCTTCTCCAGCAGCACCGCCTGCGCGCCCACCGCCATCGGAAACAGCAGCAGGCCGCCCAGGCCGAAGGTGAAGGCCAGCGGCGGGCTGCCGATGAAGATGTCGTCCGCCGTGGGTCGCAGCACGTGCGGCGGCCAGCAGTGGCAGATGGCCATCACGTCGCGGTGAAAGTGCATCGTGGCCTTGGGCACGCCGGTGGTGCCGGACGTGAAGCCCAGCAGGCAGGTGTCGTCGGCGGCGGTGTTGGCGTTGACGAAGGGCGCCGGGTGGCGCGCCATCGCGGCCTCCAGCGATTTGCCGTCGGCCGCTTCGCTGCCGTTGAACAGCTTCAGCTGGCTCAGCGCCGGGTGGCTGGCCTGCACCTGTAGCAGGTCATCGGCCAGCCGCGCATCGCACAGCGCGTGCGTGACCTGGCCGATCTCGACGATGGCCTGCAGCTCCTTGGCGCGCAGCAGCGGCATCGTGGCCACGGCAATGCCGCCGGCCTTCATCACCGCAAACCAGCAGGCCGCCAGCATGGGGTTGTTGGGCGCGCGCAGCAGCACGCGGTTGCCCGGCACCAGGCCCATGTCGTGCACCAGCACGTAGGCGATGCGGTCGGCGCGGTCCTGCAGCTCGCGGTAGGTCCAGCGCAGGCCCGGGGCCAGGATGCAGGGGCGGTCCCCCCGGCCTTGCTCGACCTGCCGGTCCAGCAGCTCCCAGGCGCAGTTGAGCTGCGGCGGGAAGTTCAGCGCGGGCAGCTCGAAGCGCAGCGTGGGCCACTGATCGGGCGGCGGCAGGTGGTCGCGGGCAAAGGTGTCGACGTGGGCGCTGGGCATGCAGGCCTCCCTGGGGTGTGTGGTGGGGCGTTCAGCGCAACAGATCGCGGCCAATGATCAGCTGCTGGACCTCGGTGGCGCCTTCGTAGATGCGCAGGGCGCGGATCTCGCGGTAGAGGCTTTCCACGATCTCGCCGCTGACCACGCCCTGGCCGCCGAACATCTGCACCGCGGCGTCGATGACCTGCTGCGCGCCTTCGGTGGCGGCCAGCTTGGCCATGGCGGCCTCGCGCGTGACGGTGCGGCCCTGGTCGCGCAGCCAGGCAGCGCGGTAGGTCAGCAGCGCGGCGCTGTCCACCGTGAGGGCCATCTGCGCCAGCTTGGCCTGCGTGAGCTGAAAGTCGCCCAGCACGCCGCCGAACATCGTGCGGGTCTTGGCGCGCGTCAGCGCCTCGGCCAGTGCGCGGCGCGCAAAGCCCAGTGCCGCGGCGGCCACCGAGGTGCGAAACACATCCAGCGTGCGCATCGCCACCTTGAAACCTTCGCCCGGCGCTCCGATGCGCTGGGTCAGCGGCACGCGGCAGCCCTCGAAGCGCAGGCGCGCCAGGGGGTGCGGCGCGATCACCGAGATGCGCTCGGCGATGTGCAGGCTCGGGGTGTCGGCATCGACGATGAAGGCAGAGATGCCGCGCGCGCCGGGGGCCTCGCCAGTGCGCGCGAAGACGACGTAGAAGTCGGCGATGCCGCCGTTGGAGATCCAGGTCTTCTCGCCGTCCAGCACCGCGTGCTCGCCGTCCAGGCGCGCGGTGCAGCCCATGGCCGCGACGTCCGAACCGGCCCCCGGCTCCGACAGCGCAAAGGCCGCGATGGCCTCGCCGCTGGCCACCCGGGGCAGGTAACGCTGGCGCTGCGCGTCGGTGCCGGCCAGGCTGATGGCGCCCGAGCCCAGGCCCTGCATGGCAAAGGCAAAGTCGGCCAGGCCGTGGTGCCGTGCCAGCGTCTCGCGCAGCAGGCAGATGGCGCGGGTGTCGATGAGCTCGGTCGCGCCGCCGTGCGCGGTGCCGGCCACCGCGTGCCGCAGCCAGCCACCGGCGCCCAGCTGCCGCACCAGCGTGCGGCATTGCGCGTCGACATCGCCCGCGTGCCCCGCGTGGGCCAGCGTGTCGGTGGCCCACGCATCCAGGCTGCGGGCCAGTGCGCGGTGCGGCGCGTCGAAGAAGGGCCAGTCGAGGAAGCTGTGGTCGGCCATGGGGGTGGTGTGCATTCGCAGGTTGTGTGGCGTTGCGCGCGGGATCAGTGGCCTTCGAACACCGGCAGCTGCTTGGCCACAAAGGCCTCGTAGGCGCGGCGGAAGTCGCCGGTCAGCATGCACAGCGCCTGGGCCTGCGCCTCGGCCTCGATGGCCTGGTCGATGCTCATCGACCACTCCTGGTGCAGCATGGTCTTGGTGATGCCGTTGGCAAAGGTGGGCCCGGCCACCAGGCGCTGGGCCAGCGCGCCGGCTTCGCGGTCCAGCGCGTCGGGCTCCACCACGCGGTTGAAGAAGCCCCAGGCGCCAGCCTCTTCGCCGCCGAGCGCCCGGCCCGTGTAGAGCAACTCGCTGGCGCGGCCCTGGCCGATGAGGCGCGGCAGCACCGCGCAGGCGCCCATGTCGCAGCCGGCCAGGCCGACGCGGTTGAAGAGAAAGGCCGTCTTGCTGCGCGCCGTGCCCAGGCGCAGGTCGGACGCCATCGCGATGATGGCGCCGGCCCCGGCGCACACGCCGTCGATGGCCGCCACGATGGGCTGCGGGCAGGCCCGCATCGCCTTCACCAGATCACCCGTCATGCGCGTGAACATCAGCAGCTCGGGCGCTGACAGCTGCACCAGCGGGCCGATGATCTCGTGCACGTCGCCGCCCGAGCAGAAGTTGCCGCCGGCGCCGCTGAGCACCACCGCATGCACGTCGGTGGCGTACTTCAGGCGGCCGAACAGATCGCGCAGTTCCGCATACGACGCAAAGGTCAGCGGGTTCTTGCGCTCGGGCCGGTTCAGCGTGAGGGTGCCCACGGCACCTTCCACGCGCCAGTTGAAATGCTCGGCCACATGGCCGGCGAGCGTGCAGCGGTTGCCGGCGGCCAGGGCCGGATCCAGGGGGTTGTTCATCGAGGGGCCTCGTCGGTGTCGGGTGTCAGGTGTTGGGGGCGGCGTTTGCGGTGTCGGTGGCCTGCACGAGGCTCACGCGCAGCCGGCCCAGCAGCTCGTACAGCGCGCTGCGGTGCGCCGGCTCGAAGCCGGCGAAGAGCTCGATCAGCCAGCGCTCGTGTTCCTCGGCCATCAGCAGGAAGCGCTTGCGGCCGGCGGGGGTGAGGCGCACGAACTGCGCGCGGCGGTCGGCCTCGTCGATCACGCGTTCGACGAACCCTTCGCCCACCAGCTGGTCGGTCAAGCCGGTGACGTTGCCGCCGGTCACCATCAGGTACTTGGACAGCACGTTCATGCGCAGCCCTTCGGGGTGGCGGTCCAGCTGGGCCAGGTAGTCGAAGCGCGGCAGCGTGGTGTCGAAGCGCAGGCGCAGCCGGCTGCGGATCTCCTGCTCGATCTGGGTGCTGCACGACAGCAGCCGCAGCCACAGCTTGACGACCTGGTGGTCGGCCGCGACGGCACGGCCTTCCAGGCCGATCTGGTGCTCGTCCACCAGGCGCAGGTTGCGAAAGTTCACGGGTTTCTTGCTGGCCATCACATCACCTCGCCACCGCTGACTGATACCGACTGCCCGGTGACCGATGCCGCCCCCGGGCTGCACAACCAGGCCACGGCGTCCGCCACTTCCTGCGGCTGCACCAGGCGGCCCTGCGGGTTGAGGCGCGCCAGGGACTCGCGCGCCTGCGCCTCGGTGCGGCCGGTCTTGCCGACGATGGTGGCCACGCTGTCGCGCAGCAGGTCGGTCTCGGTGAATCCGGGGCAGACGGCGTTGACCGTGACGCCCTGGCCGGCCAGTTCCAGCGCGGCGGCGCGCGTGAGGCCGATGACGCCGTGTTTGGCGGCGGTGTAGGCCGCCACGTAGGCGTAGCCGCGTTGGCCGGCTGTGCTGGCCACGTTGACCACACGCCCCCAGCCCGCCGCGGTCATGGCCGGCACGGCCGCGCGCAGGCAATGGAAGCTGCCACTGAGGTTGACCGCCAGCATCTGCTGCCACAGCGCGTCGTCGGTGCGCAGCAGCGGCGCGCTGCCGGCCTGGCCGGCGTTGTTGACCAGGATGTCGGGCAGCGAGCCGGCCTCCTGCATCTGCGCCCAGGCGCGCAGCACGGCCTGCGAATCGGCCACGTCGCAGACGACGATGCGGGCCTGCGCCGCAACCGGCAACCGATCGGCCAAAGCCTGCAACGGCGCGGCGTGGCGGCCCAGCAGCCACAGCCGTGCGCCGTCGGCGGCCAAGCGCTGCGCCACGGCCGCGCCGATGCCGCGCGCCGCGCCGGTGACGACGGCCGTGTGGCCGTGCAGGGGGCCCGGCATGGCTCAGCCCTGGCCCTGCGCCTTGGCGCGCGCGAAGCCGGCTTCCAGCTGGCCCTTGGCCGAGCGGTAGGTGCGCGGCCAGGGTTGCGCGGCGTAGCCGATGCGGGCGGCCTCGGTCAGCGTCCAGGCCGGGTTGGCCAGGTGCGGGCGCGCCACCGCGCACAGGTCGGCGCGGCCGGCGGCGATGATGCTGTTGACGTGGTCGGCCTCGCTGATGGCGCCCACGGCCATCGTCGCGATGCCGGCTTCCTGGCGCACGCGGTCGGCAAAGGGCGTCTGGAACATGCGGCCGTAGACCGGCTTCTCGCGCTTGCTGACCTGGCCCGACGAGCAGTCGATCAGGTCGGCGCCGGCGGCCTTGAAGGCGCGCGCAATCTCCACCGCGTCGGTCGGCGTGATGCCGCCCTCGACCCAGTCGTGTGCCGAGATGCGCACGCTCATCGGGCGCTCGGCCGGCCAGGCGGCGCGCACCGCGGCAAAAACCTCCAGCGGGTAGCGCAGCCGGTTGTCCAGGCTGCCACCGTAGGCATCGGTGCGCTGGTTGGTCAGCGGCGAGATGAAGCTGGACAGCAGGTAGCCGTGCGCGCAGTGCAGCTCCAGCCAATCGAAGCCCGCCGCAGCCGCGCGTTGCGTGGCGCTGACGAACTCGGCCTTCACGCGGTCCATGTCGGCGCGGTCCATCGCGCGCGACAGTTGGCTCACGCCGTCCAGGTACTGCTGCGGCGATGCGCTGATCAGCAGCCAGTTGGGCTCGGTGTCGCCCTCGGCCAGCGGCTGGTCGATGCCGTCCCAGGCGCGGCGCGTGCTGCCCTTGGCACCCGCGTGGCCGATCTGCATCGCGATCTTGGCGTCGCTGTGCGTGTGCACCCAGTCGACGATGCGCGCCCAGGCCGCACCCTGCTCGTCGGTCCACAGCCCGGGGCAGCCGGGGGTGATGCGCGCGTCGGGGCTGGGGCATGTCATCTCGGCAAACACCAGTGCGGCGCCGCCCATCGCGCGGGCGCCCAGGTGCACCAGGTGGTAGTCGGCCGGCAGGCCGTCCACCGCCGAGTACTGCGCCATCGGCGACACCACCACGCGGTTCTTCAGCGTCAGCCCGCGCAGCGTGTAGGGCGTGAACATCGGCGGCACCGCGCCCGGGCCCGAAAGGCCGGACTGCGTGGCAAACCAGCGCTCGTAGCCCTCCAGCCAGCCGGCGTCGCGCAGGCGCAGGTTCTCGTGGCTGATGCGCTGGCTGCGCGTGAGCATGCTGTACATGAACTGCTCGGGCGGTAGCTGGTCGCAGTAGCGGCTGCCGCAGACCTCAAACCACTCCATCGCGTTCCACGCCGCGTTCTGCAGGCGCAGCGTCTCCACGCGGCGCAGCTCCTGGTAGGTGGTGAGCACCGAGCCGATCTTGTCGGGCGTGTCGCCCTGCAGCTGGAACTGGCGCGTGAGCTCGATGGCGTCCTCGATGGCCAGCTTGGTGCCCGAGCCGATGGCGAAGTGCGCGGTGTGCACGGCATCGCCCATCAGCACCACATGGCTGCCGTGGCGGTTTTTCAGCCACCACTGCTCACAGGCCACGCGCTGGAAGTTGAGCCAGGCCGAGCCGCGCAGGTGGCGGGCGTTGGTCATCAGCGCCTCGCCGGCCAGGTTCTCGGCGAAGAGCTTTTCGCAGAACGCGATGGACTCGGCCTGGTCGGCGGTGTCCAGGCCGTGCGCCTTCCACACCGCCTCGGGGCATTCGACGATGAAGGTGCTGGTGTGCTCGTCGAACTTGTAGATGTGGGCCTGGAACCAGCCGTGTTCGGTCTGCTGGAAATCAAAGGTGAAGGCGTCGTACAGCCGCTTGGTGCCGAGCCAGATGTAGCGGTTGGGCCGCGTGACGATGTCGGGCTTGAAGACATCGGCGTAGCGGCCGCGGATGCGCGAGTTGACGCCGTCGGCGGCGATGATGAGGTCGGCGTCGGCGTAGTCCTCGTCGCTGGCCACGTCGCTCTCAAAGACCAGCTGCACGCCCAGCGCCTCGCAGCGCGCCTGCAGGATGTTGAGCAGCTTCTTGCGGCCGATGCCCACAAAGCCGTGGCCGCCCGATCGGATGCGGCTGCCCTTGAAGAGCAGCTCGATGTCGTCCCAGTGGTTGAAGGCGGCCTGGATCTCGTCGGCGCTGGTGCGGTCCCAGTGCCGCATGTTGTCCATCGTGGCGTCGGAGAAAACCACGCCCCAGCCGAAGGTGTCATAGGCCTGGTTGCGCTCGACCACGCTGACCTCGTGCGCCGGGTTGAGCTGTTTCATCAGCAGGCCGAAGTACAGGCCGGCCGGACCACCACCGATGCAGACGATCTTCATGTGAGTCCCAGGATTTGATGCTGTTTAGTTTAGGCCTAAAGCTTGAGGTGTCAAGCAAATCGATGAGCCCTATCGGCGTTAGGCATCGTGTGGTGACGACCGAGATGCCGGGGGATAACCGCAGGTGATGGTCTTCACCACGGCGCCATGGCCAGTGGCGCAGGTCCGATTTAGGATGGTTTGCCTTCGCCCTTTGCGCTCCATCACACTGGAAACTGCCCATGACGCGCCGCGCCAAGAACGTGCTTTTCATCATGTGCGATCAGCTTCGCGCAGACCACCTGTCCTGCTACGGCCACCCGCGCCTGCACACGCCGCACCTGGATGCCCTGGCCGCCAAAGGCGTGCTGTTCGACAACGCCTACGTGCAGTCACCGGTGTGCGGGCCTTCGCGAATGAGCTACTACACCGGCCGCTACATGCACTCGCACGGCGTGAGCTGGAACTTCGTGCCGCTGAAGGTGGGTGAGATGACCATCGGCGATCACCTGCGACCGCTGGGCGTGCGCTCGGTGCTGATCGGCAAGACGCACATGCGCGGCGACACCTCAGGCATTTCACGCCTGGGCATCGACCCCGACTCCACTATCGGCGTGCGCATCAGCGAGTGCGGGTTCGACCCCTTCGAGCGCGACGACGGCATCCACCCGTACTCGGGCCACGACCCCGACCCCAACTACAACCGCTACCTGCGCGACCAGGGCTTCGACGGCGACAACCCCTGGGAATCCTGGGCCAACACCGTGGTGGACCCGCAAGGCAAGCTGCACTCGGGCTGGTACCTGAAGTACAGCCACCTGCCGGCGCGCGTGCCGGCAGAGCACAGCGAGACGGCCTACACCACCGGCCGCGCGATGGACTTCATGCGCGAGGCCGGCGACCAGCCCTGGCTGGCGCACCTGTCGTTCATCAAGCCGCACTGGCCCTACGTGGCGCCGGCGCCGTATGCCGGCATGTACACGGCGGACGACGCGCTGCCGCTGGTGCGGTCCGACGCCGAGAAGGCTGATCCGCACCCGGTGTACGCGGCCATGACGCACCACCGCGTCTCGCGCACCTTTGCGCAGCCCGGCGTGCGCGACGCGGTGATGGTGGGCTACATGGGCCTGGTCAAGCAGATCGACGACGAGATGGGGCGGCTCTTCGCCTTCATGGAAGCGCAGGGCCTGTTGGAGAACACGATGATCGTGTTCTGCGCCGACCACGGGGATTTTCTGGGCGACCACTGGCTGGGCGACAAGGAGCTGTTCCACCAGCCGGTGATCCGCACGCCGCTGATCGTCTATGACCCCGACACCCGCGCCGACGCCACCCGCGGCACGCGTTGCCGGGCGCTGGTGGAAGCCGTGGACCTCGCGCCCACCTTCCTGGATGTCTACGGCGGCAACCCGGTGCCGCACGTGATGGACGGCCGGTCGCTGCGGCCCTGGCTGTTTGGCGAGCCGCCCACCACCTGGCGCGACATGGTGGTGTGCGAGTGCGACTACTCCTTTCAGGACGCTCGCATCGAGCTGCAGCAGCCGCCCATCGAGTCGTGGATGCGCATGGCCTTCGACGGCCGCTGGAAGTACGTGCTGTGCGAGGGCTTCCGCCCGATGCTGTTCGACCTGCAGGCCGACCCTGACGAGTTGACCGACCTGGGCGCTTCCAGCGAGCCCGATCACGTGGCGCAGCGCGCACGCTTGCACGAGGCGCTCTTTGCCTGGGCCCGGCGCCCACGCCAGCGCGTGACGGTGTCCGACGAGGCCATCGAGGCCGTGGAGGTGCAGGCGCGCATCGCCGAGGGCGGCATCCTCATCGGCTACGCCGACGAGGACGACCTGATCGCGCAGCGCAAGCTGTTCAAGCCCCGTTACGCGAGCCACAACCCGCTGGTCAAGCTCACGCTGGATCGCCTGACCACCGAGCACCGCGCCGAGCCGGCTGTTGCGGCTGCTGATGCTGCGCCTGCCGCCACCCATGCAGCCGACTGAAAGCCCGCCCATGAACCGCCCCACCCTGCCCGACTGCGACCATTCCCCCACCGGCCTGGATGGCGTCACCTGGAACATCATGGGCCAGGTCTACACGCCCAAGCTCTACAGCGATCAGCAGTTCGTCTGGCACGCCACGTTCCCGGAGGAAAGCTTCGTGCCGCCGCACACACACCCGGACCAGGACGAGTACCTCTGCCCCTTCGACGGCGACATCGAGGTCGTGATCGACGGCGTGCGCAGCCGCGTGGCGGCCGGCGAGATCGGCCATCTGCCCAAGGGGCGGCCGCACGGCTTCTACAACAACAGCGGCAAGGTGGTGCACGCGCTCTTCTGGGCCGAGCCGGCTGGCGAACTGCCGGCGCTGTACCGGCGAATCCACAACGTGGCCAATCCGCGGCGCGCCACAGCGATGGCGCCCGAGTTCGGCGTGATCTTCGAGCCGCCCATCTCTTCGGCCGCCTGAACGGGTGTGAGCCGCCCGCCACCGGCCGTCACTTCACCGTCGGGGCGGGTCCTCGGAGCGGTCCTTAGGCGCAACGCCGGCCTGCCAGGCGGGCAGGCGCCAGTCGAGCAGCACGGCCGCCATGCGCAAGGCGGTCGCGGTGCTGGCCGCCGCCATCAGGGCACCCCATTGCGGCAGGCCGCCCGCGTGCGCCGTTACCATGACCCAGCCGCCCGCAAAGGAGCAGATGGCATAGGGCCGATGGTCGCTGAAGGCCTTGGGGATCTCGTTGCAGACGATGTCGCGCAGCACGCCACCGAATACGGCGGTGATCATGCCCAAAATCACCGCGATGACGGCCGGCATCGAGGCGTCGATCGCGATCTGCGTGCCCACGGCGGTGAACAGGCCCAGGCCCAGCGCGTCGGGCCACTGCATGGCCCGCTCGGTCGGGTCCAGATGCCTGGCACGCATGAAGAGCATGGCGCCGACACAAAGCGAGAGCAGGATCCAGACCCAGCCCGGGTGCTGCACCCAGAACAGAGGGCGCCGATCCAGCAGGATGTCGCGCACGGTGCCGCCCCCGAAGGCGGCCAACCCGGCCACGACGCAGATCCCGACGGCGTCCAGGCGCTTGCGCGCGCCTTCGATCAGGCCCGACAGCGCAAACGCGATGGTGGCAACCGCCTCGACAGCAATCTGGGTGTGAGAGAGTGCCCACGGAAGGGTGTTTGCCATGCGTCGTGTGCCTTCTGCCTGATCCTGGATTCGACCTAAGCAGCGGGCCTGCATCGGGCGTGGAACGGCACCGCGAAGCTGCGGGTCTCAGCTCGGTGAAGGGGCCGTGTTCGATCGGCCGCCATCCTAAGGCCGCTGTGCTTCGAGACCGGTCACCGGCGTGCCGACTTTGCGGCCGATCGCATTGCTGGCCGGCCAAGTGGCGGCTTCGTGGCCAGCCGATCTCCATAGTGCGTTGCGGCCACGGCGGCCACTTGGGCGCGCGGGTACGCCGGCGGCTGCGGAGGCTCAGCCGACCTGCCTCCACCCGCCTCGATCAGGTGGGCTTTAAGCCCCGCGAGCGGACAAAGCCACCCCAGTGCTCGAGCTCCTTGCGGATGAGGCTGCCGAAGTCCTCAGGGCGGTTGCGCTCGGCCACCGCCATGCCCAGTTCGGCCAGGCGGGCGCGCACCTCGGGCTGCGCCAGAACCTGCGACACATCCTGGTTCCACTTCGCGATGATGGCCTTGGGCGTGCCGGCCGGCGCCACGAAGCCTTCCCATTCCTTCAGCTCCAGGCCCTGCAAGCCCGCCTCCTTGAGGGTGGGCACCGACGGCATCGCGCTCAGCCGCTCGGGGCTGGTCACGGCCAGCGCGCGCAGCCGTTCGGCCTTGATCAGCGGGGCTGCGGTGGAGACCGTCGCGAACATCACCGACAGTTGCTCGCCGATCAGCGCCGTCACGGCCTCTGCCGGGCCGCGGAAGGGCACGTGCAGCATCTTGGTCTGCGTCGCCAGGTTGAACGACTCGGCCACCAGATGCGCGGGCGATCCGTTGCCGCCGGAGCCGTAGGTCAAGGCGCCAGGCTGCGCCTTGGCCCGATCCACCAGGTCCTGCAGCGAGCGGATCGGTGACGCCGCGGGCACGGTCAGCACGTTGTAGAGCCAGACCGCATTGGTGATGGGTTCGATGTCGGTGAGGGTGTTGTAGGGCAGCGGGCCCATCAGCTCGGGGATCACCGTGTGCGTCAGGAACAGGACGCCCGCGGTGTGGCCGTCAGCGGGTGACCGCACCAGCGCCTGCATGCCCACGCTGCCGGTGCCGCCCGGCCGGTTCTCCACGATCACCGGCTGCTTCCACAGCTTGCTCAGGCCCTCGCTCACCACGCGGGCCAGTACATCGGGCGGGCTGCCGGGCGGCAGCGGCACGATGATCTTGACCGCCTTGTCGGGAAAGGTCTGCGCCGCCGCGGTGCCTGCTGCCGACAAGAGCGAGGCGGTGGCCAGGCCTTGCACGAGTGTCCTGCGTGTGATCATCTCAGCGCCTTGTTCAAGAGGTTGGACAATGCATGCCCGCCTTCCCAAGACGGCGCTGCAGCAGTGCCAAGGCATGCTATCCAAGCCCTTGTGGCGCGACCAATTGCCGGTGGGCACGGTCATTACCAACGGTTATCGGGAACGACACCACCATGCGACTGCAGCACCTGCACCTCCTGCTGACCCTGGCGCGCACCGGCAGCCTCAGCGCGTCGGCGCAGGCGCTGAACGTCACGCAGCCTGCCTTGACCAAGTCGCTCAAGCAGTTGGAAGAAGAACTGGGCACCGCGCTGGTGGTCCGCTCGCCCAAGGGCGTGCGCCTGGCGCCGGCGGGCGAACTGCTGGCGGCGCGGGCCGCCAACGTGGTGCGCGAGATCGAGCGCGCCCGCGAGGAGGTGGCCTGGTTCTCTCGCAACGAGCGCACCACGGTGACGGTGGGCGTGTCGCCGGCCGCGGCACTGCTGCTGGCGCCCGGCGCCATCTCGCGGTTTCAGGCGCGCTGGCCGGGCGTGACGGTGCGGCTGACCGACGCGCTCTACCCGAAGGCACAAGAGCGCCTGCGATCGGGCGAGCTGGACATGGCCTTGGGCCCGCTGCCTGCCGTGGGCGCTGGGCACGACCTGCGCGCGATCTCGCTGCTGCACAGCGCCAGCGTGATCGTGGCGCCCCGCAACCACCCGCAGCGACGGGCCCGCCGTCTGCGCGATCTGGACGGCGCGGGTTGGGTGCTCACCGGCCCGCGGCTCGGGCCGGGCGATCCCACGCACCTGGGGTTTGAGCAGCAGGGCCTGGCGCCGCCGCTGGTGACGCTGGAGTGCGATTCGTTTTCCATCCTGCTGGCGATGCTGCCCACGCTGGGCGCGCTGGCCGTCGTGCCACGGCACTTCTTCGACCGGCACGGGCCGCAGATCGGCCTGGTGGCGCTGGACATCGCAGACCCGCTGCCGCCCACCGTGATTCACCTCACCACGCGCGCCGAGGGCCCGCTGACGCTGCCCACCCAACGCCTGCGCGACGCCTTCGAGCAGGAGGCGCGCGACATCCAGGCGGCTCAGTCCGCCGTGCCGGCGCGCTGATCCGGGGCGCCGCGGCGCGCGCGGTGGCAGGCCGCCACTTCGCCCCACCAGGCCTCGAAGGGTCCGGCCTGGCCTGCCGGCGCGGGCGCCACGGCTTCCAGCACCGTGAAGTGATCGGCACCCGCCACGCTGCTGCAGTGGCTGCGGTTGCCCGCCTGCGACCACGCGGTGTGCATGCCCTCGTTCTGCAGGCTGAAGCTCTCGGTCTCGTCGGCACCGACGATCCACCAACCCGGCGGCGCACCCGCCGTCACCCGCCGGCTTGCATCGGCCCGACGCGCGGCCGTGCTGTCCAGCTGCAGCCTGGCGTTCAGGGTCGTGGTCAGCAGCGGCTCGGGGTCATAGACGCCACTGATGCCAAGGACGCCGTCCACGGCCGGCACCGACGTGCCAGGCCCATCGCTGCCGGCCAGGGCGATCAGCGCGGCCAGGTGCGCACCCGCCGAATGCCCCAGCAAGGCCAGCGGCAGCGGCAACGCGCCGGCTGCAGCCAGCTCGCGCTGCACGGCAGCGACGCTGGGCATCACGGCTTGCTCGAGCTCGGCCAGGCTGACCTCGGGGCACAGCGGGTAGTTGAACGCGAAGAGGTGAAAGCCCGCCGCCTGGAACCGCTCGGCCAGGAAGCGGAAGTTCGACTTGTCGCGTGACTGCCAGTACCCCGCGTGGAAGAACAGCAGCGCGCCCTGGGCATGCCCATTGGCCGGAAAGTGATCGAAGCGCTGGCGATCGTGGGGGCCGTAAGACAGGTTCAGCCGGGCCCATGGTGAAGCCGCCACCGCGTCGCTGCGCGCTTGATAGCCGGCCAACAAGGCGGGAAAGTGTGGCCGGAACTGGCCTTCGACGTATTGGTACTGGTGGTTCACGGCGGCTGCGCTGGCAAGACTGATGAGATGCATTGAGTTCGTCAGGGATGGAGGCGATCACCGGGGCTTGAAGCGCCTAGGCTGGCGATGCCCAACATTCGCTGTGCGAGTGCTGCAGCCACTCATGCTTGGATCCATCGAGCAACAGGTCCAGCCGGCAGCTGACGCTCGGACCGCAATCGCGAATGTCCGGGTCCAGTCTTCAGCTGAAGGCGTTTTCAGCTTGGGACCGCGGGCATCGCCGCCGGGTCCATCCAGAGCGCCGCCCACATGTGACCGTCGGGATCGGCCAGGTCGCGGGTGTACATGAAGCCGTGGTCCTCCATTGGGTTCACATCGGCCCGCCCACCATGGGCCGCAGCGGCCTCGTTCATCGCGTCGACGGCGGCGCGGCTCTCCAAGGCCAGGGAAAGCATCACTCCACACGAGCCGGCCGGCGGGAACGGTCGCTGCGTGAAGGTCCGCCACTTGGCGTGCGTGACCAGCATGACGTGGATCGCCTCGCTCCAGACCATGGCGGAGCCGTCCTCACCGCTGAATAGCGGGTTCTGGCTGAAGCCCAGGGCCTTGTAGAAGGCAGTTGAGGCGCTGAGGTCGACGACCGGGAGGCTGATGAAGACGGTCTTGTTCATGGTCCGCTCTGTTGGCTGGCTGAGTCTGAAACCTGGCGCGTGCAGGATACCTTCGTCAGTCCAACGCTCAGACAGCGCCGGGATCGACAACACGACGCAGTTGGAAACTGGCGCTTCCCGTCCGGCCGCTCTGCAGCGGCGGTCGGTCGTCGCTGCTCTTCTAGCGCCCGCTGTCTGCCACGCAGCAGTCATCGGCCCAGCGCCTGTCGCGAAACCCAGTACCTGCCCAAGGGGATGAAGCAGACATAGCCAGGGTGTCGATGCGTTCCGCTGATCTCGTCGGCCGGCGCGCTGAAGTGGAGGCTGCCTGGTGCACCCCCAACGACCTCACTGCGGCTTCAGGTTGATCTGCCGTGCGATGCCGCGGTAGCGCGCCGTCTCGGCCTCATAGAAGCTGGCCGACTCCGCTAGCGTCATCGGCGGCGACGCCAGCAGCGTCTGCGCGGCCAGCTGCTGGCGCACTGCCGGGTCCTGCAGCGTCTTGCCCACGGCGGCGTGCAGCTTCTGCACCGCGTCGGCCGGCGTGCTGCTGGGCACCAGGAAGCCGATCCAGACCCGGAAGTTCATGTGCTTGAGCGACTGCGTCTCGCTCATCGCCGGCACGTTTTTGAGCAGCTCTGAGCGCTGCGCGCCGAGCTGCCCGATGACCTTGAGACGGCCCTGGTCGACCAGAGCGCCCAGGCCCGCGCTGTACACCAGCACCGCGAAGTCGACCTGGCCGCCCGCCAGGTCCTGCAGCAGCGGCGCGTTGCCCTTGTAGGGCACGTGCGCGAGCTGAATGCCGGTCTGCGCCTGCGCGCTCTCCACGATCAGGTGGTACAGAGAGCCAATGCCCACGCTGCCATACGTCAGCGGTCGGCTGGCGTTCTTGCGCGCCAGCGCGACCAGCTCGTCCACGGTGTTCACGCCCAAGTCCTTGCGCGTAACGAAGACCATCACCCCATCGGCCACCGGGTGCACCAGGCGGAAGTCCTCGGCCTTGAGCTTGACCGCCGCATTGGCCAGCGGCGACAGGATCACCTCGTTGGGCGAGCCCTGGAGGATGTAGTTGCCGTCCGCCGGCGCGGCCAGCACCTTTTGCGCGCCCAAAGCGCCCGCCACCCCACCCAGGTTCTCGACCAGCACCTGGCGGCCCATCTCCTTGCCCAGCGGCGTGTTGAAGATGCGCGCGACGACGTCCGACGGCCCGCCTGCCGGGTACGGCACCATCAGGTTGACGGGCTTGACCGACTGGGCAGACGTGGCACCGGCCACCAGCACAAGACCGGCCCACACGGCCAGTCGCTTCAGCAGCTTGGAATGGAACATCACAGGACTCCGATAGAAGGGGCCGCGCCAGGCAACTGACACGGCGATTGGCATGAAAGAAAGGAAAGGAAGTGAGAGGGAAGGCGGCCGGCGTGAGCCCCCGCGTCAATGCGCGTCGGCGTGCACCGGTTGCAGGCAGTAGCCCACGCCGCGCACGGCCGAGATGCCCACCTGCGCAGGCACCAGCAGCTTGCGCAGGCGCGAGATCTGCACCTCCAGCGTGTTGATGCGCGGCGCGCGGGTGCGGTCGGCCAGTTCGTCCAGCAGCTGGTCCTTGCTCAGCGGCCTGCCGGCGCGCAGCAGCAGGGACTCCAGCAGGTCGGTCTGCAGGCGCGACAGCGGCAGCCGCTGGCCATCGACCATAGCCGCCCGGTGCGTCACGTCGAAGCGCAGACGGCCGCGCTCTATCACCGGCTGGCCGCCGCCAAAGCGTCGCCGGTTCCAGACCTCGAGCCTCACGAGCAACTCGTCGATGGACAGCGGCCGGGAGAGGCAGTCGTCCGCCCCGGCCTTGATAGCGCGCACGCGCGCCTCCACCGTGGCGCACGCCGCCAGCACCACGATGGGCACGTCGGGGCTGCGGCGGCGCAGGCCCGCCAGCGCGACCGGCACGCTGCCGTCCACGGCCAGCAGGTCCAGCACCACGGCGTGGCACGCGTCCACGGCTAGCGCCGCTTCGGCGTCGGCCAGCGACGACACCTCCGCCACAGGGGCGCCGCGCAGGCGCAATGTCTCCGCCGCTGGCTGCATCCAGCCGGCGTCGTTGCCAATGAACAGCAGGCGCATCGCGATCACTCCCGGCGTTCGGCGCGGCCCGTCAGCGAGCGCAGCTCGGGCAGTTGCAGGTGGCCACGGCCAGCCGGCAGCGCGGCCAGCGGCGCGGTCTCTTGCAGCGTGGCCAGGCAGCGCTGCGTCAGCGCGTGGTAGACCTCGGTGCCTTCGCGCTTGCGCTGCACCTCGTCGTCGCTGAGCGTGCGCAGCACCCTGGCCGGCGTGCCCACGGCCAGCGCCCGCGCCGGCAGCCGCGTGCCCGCCGGCACAAAGGCGCAGGCGGCCACCATGGCCTCGGGGCCCACCTCGGCGCCGTCCATCACCACCGCGTTCATGCCCACCAGCGCATCGCGGCGCACGGTGCAGCCATGCAAGATGGCGCCGTGGCCGACGTGGCCGTTCTCCTCGACGATGACGGCCTGGTTGGGGAAGGCGTGCGCGGTGCAGTGGTCCTGCACGTTGGCGCCGCGGTGCAGCTCGATGCGGCCGAAGTCGCCGCGCAGGCTGGCGCAGGGGCCCACGTAGCAACCGGGGCCGACGATCACGTCGCCGATCAGCACCGCCGTGGGGTGCACATGGGCCGTGGGGTCGACAACGGGCACGAAGCCGTCGATGGCGTAGCAGGGCATGGCGGGCTCCGCTCAGGCCGCCGGTCGCTTGAGCACCAGCGTCAGGATGTCGTAGCTGGCCACCAGCTCGCCGTCCTGGTTGGTGACCTGCACGTCCCAGGCCACCACGCCCTGCGCCGGCTGGTCCTTGCGCGCGGGCTTGTCGATCTTGCGTTTGCAGGTCAGGCGTGCCTGGATGGTGTCGCCGATGCCCACCGGCTTGACGAAGCGCAGCGTGTCCAGCCCGTAGTTGGCCAGCACCGGCCCCTGCGCCGGCGAGACGAACAAGCCCGCCGCCGCCGACAGCACGAAGTAGCCGTGCGCGATGCGCTTGCCGAACGGGCTTGTCTTGGCGGCGATCTCGTCGAAGTGCATGTAGAAATAGTCGCCCGAGACGCCGCCGAAGTTGACGATGTCGGCCTCGCTCACGGTGCGGCGGTGCGTCAGCAGCGAATCGCCGATGGCGAGATCGTCGAACCACTTGCGGAAAGGGTGCACGTCGCCTTCCTGCACCGCGGCACCGCGCACGTATTCGCCGGTCACCGCGGCCAGCATCGTGGGCGAGCCCTGCACCGCCGTGCGCTGCAGGAAGTGCTTCACGGCGCGCACGCCGCCCAGCTCTTCACCGCCGCCGGCGCGGCCGGGGCCGCCGTGCTTGAGCTGCGGCAGCGGCGAGCCGTGGCCGGTGGACTCCACCGCCGAGGTGCGGTCGAGGATGTGCACGCGGCCGTGCCAGGCGGCCAGCGCCGGCACGACGTGCGCCGCCACTTTGGGGTCGTGCGTGACCAGCGAAGCCACCAGGCTGCCCTTGCCACGTGCGGCCAGCGTCACCGCGTGGTCGAGGTCGTCATAGCCGATCAGCGTGCTCACCGGGCCGAAGGCCTCGACGTCGTGCACCGCGCTGCCGTCGCTGCCTGCGCGGCCCATCAGCAGCGTGGGTGCAAAGAAGGCGCCTTCGGCGACCCCGTCCCCGCGCGGCGCAAAACCGTCGCCGGCGCCGAACACCACGTCGGCCTCCTGCGACAGCAGCGCCAGGCGCTCGGCCACGTCGGCCTGCTGCGCGCGCGACGCCAGCGGCCCCATGCGCACGCCTTCCACCGACGGGTCGCCCACCACCACCTTGGCCAGCCGTGCGCGCAGCGCCTCGGCCACCGCGGCGAGCTGCTGGCGCGGCACGATCGCACGGCGGATGGCGGTGCACTTCTGGCCGGCCTTGGCCGTCATCTCGCGCGCCACTTCCTTGACGAAGAGATCGAACTCGGGGTTGTCGGGCGTGACGCCGGGGCCCAGGATGGCGCAGTTCAGCGAATCGGCCTCGGCGTTGAACGGCACCGAGTGGCGCACCAGGTTCGGGTGCACGCGCAGTTTGGCGGCGGTATCGGCCGAGCCGGTGAAGGTGACGACGTCCTGGCCGGCCAGCCGGTCCAGCAGGTCGCCGGTGCCGCCGATCACCAGTTGCAGGCTGCCCGCGGGCAGCAGGCCCGACTCGTGCATTAGCCGCACCGCGGCCTCGGTGAGGTAGCTCGTGGCCGTGGCGGGCTTGCCGATGCACGGCATGCCGGCCAGGAAGCTGGGCGCAAACTTCTCCAGCAGGCCCCACACCGGAAAGTTGAAGGCGTTGATGTGCACCGCCACACCGCCGCGCGGCACCAGGATGTGCGTGCCGGCAAAGCCGCCCTGCTTGCCCAGCGGCAGGGCCGGGCCTTCGTGCACCACGTTGCCCGAGGGCAGCTCGTTGGCACCGACGCTGGCGTAGGCGTAGAGCGTGCCGGAGCCGCCCTCGATGTCGACCCAGCTGTCGGCGCGCGTGGCGCCGGTGTGGTGCGAGATGGCGTACAGCTTCTCCTTGTGCTGCAGCAGGTAGGCGCCCAGCGCCTTCAGCCGCGCTGCACGCTCCTGAAAGTCCATGGCGCGCAGAGCAGGCCCGCCGACGCGGCGAGCGAAGTCCACCGCCTCGCCGAAGTCGATGGCTTCGGCGTGGGTGTGCGCGACAGGGGCGCCGTTGATCGCGCTGTGCATGGCGACGGCGGCACGGTCGCCAAGCCAGCGGCCGGCGATCAGGCTTTGCAGGGTGGGGGCAGCGTTCATGAGCGGAAGCTCCAGGTTCGACAACATTGATTGAAGCGCCGCGCCCGCAGGCGCGGCCGGGGGGCCGCAGGCCCAGGTCACATGCCCAGGTAAGCCTTCTTGACCTGCTCGTTGCGCAGCAGTTCCTGACCGGGGCCCGACAGGCCGATGCCGCCGGTTTCCAGCACGTAGCCCACGTCGGCAATCGACAGCGCGGCGTGGGCGTTCTGCTCCACCAGCAGGATGGTCATGCCCTGCGCGCGCAGCGTCTTCACCACGCGGAAGATCTCTTCGATGAGCAAGGGCGCCAGGCCCATGCTGGGCTCGTCCAGCAGCAGCAGACGCGGGCGCGCCATCAGCGCGCGCGCCATCGCCAGCATCTGTTGCTGGCCGCCCGACAGCGTGCCCGCCGGCAGCTTGCGCTTCTCGGCCAGGATGGGAAACAGCGCGTAGGCCTTGTCCAGGTCTTCGGCCCGTTCGCCTTTGGGGCGCGTGTAGGCGCCGAGCAGCAGGTTGTCCTCGATGCTCAGCGGGCCGAAGACCTGCCGGCCCTCGGGCACCTGGCAGATGCCGGCACGCACACGCGCGTCGGGCCGCTGGCGCACGATGCTGGCACCGCGATAGACGATGTCGCCGCCGCTGGCCGGCTGCACGCCCGAGAGCGTGCGCAGCAGCGTGGTCTTGCCGGCGCCGTTGGCCCCCACCAGCGCCACGAGTTGGCCTTCGAACACGTCGATGTCGATGCCCTTGAGCGCCTGGATGCGGCCGTAGTGGCTGGTCAGACCGCGCACCTCCAGCACCTTGGCCGCCGGGGCGGTCTTGGGGACTGCGGCCACCGCGGGCAGGGGCTCGGCCGCGCCGCCCAGGCCGTAGGGTTCGGGCGCCAGGCGCACGATGCGCGCGTGCAGCGCGGCAAACTCGGCGCGCGGCGCAGCGCCGAACATCGGGTCGTCGTTGGCCGCAAAGGCGGCGTTGGCCTCCTCCCAGTCGGCGGCGGTCAGCATGCGTCGGGCGAGCGGCATCACCGTCGTTTCCTCCAGCCGGATGTGCGCCTGCTGGTGCGCCACGAAGGACTTCAGCGCCGTGCAGAAGGCCGGCAGGTCGATGGCGACACCCGACGCCAGCGCGCGCGCCTGCATCAGCAGCCGCTCCAGGTGGGCCGGCCCGTGGCGGTGATCGGCCTCCAGCCGCGCGATGTGGGCGTCGGCCTCCTCACTGCGCTGGCGCAGCAGGCGGAACAGGACCTGGTCTTCCTTCGGGTGGTGCAGGCGGTCGGTGTAGGCCTGCAGGTACTCGAGCATCGCCACGATGGCCGGGGCTGCGCCTTCGGCCTCGAGATCGGCCTGCAGTTGCGCGCCCAGCCCGTCCAGTGCGCTGGCAAGCCGCCACATGCCGCGGTGCTCGGCGCTGATGATGTCCAGGGCCTGCAGGGTGACGGCTGCGGTCATGCCGAAGCCCCCAGGTAGGCGGCGATGACATCGGGGTTGGCGCGCACCTCGGCGGCGGTGCCTTCGGCGAGCTTCTTGCCGTAATCGAGCACGAGGATGTGGTCGGACAGGTTCATCACCAGCTTCATGTCGTGCTCCACCAGCACCACCGTGACGCCCGAGTCGGCTATTCGGCGGATCAGCGCCTCGATCTCGTGCGTCTCGGTGTCGTTCAGGCCTGCTGCGGGCTCGTCCAGCAGGATCATCTTCGGCTTGGCCGCCAGGGCGCGCGCGATCTCCAGCCGCTTTAGCGCGCCATACGACATCTCGCTGGCGTGGGCGTCGCAGTAGGCGCCGACGCCGACGAAAGCCATCAACTCGGCCGCCTCCTCGCGGCAGGCGCGGTCGGCGCGGCGCAGGCCGGGCAGGTGCAGCAGGCTGGCCAGCAGGTTCTGCGACAGCCGCAGGTGCGCGCCGACCATCACGTTCTCGATGGCCGACATGTTCATGCACACCTGCAGGTTCTGGAAGGTGCGGCTCATGCCCAACCGGGCCAGCGCGGCCGGTGCCTGGCCGCCTACGGGCACGCCCTCGAAATCGATCGAACCGCTGCTGGGCGTGTAGATGCCGGTGATGAGGTTGAAGAGCGTGGTCTTGCCGGCGCCGTTGGGACCGATCACCGAATGCACGGTGCCGCCCTGGATCGTGAAACTCACGTCCTGCACGGCCTTGACGCCGCCGAAGTGCTTGGAGAGGCCCTTGACGATCAGCTGGCTCATGTTTTCACAGCCTTTGCCACGTCCTTGGCGGCGGGTTTGACGGCGGGCTTGGCGTCGCTCTTGCCGCCACCCTGGCGCCACCGCGCGGCCAAGGTCGGCACGATGCCCTTGGGCAGGAAGATCATCGTCGCCATCAGGATGGCGCCGAAGACCACCGTCTCCCAGCCCTCGAAGGTGGACAGCAGCTGCGGCAGCATGGTCAGGATCGCCGCCCCCACGATGGAGCCGAACACCGACGCCATGCCGCCCACCACCACCATCGTCACCAGTTCGATCGAGTGGAAGAAGCCCGCCAGCCCCGGCGTCACGAAGGCGACGTAATGTGCGCTGAGGCTGCCCACCAGGCTGGCCACCACAGCCGAGACGACGAAGATGCGCACCTTCACGCGCGTGGTCTCCACGCCCACCACCTGCGCCGCCACCTCCGAGCCATGGATGGCCTGCAAGGCACGGCCGGCCGGCGAATCGATGAGGTTCAGCGCCAGCCAGCTCACCACCAGCAACAGCAGCGCCATCACCGCGTACCAGGCCTTGTCGCCCGACAGCTCGTAGCTGCCGATGGCCAGCGCCGGCACGCTCAGGCCGTCGGGGCCGCCGGTGTAGGTCGTCTCGTTGGTGATGACGATGGCGATGATGATGCCCAGGCCCAGCGTGGCCATGGCCAGGTAGTGCCCCTTGAGCTTGAGCACCGGCCGCGCGATGGCAAAGGCCAGCAACCCGGCAGCCACGCAGCCGGCCACCAGCGCCAGCAGCGACGGCCAGCCGAACTGCGTGGTGAGGATGGCGCTGGCGTAGGCGCCGATGCCCAGGAAGCCGGCGTGGCCCAGGCTGATCTGCCCGGTGTAGCCGATCAGCAGGTTCAGGCCGATGACGACGACCGCGTTCATCGCGATGCGGATCGCGACGTCGTAGTAATAGGGGTTGGTCAGCAGCAGCGGCAGCGCCAGCAGCAGCGCGGCCAGCACGAGCAGGCCCTTGGACTTTGTCTTCATACGCGGTCCGTCACCTTGGCGCCGAACAGGCCGCGCGGCATGAAGAACAGCACCACCAGGATCAGCACGAAGGGCACCGCGTCCTTGTACGACGACGAGATGTAGCCCGCCGTCATCGCCTCCACCAGCCCGAGCAGCAGCCCGCCGACGATGGCGCCCGCGCCGCTGCCCAGCCCGCCCAGCGTGGCCGCGACGAAGCCCTTCAGCCCGAGCATGATGCCCACGTCGTACGAGGTGTTGGTGATGGGCGCGATCAGGATGCCGCCCAACGCGCCCAGCGCCGCCGACAAGCCAAAGCTGGCCAGCAGGATCGCCTTGGTGTTGATGCCCACCAGCTGCGCAGCCAGCTTGTTGTGCGAGGTGGCCAGCATCGCCTTGCCTTGCAGCGTGCGCGTGAAGAACCAGGCCAGCACCGCCACGATGACCAGCGTCACGCCCAGCACCCACAGGCTCTGCGGCAGCAGCGTCGCGCCCAGCACCGCAATCGGCTGGTCGCCCGAAAACGCCGGCAGCGCGTGCGTGCCCTTGCCCAGACTCACCTGCACCAGCCCGCGGATGAACAGCGACGCACCGATGGTGATGATGATCAGCGTCACCACCTCGGCGTTCTTGGCCGGCTCGATGGCCAGCTTCTCCACCAGCAGGCCGCCCAGCGCCGCAGCCGCCACCGCAATGGCGATGGCCAGCGGCAGCGGCATGCCCTGCGAGGTCATCAGCGCCGCGGCCATGCCGCCGAGCATGATGAACTCACCCTGCGCGAAGTTGATCACGCCGCTGGCGTTGTAGATGATCGAGAAGCCCAGCGCGGCCAGCGCATAGGTGGCGCCGATCGTCAGGCCAGAAAAGAAGAACTGCAGGAACTGCGCCGTCATGGGGGTGTCTCCTCCGTGGGCTGGAACGGGATCGTGCGGCGCGCCAGGTGCGCCGCACCGCGGGGGACTGGCTATTGCGCCAGCGTCCAATCGCCGTTCTTGATCTCCAGCATGCGGAAGGCCGACAGGTCCAGGCCCAGGTGGTCGGTGGCGCTCATGTTGACCACGCCGCCGGTACCCACGTAGCCCTTGGTGGCCTCGATCGCGTCGCGCACCTTGGCCTTGTCGGTGGAGCCGGCGCGCTTGATGGCTTCCACCGCGATCATCAGGCCGTCGAACGCATGGCCGCCGAAGGCCGAGATGTCTTCCTTGTACCTGGCGGTGTAGGCCGTGCGGTAGCCCAGGGCCACGGCCTTCTGCGGGTCGCTGGCAGGCAGCACATCGGCCACCAGCAGCGCCGCGGCGGGCAGGCGCACCCCTTCGGCGGCCTTGCCCGAGAGCTTGATGTATTCCTCGGACGCGACGCCGTGCGACTGGTACATGGGCAGCTTGATGCCGAGCTGCGCATAGTTCTTCGTCACCACTGCCGGGCCCTGCCCCAGGCCGAACACCAGCACGGCCTGCACGCCGGGCACACCCTTGATCTTGGTCAGCTGCGCCGTGGTGTCGGCATCCTTGGGGCCGTAGGTCTCGTCGGCCACCAGTTCGATGCCGTGCTTGCCCGCCACGGCCAGCGTCTCCTTGCGGCCCGACTGGCCGAAGCCGCTGGTCTCGGACAGCAGCGCCACCTTCTTCAGGCCGCGCTTGTTCATGTCGGTGAAGATCTTCTCGGCCGCCATGCGGTCGGTGTGCGGCGTCTTGAAGATCCACTTCTTCACCGGCTCCACGACGACCACACCGCCGGCCAACGAGATGAAGGGCACGCCGGCCTTCTCGACCAGCGGCGCCATCGCCATCGTGGCACCCGTGGTGGTGCCGCCGATGATCAGGTCGACGTTGTCCGACTCGATCAGCCGCTTGCCGAAGCCGTTGGCCTTGTTGGCGTCGCCGCCATCGTCGTAGTGCACCAGCACCAGCTTGCGGCCGAGCACGCCGCCTGCGGCGTTGATGCGTTCCACGTACAGCTGCAGCGTCTTCAGCTCGGGGTCGCCCAGAAAGGAAGCCGGGCCGGTGACCGACAGCACCGAGCCGATCTTGATGTCGGCGGTCTGCGCGCGGGCGCCGGGCGAGGCGATGGTGATCGCCATCGTCATCGCCATGGCGGTCAGGGTGAACAGCTTGCGTCTTTGCATGGTCTTGTCTCCTCGGGATGGAATGAATGGGGGCTGGGCTTCAGAGCCGCTCGATCACCAGCGCGATGCCCTGGCCGACGCCGATGCACATCGTGCAGAGCGCATAGCGGCCGCCGCGGCGGCGCAGCTCGTAGGCAGCGGTCGTCACCAGGCGCGCACCGCTCATGCCGAGCGGGTGGCCCAGCGCGATGGCGCCGCCGTTGGGGTTGACGTGTTCGGCGTCGTCGGGCAGTTGCAGGTCGCGCAGCACGGCCAGCGCCTGCGCAGCGAAGGCTTCGTTGAGCTCGATGACGTCCATCTGCGCGAGCGTCAGCCCGGTCTGCGCCAGCACCTTGCGCACCGCAGGCGCCGGCCCGAAGCCCATGATGCGCGGCGCCACGCCGGCCGTGGCCATGCCAACCACGCGCGCCAGCGGCTTCAAGCCGTGTTGCGCGGCGGCCTGTTCCGAAGCCAGCAGCAGCGCGCACGCGCCGTCGTTGACACCCGAGGCATTGCCCGCGGTCACGCTCAGCTCGGGGCCGTTGACGCCCTTCAGCCTGGCCAGCATGGCCAGCGTGGTCTCCGGGCGCGGGTGCTCGTCGGTGCTCACCACCAGGGCGTCGCCCTTCTTCTGCGCGATGCTCACCGGCACCAGCTCATCGGCAAAGCGGCCGGCGGCGTGCGCGGCGGCCCAGCGCTGCTGCGAGCGCAGCGCAAAGGCGTCCTGGTCGGCACGCGCGATGTTGAAGTCCTCGGCCACGTTGTCGGCCGTCTGCGGCATCGAGTGCGTGTCGTAGAGCTTCTTCATCGCAGGGTTGATGAAGCGCCAGCCAATGGTGGTGTCGAAGACGGCCGCGCTGCGCGAGAACGCGGTTTCGGCCTTGCCCATCACAAAGGGGGCGCGCGACATGCTCTCCACGCCGCCGGCGATCATCAGCGATGTGTCGCCGCTGCGGATGGAGCGCGCCGCCAGGCCCACGGCGTCCATGCCGGAGCCGCACAGGCGGTTGAGCGTGGTGCCCGGCACCTCCAGCGGCAGCCCGGCCAGCAGGCCCGACATGCGCGCGACGTTGCGGTTGTCCTCGCCGGCCTGGTTGGCGCAGCCGTAGAGGATGTCGTCGACGGCCTTCCAGTCGACCTGTGGGTTGCGCTGCATCAACGCCTTCAGCGGCACGGCGCCCAGGTCGTCGGCCCGCACGCTGGCGAGCGCGCCGCCGTAGCGGCCGATGGGAGTGCGGATGGCGTCGCAGATGAGGGCTTGTGTCATGACCCGGCCCTCAGATCGCGCCCACGGGTTGCTCGTGGGTGAGCTTGGGCCGCTTGTCGATCACCCGCTTGGCCTTGCCGGTGCTGCTGCGCTCCACACTGCCCGCCGCCAGCACCCGCACCTTGGTGCTGACGCCGACGAAGGCCTTGATGTGGTGCGAGAGCTCGCGCGCCACGGTCTCGGATTCGCTGGACGACAGGTGTGCCGACACGTCGGCCCGCGCTTCGACGATGACGTCGAGCTTGTCCAGGTGCCCGTCGCGCGTGACCACCAGCTGGTAGATCGGGGCCAGCTTGGGCTGCTTCAGGATCAGCTCCTCGATCTGCGTCGGGAACACGTTGACGCCGCGGATGATCAGCATGTCGTCGGAGCGGCCGGTGATCTTGCCGATGCGGCGCATCGAGCGCGACGTGGGCGGCAGCAGGCGCGTGAGGTCGCGCGTGCGGTAGCGGATGACGGGCAGCGCTTCCTTGGTCAGCGAGGTGAAGACGAGTTCACCTTCTTCGCCGTCGGGCAGCACGGCGCCGGTCTCGGGGTCGATGATCTCGGCCAGGAAGTGGTCTTCCCAGATCACCGGGCCGTCCTTGCTCTCGATGCACTCGCTGGCCACGCCCGGGCCCATGACTTCGCTCAGGCCGTAGATGTCCACCGCATCCAGGCCGGCGCGTGCCTCGATCTCGGCGCGCATCGCGTCGGTCCAGGGCTCGGCACCGAAGATGCCGATCTTCAGCGAGCACTCGGCCGCGTCGATGCCCTGGCGCAGCATCTCTTCGATGATGTTGAGCATGTAGGACGGCGTGACCATGATGATGTCGGGCTTGAAGTCCTGGATCAGCTGCACCTGCTTCTCGGTCTGGCCGCCGGACATCGGCACCACCGTGCAGCCCAGGCGCTCGGCGCCGTAGTGCGCGCCAAGCCCGCCCGTGAACAGGCCGTAGCCGTAGGCGATGTGGCAGATGTCGCCGGGGCGGCCACCGGCGGCGCGGATCGAGCGCGCGCCCAGGTCGGCCCAGTTGTCGATGTCGTTCTTGGTGTAACCCACCACGGTGGGCTTGCCGGTGGTGCCGCTGGACGCGTGGATGCGCACCACCTGCTCGCGCGGCACCGCAAAGAGGCCGAAGGGATAGTTGTCGCGCAGGTCCTTCTTACCGGTGAACGGGAACTTGGCCAGGTCCGCGAGGCTCTTGCAGTCCTCGGGCCGCACGCCCTGGGCGTCGAACGCGGCGCGGTAGTGCGGCACGTTGTCATACGCGCGCTTGAGCGTGGCCTGCAGGCGCTGCAGCTGCAGCGCCTCGATCTCGTCGCGGCTGGCGCGCTCGATGGGGTCGAGTTCGGCGGGGGTCGGGTGCAGTCGGGGCATGGTGGTCTCGCGGGGGTTTGTTGGGGTCTGGGGGCCTGCGCGCGGGGGCGCTTCAGCCAGCGTGAAAACTCTGGCCGCTGGCCACCTTGCGGCGCAGCAGCGCCGAGGCGCGGTAGCGGTAGGCGCCGTAGGCGGCGGCCAGGTGGTCCAGCACCGTCAGCACATGGCGCAGGCCGACGCTCTGGCCCCAGGCCAGCGGGCCGCGCGGGTAGTTCACGCCCTTCTGCATGGCGACGTCGGCGGCCGCGGCGTCACACACGCCCTGGTACACGGCGTCGGCGGCTTCGTTGGCCAGCATGGCGACGGTGCGCATCACGGCCATACCGGGCACGTCGTCGAGCCTGGACACCGCAAAACCCGCGGCCTGGAACACCGCCACCGCGGCCGTGCAGGCGGCAGGCAGGCAGCCGTCGGCGGCGCACAGCGCCACACGCGGTGCGGTCGCGTAGTCGAGCGCCAGGTCGAGGAGCACGGTGGCCTCGACGCCGTTGTCACGGGCGCGCTGGGTGGCGCTGCGGCCATCGGTCAGGTACACGACGGCGTCCCCGACGCGCAGCACGCGGCCATCCGCGTGGGCGCGGTCCTGCAGCGTGAACGGCACGCCAGCGGCGCGCAGCCGCGCTGCCAGCGCCGACGTGAGCGTATTCGTGAGTTCGTTCGTCAGTCCAGGCCACAGCGTCACGCCGTTGGCCAGCGCTGCGGCGGGTTCGTCGTGCGGCTGCGGGCGTGCTGCGGTGTCGCCGTGGCTGAAGAAGCCGCGGCCCGTCTTGCGGCCCAGGTAGCCCGCGTCGACCAGCTCCTGCTGGATCAGCGATGGCGCAAAGCGCGGGTCGTGGTGATAGGCCTGGAAGACCGAGCGCGTGACGGCCAGGTTGACGTCGTGGCCGATCAGGTCCATCAGCTCGAACGGGCCCATGCGGAAACCGCCCGCGTCACGCATCACGGCATCCAGCGTCGCTGCGTCGGCGGCCTGCTCGGCCAGCAGGTTCAGGGCTTCCGCGTAGTACGGCCGGGCGACGCGGTTGACGATGAAGCCAGGGGTCGACTTCGTGTGCACGGGGCTCTTGCCCCAGGCCGCGGCCAGGTCGAACACGGCCTGCGCCAGCGCCGGATCGGTGGCCAAGCCGCTGACCACCTCCACCAGCGCCATCAACGGCGCCGGGTTGAAGAAGTGCATGCCCAGCACGCGCTGCGGGCGCTGCAGCCCCGCGGCGATGGCGGTGACGGAGATGGACGAGGTGTTGCTGGCGAGGATGCAATCCGGCGCTACGATGGCTTCGAGCTCGGCGAACAGCGCGCGCTTGACGTCCAGCCGCTCGACCACGGCCTCGACCACCAGCGCTGCGCCGGCCAGCGCCGCCGTGGTCTCGGCCACCTGCAGCCGGGCACCGGCGGTGTCGGCGTCGGCCGCGCTGATCTTGCCCTTCGCGGCCAGCTTGGCCAACGTGGCGCGGATGCCGGCGATGGCGGTGGCGGCGGCGCCGGGCTTGAGGTCGAGCAGTTGCACCGGATGCCCGGCAACGGCGGCGATCTGCGCAATGCCGGCGCCCATGGCGCCAGCGCCGATCACGGCCACCGACGCGCTGCGGGGAATGGCGTGGCCCATCGCGTCAGGCCCCCACGAACTGCGGCGCACGCCGTGCCATGAAGGCGGCCACGCCTTCGCGGTAGTCGGCGCTGTGGCCGAGCTCGCGCATGTGGTCGCGCTCCAGGTCGAGCTGCGCCTCCAGCGTGTTCAGGCCGCTGGCCTGCAGCGCCTGCTTGGTACGCGCCAGGCCGAGCGTGGGCGCCTGCGCGAAATGGCGGGCCAGCTTGTCGGTCTCTGCCGCCAGTTGCTCGTCGTCCACGCATTGCCAGATCAGGCCCCAGGCCGCCGCCTGCTCGGCGCTGAGTTTGTCGCCCAGCATCGCCAGCGCCGTGGCGCGCGCGCTGCCCAGCAGGCGCGGCAGGAAGTAGGTGCCACCGGTGTCGGGGATCAGCCCGAGCTTGCAGAACACCTCGACAAAACTCGCCGAGCGCGCGGCGAGCACGATGTCGCAGGCCAGCGGCAGGTTGGCCCCCGCACCCGCGGCCACGCCGTTGACGGCACAGATCACCGGCATCGGCAGCCGGCGCAGGGCCAGCACCAGCGGGCCGTAGTACTTGTCGATCGACGCACCCAGGTCCACCGCGGCGTCGCCCGGCGTCACCGCGCTGTCGCCCAGGTCCTGCCCGGCGCAGAAGGCGCGGCCAGCGCCGGTGAGCACCAGCACGCGCAGGCTCTTGTCGGCCTGCACCTGCGCCAGCACATCGCGCAGCGCCTCGTGCATCTCGGTGTTGAAGCTGTTGAGCTTGTCGGGCCGGTTCAGCGTGATGCGCGCAATGCCGTCGGCGCGCTCGAACAACAGGGTCTCGGAGGCCATGGCGTCAGTTGTCCTGGTCGAAGTCGAGCACGATGCGGTCGGTCACCGGGAAGGCCTGGCACGAGAGCACGAAGCCGCGGGCGATCTCGTAGTCCTCGAGCGCATAGTTGGCGTCCATCTCCAGCTTGCCCTCCACCACCTTGCAGCGGCAGGTGGAGCACACGCCGCCCTTGCACGAGTAGCGGATGTCGATGCCCTGCTTCAGGCCGGCGTCGAGCACCGACTCCTTGTCCTTCTCCATCGTGAAGCTGCGGTGGCTGCCGTCGATGATCACCGTCACCTCGCAGTCCTGCCGGCCCACCACCGGGCGTGCGTGCGGCTCGTGGCGCGTCTTGGGGATGCTGGCGGCGAACAGCTCGACCTTGATGGCCTCCTTGGCCATGCCGTGCGCCTGCAGCGCCGCGGCCACGTCGTGCATCATTTGTTCGGGGCCGCAGACGAAGGCGGCGTCGTGGTCGGCCACACGGACCCAGTGCTGGAACAGCTGATCGCACTTCTCGCGCGTGATGCGGCCGTTGAAGAGGTCGATGTCCTGCTGCTCGCGGCTCATCACGTAGACGATGTTCAGGCGCCCGCCGAACACGTCCTTCAGCTCGGCCAGTTCCTCGCGGAAGATCACCGCGGCCGACGAGCGGTTGCCGTAGACTAGGCTGAAGCTGGACTTTGGCTCGGCCTGCAGCGTGGTCTTGATGATCGACAGCATCGGCGTGATGCCGCTGCCGGCGGCAAAGCCGAGGTAGCGCTTGTGGTGCTCGGCCGACAGCGGCAGGTTGAAGTGCCCCATCGGCGGCATCACCTCGATGCTGACGCCGGGCTTGAGCGTGTCGTTGGCCCAGGTGGAGAACTGGCCACCCGGCGTGCGCTTGATGGCCACGCGCAGGTCGCCGTCCTGCACGGCTGAGCAGATCGAATACGAGCGGCGCAGGTCCTGGCCGTTGACCTGCGCGCGCAGCGTCAGGTGCTGGCCCTGCGTGAAGGCGAAGCGCTCGCGCAGCGACGGCGGCACGGCGAAGGTGGCCACGATGGTGTCGCGCGTTTCCTGCCGCACATTGGCGACCGACAGCGGATAGAACTTGCTCATGGGCGGGGGCTCGGTGGGGTTGGCGACAAGCGCCTCAGTGACACTTGAAGTAGTCGAACGGCTCTTTGCAGGCCTGGCAGACGTAGAGCGCCTTGCAGGGCGTGGAGCCGAACTGGCTGCTCAGCGTCACCTGCGTCGATGCGCACTGCGGGCAGGCCAGGCCGGCAGGCGCGGCCTGCATCGCCGGGCGCTGGCCGCGGCCGATGTCGCCGACCGCGATGGTCTGTGTGGCGGCCAGCCCGATGGGTGGCGCAATGCCATAGGCGCGCAGCTTCTGCTTGCCGCTGTCGCTCATCCAGTCGGTCGTCCAGGCCGGCGCGATGCGCGTTTCCAGCCGCACGCGCGGCAGGCCGCGCCGTTGCAGCGCCTCGACCACGCTGCGAGCAATGACGCCGGTGGCCGGGCAGCCCGAATAGGTGGGCGTGATGGTGACCACACATTCGGCCGCCTCGCCGCTGCCCTGCCACTGCACCTCGCGCACGATGCCCAGGTCGACGATGGAGATCACCGGGATCTCCGGGTCCTCGACCTCGGCCAGCCAGGCCCAGATCTGCTCCGGGCTGACAGGTGCGTTGGAGGCTGCGGCGGTCATGGCGTCGGGCCTACCACTGCGCGCCGGGGTAGGCGCGCTGCAGGAACTGCATCTCGGCCAGCAGGAAGCCCAGGTGCTCGCCATGGTGGCCCTGCTTGCCGCCCTTCTGCATCCACGCGTCGGGCGAGGGCATCGTCAGCGTGGCCTCGGTCAACGTGTGATGCACCTGCGCCAGCCAAGGCTCGCGCAGGGCGGACACGTCGCTCACGGTGTCTTGCGCCGCCAGCACCTCGTCCACCGCGTCGGGCTTGAACATCTCGCCGGTGTACATCCACAGCTCGTCGATCGCGGTCTGCACGCGGCGGTGGCTCTCGTCGGTGCCGTCGCCCAGGCGCACCACCAGGTCGGCGCTGCGGCGCAGGTGATAGGTCACCTCCTTGATCGACTTCTCGGCGATGGCAGCGATGCGCGGGTCGGACGAGCGGGTCAGCTCGGCCAGCAGCAGGTGGTGCCAGCTGTCGAAGAAGTACTGCCGCACCAGCGTGTCGGCATAGCTGCCGTTGGGCTGCTCCACCAGCAGCAGGTTGCGGAAGTCGTGCGCGTCGCGCAGGAAGGCCAGGCGGTTCTCGTCGCGGCCGGCGCCTTCCACCTCACCGGCGTAGGCCAGCCACAGGCGCGCCTGGCCGATGAGGTCGAGCGCGGTGTTGGCCAGCGCCATGTCTTCTTCCAGCGCCGGGCCCTTGCCCACCCATTCCGTCAGGCGCTGGCTCAGCACCAGGGCGTTGTCGCCCAGGCGCAGCAGGTAGTCGAACTTGTCGTCGAGCATGGTGTCGGCTCCGGTCAGAGGTTCTTCACGGCTTCCGGCATCGGGAAGAAGGTGGGGTGGCGGTAGACCTTGCTGTTGGACGGATCGAACAGTGCCGACTTGTCGGCCGGGCTGCTGGAGACGATCTCGCTGGCGCGCACGACCCAGATGCCCACGCCCTCATTGCGCCGCGTGTAGACGTCGCGGGCGTTGTTGATCGCCATCTCGGCGTCGGGCGCATGCAGGCTGCCCACGTGCTTGTGCGCCAGCCCGTGCTGGCTGCGGATGAAAACTTCCCACAGCGGCCATTCCTTGCTCATCGCTACTCTCCTCGTGTGTGGGGTTCAGGCGGCGCGCGACTGCGCGGCCTCGCGCTTGTCGGCATGCGCCACCAGCGCATCGCGGAACCAGGCGCCGTCTTCGTAGGCCTTGACGCGGGTGCGCAGCCGCTCGCGGTTGCAGGGGCCGTTGCCCTTGAGCACGTCGTGGAACTCGGTCCAGTCGATCTCGCCGAACTCGTAGTGGCCGGTCTCTTCGTTCCAGCGCAGGTCGGGGTCGGGGATGGTCAGGCCCAGGTGCAGGGCCTGCGGCACGGTCTGGTCGACCATGCGCTGGCGCAGCTCATCGTTGCTGTGCAACTTGATGCGCCACTGCGCCGACTGCGCGCTGTTCACCGACTCGGTGTCGGACGGGCCGAACATCATCAGCGCCGGCCACCACCAGCGGTTCAGCGCATCCTGCGCCATCGCCTTCTGCTCGGGCGTGCCGCGGCACAGCGCCAGCATGATGTCGTAGCCCTGGCGGGCGTGGAACGACTCTTCCTTGCACACGCGGACCATCGCCCGTGCGTACGGCCCGTACGAGCAGCGGCACAGAGGGATCTGGTTGATGATGGCCGAGCCGTCCACCAGCCAGCCCACCGCGCCCATGTCGGCCCAGTTGATCGTCGGGTAGTTGAAGATGCTCGAGTACTTGGCCTTGCCCGAGTGCAGCGCGGCCAGCAGTTCATCGCGCGAGACGCCCAGCGTCTCGGCGGCGCTGTAGAGGTACAGGCCGTGGCCGGCCTCGTCCTGGATCTTGGCCAGCAGGATCGCCTTGCGCTCCAGCGTCGGCGCCCGCGTGACCCAGTTGCCTTCGGGCAGCTGGCCGACGATCTCGGAGTGCGCGTGCTGCGAGATCTGCCGGATCAGCGTCTTGCGGTAGCCCTCGGGCATCCAGTCCTTGGGCTCGATCTTGATGCCGGCATCGATGCGGGCCTGGAAGGCCTGCTCCTGCTCGGACATCTCGGCCACCGCGCGCAGCCGCTGCGCGCCTGTTTCCACCAGTTGTGCGTACACCGTTCAGACCTCCGTGCGAGCTTGCGGCTCGGATGGAAGGACTCTAGGTAGCGGGGCCTGGCGGCGTCAGGTGCTGAGTTCTGATAGGAGGCTAGGGTTACTACTTATCACCCCATGGCGACCTGCGACCCAGCGTGTTGGCTGCGACCGAGCGTGCGTCGGCGTCGGCGTCAGCGCTGCAGGCTCAGTCCACGAGCCCGTGGCGCATCGCGTACTGCACCAGCTCGGCGTTGCTGCTCACGCCCAGCTTGTCGAGGATGTGTGTGCGGTGCGTGCCCACGGTCTTCACGCTGACGCACATCTGCACGCCGATCTCGGTCAGCGGCACGCCGCGCGCGATCTTCAGCATCACCTGCATCTCGCGCGGCGACAGCGCCCGGTGTGGTGGCGCGTCGCCCAGCGCCGGCGCCTGGCGCCAGGTGTCGAGCTTCAGCGCCGGGGTGACATAGACGCCCCCGCCGGCCACGAAGCGGATCGCGCGCAGCAGCTCGTCAGGCCCGACGTCCTTGGACAGGTAGGCGTTGGCGCGCGAGCGCAGCGCCAGGCGGGCGTACTGCGCCTCGACGTACATCGACAGCATGATCACCGGCAGCCGCGGCTGCTCGGTACGGATCGCCGCCAGCGTGTCCAGGCCGCTGCGGGCGCCCATGTTGATGTCGAGCAGCACCACCCCGTAGCGGTGGCTGCGGATCATTGCCAGCGCCGTGTTGCCGTCGGCGGCCTCGCCAGTGACGCGGATGTCCGGTTCGTCCGACACCAGGCGCGCCAGGCCGGCGCGGAAGATGGTGTGATCGTCGACGACCAGCAGGTCAATCACCGGCTGCCGGCTCGGGGGCCGCCAGGGTTGCCGTGGGTGGGCACAGGGGCAGGCGCAGGTGCACGACGGTGCCGCCCTCGGGCCCGCCGGCCACGCTCAACGTGCCGCCCAGTTCGTGCGCGCGCTCGGCCATGCTGAAGAGGCCGATGGCGCCGGGGCGCGGCGGGCTGAGTGCCAGGCCCAGGCCATCGTCGGCCAGGCGCAGATCCAGGCCCGTGGGCTCGAAGCGCAACGCCAGGTCGACGCGGCTCGCCTGGGCGTGGCGCGCCACGTTGGTCAGCGCCTCCTGCACGATGCGGTAGACCTGCGTGGCGGTGGTGCCGGGCAGCAGGGTTTCGTCGCCCACCACGGTCAGCGCCACGGTCACCTCATGGCGGGCGCCGAAGCGATCCAGCGCCTGGCGCAGGGCCGCCGGCAGGCCGAGCAGGTCCAGGCTGGTCGGCCGCATTTCCTCGGAGATGGCGCGCGCGGTGTCGATCGTCTCCTGCACCAGCGCCACCAGGTCGGTGGCAATGCCGTGCAGCTCTTGCTGTTCTGGCGCCCCGCTGCGCCGCACGATGCGGGCCAGGTCGAACTTCACCGACGTGAGCATGCCGCCCAGCACGTCGTGCACCTCCCGCGCCAGCCGGGTGCGCTCGGCCTCGCGAGCCTGGTTGATGTGCTGGGCGAGTTCACGCAGCTGCTCGCGCGAGCGCTGCAGTTCCTGCTGGCGCTGCACGCGCTCGGTGATGTCAATGGCCACGCCGGCCAGCGCCGGCTGGCCCCGGCACTCGACGCGGGACGCGTGCAACTCCAGGTACACGATGCGCCCGTCGCTGCGCAGGCCCTTGGTGAAGTAGTGAATGGTGCTGACTTCGCCGCTCATGCGCAGGCGGTAATTGCGCATCACCTCGTCGACCGAATCGGGCGTCACGCAGTCGACCATGCGCCGGCCGATGAAGGCATCGCGCGGGTAGCCGAACATGGCCGCGAAGGTGTCGTTGGCGTACATGAAGCGCTCGTCGAGCACGACGTACACACCCGCCAGCGACTGTTCGACGATGCCGCGAAAGGGCACGTCGTCCATTTCCAGCTGGGTGATGGGCTCCTGCACCGTGGCCTCCTTGCAGGTCGTCCCCGAAGAGGATCGCTGCTCAAGAATGGTACCGCGCGTCAAGGCACCGCTCCGCAGCGGTGTGCTGAGTTCGTCAGGGATGGAAGCGGTCACTGGGGTTTGAAGCGCCTACGCTGGCGCTGCCCAACGTTGGCTGTGAGAGTGCTGCAGCCATTCATGCTTGGATCCATCGAGTGACAGGTCCAGACGGCAGCTGACGCTCGGGCCGCAGTCGCGAGTGTCCGGGTCCAATCTTGAGCGGGTGCTCGCGCCGCGTTGGCCAAGGTCAGCTGATGGCCGAGTGCGTGAGTTCGCAGCGACTCCAGGAAGCTGCCCTTCGCGCTCCCGCGCCTCCATCGGAGACGGAGTCGGACTTGACGCTGGACAAAGCGGGCAGGCGGACGGAGGTTCATCGTCTTCGCCCCTCAACCCGACTGGAGACCGTCATGGAACCCAATGCCAGCTCTGTGCACCGCGAGCCATGGAACAAGGGGAAGATCGTTGGGCAGAAAGCGCCGTTCAAGCTCAAGGACATCTGGGCGCTTCGGATCCGCCTCCAGATGGAGGGCCGTGTCCGAGAGCTGGCCCTGTTCAATCTGGGCATCGACAGCAAGCTTCGCGGCTGCGATCTGGTCGCGCTCAAGGTGCGCGACATCTGCCACGGCGACCAGGTTGCCTCTCGTGCCATCGTGATGCAACACAAGACGCAGCGCCCGGTCCAGTTCGAGATCACGCCGGCGACGCGAGACGCCGTGCAGGCCTGGATCAAGCTGGCGGAGCTGAGGTCGGATGACTTCCTGTTCCCGAGCCGGATTCATGAGTCCCCGCATCTAGGCACGCGGCAGTACGCCCGGATTCTCGGGGGCTGGGTGCACGACCTGGGCCTGGACCCAGCCGACTACGGCACCCACTCGATGCGACGGACCAAGGCAACGCTGATCTACCGGCGTACCAAGAACCTGCGGGCAGTGCAGCTGCTACTTGGCCATTCCAAGCTTGAGTCGACGGTCCGCTACCTGGGCATCGAGGTGGACGATGCCTTGGAAATCTCGGAACAAACCGAGATCTGAAGTGGCTCAGCCCGGCGGCGCCTCGGCTCGACCGACGAGGCGCCGTCGTCACCTGGATGGCAGCTTCCTGGAGTCGCCGCGAACTCACGCACTCGGCCAGGAGTGCCCCTTCGTGACTGTCACCTTTCTGGCCGGCCATCCGCTCCGACCCGACCACGACCGGCTCGAAACCCCGAAGCGCGCCTGGTTGATTGGCCGCTACTTGAGGTCCGGGATCTCGTCCGGCACGGGCACCGATGAGTCCCTCCGCGCCATTACAGCGCGCATATGGCTATGCGCATGACGCGCGAGTGGTCCGCGCAGCTTGTCTGGAATGAACCAGAACCCGAAAATGGCCAAGAGCACGGTCAGGCCAGCGGAGATTACGGGCTCCGACTCCGCTAGGCTTGTGCCTAGCAGCGTCAGGGCTCCGAAGAGGCCCGCAATCTCGAACCGAAGCCGTCGATAGACCGAACGTCCCGCCTGCATGCCCTCTGCAGCCACCTGGGCCCTGCGCTGCCTTTCGGCCTCCATCAGTTCGCCGACCGTCTGCTCCAGCTTGCCCTTGGAGATCTCATGAGACTCGGCCGCAAGGCGCTGGCGTTCGATCTCCTCACGCAGCTGTTTGGCGTCGCGAGCGTGTGCCTCAGATGCGGCACTCATGGCCGTAGAGAGCTGCTCAACAACGACCGCGTGCCCCGCCTTGACCGCCGCAACTGCAGCTTCTGCCTTCTTGCGCTCTGCTTCGGCCGCATAGTCTCCGGCCGCGAGTTTCACTTTCTCGAGGATGAACGGCAGGCGCTCCTTAGTCACGTCCTCCGGGTCGCCACGCGTTGCCCGCATCAGCGCGCTTGCACCCTCTCGGTCCTCGAGCAGTGCCGCGATGTCTTGTGCGGCTTCTTTACCGCTCAGCTCAAGCATCAGGTTGTAGGCGCGAGCCTTGATGTCAGGTCGCGGTCTGACCGCCGCGGAGCAGTGAGCCAGCAGGCGCGCTCTGGAAATCTTGCCATCACCGCCGCCCTTACGCAGCCAGAGATAGCCGGCAAACTGCTTATCAGACAAGGCCACCGGGACCCCGCGTTCGATCTTCGCCGCGGCATGAGAGGTCGCGCCTTTCAGCCAAAGCCGCCAGGATTCATTCGCGATTCCGACCAGGGCCGTGTTTCGGGTTAGCAGCAGAGCCTTCGCGTCGCAGAGTCGAGTGCAAACATCGCCTGTGTCCCGGAGAGAGATCATGGACCACACCGACTTCCGGTCGTGGGCCTTGGCCTCTTCGTTTCGCCACGCCTGCATACGTGAGCTCATGTACGACTCGATGTCGCCCACTGATGTCATCGACTTGCGATGCAGAGGGGTTTCCGGGTCTCGGTGCACAGCGATGCCGAGTCGCTGCTCTGCACGCTCTGCAACGCGACCTGTTAGTGCTGCAAGGGCTGTAGGGGCAGCCGTTGTGCCCCAACTAGACCCCACTTGATTGATCCCCGACCGCAGGAACTCCAGCCGCGCCTTGACCGCGGTCTCGGCCTCCGCAACGCAGTGGTCGAACACTGCCGGCTTCGCGCCGCCCTCGTGAATCGCTTCGAGCAACTCTAGGCCGTACTCCTCGTACTCTCCGTTCACACCCAGCATGTCGAGGAGAAGGGGCGAATCAAGATAGACAGTCAACCCGTCGAGCGGCGCGTTGTCACCTGACGGCTCTCGAAAGCATGCAATCGCCTCAGCCGCCATATTGGCAAAGGCGACATTCGAAACACGATCGAATGCCTGGGGATAGTTGCTGCGGAGGTCCAGCAAGAACTGCGAGACCAGGAAGTCAAGATGTAACTCTTCTGGATCACTTCGCTCAGCTTTAGGCTGGGGCTTCTTCAGCGTGAGGGTTTCCGCTGTCCGCTTGGTGGAAATCGACACTTCACGCCGAGTAAGCAACCGCATCGAATCAACGTTTAGAAGGCGATCGAGGAAGGCGGCCTCCAGCCAGGACTGCTCCTTGCCTTCGATTCTTCCGTCGGTCCGGCAGTACTCAAGGAACGAGTTAAGTACGTTCTCAACGTCTGCTTCCGTCACGGGCGGCGCTGCGGCGGCATCGCCAATGGTCTTCCCGGGCGCGTAGCGATAGACAGCCGACGAAGCGTGGCCCGATACGAGCAGCAGAATCCCATCGGCCGCGAGTTGCTCCGTCAGCCCCAGCGCGGCCAAGCGGGGAATCGAGATCCCAAAGCGCTGGGCCACCGCATTGGAGAACTTGGCGGCGTCGAAGAGGTCACCGGCGAATTCTTGACAAGCCTCGGCGAGAAAGGGTGTTATCGCCTGACCGATTCCCAGGCCCGGCTGCTGCAGGCGATCAGCCAGTACACAATAGGCTATGAGCGTACGCTTCGGCCTGGCATCTGCTCCCATGTTTCTCCCCAACAGGCTGCTTTTCTCTCGCCAGTTTAGCTTGCCGCACCGAGGCCTCGACTGGAGGCGTGCCGCAGATTGCCGGCGGATTCGGATTCGCTAAACCGTTCATTCGCATGGACTCCACGTTGTGGAAATCAGTAAACGGGGAATTCGTCATCCTCTTGTGGCACTCTTTGGCATCGACACCGAAAGCCGACGTGGGCATCTCGATTTGAGCTTCGACCTCCGGCTGCTTGAATGCGATCGCACCGGGCCACCCGAGGATTGTGTAGCCCGATACGGCGAGTCCGACGCTGAGGCGGTCGGCGATGATCTTGTTGGACTCCCAGGGTCGCCGTCGAGGTATTTGAGTGCAACACGGTGCCTGCCCTCACCGCGCGTCGCTTTGGTCTTACGGGCGGCTGCAGGGCGACGTAGTTGAGGGGGCGGGGGTCGGCTTCGGGTCGAGTCATGTCTGTCGGAGTCTTGATCGGGGCGCCAGGAAGCTGTCATCAAGATTGATCATGCCGGACAGCTAACCTCCGCCGGCATCACGTCCCGGCCAAGAGCGACCTATGGCGACGGGCCGCAATCCGGCCTGATCCGCGCCCTACTCACCGACGAACAGCCGACACGCTAACGTACCGCGATACGCTCCCGGGGTCAAAAGCGCAACCGAGTCGAGGGACCGCTTCCTGAGTGCTGCCGGTGCCCGGCCCAAGAATAAGCCTTCAAGAACGGCCTTACCGATGTGCGCGCTTTTCTCGTAGCTGCGCCGCCTCGCGTTTGCAGCTTTTAACTTGTACGCTATGGCCTCACTCACCGCTTGGTTCCCGGTCTTGTCAGACCGGAGACCCTAACCGCAATGGAGAAAGCTGTCAGCGATGAATCGACAAACTAACGGCACGACTGCCTCAAGCGCACATCAACTCCTGAGTGGACTTGCGGCAGACTACCAAAATGCCCTCAACGAACGATTCGCGTTGCTGCGCAGTGGCACAAAGCCTAAGTTGCCACTTATGAGGGCCTTCGCCAGAGACCTGCGCGGCTCGACGGACTACGGCATCGTAGAAGAAGCAACATTCCAACAAGGGCGCAGTACAGCCCTGATGGAATGCGCCGAACAGGCCGCTAAACGGGGCATCGTTTTGGATTGGCGTTCCGTAGCGCTGGCTTTAAGAGCCCGCATTGAACGGTTTTCGTCTGACGTTGACAATATGTCGTACCTTGCGACGGTTTGCGCTCTCTTATTCGGAATCACTGTCGCCCTTGCCGGAACACTCGGTCAGCAGAACTACGTGTTGGCAATCATTTCCGCGGCATTCGGTGTCTATTCATTTGGGAGAGGCGCGACTCTTAGACAAAGAATTCTCGTATACAAGGAGTTGCTCAATCTCATTGAAGGAAATTTGGTGGGGTTGACGGCATTGAAAGGCGCTTCTGATGCTTGACGATTAAGTGAGGCGCCGCCTGCGTTTCTCGTTCTGGCGAACGGCTGCTATCGCGCAGCTATACCGCGCTTAGCTAGTTCAGCTTTGGGTCGTTGGCCGGCCGTCACGAACGACCGCTGACCGGCATCGGATCCTCCTTTGGCCGTTGAGGGAGGGTCCAAAAATCTCATGATGCGGAATCTCCCCAACGGACTTTGTTCATCCCCGACGGACCTTGTTCGTCGGAGTCAACTGATCTTTCTTGCCAATAGAGTGCGCGACACCTTTACCTCGTAGGCGGAGGAGAGCTTGAACGCCGCCAGGCCCTGCAAAGTACGGGACAGACCCCCGTCTTTGACGGATTGGAAGTCGCGGCACCCGCCCAATGTGTGAGACAGGCTCAGCGTAGTAGAACGTCTTCGCTCGTGCCACGGCTGTGAAGCCTAGGGTTGACCGGCGTCGCGCGCATGCTCACCCCGGGTCCGCAAGGACCGTATTGCAGCGTGAGGAGCCGGCGGCGAGTGGTAAGCGCGCGGGCAACACACCCCGCGAGCTCGAGGTGGATCAGAGCAAGGCGCCGGGCTGCCAACGATGCGGCAGCAACTCCTCGATCCGTCCCGCCGGCTGCGTCGGCAGCCGGGTCAGCACGTCCTTGATGTAGCTGTACGCATCCAGTCCGTTGAGCCGTGCCGACTGCAGCAGGCTCATCACCGCCGCCGCTCGCTGTCCGGCGCGCAGCGAGCCTGCGAACAGCCAGTTCGACCTGCCGATGGCAATCGGACGGATCTGGTTCTCGACCCAGTTGTTGTCCGCGGGCAGTTCACCGTCGTCGACGAAGCGAGTCAGCGCCTTCCACCGCTTCAAGCTGTAGTCGATGGCCTTGGCCGTGGCCGATCCCTCAGGCACCAGCTTGCGTTGCTGCTCCAGCCATTGATGCAGGGCGTCGGCGACCTTGGCCGAGCGCTGCTGGCGTATTCGCCTTCGCTCATCGGGTTGGAGTTCCTGCACCTCGCGCTCGATGTCGTAGATCTCGCCGAAGAACTTCAGCGCCCGCTCGCCGACCTGGCTGCCGTGGTTCACCCACAGCTCGTGGAACTTCCTGCGCGCGTGAGCTAGGCAGCCAACCTCCGTCACGCCCAACTCGAAGCAGGCGTTGTAGCCGCTGAAGTCGTCGCAGACGAGCTTGCCGTGCCAACCGTCCTCGCCGCCGTTCGTGTCCAGGCCCAGGAAGCCGCGCACATGCTGCCCGCCGCGGCCCTCGGCGAAGTCGAACACCACCGCCTGGAGTGCGTCATAGGGGGTCGTGCAGTACGTCCAGATGTAGGCCCGGTGGGTCTTCTTGTTGCCTGGTTTGAGCATCGCCACCGGCGTCTCGTCCGCGTGCAGGACCGCGCTCTTGAGCATCACAGCCTTCAAGGCATCCACCAGCGGCTGCAACTGCACGCCGCACTGGCCCACCCAGCTGGCCAGCGTAGATCTCGGGATGGCCAGACCGGCACGCCCGAAGATGTGTTCCTGGCGGTACAGCGGCAGGTGGTCCTGGTACTTGGCCACCAGCACCTGGGCCAGCAGGCCCGTGGTCGGGATGCCCTTGTCGATGATGTGCGCCGGTACGGGGGCCTGCACCAGGGTCTCGCACTTGGTGCAGACCCACTTGCCGCGGATGAGGCGCTCGACCGTGAAGACGCCGGGCACGTAGTCCAGCTTCTCGGCCACATCCTCGCCGATGCGCTTCAACTGGCAGCCGCAGCTGCAGGCGGTGTTCTCGGGCTCGTGGTGGTGCTCGGTGCGGGGCAGAGAGCCGGCCGCGCAAATCTGAACACGGCCTAAAGTGGAAAGGCTGCTCCGTTGGGCGAGGATAGAGCCCGAGACGACAGGAGCAGAGCAGATGAGCA
>LNET01000045.1 GCA_001464055.1 Burkholderiales bacterium Ga0077543
CGATCCGGCCTGCACCTCGGACTACGCGCAAGAAGCTGTGGTCGCCGGATTGCCATGAAGGCAGCTTTCTACTCTAAGCGAACAGTATTGGGTCAGGGGGTGACTGCGTCGAAGCGGATAAAGCGGTACTGCGGCGCTGGCTGGCCCGGAATGGGTGGCCCCACCAGGTCGACGCCGGTCAGGTCCTGCTTCAGGAACTGGCTGGCACCCTGCCAGGAATAGATGGCATTCAGCCCCAGCTTGGCATAGCCAGCCCTCACCACCGCATAGGCGCCAGCCACGTGAGGTGCAGCCAAGGATGTGCCGAAGTCGGCCCGATAGCTGTTGGTCGGATTGACTGTTGCTGACGTGACTTGTGTGTCTGCCAGGCCGCCGCCGCCAGGTGCCAGAAAGAAGAAGTCCCCTGCAAAACTCGGAGTGGACTCGATGTGCAGCAGGTTGGCACCCAAGAAGATCGAGAGATCTGCTGGGTTGGTCGGATTCAGGACACTGCCCACCTTGACGACACCTGGAAGGCAGGCAGGCCACTCAACTGCGTTTTGCTGAGCGTTGTTTCCTGCCGCCGCGACGACTGGAACACCTCGATTCTTCAGCACGTTGATCACACTGGCGAATTGCGCATTCAGCACCGCCACCGGGTCAAACGGCAACTGAAACGGCGCCCCACCCGACCCGCAGCTTGTTGCGTAGTAGGTCCCGGGCGAACCGATGCTCATGTTGACAACGATGAAGTTGTCGGCCGGCGAAGGGCCGGTCTGGCTCAGCACCGTGTTCAATGCACTGAACAAGTCGCTGGCATACAAGCCGGGCCCGCCACCAATGCTCAGGTTCCACGAAAACACCTGAAACGGCACGATCTTCGCTGCCGGCGCCACGCCTGACAGGATCCTGCCGTTGTGCGGGCTGCTCTTGCCCGCGGCCGCGCTGGCAACCTGGCTGCCGTGGTCGCAGAACGAGGTTGACGCCGTTCTGGCGGTGCAATAGGCCGAAGTCAATGGCGGCGGGGTCGCGCTGCCTGGAACGAACGGCGTGTCCCAACTGCCTGGTGTGTTCGCCACGGCGCCCGGGCAGATGCTGACAAGAGACCCCGTCACCGGAAAACTGCCGAAGCACGACGAAAAGCTGTCCAAGATCTGGCCAGACAACATCGGGTGGGTATGGAGTGTGCCGGTGTCCATCACCACGATGTACACCGGCAGGGCGGGGCTGGACGGGTCGTTCAGCACCGAAGGATAGGCGCCGCGGAAGCCGGCGTTGGGGTAGGCCGGCGCGTCGTGGTTCCACACGAGCGGCATGCGCATGCGAGCCGTGCTCTTGTCCAGCGCTGGCTCGCCCATCAGTCGGTCGGCCACCACAGCGGTCAGACGCGGGTCGCGCGCAGTCTGTAGTTCCCGCGCCTTGGCCAAGCTCAAGCAGGCCTGGATCACGCCGATTTCAGGCATCAGCTGCCAGGCGTCGGCTGTCTGATAGGACCGCGCCAGGTCGTGCATGGCTGTACGCATGGCGTCGCTCTGACGCTTGAATTCAACGCCGTTCATCTGCGCGTGCGGCAGCGGGTTGTTCATCAGCAGCAGCACGTCGACCGACCCATAGGCCTGTGCGGAAGTGATGGCTGCAGGGTCGAAGTGTGGGCCGGGCACCGGCTCCGCGTGGCGCAGGGCCAGGCTCGCGACGTCTGGATGGCTGGCCAGACGGCGCAGCGCCGCGCGGCCGATGCGAAGAGGCATCGCGATCGACTGCAGCTTGCCGGACTGGGCGACAGCGTCCAGTTCGGCCTGCGCAGCGGGCAACTGCGCTGCTTCATCCGGGCGCAGCGCAGCCAGAATGGCCCGGCCGCGGCGCGCATGTTCCCGTGCTGCCGCAGCCCCACCCCGCACGACCGCCTCGCCCTGCGCTGAAATCGTGAAGCTGGCCAAGTCGTTGCGAACAAACACCGACGCGTCAACCCAATCGGTCTCGCGCAGCGCGGTTTCCAGCGCCACAAAGGGCCGCTGCAGGCGCATGCTGCGTATGCCGGCAGGCAGGTCGGCGCTGAAGCTCAGCGCGTGCTCGGTTTGGCGCAGGCGTTGCAGGGCCAAGGGGCTGGCATAGAACCCCACCTGCCCGAGTTGGTTGTCCCAGCGCCCCTCGGGCCAGGCCTCGCCTGCCAGTTCGGCAAACAACGCGCGCGTGTTCACGCGCGGCTTCGAAGCGGGCAGGGCGCCGGCCGCTGGTGTCCAGCATGGCATCGCCCAGCGACAAGTTGGCGACGTTGACCGAGACGAAGGCGGCCCCGTGGCGCTGGGCTTCGGCGGTCAGGGCGGCAAAGGCAGGGTCTGCAATGTGCGCGGCATGAGCGGCAAAGGACAGCGCTGCAAGTGCGCCGAGGCAGCCAGCCGCTGCCTGTCGCAGTCTGATGCCGCCCCGCCGACCGCCGTGCATGCGCCAACGCACCCGTCTGATTTCCGCCATCGCATCAGCTCCCAACGGTTTCCACTTCCATTGGAAAGTTAGGCTGTTGCCCCCAGCCATGTCAAGCGAGGGGCAATCCAGCCAACGTTTCGACGGACATCGGCGTCTCTTTGAAGTCCAGCGTGTGAGCGGCATGAGTGCCCGCGTACGACCCTGAATATGCCGCTGCGCGCAGCCATGGTTGCGCCGCAGACCATGGACGGTTTCCGCACCGAGCAGACGGTCTTCCACACCAAGTTCGGCGAAGGCGTGATCACGACGCTGGAAGGGCAGGGCAACGACGCCCGTGCCCAGGTGCAGTTTGGGCGCCACGGCAGCCAGTGGCTGGCGCTGGCGATCGCGAAGCTGACGCCGGTGGATTGAGGCGCTGCCGCCGGGCAGGCGGGTGAACATCGCCGACCCTGTCGAGGTATTACCATGGCGTCTCCAGGTAACACTCCAGGAGCGCTCCATGGCGACCACGCTGACCAGCAAGGGACAAGTCACGATCCCGAAGCACATTCGCGACGCCCTGCGCCTTTCGCCAGGCGCAGCCGTGGAGTTCCGCGTGAACGCAGCCGGCGAACTGGTGATCCAGCCCGAGAAGCCTGCAGGGCCTGCTGAAAGCGCGCCTGCCGCAACCCGGGACCGGTTTGACGCCGTGCGCGGTCGGGCCGACGTGCCCTGGCGCACCGATGCCCTGATGGCGCTGCTGCGCGCAGGCGATTGATGGTGCTGGTCGACACGAACGTCCTGGTGGACGTGTTGCAGAACGACCCGGCATGGGCCGACTGGTCGATTGCTCAGCTGCGCGCGCAGGCGCAATTGCATGTCCTGGCCATCAACCCGGTGGTTTATGCCGAGATGTCGCTGTCGTTCTCGACCCTGGAAGCCCTCGACGACTCGGTGCTGACCATGGCGCTGGAACTGCGGGAGATCCCCCGGCCAGCGCTTTTCCTGGCGGCCAAGGCCTTTGCGCAGTACCGCCGCAGCGGCGGCGGCAAGGGGCAGGTGCTCCCTGATTTCTTCGTCGGCGCTCACGCTGCCGTCGAAGGCTGGCCTTTGCTGACCCGGGACGCCCGCCGGTTCAGAAGCTACTTCCCGACGCTCGACCTCATCGCCCCATGAGTCAGCGCCCGACCTCGTCCCGTCTCAGCGTCACCCTCCTGCACCGGTTCGATCGCTGAATCGTGTCGCGCGCAATCGGCGCTGCCCGGGCTTCGATGCGTACGTGGGCGTCGTAGTTGGCCAGCGCCACCGTAGCCAATTCGTCCATCGGCTTGTTGACGCTGATGGAGTTTGACTTCGCCAGCGCTTTCAGTCGCTCGTGCTTGTCGTCGGGCAGGCGGATCGTCAAGGTGGACATGGAAAAGCCTCCAGGCATTGCTCGGGTGTCTGCACCCGCAGTGACGGAAACCTCAGTTCGCCATGGGCCACGTCGCGCAAGTTGCGCGTGACGATGTGCCGGGCCCGATGGTGGCCGCCAGCGGGGCCGATGTGGACGGCGAGGCTCCTCAGACCCCTCGGCCGTCACTCGTGGCCACCTGCTGCTGGCCGGCCGCAAGCGGTGAAGGCGAACCTGCTGACTGACATCAGGCGGCCAGCGCAAGCGGCTGGATCTCCTTGGCAATGGCCTTGCCGTTCTCGATCTCGGCCACTCGCAATTCGCAGGCTGCCTGAAGGTTCAACCAGCTCCGGCCGTTCGACTACGGCGCTTCTGCAGCGGCGCTGACCGAACTCGCCCCGCCGAAGCTGTCGTTGAAGGTGAACAGCAGCGAGATGTAGAACACCGTCGACAGGAACAGGCCGGCCGGCACGCTGACCATGCTGGCCAGCTGGCCCATGCCCAGCAGGCCGAACACCAGGGCCGAGCCCACGCCGACACCCAGCACCAGAGCGGCCCAGGTGACCATGTAGGCGAACAAGGCGCCCTTGCTGCGCCACACCGCCAGGGCGCTGGAAAACAGCGCCTGGGCCACGCCCTGGCCACCCCAGTGCACCAGCGCCGGCGCGTGCCAGTAGGGAATGGACAGGGCCACGCCCAGACCCACGCCCAGCATTGCGGCCAGGCTGACGCCGGGTTCTGACAACAGCGCCTGCATCTCGGCCTGCGTGCCGTCGCCCTTGGCCATCAGTTCCTGCAGGCGCATCATGGCGTTGTCGCTGACCACGTTGCACAGCAGCAGGATCAGCGCCGCGCACACGCCGTAGCCCACGCACAGGACCAGCAGGGCCTGCCGCCGCTTCGGGTCGCCCTGCAGCGGTTCGATGAACTGGCGCGGCGACACCGGCCCGTCGAGCAGCGCCGACTGGCTGGCGATCATGAAGCCCAGCGACAGCAGCGGCAGCATCATCATCTGCAGCACCCCGCCCAGCACCGGCACCAGGCTGGCGATGACGGCGGAAAACAGGAAGGCCATGAACATCAGCGCGAAGGGCAGCGGCTTGCGCTTGAACAGGCGAAACGCCTCAGCAACCCAGCGCGGGCCGCGCGCAGGTTCGACCGACTTCAACAGCAGGGGCATGGGCTCAGACGGTCCTTGGGTGCCAGGGTTCGGCGATGCGGAAGGCCAGCACCCGTTCGAAGTGGGTCGGGTCCTTGGGCTGCAGCAGCGCCGCGTCGCGCGGCAGGTGCCAGTCCCACAGGCGGGAAATCCAGAAGCGCAGTGCGGCGGCGCGCAGCAGGGCGGGCAGAAGCCGCGCTTCGGCGGGGCTGAGCGGGCGGACGGATTCGTAGGCTGCCATGAAGGCGATGGCACGGTCGTCACAAGGGCGGCCGCTGCCGGGGTCGGCGCACCAGTCGTTCAGGCACACGGCCACGTCGAACAGCAGGGTGTCGGTGCCGGCAAAGTAGAAGTCGAAGAAGCCGCACAGCCGGTCCGGGCCGGCGGTGTCGTCGAACATGACGTTGTCGCGGAACAGGTCGGCGTGGATGGGGCCGACGGGCAAGGCCTGGCCGGCCGGCGACGCCGCCACCTGCTGCTGGAACGCCAGTTCGTCGGCCAGCAGCCGGGCTTGGGCGGGCTGAAGGTGCGGCAGCACCACCGGCACGGTGTCGGTCCACCAGGCCAGGCCGCGCAGATGCGGCTGCTGCAGTTCGAAGCTGGCGCCAGCCAGGTGCATGCGCGCCAGCATCTCGCCCACCTGCGCGCAGTGCGGCGCATCGGGCGCCAGGCGGTGGCTGCCGGGCAGGCGCGTCACCACCGCGGCGGGCTTGCCGCCGGCGCTGTGCACCAGTTCGCCCTGGGCGCCGGGCTGCGGTGCCGGCACCGGAATGCCGTGCGCGGCCAGGTGCTGCATCAGCTTCAGGTAGTAGGGCAGCTGCTCGCGCGGCAGGCGTTCGAACAGGGTCAGCACCCACTGCCCGCGCACCGTGGTCGCGAAGTAGTTGGTGTTCTCGATGCCCGAGCGGATGCCCTGCAGGTCGGTCAGTTCGCCCAGGCCCAGGCGCTGCAGCAGGGCGTCGGCTTCGGCGAACGCGACTTCGGTGTAGACCGCCATCGCGCTAGAAACGGAACACCGACCAGGCGCGCTGGCCGGCGGCGTCGCTCTTCTGCGAGGGGTCGCGGCCGCCCGGGCCGACGATGATCTCGTAGTCCTGGCCGGTGATCTTGCTGCGCACGGTGACACGCTGAACCTGGCCGCGGATGCGGGTTTCCTCGATGCGTACGCGGTCGTCTTCGTGCACGCGGGTGCTGGATGCAGGTTCGGTACGGGCCGCGGCCGACGCCGCCGGACCGGCCGACTGAGGCGCCACGGCGGCTGCGCCGGGGGCGGTCGCCGGCGCCGACACATCCGCTGGCTGCGCAGCCGCAGCGGCTGCGGCTGTCGCCAGGGCGAACGTGAGCGGAGGCAAGAGCGATTTCATGCCATTCATTCTACGCAGCCCCCCGCTCCGAAGCCCTGACACGCGCCGGGCCACAATGCCCGGCATGAGCGAAAAGATCATGCTGCTGGTCGACGGTTCCAGCTACCTGTACCGTGCCTACCACGCCATGCCCGACCTGCGCGGCCCCGAGGGCGTGCCCACCGGCGCCGTGCACGGCATGGTGGCGATGATGAAGCGCCTGCGCGAACAGATTCCCGCAGAACACGCGGTGTGCGTGTTCGACGCCAAGGGCCGCACCTTCCGCGACGACTGGTACCCCGAGTACAAGGCCCAGCGCGCACCCATGCCCGAACCGCTGGTGCAGCAGATCGAGCCCATCCACGAGGTCGTGCGCCTGCTCGGCTGGCCGGTGCTGGAAGTGCCCGGCATCGAAGCCGACGACGCCATCGGCACCCTGGCCCGGGTGGCTGCGGCCAGCGGCCACCAGGTCGTCATCAGCACCGGCGACAAGGACCTGGCGCAGCTGGTCACGGCGCAGGTGACGCTGATCAACACCATGTCCAACGAGAAGCTCGACGAAGCCGGCGTGCTGGCCAAGTTCGGCGTGCCGCCAGAGCGCATCGTCGACTACCTGACGCTGGTGGGCGACACCGTGGACAACGTGCCCGGCGTCGACAAGGTGGGCCCGAAGACGGCGGCGAAGTGGATCGCCGAACACGGCTCGCTCGACGGCGTGATCGCCGCTGCCGACGGCATCAAGGGCGCGGCCGGCGAGAACCTGCGCAAGGCGCTGGACTGGCTGCCCACCGGCCGCAAGCTGGTGACGGTGGTGACCGACTGCGACCTGGCCGGCCATGTGCCGCAATGGCCGGCGCTCGAAGCCCTGGCGCTGCAGCCGGTCGACCAGCCTGGCCTGCTGGCTTTCTACGAGCGCTTCGGCTTCAAGACCTGGAAGCGCGAGCTGGAAGGTTCGCTGGGCCTGTTGTCGGCGGCGACGACGCCCGCAGCGTCAACGGCCGGCATCGACCCGGCCGCTGAAGCCGACACCGCCGCTCCCGGCGCGCCCCTGGCCCGCGAATACGAGACCATCACCACCTGGGACCGCTTCGACGCCTGGCTGCAGCGCCTGCAGCAGTCCGAACTGACCGCCATCGACACCGAGACCGATTCCCTGGACGGCATGCGCGCCCGCATCGTCGGCATCAGCTTCGCGCTGGAGCCGGGCCGAGCCGCCTATGTGCCGCTGACGCACGACTACCCCGACGCCCCCGAGCAGCTGCCGCTGGCCGAGGTGCTGGCCCGGCTGAAGCCCTGGCTCGAAGACGCCAGCCGCCCCAAGCTGGGCCAGAACATCAAGTACGACCTGCATGTGTTCGCCAACCACGGCATCACCGTGCGCGGCTACGTGCACGACACCATGCTGCAAAGCTATGTGCTCGAAGCCCACAAGCCGCATGGCCTGGAAAGCCTGGCCGACCGCCACCTGGGCCGGCGCGGCCTGAGCTACGAAGACCTGTGCGGCAAGGGCGCGAACCAGATCCCGTTTGCGCAGGTGGACGTGGCCAAAGCCGCCGAGTACAGCGGCGAAGATAGCGAGATGGCCGTGCAGGTGCACGGCAAGCTCTGGCCCCAGGTGGCGCTTGATGCCGGCCTGCGCTTCGTCTACGAAAAGATCGAAATACCGGTGAGCGTGATCCTGCAGCGCATCGAGCGCCAGGGCGTGCTCATCGACGCCGCCGTGCTGGCCAGGCAAAGCCACCAACTGGCAGAACGCATGATGGCGCTGGAACAAGAGGCCTACGACATCGCCGGCCAGCCCTTCAACATGGGCAGCCCGAAGCAGATCGGCGACATCCTGTTCACCAAGCTCGGCCTGCCGGTGAAGAAGAAGACCGCCACCGGCGCCCCCAGCACCGACGAGGAGGTGCTGGCAGAACTGGCGGCCGACTACCCGCTGCCGGCACGCATCCTGGAACATCGTTCCTTGAGCAAGCTCAAGGGCACCTACACCGACAAGCTGCCGCTGATGGTGAACCCGGCCACCGGCAGGGTGCACACCAACTACGCGCAGGCCGTGGCGGTGACGGGCCGGCTTTCCAGCAACGACCCGAACCTGCAGAACATTCCCATCCGCACGCCCGAAGGCCGGCGGGTGCGCGAGGCCTTCGTCGCCCCGCCCGGGCATGTGCTGATGAGCGCCGACTATTCGCAGATCGAACTGCGCATCATGGCCCACATCAGCGAAGACCCGAACCTGCTGCGCGCCTTCGCCGAAGGCATCGACGTGCACAAGGCCACCGCGGCCGAGGTCTTCGGCGTGGCCGTGCCCGAAGTCAGCAGCGAGCAGCGGCGTTATGCCAAGGTCATCAACTTCGGCCTGATCTACGGCATGGGCGCTTTCGGCCTGGCCAGCAACCTGGGCATCGAGCAAAAGGCGGCAAAGGACTACATCGACAAGTACTTCGCCCGCTTTGCCGGCGTCAAGCGCTACATGGACGAGACCCGTGTGTCAGCGCGCGAGCGGGGTTATGTCGAGACCGTGTTCGGCCGCAGGCTGTGGCTGCCCGAGATCAATTCCGGCAACGGCCCGCGCAAGGCCGGTGCCGAACGCCAGGCCATCAATGCGCCGATGCAGGGCACCGCGGCCGACCTCATCAAGCTGGCGATGATCGCGGTGCAGAAGGTGCTGGACGAAGAACGGCGTGCCACGCGCATGGTGATGCAGGTGCACGACGAACTGGTGCTGGAAGTGCCGCAGGCCGAACTGGACTGGGCGCGAGGGGCGATTCCGCGGCTGATGGCCGGTGTGGCCGAACTGAAAGTGCCGCTGCTGGCCGAGGTGGGGGTGGGGCCGAACTGGGACGAGGCGCACTGAACCGGGCGCCCGCCCCGTCGCCCGCCGACCTTGGCAGCAAAGCCCGGGCAGGCATCCGGGATCGACGACCGATGATCAGCGGCCGCGCTTGCGGCCCGCCATCACCATGGCCAGCAGTCCGGCCAGCACCAGGCCTGCCGTCATGGGTTCCGGAACCGCCTTCAGGCTGTCTGTCGTCGAGAACGTGGTCCAGGCCTGGTTCCCCGCCAGCTGGTATTTGGCGCTTTGCAGGCCGTCGCAGCAGCCCTCCAGGCCATAGATGCTGAGGGTGTGGTTACCGGTGCCGATGGCGATGTTCTGCAGCGAGAAGATCTCGCTTGTCGCGCCGTAGTTGCCGCTCCACCAGCGGTCGTCGTTGGCTGCCGCCAGCAGGGCGCCGTTCAGGAACACCGCGCCGCCCTTGCCGAAGTCGGGGCCGATCATGAAGCTGATGGTGCCGGCCTGCGCATCGCTGATGCCGAAGTCGACCTCGAACTTGAAGGCGATGTCGTTGTTGCCGCCGCCGCAGGCGCTGGAGTTTTCCAGCGCCAGATAGGCTGCCGGCGCGGTGTCGCAATAGCCGGCGCCGGGGGCCTGGAGCAGCAGGCCCTCGATCAGGTTCTGGTAGTAGCTGCCCATCTGTGCCTGCGTGCCGGCCGGTGCGGCGGGCGCGTTGGAGAGTCGGGTCTGCATCGTGATGATGCTGGCTGCTGCAGGCAGGCTGGCCAGGGCCGTCAAGGCCGCGGCAGCGATGATCGTGTGGGTTTTCATATTAGGGATTGACGAGTTCGTTGCTGCTGAACGAATTGTCGTCAGGCCCCGCAGAAAAAGGGGTCCCGCAAGCGCGGGGCCCGGCGCTTCACGGCGTGGCGGACGTCACGGCAAGGCGATTTGTCGGTGCGCGGCTGGCAGAGCGGCGCGCTTGGGCGCCCGGTACCGCCACCAGGGCAGCGCCCGCGTCAGCGACAGCACCTCGCCCGGCCGCTGCACGCCATAGCCGGGCAGCCGGGCCAGCGCCTGCAGCCAGGCGGTGCTGCCCAGCACCTCGCGTAGCGCCTGCACCGCAGGCAGTTCCAGCGCCGGCTTCAGGCACACCAGGAAATAGTCCTCTTCGGCCAGCGGCCAGAAGTCCAGGCCGAAGCTGTGGGCCGCGGCCTCGATGCCCAGGCCGGCGTCGGCCTCGCCCGCCGCCACCAGCGCCGCCACGGCCACATGGGTGTGTTCGATGCGGGTGGCGTGCCCGTCGATGCCGCTGGCGTCCAGCCCCGCGGCCTGCAACAGATGGTCCAGCAGCAGCCGGGTGCCCGAGCCGGGTTGCCGGTTGACGAATCGCCCCTGGCCCCGCGCCAGCGCCTGCAGCATCTGGCTTGGGGCCAGGCCCGCGAACGGTTTGTCGGGCCCGCGCCTGAACATCAGGCCCTGGCGCCGCCAGTGGCTGCCGATGAGCTTGTGCGTGCCAGGCTTGAGCAGCGGACGCAGTGCCCGGGCGAAATGGCCCGGGCCCTGGGCGGCGTCACCCAGTCGCGGCACGTGGAAGCCGGCGAGCGTGCAGCGGCCGTCGAGCAGGCTGCGCAAGGCTTCTTCGCTGCCCGCGATTCGCAGCGACAGATGCACGCCGGCCTGGGCCTCGGCCAGGGCCTGCAACTGCGGCAGGCCCAGGTCGTGGCTGGCGGCGACGTCCAGCAGCGACAAGCCGGTGTCCTCGGCCAGCGCGAAGACGCGGTTCAGCTCGGTTCGCAGGGCCTCCACATGCGGTGTCATGCGGGTGCGGGCCTGGCGCTCGGCCCAGACCAGGCGTTCGGCAAACGGTGTCAGGCGCGCGTGGCGGCCCTTGGCCCACAACACCAGCGGCTGGCCCAGCACGCCTTCCCAGTGCTTCAGCGCACCCCAGACGTGGCGGTAGGACATGCCCAGCGCCGTGGCCGCCTGGCTGATGCTGCCTTGCTGCTGCAGGGCCGACAGCAGGTCGAACAGCGGGTTCTCGATTTCCGCGCCCTGCTGGCCCAGGCTTTCGAAGGTGTAGCGAAGGTGGGTTCCCCGAGGTGTCATGGGCATGAGTGTCGCACCGCCCCCGCCCGAGCTTGCCGTCTGTGGCCCGGCCAGGCGCCGGCTGCACCGCCCGGAACCGCCTGGGCCCAGGAAGCGTGCGTTTCAAGTCATGGGTTGACCAGCACGGAGATGTCGTCGATGAAGACCCGGGCCTGGCCATAGTCGCAGGGCAGGGGCGTGCCGGTGGCGGGGTCGACGCCGCAGTTGCCGGGCGGCTGCACGCCCGTCGGGCCCACGGCCAGCGTCATCTCCAGGAAGATGGCCGAGGTGTTGGCGGGGATGGCGGGCCCGGTCAGCGAGATCTGCGTCCAGCCCGTGGCGTTGATCTGGCCCTGGAACTGGGTGTTGACCACCGGATTCAGGATGTTGCCGGTGGCGTCCAGGTAGCGCAGCGAGAAATTGACGTTGCCGGTGAAGCTGGCGTTGCCCCGGGCCCAGAACCTCAGCGTCGTGGATCGGCCCACGTACAGGCCCAGGATCGACGGCAGGCCGCCGTCTTCGACGGAATTGGCCGCCAGGCCCGAACCCCCGAGCCCCGGGTCGGGCACGGCCAGAGCCGCCGAGCGCGAGCCCGAGCGGGCCGTGGTCGACCAGGAGGCAGGCACCAGGCCGACGCCGCGCCAGCCCTGCGCAAACTGCCCTGCGACGGTGGCCGCGGCCTCGAAGCCGCCATTGGCCATCAACTCCACCGCGGCGACCACTGGCGCCGCCACGGTGAAAGTCACCGAAACCGAAGCCGGTGCGATGCTGGCGTTGCCGGCCTGGCTGGCGGTGACGGTGCAGGTGCCGGCGGCCACCAGGGTCAGGCTGCTGCCGTTGACCGTGCACACGCCGGCCGGGCTGGCCGAGAAGCTCACCGGCAGGCCGGCGCTGGAAGTGGCCACCAGCGGCGCCGGCGTCGTGCCGAGCGTCTGGTTGCCGGGCGAGGTGAAGCTGATGGTCTGACCGGCGGTCGACACCGCGAAGCTGCGACTGAGCGAAGCCGGCGCAAACGTGGCGTTGCCGGCCTGCGTGGCCACCACCGTGCAGGTGCCGGCGGCCACCAGGGTGAGCGTGGTGCCGCTGACGGTGCACACCGTTGCCGGGCTGGCCGAGAAGCTGACCGGCAAGCCGGCGCTGGACGTGGCCACCAGCGGCGCTGGCGTCGAGCCCAGCAGCTGGTTGCCTGGCGAAGCGAAGCTGAGGGTCTGGCTGGCCGCTGCCACCCCGATAGTGCGGCTGACCGAGACAGGCGCAAACGTGGCATTGCCGGCCTGCGTGGCGACCACCGTGCAGTTGCCCACCGCCACCAGGGTCAGCGTGCTGCCGCTGACCGTGCACACCGTGGGTGTCGTCGAAGCGAACGTCACCGGCAGGCTCGTCGAAGCGGCGGCCATCAGTGCGATGGGCGGGGTGCCCAGCGATTGATCGCCTGGCGAATTGAACAGCAGGCTCTGGGCTGACGGCGGCGCGGCCGTCACGGAAAGCGTGCGGCTGACGGGCGCGGCCGCAGCGAAGCTGGCGTTGCCCGCCTGGCTGGCGACGACGGTGCAGCTGCCCACGGCCAGCAGGCTCAGCGCGCCGCCGTTGACGGTGCACACCGCCGGCGTGTTCGACACCAGGCTCACCGCCAGACCCGAAGTGGCCGTGGCGGCCAGGGTGAGGGGCGTGCTGCCCACGGTGCCCGTGGCTGCCAGATTGAAGCTGATCGTTTGCGACTGTGCCGCCGGCGCCACCGTGAATGACCGTGTCACCACCACCGCCGCAGCCACGTTGGCATTGCCGGGCTGGCTGGCGTTCAGCGTGCACGTGCCGGCAGCGACCAGGCCGAGCGCGCTGCCGTTGACCGTGCACACCGTGGGCGTGCTCGAGCTCAGTGTCACCGGCAGGCCCGAGCTGGCCGTGGCCGACAGCGCCGCGGCTGGCGAGCCCAGCGTCTGGGTGGGCGGTGCAGTGAAGCTGATGGTTTGTGCCGCGGGGGCGACGGTGAACGAATTCAGGACGGCGGTTGCGGCCGCGAAGCTGGCATTGCCGGCTTGGCTGGCTGCGACCGTGCAGGTGCCGGCCGCGAGCAGGTTCAGGGCGGCGCCATTGACGAGGCAGACCGCGGGCGTGGTGCTGGCAAAAGCCACCGGCAGGCCGGAACTGGCCGTGGCGGCCAGCACTGGCGGGGTGGTGCCGAGCACCTGGTTACCCGGCGCCGTGAAGGAAATGCTCTGCGCGGCCATTTGTGCGGCCACGACGAAGCTCTGCGGCACCTGCGGCGCCGCTGCGAAATTGGCATTGCCCGTCTGGCTGGCCACGACCGTGCAAGTGCCGGCGGCCAGCAGTTCCAGCACGGTGCCGTTGACGGTGCAGACACTGGACGTGCTGGACGTGAAGGCCACGGGCAGCCCGGCGCTGGAATTGGCGATCAGCGGGGCGGTTGGCATGCCCAGTGTCTGGTTGCCCGGGGAGACGAAAGTGATCGTCTGGGCGCCTGCGGTCACGAGGAAGGAGTTGACCACGGGGTTCGCCGCAGCGAAGCTGGCATTGCCGGCCTGGCTGGCGGTGATGGTGCAGGTGCCCAAGCCGACCAGGGCGACGCTGGCGCTTGAAACCGTGCAAACCGCCGGTGTCGATGAAGCCAGGCTGACCGCCAGTCCCGAGCTTGCGCTGGCTACCAGGGCCACTGGCGTGGCGCTGAAGGCGCGGTTGGCCAGCGCTGCGAACGTCAGTGTCTGCGGCGCTGGCGCGGCTGCAGCGGGCTCGCCGTCGCCACCACCACCGCCACACGCAGCCAGCAGCGCAGCCAGCGCCGGTGCAAGTGCCGCAAAGCGGGCGCGTTGGGCAAATGAGTTCATCGCAGGTCTCTCAGTGGTGGCGCAGGGCGGTTCCAGGCGGGGTCGACGGACTTGGGCCTTCAGGCCGTGGCGCAGCGCTGCGCCGCGGCCTGAAGGCCCGACCCAAGGCGTGCCATCGCACGCCATCGGGTCGGGCCTTGGTCAGCGGTGGGTCAGACCGCAGCGCGGCGGCGGCGGGCCAGGGCGCCCACGCCGGCCAGGCCCAGCAGCATCAGCGCGTAGGTGCCAGGCTCGGGAACCAGCGAGACATCGTCGATCTTGAATGCCGCCAGACGGCCACCGCCAGCGGCGCTGAATTCCAGGAAGGCTGCCGTGGCGCCGGCGGGCACCGTGATCGGCGAGCCCGTGATCAGTGTCCAGTTGCTGCTGTTGATCGAGTTCTGGAAGTTCACGCTGCCGGTGTTGAACAGGATGTTGCCGTTGTCATTGAGGTACCGCAGCGAGTAGCTCATGTTGTAGAAGCTGAGCTCATCGGGCACGTCGGCCTTGGCCCAGAAGCTCAGGGTCAGGCTTTGCCCCGGCACCAGGTCGCCCAGCCCGCCGCTGTCTTTCGAGTTCTGCAGCATCACGCCGGCGTTGTCGGGGCTGGTCTGGGCCACCCGCGCCGAGAAGGAGCCGGTGCGTGCGTCGGACGACCGCGAATAACCCTGCGCCGCGTCCAGCCAGCCTTGGGCATTGGTCGGGTCCACGAGCGGCACGGGTCCGGTCTGACTGGGCACCGTGGTTTGGCCGACCTCGAAGCCGCCGTTGAACAAACGGTTCTGCGCCTGTGCCGCGCCGGCTGCGATTCCCAGCACTGCGAAGGCCAGGATGGGTAGTGATTTGAAAGCCATGTCTGCTTGCTCCTGAACAGATTCCCACCGAGCCTCTGGCAACCTCAGACCACCTTCGGTGCCGGATCGATGTGCGTGTCGGGCGGCAGACCACTCCATCGGTGACAGCGATTTCTTGGCGCTGCAGACCTGCTACCCACCCGATGAATTGTGAAAGCGCTTTCAAAAGAGGATGATGGGGGTAACCCGAGGAAACATCGGGTCACAGGCCCTGCGTCCAGGGGGGGTCTCCCGAGAATTCCATCGACTGCAGAGGAAGCATCGATCGGAACAGGCAGATTCCCCAGGTCGAGCATGCTGGAAGCGCTTTCTGAGGTTCCGGGCATCGCGACGCAACTGCCCCGGCCGTCAGGAGCCGCAAGCGGATTCACGGCGACCGGTACAACCGGCCCTGTCGCACGTCTGCCCGGACTTACCTGGACCAGAACACGTTGTCGATGAACACGCGGGTGGTGTCGCCCCGGGCGGTGTTGCCCGAGCGTTCGTAGATGTCGGCCACCACCAGCGCGTTGGTCACCCGCCGCAGGTCGAAGCTGTTGCCGGGTGCGGTGAAGGCACTGATCGGGATCGACACCTGGCGCCAGGTGCCGTCGTTGATGTAGCCGTAGCCGTCGGCGTTGGTATTGCTCGCCACGACGAATACCGCCCCGGCTTGCGCCGTGCCGAAGCCGAACATCAGCTTGCCCGGATAGGTGGTTCTGATGCTGAAATTCAGGCGTCCGCCGGCCTGGAACTGGCTCAGGTCGGTGCGCACCGGGGCGGTGACGTTGAGCACGCCCCAGCCGTAGTCGCGGCCTGTCACCGTGCTGGGCGCCGGGCCTATTTCGAGGAAGCGCCGGCCCTCGGCGGCGCCGGCGGGGTCGTCGCCCTCGCCGACGAAGGCGTTGGGTGGGGTGTCGAACCCGAACCACTGCACGCCCGTGGCCACGGCTTCGTTCGTCACCGCCACGTCGGCATACACGCGGTAGCGACTGGCGCTGATGACCGGGGTGATCACGGTCGGGGCAAAGCTGGCGTCGGCCGCGGTGAAGCGACCGCTGTCCCACTGGCTCATGGGAAACAGGTTCTGCACCACGTACTTGGCCTGGCGCTGAACGTTGAACAGGCCCCAGTTGTCTTCGTTGTAGCCCTGCACCTGGAACACCTTCCACGGCTCGTCGAAGGCCGAGAAGTAATAGACGTTGAGCGGTCCGTCCGGTGTCCGGTTCTTGTCGGCCCAGGCCAGCAGCCGGTCGTAATACATCTTCTGGTTGACCGGGTGGTGCAGGTAGGTCAGGTTGCCGGTCTGCACGGTCTGCCAGCCGGTCTCGCCGATCACGATGGGCATGACCGCCAGGCCCTGGCCGTCCAGGTAGCGGCGTACGCAGGCGTAGTTCTGCTTGGCGAACGCCAGCGCCGCGTCCATCATGGCTTCGGCACGCCGGGCTTCGGGCACGGCCTGTTGCTCCGAGTCCCAGGGGTCGGGGTAGGAGGCGATGTCGGCCTGCAGGATCGGATAGACGTGGATCGACGCGTAGTCGATGAGGTTGGTGATGGCGGGCGGCAGGCCTTCGCCGTTGCGGCCGCGCAGGCCGCAGTAGCCGTCCCAGTATTCGCCCGTGGTGATGGGCTGGGTGACGCTGGCGCGAACCGAGGCGATGTAGTCGGTCATCTGCTGCAGGGTGACGGTGCCGAAGGTGATGGTCTCGTTGCCCACCGCCACGCCGACGACGATGTCCCTGAACTCGTTGGCCAGTTGCACGCCGGCGGAGATTTCGGCGGCATTCAGCGCCAGGTTCCTGGCCTGTTCGGCGCCGCTGCCGAAGGTGGGGTAGATCTTGATGCCGACCTGCACCTTCATGTTGATGCGGTTGTCGCGTATGGCCTGCAGCGTCAGCCGGGCATAGGGCAGTGAACTGTCGAACATGCGGATCAGGGTGAAGCCGCCCTGGGCCAGCAGCCCCAGGTCCTGCAGCACGTTGTCGCGCGTGACGACCTGTGCCGCGATGTCGGGGTTGGCGCCGCGGAACGGCGAGTAGGCCACCGCCTTGCGGGTGCCGAAGTCGGCCGGCAGCGCGCGCATGCCGCCGGGTTGCGTGGCCGGCACCGTGCCGCCACCGCCGCAGGCGGCCACCACGATGGCCACGAGCAGGGCGAGGCCGACCGCGGCCGCCGAAGGGAACACGCGCACGCGGGCAGGGAAGGCTTGGGCTGTTGACATGGGGTTCACTTCAGAACGAATAGGTCAGGCCGGCCGAAACCCCGTTGCTGTACCGGCTGACGCGGGCATCGCCGCCGCCTGCGTTGTTGTCGGGTGCCGAGCGCGGCCCCAGGGTGCAACTGCCGATCTCGCGGTTCTGCGGGTCGTTGCAGCCCCAGGCCTGCGGCTGTTGTCCGTAGGCCGAGGCGCTCACGCTGGCCGAGACCACCCAGCCGTTGCCGAAGCTGTAGCCGCCGCCGAGGGTGGCCCTGATCAGGGAATTGCCCTGACCACGCGGGCTGGGGTTGTTGGTGCGGCCCTTGCTGAGGTAGACCAGCCCGGTGCTTGCGCTCCAGGGCCCCTTCACATAGCGGATGCCGGCGGTCCAGTCGTAGGTGCGCACCGGGTAGCCCGGGCTCTGCGTGCCGTCGGCGTCGCGGCCGAAGAAGTCGACGTTGAAGAAGTTGTTGTAGCGGCATTGGCCTTCGACGAAGTCGATGCACACCGCATAAGCGCCGCTCCAGCGGTTGTGGCGGATGCCAGCGCCGACCTCGATGTTCGAGCTGAGCGGGTAGCGCGCCATCAGCATCGCGATGCTCTGGCCCGAGCCACCGATCTTCGCGTCGTGCTGGGCGTCGAAGAACACCCCGGTGAACGGGGCGTGGCCCCAGGACACGGGTGGGCCGTTGCGGGCATCCTGGTACATCGCGTCGAGCTTCAGGTCGCCGCGGTAGTAGCGGGCCCAGAGCTCGATGAAGCGCGGCTTGTTCTTCTTGAATTTCGTGTCGCCCTGGTCCCAGGTGATTTCCAGCACCAGGTCGCCGTCGTAGACGTCCAGCGTGCGCGCGGTGTAGCGCACGGCCCGGGTGTTCAGGCCATAACCGGCGCCGGTGGACGCCCAGGTGTCACCACCACCGAAGTCGCCGCCGAAGGGGAAGTCGGCAAAGCTCCAGGCGCGCGTGGGAAAGGCGCCGATGCGCAGGCTGCCGTAGTCCTCGTGGCTGAGCGCGATGTTCCTTTCGTACCAGACGCCCGGAATGTCGATCTTGCCGTCGCGCCAGCGCTGGCTGAGCAGGCCCTGCAGCTTGAAGCCGCGCGGCAGGTCGAACTTCGCACCCAGGTAGGGCTGGGCCAGCGTGATGTGGCCGTTGCGCGTGCCGTACTCGCGCCCCACGACCAGGGCGTCGGCCCAGGGCCGTTCACGGTTTTCGCCGGGAAACAGCTGGCAGGCCGACGAGCCCGCTTCGCCCACCGTGCTGAGGTTGTTGACCGGGCCGCCGCCGCAGATCTTGCTGGCGCGGCTGACCTCCACCTTGGCAAAGCCGTTCAGGCTGAAGGGGCCGAAGTCGATGGCCTGGCTGAGGGGCGGAAATGCCAGCGCCCCCATGGCCAGGCTGGCGCACAAGCTGCGCTGGCGCCAGGCACCGAACGACGACGCCGCGGTTGGCGCCGCCAGGGGGCCCGGTTTGGATTCGATGTGCATGGGGGTTGACGCTGGGAACGCGCTGAGCTTGCTTGAAACCGCTTTCATGAGATTAGCGGATCACGTCTTGCCGCGTCAACCTTGGTAACCCCCGGTGTCTTTTCCTGGGCCCTGTTGCCGCGGCGGGACCGGTGGCGGGCCAGGGCTGCTTCCGCGGCAGGGTCGCTGCGGGTAAACCTACGGGGCATTCTGAAAGCGGTTTCAATATGATCTGTCCCAGGGGTTCTCAGGTCCTGACAGCCCGCTGTGCGCCGCGACGCGATGGAGACAGGCAACATGAATTTCGCCTTGGGCAGCGGGCTCGCGCTGTGGATGGTTCTGGGCTTGGCAATGGGTGCGGCGGCGCAGCCGGTGGCCCTGGGGGCGGGCACCTACTACCTCACGCCCAAGGCCGGCGACAAGCCGCCGCCGCGGGCCAATCACCGCACCGAAGCCATGCAGCGCCAGGCGGTGCCCACGAACCAGTGGTATTCGTCACTGATGTTCGCTGCCAAGCCTGAGCCGCTGTTCGCCCACCCCTTGACGGTGAAAGCCACCCCGGCCGGTTTCGAGCTGGCGCTGGCTTCCCGGGAAATCGTGCCGACCGAGCGCCGCGACGTGGAGGTTCACTACCCGCATCGCGACCCCATCGTCTTCACTCCCCTGGCCTTCGAGATCGAGCCAGCCAAGCTGGCGCGCATCTCCGACTGGGCGATCGACATCTCGATGGCGCGTGGCGCCGACGAACTGCTCGCCACCGTGTCCCATGCCAGCCCGTATGTGTATTTCAGGTTGACGCGCGGCGACATGCGTCTGCGCCTGCCGGCGGCGGCCGAGCGCTTGGACAGTGGCGGCGATGCACGCGTGCTGGTGCTGAATCTCAAGGGCAAGGCCTATGCCGTGTTCGCGCCCACCGGTGCGCGCTTCGAGCCGGTGTCGCCGACCGAGTGGACGCTGCGCATGCCGGCCGGCAGCGGCTACTTCTCGGCCGCGGCCTTGCCCGACACCCAGCCTGCCACGGTGCAGCTCTTCACCCGCCACGCCTATGCCTTCGTGAAGGACACCCAGGCCGTCTGGCGCTACGACCCCGCGACGAGCAAGGTCCACACCACGTACAAGCTCGGCACCCAGGTCATGGAAGGGCCGGACAACGGCCCCTTGATCGGCCTGTACCCGCACCACTGGTTCAGGAACGCAGCGGTGGCCGACAAGCTGGGGCCGGGCTTCGACAGCATCCGCGGCCAGATCAGGCTGCTGGCGGCGTCTGAGTTCAAGACCGAGCTCACCTACCAGGGCTTCGTGCCGCATTGGCCGGGCTTGAAGGACGGGCCGCGCCTGGGCGAGTTCAACGACCTGCTCAAGGCCGACCTGCGCAAACGCCGCGAACTGATACCGGGCCGCGAGAACAACGACAACTGGCGCACCAGCATCTATTGGCAAGGCAAGGGCCTGACCCGCGCGACGCAGCTGGCCGCGGTGGCCGAACAGCAGGGCGACCTGGAAGGCCGCGACCAGGTGTTGCGCCTGGTGAAGGAACGTATGGAGTTTTTCTTCACCGGCCCGCGCAAGAGCTACTTCCACCTGAACAAGGACCTGGGCACGGTCGTCAGCTACCCCGACGAATTCTTCGCCGTCGAGCAGATGAACGACCACCACTTCCATTACGGCTACTGGATCCGCGCCGCCGCCGAAGTGGCGCTGCGCGACCCGGCCTGGATCGCCCCCGACCGCTGGGGCGGCATGGTGGAACTGCTGATCGCCGACATCGCCACCACGCGGCGCGGCGCGGCCGATTTTCCCTACCTGCGCAACTTCGACACCTTCGAAGGCCACTCCTGGGCTTCGGGTCTGGGTGACGGAGGTTATGGCAACAACCAGGAGTCTTCGTCAGAAGCACTGAATGCCTGGGCCGGCCTGATCCTGTGGGGCGAAGTCACCGGCAACCGGGAACTGCGCGACCTGGGCATCTATCTGTACACCACCGAGGCCAACGCCATCCAGCACTACTGGTTCGATGTGCACGGCCTGGTGTTCCCACCCGAATACAAGGACGTGGAAGTGAGCATGGTCTTCGGTGGCAAGTACGCGCACAACACCTGGTGGACCGACGAACCGCGCCAGATCAAGGGCATCAACCTGCTGCCCATGGCGCCCTTTTCCACCCACCTGGGGCGCGACCCCGACTACGTGATACGCAACGTCGGCACGCTGGCCGACGACTCGAAGAAGTTCCTGGCGCGCGGCAAGAACTACAGGGACTTCCCGAAGGACGGATGGCAGGACATCTTTGCCAAGTACCTGGCGCTGGCCGACCCGGAGGCGGCGCTGGCTTCATGGGACCGTTTCGGCAGCGTCGAGCTCGGCGAAACGCGCACCCACACCCTGCACTGGATGCTGAGCCTGCAGGCCATGGGCCGGCCCGACTTCACGGTGACGGCCGACACGCCCTTGTACGCCGTGTTCCGCCGTGCCGACGGTCAGCGCAGCTACCTGGCGTTCAACGCCACGAAGGCGCCGCTGCAGGTGCGCTTCAGCGACGGGCAGCAACTGACGGTGGCCCCGGGTACGCTGGCGCGAGCGCCTTGAAGCGCGTTCCGGCCGGCCGGTGGCCAAGGGCTGGGCTCGAAGGCGTTCCCGGCCCGGCGGGTGTCGGAGATCGTCTGAGCGACAGTCTTCGACGAACAGCCTCTGAGGGAAAGCGATAGTGGCCGGCACATTGCCAAGCGCCTGGCCTCGACCTATGCTTCTGTGAAAGCGCTTTCATGCCACGACCTCCAGGCTTGCAGAGTCGGGACCGGTGCCGCAAGCGTTCCCATGTTGCCGTGACCTGCCCCGTTTCCGAAAGTTGTCGCCATGAGCCCGTTGCCCAAAGTGTCGCCCTTGTCTGTTGCTGCCCTGGCGGCCTTCGTGCTGCTCGCTGGTTGCGGGGGTGGTGATGCTGAAGCGCCGCCGAACCGCGTCGCGGCCGTCGTGCCGACGCCGACGCCGGCACCGCCTCCGACGGCAGCACCCGCACCGACGCCGGCGCCTGCACCCACGCCTGCACCCACGCCAGCGCCGGGGCCCGCGCCCAGCCCCAGCCCGGCACCCACGCCAGCGCCTGCCCCCACGCTGGACGGCCGCCTGCTGGTGTCTTTCGACGAAGCGACTCCGGCATTCACCGGCATGGGCGCCTACGGCGGTGCCTTGCCGACGGTGGAAGCCGGGCCGGCGGGGAGCACGGGCAATGTCCTGCGGATCCTCAAGCCGGTCAGCCCCGATACCTGGGGTGGCGCCTTCTTCAATGTCGCGGCCATCCCCTTCACCACCACCCGCAAGGCGCTGACCGCCCGGGTCTTCTCGACGCGTGCCAACGCGATCATCCGGCTGAAGGTGGAAGGCGCCGCCGGCACACCCAGCGTCGAAGTCGCCGGTGCGCCTGCGCTGGCGGCCAATACCTGGACCACCGTGACCTGGGACCTGGGCGGGGTGGATCCGGCCAGAACCTACACCGTGGTGGCCATCACCCCGGACCAGGAGGTGGTGGCCTCGGGCCAGTCCTACTTCTTCGACAACCTGACGCTGGCGCCGGCATCCGCACCCGCGCCTGCGCCTGCACCCGGGGTCGCCTTCGTCTCGTTCGACGAGACCCTGCCGGCGTTCTCGGCCCTGGGCGCCTACGGTGGCGCCTTGCCCACGGTCGAGGCGGCCCCGGCCGGTGGCAACGGCAATGCGCTGAAGATCCTCAAGCCCGTGTCGCCCAACACCTGGGGCGGCACCTTCTTCACGACGGCTTCGATTCCTTTCACCGCCAGCAACAAGCTGATCACCGCCCGGGTGTATTCCAGCCGCGCCGGTGCCGTCATCAAGTTCAAGGTCGAGGTCCCGGGGGGCTCCAGCGTCGAGGTCACGAGCACACCCACAGGCAACGCCAACACCTGGTCCACCGTGAGCTGGGACTTTTCTGCGGTGAACCTGAACAACGCCTACAAGATCATTGCCATCACGCCCGACGACACCCTGGTCACCAACGGGCAGGTCTACTGGTTCGACGACATCACGGTGGCGGCCAACAGCACGGCGGCCGCGCCGCCGGCTTCCAGCCCCATCACCATCGCCACGCTCGACGAGCCCACGGCGGCGGTCGTGGGCTTCGAAGGCTGCTGGGATTCCACGCTCGTCAACGACCCGGCCGGTGGCACGAACAAGGTGGCGCGGGTGCTCAAGCCGGGCAGCGGCGTGCCCTTCTACTGCGGCACCACGGTGGTGACGGTGGCCAACGGCGGCTTCCCGCGCATTCCGTTCAGCGCCACGGCCACCACGCTCACGGCCCGGGTCTGGTCGCCCGATGTCGGCATCAAGGTGCGCATGAAGGTCGAAGACATCGCCGACGCCACCCGGGCCGTCGAGACCGAGGCCACCACCACCGCCGTGGGCTGGCAGACGCTGAGCTTCGACTTCGCCAACGCCGCTGCCGGCACGCCCGTGCTGAACCTGACCCACACCCACAACAAGATCTCGCTGTTCTTCAACTTCGGCGTCAACGGCAGTGGCAAGACCTACTACTTCGACGACATCGTCTTCGTCAGCGGCACGGGCACCAACCCCACGCTGGTGAGCTTCGACGAACGCAGCTTCGACAACACCCAGTCCCAACCCGCCGTGCTGAGTGGTTTCGGCGGCGCCGAGAACTCCACCGTCGTCGGTTATGCCGACCTGGGCGTGCCGGCCGACGGCAGCAAGACCGGCAAGCTGGCCAAGGTGGTGAAGAACGCCGGCGAGGTCTGGGCCGGAACGTCGGTGCAGCGCAAGCCGAACGACGCCGTGCCGACCATTCCATTTGCTGCGGGTCGCACCAAGATGAGCATGCGCGTGTACAGCGCCTTCCCCGGCATGCGCGTGCGCATGAAGGTGGAACAGGCCGGTCGCCCCGATTTCAACAGCGAGATCGACGCCTTCACGACCCTGGCCAACACCTGGGAGACGCTGGTGTTCGACTTCGGGCCGAACAGCAAGCACTTCGTGCCCAGTGGCCCGGGCCCGAACGGCTACGTCACCGACCCGACAAGCCCGGCCTTCAGGCCGACCTCCCAGCTCGATGTCAGCAGGACCTTCAACAAGGTCAATGTCTTCTTCGACTACGGCCTGGGCGATGCGGGCTACGACGCCATGCCGGGAACGCGGGTGTACTACTTCGACGACATCAAGTTCGTCGGCTTCTAGCCGGCCGCACAGTAGGGGCGAGTACGGGGCGGGGCGGTGGGCCGGTGGTGGGCAAGCTCGCAGGCACGGACCATGCTTGAAGACGGCATGAAGCCCGGTGCTTGGGCCCTACACTTGCCCGACATGGAAAAGTTTGCGTCTGCTCCACCCCGGCTTCGAGCGCCTGATGCTGCGTCGCCTGAACCCGAGGTGCCGGCACAACCCGGCAACCCCGTCACCATCGCCATGGTCGCGCAGGCCGCCGGCGTGTCGGCCAGCACCGTTTCACGCGTGCTCAACGGCACGGCCGTGGTCAACGACGAAAAGAAGCAGGCCATCGACGCGGCCATCGCCCGGCTCGGGTTCGTACCCAACCCGGCTGCACGCGGCCTGGCGGGCGGCCGAACCTTCAGCGTGGGTGTGGTCACGCAGGCGCTGGACAGCCCCTTCTACGGCGCTGCCATGCGCGGCATTGAAGACGCCCTGCTGCCGCGCGGCCTGAGCCCGCTGTTCGTCAGCGGCCACTGGAATGCCGTGACGGAAGCGCGCTGCATCAGCGTGCTGCAGGCTCGCCGGGTCGACGGCATCATCGTCCTGACCGGGCGGCTGACCGATGAAGCCTTGAAAAACTATGCGCTCACGCAGCCCGTGGTGGTGCTGGGGCGCAACCTGAAGGCGCCGCGCCTGTATTCACTGAGTTTCGACAACCTGCTGGGCGGAAGGCTGGCCACCGAGCACCTGATCCAGCTCGGGCACAGGCGCATCGCCTTCATCGCCGGCGATGCCGACCACCCCGACGCCAACGAACGCCTGCGCGGCTACCGTGCCGCGCTCGAAGCCGCTTCGATTCCTTACGACGAAGGCCTGGTGGTGCCCGGCGAATACCACGAACTGAGCGGTCTACTGGCCGTGGACCGCCTGCTGGCCACCCACCAGCGCTTCACGGCCATCTTCGCCGCCAACGACCAGATGGCGGTGGGCGCGGCGTTGGCCTGCCAGCGCCGTTCGCTGCGCGTGCCCGAGGACATCTCCATCGTCGGCTTCGACGACTTGCCGACCTCCCAGTACGCGATTCCGCCGCTGACCTCCGTCGAGCAGCCAGCCTACGAACTGGGCCGGCTCTCGGCCAATGCCATGCTGCAATTGCTGGCCGACGCCGAACCCACCGAAATCGTGCCCGGCCCGCGGCTGGTGGCCCGTGAATCCAGCCGGCGCCTGAAGGGCTGAAAAACGCCGCCTGGCGCAGACGCCGGGTTCAGGACCCGGCGTTCGGGAAGAACAGCGGTTCTCCGCCGATCTTGTAGGCGGCGATCGCGGCCTGGCCCGCGGGCGACACCACCCAGTCGGCAAAGGCCTGGGCCAGGTCCTTCTTGACGTGCGGGTGCCGTGCCGGGTTCACGACGATCACCCCATACTGGTTGAACAGCCGTTTGTCGCCTTCGACCAGGATGGCCAGGTCGGCGCGGTTCTTGAAGTTCAGCCAGGTGCCGCGGTCGGCCAGCACATAGGCGCCGGTGGAACTGGCGATGTTCAGCGCCGGGCCCATGCCGCAGCCGCATTCCTTGTAGCCGGCGGGCTTGCTGGCGGCGATGTCGACATTGGCGGCCTTCCAGTAGCGCAGTTCGGCGGCGTGGGTGCCGCTCTTGTCGCCGCGCGAGATGAAGCTGCTGTTCGTGCTGGCCAGTCTGGCCAGTGCGGCGGTGACGTCCTTGCCGCGCACGCCGGCCGGGTCGGCCTTCGGGCCGACGATGACGAAGTCGTTGTACATCACGGCGCGGCGCGCCAGGCCGAAGCCTTCAGCCACAAATTTCTCTTCGGCCACCTGGTCGTGCACGAACACGACATCGGCGTCGCCGCGGCGGCCGGTGTCCAGGGCCTGGCCGGTGCCGACGGCGACGACCCGCACGTCGATGCCAGTGGCCTGCTTGAAGAGCGGCAGCAAGTGGGTGAACAGGCCGGACTGCTCGGTGGACGTGGTCGAGGCCATCACGATGAATCGGTCCTGGGCCTGGGCCAGGGCAGCGGGCAGGCCGATGGCCAGGGCCAGGCACAGCAGGTGGAACGGTCGGCGAAGCATCATCAGGGTGGGGCCCAGCCCGGCAGCGAAGAAGTTCATCATTGTTCCCGCGGCCGCAGCGAAGCGCGATATGTCCGCCAGTGCATAGGTTCGGCCCGCCGTCAATGTCGCGGGGGCGATTTGCCACCGGCTTTGACATTGGTCAACAAGTGAAATCGCCTTCGATTTTCAGGGTCAGCGTTCGACCAAGAATGCTGCCATGCAGGGACCCTTCTTCGAGTTTTCCGCGCTGCTGCTGATCTGTGCGCTGGTGGGTGCGGTGTTCGTGCGGCTGCGCCAGCCCGTGCTGGTGGCCTACATCGTGGTGGGCATTGCCGTGGGGCCGGCCGGCATCGGTCTGGTCAGTGCGCACGACCAGATCGACCTGCTGGCGCAGGTGGGGGTGGCGGTGCTGCTGTTCGCGGTGGGCCTGAAGCTGGACCTGCAGCATGTCCGCCACATCGGCCCGGTGGCGCTGGCCACGGGGCTGGGCCAGCTCACCTTCACCATCGTCATCGGTTTTGGCCTGGTGCTGGCGCTGGGCAAGACGCCGATGGAAGCGCTGTACGTGGCGGTGGCGCTGACGTTTTCCAGCACCATCATCATCGTCAAGCTGCTGTCGGACAAGCGCGAACTCGACACCCTGCACGGCCGCATCGCGGTGGGCTTCCTGATCGTGCAGGACCTGGCCGTCGTCGTGGCGATGATGACGATGAGCGCGATGCGGGGCAGCGGCGACGCCGGCGCCGAGGTGGGCTGGCTCGAGGTCGCGGCGTCGCTGGCCTGGCGCCTGGCGGCCGCGGCCGCGGCGCTGTTCGTGCTGATGCGCTGGGTGTTGCCCCCAGTGGTGGCGGCCATGGCCCGTTCACAGGAACTGCTGCTGGTGTTCGCCATCGCCTGGGGCGTGGCGCTGGCGTCGCTGGGGGAGTGGGCCGGCTTCAGCAAGGAAGCGGGCGCCTTCCTGGCGGGCTTCTCGCTCGCGTCCACGCCCTACCGCGAGGCCATGAACGCACGCCTGACCGGCATCCGCGACTTCCTGCTGCTGTTCTTTTTCATCGACCTGGGCGCCAAGCTCGACTTCTCGACCCTGGGCGCCGAAGTCGGCCCGGCGCTGGTGCTGTCGCTGTTCGTGCTGGTGGGCAACCCCCTGATCGTGATGGCCATCATGGGCTACATGGGCTACCGCAGGCGCACCGGCTTCCTGGCCGGGCTGACGGTGGCGCAGATCAGCGAGTTCTCGATCGTCTTCGTCGCGATGGGCATCACCCTCGGGCACATCGGCGTGCAGGCGCTGGGCCTCACGACGCTGGTGGGGTTGGTGACGATCACGGTGTCGACCTACATGATCCTGTATTCGCAGAAGCTCTACGAGCGGCTGGCGCCGTGGCTGCGGCCCTTCGAGCGTGCCCACCCTTTTCGCGAGCTGCAGGCCGAAGCCCAGGCCGGTGACGCTCGCCACGCCGACGCCGTGGTGTTCGGCCTGGGCCGCTACGGGCGCCGCCTGTTCGAGCAGCTGCGGGCGGCGGGTGTCGACGTCGTCGGCGTCGACTTCGACCCCGAGCTGGTGCGCCAGTTGCGCGCCGAAGGCCTGCCGGTGCTGTTCGGCGACGCCGAGGACCCCGACTTCCTCGAATCGCTGCCCCTGCGGCACGCCGGCTTGGCGATCACCACGCTGCCCCAATGGGAGTCCAACCGGGCTTTGCTGCATGCGCTGCGTGCCGTGGGCTATGGTGGGCAGATCGCCGGGGCGGTGCGCGACGCCGCGCACGGCCGGGCGCTGGCCGAAGCCGGCGTGAACCGGGTGCTGAACCCCTTCGACGATGCCGCCGACCATGCCGCCGCCGGCCTGGCGCAGACCATCCTGAACCCGGAGCCCCGTGCATGAACGCCCTGAACCACATCCTGGCCAGCACCGACTTCTCCGACCACGCGCGACCCGCCGTCGACCGGGCCGCACACCTGGCGCAGCAGGCCGGTGCCATGCTGTCGCTGATCCACGTGCTGCCTGGCGGAGCGCTTGCCGATCTGCGCCACTGGCTGGGCAGCGGCCACGCCATCGAGCAGCAGCTGCGCGCGGACGCCCGCACTCAGCTGCAGCAGCTGGCCGCCGAATTGCAGTCCGGTCTTCCCGTGCCGGTGCAGACGGTCGACGCCATCGGCGCAGTGCCCGAGGAGATCCAGCGCGCTGCCGATGGCGCCGACGCCGACTTGGTGGTGGTGGGCGCGCGGGGTGCCGGCTTCATGCGGCGGCTGGTGCTGGGCAGCACCGCGGAACGGCTGCTGCGGCGCACGCAGCGCCCGCTGCTCGTGGTGCGGCAGCCGGCCGGCAGGCCCTACCGCCGTGTGCTGGTGGCGCTGGACTTCTCCGCCTGGTCGCCCCAGGCCGTGGTGCTGGCGCAGCGCGTGGCGCCGCAGGCGCGGCTGGTGCTGTTCCATGCCTTCCAGGTGCCGTTCGAGGAGAAGTTGCGCTTTGCCGGCGTCGACGTGGCCACCATCAACAGCTACCGGCAGCAGGCCCGTGCCGAGGCCACCCAGCGCCTGCACGCGCTGGTGGCTGCCAGCCCGCTGAAGCCCGGCGACTGGGAACCGTGCATCGTCGAAGGCGAAGCCTCGCAGCGCCTGCTGGAACAGGAGCAGGACCGCGCCCGCGGCTGCGACCTGATCGTGATGGGCAAGCACGGCCAGTCGGCCACCGAAGACCTGCTGCTGGGCAGCGTCAGCAAGCATGTGCTGGCCGAAGGGCAGGTCGATGTGCTGGTGTCCACGGTGCACGAACCGAGGCCGTGACAGCTGCGGCCATCGACCTGCCGACGTTGGGGGCCATGGCCGGCGGGCTGGGCCTGTTCCTGCTGGGCATGGGCCTGATGACCGACGGCCTGAAGCTGGCGGCCGGCCCGGCCCTGCATCGCATCCTGGCCGGTGCTACGCGCACGCGGGCCCACGCCCTGGGTTCGGGTGTGCTGGTGACGGCGCTGGTGCAGTCGTCCAGCGCCGTCACGGTGGCGGCGATCGGCTTCGTCAACGCCGGACTGCTGGCGCTGGGCCCGGCGCTGTGGGTGCTGTTCGGTGCCAACGTCGGCACCACGATGACGGGCTGGGTGGTGGCCCTGGTCGGACTGAAGTTCAAGGTCGAGGCCCTGGCCATGCCGCTGGTGGGCCTGGGGGCGCTGCTGCGGCTGTTCGGCGAAGGCCGGCGCAGCGGTGCCGTGGGCACGGCGCTGGCCGGTTTCGGGCTGCTTTTCATGGGCATCGCGCTGCTGCAGCAGGCCTTCGGCGGGCTGGCCGGGCAGGTGGCCCTGCCGAAAGGCGAGGGGCCGCTGGTGCTGCTGGCGCAGCTGGGCATCGGTGTGCTGATGACGGTGCTGACGCAGTCGTCGAGCGCGGCCATGGCCATCACGCTCACCGCCGCACAGGGCGGCCTGCTCGACCTGCAGGGCGCGGCCGCCGTGGTCATCGGCGCCAACATCGGCACCACGGTGACGGCGCTGCTGGCCGCTGTCGGTGCCACGCCGAACGCCCGCCGTGCTGCGGCGGCGCACGTGGTCTTCAACGTCGCCACAGGCACGGTGGCCCTGCTGCTGCTGCCCTGGTTCCTGCGCGCGCTGGGACTGGCGCGAGAAGCGCTGGACCTGCCCCCCGACCCGGCGGTGAAGCTGGCCTTGTTCCACACCGCCTTCAACCTGCTGGGCGTGCTGCTGATGTGGCCGCTGGCCGAGGGGCTGACACGCTGGCTGCAGCAGCGCTTTCGCGGGCGCGAGGACGACGAGGCACGCCCCCTGTACCTGGACGACAACGTGCTGGCCGTGCCCACGCTGGCGCTGGACGCGCTGGCGCGCGAGGTGGCCCGCGCCGGAGTGGTGGCCGTGCGCATGGCGCGCGCCGTGCTGGCCGGCGCTGCAACGCCCGCGGTCGCCGCCGACCGGCGCGTCTTCAGCGGCCTGGACGCCGCCATCGAGGACTTCATCGCCCGGCTGGGCCGTGCCTCGATGTCACAGGCCTCCAGTGCCCGGCTGGCGGCGTTGCTGCGCACCCAGCGCTACCACGAGACCTGCGTGGAACAGGCCGAGCTCGCCGCCGCGCTGCCCATGCTGCAGGCGACGAGCGGTGCGGCCTGGGCCGAAGCCCACCGGCGCTTCACCCTGGCCACGGGCAGCCTGCTCGACCAGGCCGAGCGGCCGCAGCCCCCAACGCCCAGGGCCGGCCGGCCGGCCGACGACGAGGACCAAGCCGCCGCCTACGAAGAACTGAAGTCGTCACTGCTGACCGCCGGCGCCCGTGGCGAATTGCCGCTGGCCGAGATGGAACAGGCCCTGCGCCGCTGCAGTGCCCTGCGCCGGGCCGCCCAGCAGGCTGTCAAGGCGCAGCAACGGCTGGCCGCCGGGGGTGCGGCCGCGCACGACCCCGGCCCGGCCGGCGCATGAGGCCGCGCCGGTGATCAGCATCCTGGGCATCGGCCTGTCACTGGCCTTGCTCATGGTGCTGGCCTACCGCGGCGTGGGCGTGCTGCTGCTGGCGCCGCTGTGTGCGCTGCTGGCGGTGCTGTTCAGCCCGGCCACGCCGCTGCTGGCCAGCTACACCCAGGTCTTCATGCCGGCACTGGGCGGCTTCGTCGTGGCCTTCTTTCCGCTCTTCCTGCTGGGCGCGGTGTTCGGCAAGCTGATGGAGGCCAGCGGTGCGGCGCTGGTCATCGCCCGGGCCATCGTGCGCGTGCTGGGCGCGCAGCGGGCGCTGCTGGCCATCGTGCTGGCCTGTGCGGTGCTGACCTATGGCGGCGTGTCGCTGTTCGTCGTGGCCTTTGCGGTCTACCCCATCGCAGCCGCGCTGTTCCGCCAGGCGGGGCTGCCCAAGCGCCTGATTCCGGCCACCATCGCCCTGGGTGCCTTCACCTTCACGATGACGGCGCTGCCCGGCACGCCGGCCATCCAGAACGCGATTCCCATGCCCTACTTCGGCACCACGCCCTTTGCTGCGCCGGGGCTGGGCCTGATCGGCGGCGGCCTGATGCTGGCGCTGGGCATGCTGTGGCTGAGCCGCCGCGCCGCCGCCGCGCGTGCCGAAGGCGAAGGCTATGGCGAGCACGAAGCCGACACGGCGCCCGAAGCGCCGCCGCCTGCGGCCGGGGCGCTGGCGGTGCCAGCAGTGCCGACAGTGCCCACCATGGGCTTCGGCCGCGCCATCGCGCCAGTGCTGCTGGTGGTGCTGCTGAACTACCTGCTGGCCACCTGGCTGTGGCCGGCGCTCGACACAGGCTACCTGGCGCTGCCGCAGTACGGGCAGACTCAGATCGGCGCCGTGCGCGGCATCTGGGCCGTGATCGGCGCCCTGGCCGCAGCCACCGTGCTGCTGGTGCTGCTGCAGCGCCGCCAACTGGCCGACCTGAAGGCCACGCTCGAAGCCGGGGCCACGGCGTCCGTGCTGCCGCTGCTGAACACGGCCTCGCAGGTGGGCTACGGCGCCGTCATCGCCTCGCTGGCCGGTTTTGCGCTGGTGCGCGACGCGGTGCTGGGCATCGCACCCGACAACCCGCTGGTGTCGATGTCGATCGCGGTGAACATCCTGGCTGGCATCACCGGTTCGGCTTCTGGTGGCATGAGCATCGCGCTTCAGACCCTGGGGGCCACCTGGCTGGAGATGGGGCGCAACGCCGGCATCTCGCCCGAACTGCTGCACCGCGTGACGGCGATCGCCACCGGCGGCCTGGACTCGCTGCCGCACAACGGCGCCGTCATCACCTTGCTGGGCATCTGCAAGCTGAGCCACCGGCAGAGCTACCTGGACATCTTCATGGTGGCCGTGGCCGCGCCGGTGCTGGCACTGGTGGCGGTGGTGATGCTGGGCAGCGCGTTCGGGTCGTTCTGAAACCGGTTGTCACGCCATCCACCGTTTGGGGTTGGTGTGCCGGCGTCGGCGGCGCCTACGATCCCGGCATGTCCAAGCCCGCCCTGCGCCTGCTCGGCCCCCCCTGGTTGCAGTTGGGGAGTGGCACCGCCGTGTCGCTGAGCCAGCGCCGCCTTCATCAGCTGCTGGCGGTGCTGGGCTGGCATGGCAGCCGGGGCTGCAGTCGCGATGACGGATGGGTGGCGCGGGACGAGGTTGCGGAACTGCTGTGGCCCGAAAGCCGCCAGGCCCAGGCCCGCACCAATCTGCGCAAGTTGTTGCTGGAGCTGCGTCATTCCGAAATGGCCGCCCCTGAGGAAGACGCCGGACGGCTGCGCTGGCGACCAGGCACCGACATCGATGAATTCGCTGCTGCCTGCGCTGCCGGCGAGTGGCAGACGGCCGCCGAGACGGGCAGCGGTGTGCTGCTGGAAGGACTGGACGGCCTTGGCGCCAGCGCCGAGTGGTTGGCCTGGCTGCACACGCAGCGCGACCAGCACCATCAGCATTGGCGGGCGGCCGTCGCCCAAGCCTTGCCCGGGGCTACGCCGGCCCAGGCCATCGGGCTGGCCGAACAGCTGTTGCTGGCAGACCCGCAGGACCCCGCCGGGTTGGCGCAGCAGCATCCCCACCAACCGGCCAGGCTGCCATCAGCCGCCCTGGCACCGCTGGCCGCGCTGGTGGGCCGGGAAGACGAACTGCAGCAGTTGCTGGGCCTGCTGCAGCGCAGCCGCCTGGTGACCGTGCTGGGCCCGGGCGGGGTGGGCAAATCGCGCCTGGCGCGCCATGCGGCCGATGCCCTTGCCGCACGCTTCACCCATGGTGCCGCCGTGGTGCTGCTCGACGACCTGAGCACCCCCGACGCCCTGCCGGCGCGTGTGGCCGACACCCTGGGTCTGGTGTTGCCGCCCCATGCCGACACCGTGCTGGCCCTGTCTCGGCTGCTGGCCGCCCGCTCGATGCTGCTGGTGCTGGACGGGTTCGAAGCCGTCATCGATGCCGCCGCGGGGGTGCCCCGTCTGCTGGCCTCGGTACCGGGTCTGCAATTGCTGCTGACATCGCGCGAACGGCTTGACGTGGATGGCGAGTGCCTGCTGCCGCTGGCCAGCCTGGCCGTGCCGGCGCCCACGGCCAGCGCCGAACAGGCCTTGCAGAGCCCGGCTGTGCGACTGTTCGTCGCGCGCGCCAGTGACTTGCAGCCGCAATTCGATGTCGCCCGCTGCTGGCCTGCCGTGGCCGACATCTGCCGACGTGTCGGCGGCCTGCCTTTGGCCATCGAGTGGGCAGCAGCCTGGATGCGGGTGCTGTCGGCCGAGGAACTGGCCCGGGACATCGCGCAGGACATGGCGCAGGACACTGCGCAGGACATGGCGAACGACCTGGCGGTGAATGGCGACGCCGGCCCCCTGGCCGTGTTCGAGTCTTCCTGGCGCATGCTGACGCCCAGCGAACGCGAGGCCTATGCCGCGCTGGCCGTGTTTCGGGGCGGCTTCACGCGCGAAGCCGCCAGGCAGGCGGCGGGCGTCGGGCTGGCCCATCTGGCCGCCCTGGTGGACAAGTCGATGCTGCGCGGCCAGTCCCAGGGGCGGCTGGACATGCATCCGCTCGTGCACGCGCATGCGCGGGGCAAGCTGGTCCGCCTGCACACGGCCAAAGCCCTGGCGGCGCAACACGCCCGCTGGTACCTGGGCCTGCTGCAGCGCAGCCGCCCACTGCCGCCGGCAGAAAACGAGAACGTGCTGGCTGCCTGGCACCATGCGGTGGCGCAGGCCGACGCCGACGCGGTGGCGTCGGCCCTGGGCTGCATCCACTGGTCGGCCCTGGTGGGCGGGCGCCGGGCCGAGGCGGTGGGCCTGCTGGAAGCCGCGTCACGTCGATTTGGTGGCGACAGCCCGATGGGCGCCTTGCTGCAGGCGCATCAGGCGTGGATCCTGCTGTGGCTGGACGCCGATCCGCGGGCCTGTGAACTGGCAAGTCGCGCGGCGCGGGTGCTGCGTGCCAGTGGCCACGCCAACGGGCTTGCGATGTGCCTGCGAACACTGGGACACGCCGCGCGACGGGCTTGCCAGCCGCAACAGGCAATTGCGCACTTCGAACAGGCGCTTCAGGCACTGGAATCGGCGGACGCCATAGGCCTGCGCGCTGCCTTGCTCGACGCGCTGGGCATGGCGCTGCTGCAGGCGGATGAGGTCGGTGCAGCCCGCGAACGCTTCGAACAGGCCTTGGCGATCAACACCCGCCTGAACGACAGCGTGCAGCGCATGTACAACCACTTCAACCTGGCCCAGGCCCACCTCGCGGCAGCGCAGCCCGACACGGCCTTGCCGATGGCGCGAGCGGCGCTGTCGATCGGCAACGACAGCGGTTTTCCGCTGTTTCAGCCTTATCTGCACGTGCAGTTGGCGCGGGTGCTGCTGGCGCTGGGCCGCTGGCACGAGGCGCTGCCGCACGCCGACCAGGCACTGGCTTGCGGCCACGAAACCGGCGACGCCTCGGCGCTGGCCTGGGCGCTGGAGCTTCGGGTGCAGCTGGCGCTGCTGCAGGGCGACCCGGCCGCTGCCGCCGGCGCCCTGATCGAGGCTCTGCACTGGGCACGACAAACCTGCAATCTCGCCTTGGGGCCGATGCTGCTGCCTGCGGCGCAGCAGGTGTTCCCCGAGCGTGCGGCGGCCGGCCAATGGTCAGACCGGCCTGCACCACAACAGCTGGCCTTGATGGTGGCTGCGCTGCTGCCCGCGCTGGAAGCGTAGAGCCGCCGCCGATCAGGCGCAACGCCTGCGGAACGCTCGCGGAACGGCTGCAGAACGCGCACTTGCCTAGCCTTCAGGCACGGCTTGGCGCAGTTCTGCGCCCCGCACACCAGGAGGCCCAGATGGCGAGCACGACAACGGCCGACTACCAGGTTCTGTCTGGCGTGTCGACCGCTCTGGACGCCTCCACCCCCCACAGGGAAGTCGAGTTCGACTTCACCGTCTCCGGCCTCGGCATGGTCATCTCGAACGACTTTCGAAGGCCGGTGCTGTCCTTCCTGGTGCGCGTGCACAAGCAGGCTTCACTGAAGATCTTCGTCAACTCGCAGTCGGTGCTGGACTGGAATCTTGGCGTCGATACCAAGCTCAAGGGCGTGTGGCACCCCTGGGCCGCAGGCGGTGTGCTGGTGCAGTTTCCCGGCACGGTGAAGGTCCGCTTTCTGGTGTCGCCCAGCGGCAAGGTCGACATCTCGAATGTCGTCATGTGGTACCAGGTCCACAAGGACGGCTGAGCCATGCAGGGCCGCATTCACCCCACCCGCCGACCCCCTGGCTCCGTTCAGCAGCTTGTCGATTTCACAAGTTTTCATCGCGGCTGAAGGCCGGCGCCCGCCTCGCTGGGAACACTGGCGAGACACCAACAACAGGCAACCCCGTCCCCCTACTGCAACAAGGAGAGAGTCACTATGAAAAGCATCCCTTCCCTGGCCACCGCCCTGGCCCTGGCCGGTCTGAGCAGCGTGGCTTCGGCCAACGGTTCGCTGATCTTCAGTCCTGTCGCCAGCGAGGCCCTCGTGGGCGATCTCGTCGTCGTCGAAGTCCGTGGCCAGGGTTTCACCGACAACGTGATCGGTGGCGGTTTCGACCTGAACTTTGATCCGGCAGTTGTCAGCCTGAGCAGCGTGCAGGTCGACAGCACCACATGGTCGTTCAACACGAACCCCGGCACCATTGACAACACGGACGGCACGCTCACGGCGGTCTGGTTCAACGCCTTCAACCCCCTGCCGACCGGCAACTTCCCGATCGCCACCCTGCGCTTCACCGCGCTGGCGCCCGGGGTGTCCCCGCTGAACCTGCTGGCCAACGCCGGTTTTCCCTTCGTCAGCGAACAGGTCGAGATCATCGCCGTCAACTTCGGCAACCTCGGCAGCATCAGCGTCGTTCCGGAACCGTCGACCTGGGCCAGCCTCGCGCTGGGCCTGGCCATGCTGCCCTGGCTGCGCCGGCGCATGGCGCCGCGCTGAGCGCCACCCCCCGATTGAATCGACTTCAGGAGTTTCACCATGAACCGACTGTCCCCCCTGGCCGCCGCGCTGAGCCTGTGCTTTTGCGCCGCCGCCGCCGCCCAGACCACCCCGTCCTTGCCCGACCGTGACCAAGACGGCATCCCCGACCTGATCGACAACTGCAGCAACCTGGCCAACCCCGACCAGCGCGACAGCAACCGCAATGGCATCGGCGACCGTTGCGACGCCGACGTCAATGGCGACGGCCAGGTCAATGCCATCGACCTGGCGACACTGCGCGCCCAGTTCGGCCAGGCCGGCGGCAGCGCCGACCTGAACGGCGACGGCAGCGTCAACGCCCTGGACCTGGCGCTGCTGCGCTCGCGCTTTGGCCAGCCGCCAGGGCCCGCGGGCGAGGTCGCGCGGCTGCTGAGCGAAATCGACCCGAACCCGCCGCCCGACGGCCCGAACACCGAACCCCGGCGCGAGCCGCCCGACCCTTCGGCCCCGTCCGTGCTGCTGCCGCAGGTGCTGGATGCACTGGACCAGGCGCTGGCGGCGGCCACGCCGGGTGGCGGCGTGGCGAGCGCGCTGTTGCGCGCCCGGCCCGAGATCGACGGCGTGCTGGTCAGCCTGAGCCGGGGCAGCGCCGACGGCAGCCTGGCCTATCTGGCCGAAGCGATGGCCGGGCTGCGGCGCGGTCACGCGGCCATTGCCGATGGCCTGGCACTGGCGCCCCAGGAGCCGCAGCCCAGCATCAGCATCCTCTTGGGCCTTTTGCTCCCGGCCGTGCAGAAGGTGCGCGAGGCCGCGCAGATCAGCAGCGCCAGGATGCTGCAGAGCATGGCCGACGGTGGCGTAGGCTCGTCGCCACTGCAAGTGGCCCAGCAGCGGCACCAGCAGGGCCTGGCAGAGCTGAACGCCGGCCAGTTTGCGCAGGCGATGGCTTCGTTCCAGTCGGTCGTAGTCGTCGGCGTGCCGCTGCTGGTCTTCGACATCGACCGCTTCGAATCCCGCCTGCGCAGCGTCTTCGACCCCCAGAGCGTGGGCTGGGCCTATGCCATTGCCCGCAACGGCCTGCTGCAGCGCAGCGGGTCATGGGGTCTGGCGCGCACGGCAGCCAATCTCCCAGTCACGCTGCAGTCCGAGAACAAGCGCATGCACGTGGCCAGCATCAGCAAGACGCTGACGGCCATCGTCACGCTGCGGCTGCTGGCCGACCGCGGGCTCACCGCCGACGCGACCATCGGGCCCTGGCTGCCCAACGACTGGGTGCGTGGCGCCGGTGTGAACAACCTGCGTTTTCGCGACCTGATGACGCACCGCAGCGGCTTCGCGCAAAACAATGCGCCAGGCAGCATCTACGAGAACCTTCGCATCGTCGTTGCCCTGCCTGTGGGTGCGAACGGTTTCGACTATGACAACGCCAACTTCGGTCTGCTGCGGGTGCTGGTGTCGAAGCTGGCAGGAGTGGATCCCAGCCTGTTCGGGGGCCTCAATCCTGGCGGCCTCAGCGCTGCGATGTTCATGCATCGCGCCAGGCAGATCTACGATGCCGTCGGTGTGCCGTTCTTCTGCAGCAGCGAAGCCGGGGCCACCACCCGTCAGTACCTGTGGCCAGACACCGGCGGCTCGGGCTACCTGGAGCCCGACCGCACCCTGCAATGCGGCGGTTATGGCGTGAACATCAGTGCCATGAACCTGACGCGGGTGCTGAGTTTCTGGCGCTATACCGACGACCTGGTCCCCGTGGCCGTGCGCAACGCCATGCGCAACTTCCATCTGGGTCTGATGGACCCGGCCGACTGGACCTGGGCCGAAGGCAGCTTCGGCACCTACCACGGCCATGGCGGGGATTGGAACCCCGCCAACGGCGGGCTCGACACCTGCATGTTCTCGTTCCCGAACCTGGTCGAGGCAGCGCTCGTGGTCAACAGCCGGGCCGCGAGCTATGTCCCGGGCGGGCACCAGTGCGGCGTGCTGAAGTGGGCCTACGAAGGGGCCTGGGTCGCGCTCTAGTCAGCGTGCCGCCTGCAGGCGCGGTGCCTGCAGGCGTTCGCCCAGCGCCATGGCCGCGGCCAGCAGTGCCGGCAGGAACACCAGCGTCACCAGGGCCGCGCCCACCAGGCCGGCCAGCACGATGGCGCCCACGCCCCGGTACAGCTCGCTGCCTTCGCCCGGCAGCAGCACCAGCGGCAGCAGGCCGAACAGGGTGGTCAGCGTGGTCATCGCAATCGGCCGCAGGCGCGAAGCCACCGCCTGTTGCACCACCTGCACCACCGGCAGCCCGGGCTGCGCAGCCCGCAGCGCGCGGGCCCGGTCCACCACCAGGATGGGGTTGTTCACCACCGTGCCCAGCAGGATCAGGAAACCCAGCATCGAGATCATGTCGAAAGGCTGGACGATGGCCGGCGCGCCCAGCAGCGGCAGCCAGCTGCCCACCAGGTTCAGCAGGGCCAGCCCGGCAATGCCGGCCACCAGGCCCAGCGGGATGGTGGCCAGCACCAGCAGCGGGTAGCCCCAGTGCGTGAAGATGGCCACCAGCACCAGGTAGATGATGAGCACGGCGACGAGGAAGTTGCCCAGCAGCGCGTCGCGAGTGGCGTCCAACTGGTCGGCGGCACCGGAAATCGACAGGCTCACCCCGGCCGGCACGGCGCCCTGGGCCTGCAGCGCCTGCACCACGTCGCGGCGCACGGTTTCCACGCCGGCTTCCAGCGCCACGCTGCGCGGCGGGATGATGTTCACGGTGACGGTGCGCCGGCCGTCCACGCGCCGCACCTGGCTCACGTCGACACGTTCGTCGATGCTGGCCACGCTGGACAAGGGCAGGGTGGTGCCCTGGGGCGTGCGGATCGGCGTGCTGCCCAGCGTGGCCAGTCGGGCGCCCGGGCCGCCGGGGCCGTAGGCGAAGACGTCGACCTTGCGGTCGTCCAGGATCAGCTCGTCCAGGTAGGCGCCGTCGGTCAGCGCGGCCACGGTGAAGCCCAGGGCCGCGGCGTCCAGGCCCAGTTCGGCGGCGCGGTCCCAGTCGGGCCGCACTTCCACCAGTGGTTGCGCCAGGGTCAGCGAAGAAGGCTGGCTCTGGATGCGCGGGCGTTCGAACACCTCGCGCGCGCGCCGGTCCACGGCCGAAGCCACGGCGTACAGGGCCTGCAGGTCGGCGCCGGCGATGTCGACGTTGATGCTGCGCGTGCCGCCGTCGTTGCTGCTGATGATGGAGCCGCGCGCAGCGAAGGCGCGCATGCCGGGGTAGGTTTCGTAATGTGCGGTCAGCGCGTCCATCAGCGGCTCGATGTCGCCGGGGTCCACCGTCTCGGCAATGATGCGCACGCGCTCGGCCTGCACGCCCAGGTTCAGGTAGGCGATGGGTGGCACAGCGGTGCGGCCTTCGGCGAAGGCGGTGCGTTCTGCGCCCACGTGCGGCAGGAAGGCGGCTTCCACCTGGCGCGCCAGCTTGTCCATCTCGCTGAGGTTGTAGCCGGGCGGGGCCGACATGCTGGCGAAGGTCTTGGGCTCTTCGCCTTCGGGCAGGTATTCGGCAGGTGGTGTCAGCGTGAACGCCGTCACCAGCGCCAGCAACAGGCTGCCCGTGATGGCGGCCAGCCGCCGCAAGCGCGTGGCCAGCAACCAGCCCACGCCCAGCATCACACTGCGGCCGATTCGGCCCTGGGGGGGTGCCGCGGCCAGCGCCTGGCCCTGATCGTCGTCATCGGTCACCCGGGTACGGAAGTCCAGCCGAGCGGCCATGGCCGGCACCACCGTCAGCGCCACCGCCATCGACACCAGGATGGCGGCCGAGATCGCCACCGCGATGTCGGAATACAGCTGCCCGGCTTCCTGTTCGACGAAGAGCACGGGCAGGAACACCAGCACCGTGGTCAGGGTGGACGCCAGCACCGCCGGGCCGACCTCGCGCATCCCGGCCACCGCCGCGGCCACGCGGTCCAGCCCGCGCCGGCGCGCACGTTCGATGTTCTCCAGCACGACGATGCTGTTGTCCACCGTCATGCCGATGGCAAAGGCCACGCCGGCCAATGAGATGACGTTCAGCGTGCGCCCGGCCAGCAGCAGCCCGATGAAGGCCGCCAGGGTGCACAGCGGAATGCCGACGATGCCGGTGAGCGTGGCCCGGCCAGAACGCAGGAAGGCCAGCATCGTCGCAGCGGCCAGCACACCGCCCAGCGCCAGGCTGGTCCAGACGTTGCGCATCGAGGCTTCGACATAGCGCACGTCGTCGGAGTTCAGCACCAGTTGCAGCCCGGCGGGCTGCAGCAGGTCGGCGTTCAGGCGCTCGACTTCCAGCGTCATGGCCCGCTTGATGTCGATGACGTTGGAACCGCTCTCGCGCCGCACCTGCAGGGCCAGGACGGGCAGGCCGTCGACCCGGTTGAGCTGCGCCACCGGGTAGTGGTGCGAGACCACGCGCGCCACCTCGCCCAGGCGAACGACACTGTCGCCGCGGCGCGCCAGGATCAGCTGCTGCAGCTCTTCGGCGCTGTCGAAGCGGCCCACGGTGCGCAGCAGGTAGCGGCGCTTGCCTTCTTCGAGTACGCCGCCGGAGACGTCGCGGTTGCGCGCGCGCAGGGCGCTGCGCACGTCGGCCACGGTCAGGCCCACGGCGGCCAGGCGTTCGGGGTCCAGCCACAGCTGTATCTGCCGTTCCGCGCCACCGCCCACGGTCACTTCCGAGACACCCGGCACCGACTCCATGCGGGGGCGCACGGTGTCTTCCAGGAAGTCGCGCAGCAGCGTCAAATCGAGCTGGCGCGGGTTGCCCGGCAGCGGCGCCACGCTGTAGAACATGAATGCATTCGCCGAAAACGACGCCGCGACGATGCGCGGCTGGTTGACGTTCTCGGGGTAGCTGCTCACGCGCGACAGCGCGTTGTTGACGCGGATGAGCGTTTCCGTCAGGTCCACGTCGAAAGGAAACTCCAGCGCGATGCTGGCGCTGCCGGTGCCGGCGGTGGCCGTCATGCGGCGCAGCCCGGGCAGGGCGCGCAGCACCTCTTCCTGCGCCAGCAGGATGTCCTTTTCCATGTCCTGCGGGGTGGCGCCGGCCCAGCTGGTCTGCACGCTGACGGTGCGCACTTCCAGGTCGGGGATCATCTGCACCGGGATGCGCTGCACTGCCAGCACGCCCAGCACGGCCAGCAGCAAGGACACCACGGCCACGAGGGTGCCGTGGCGCACGATGGCGGCGTAGGCGCCTGGGCCGGCGCTGGCGAATGGCGCTTCAGTCGAAGGCGGTGTCATGCTGGCGGCCGGGGGTTTCAGCGCTGCACGGCCACGCGCTGGCCAGGGCGCAGGCCTTCGTTGCCGCGCACCACCACCGTTTCGCCGCCGCGCAGCCCTTCGGTGACGATGACGCGCTCGCCCTGGGCGGCGCCCAGCGTCACGGTTTGCTCGCGGGCCTGGCTGCTGCCCTTGTCCTTCTCGCCTTCGACCAGCCAGACGGTGTGGCGGCCGTCGGCGCGGCGGTTGATGGCGTCGCGCGAGACGGTGACGCCGGTGCTGCCATCGGCCAGCCGCAGCGTGGCCCGGGCCGACATGCCCGGCGTCAGCGGTGGCGCCTGGGGCGGCGTCTTGTCCAGCGCTGCGCGCAGCGTGAAGGTGCGGGCCTCAGGGTCGCTCACCGGCACCACGGCCAGCACGCGCGCGGCGTGGCGGCGGCCGGGTTCGCTGTCCAGCTCCACCTGCATCTCGGTGCGCGGGCCGACGCGGCCGAACAGCGCCTGCGGCACGGCGAAGGCCAGGCGCAGGCTGGCCAGGTCCACCAGTTCCACCAGCGCCGTGCCCGGCGCCACCCATTCGCCCGCCTGCACCAGCCGGGCGCCCACCGCGCCGGCAAAGGGCGCGCGGATCTCGTGCCGGGCCAGCAGTTCGCGCTGGCGGGCCTGTTCGGCCTGGCGCCGCGCCAGCAGGGCCTGGGCGGTCTGCACCGCGCTTTCGCGGCTGCGCAGTTCGTCGCCGGGGAAGAAGCCTTGGCCGATGTCACGCGCGGCGGCCAGCCGGCGTTGCGCCTCGGCCAGGCCGGCGGCGGCCTCGGCCGTGGCGGCCGCGGCCACGTCCAGGTCGAGCTGGCCGATCTCGCCGTCCAGCACGGCCAGGGTCTGGCCCGCGCGCACGCTGTCGCCTTCTTCGACCAGCACCCGCCGCACCAGGCCGGCCACGGAAGTGGACAGTCGGGCGGTTCGCGGCGCCGTGACGCTGCCCCGAACTTCCACCTGCTGCACCAGGGGCGCGCGCTGAACGGCTTCGACGGCCACGGGCCGGGGGGGGCTGTCATCGGCGAAAAGCGGCTGGCAGGCGCATAAGCCCAGGGCCAGCAGGATCGCGGGGGTCGGGTTCAATCGGGCTCCGGGTTCGGCCAGCGTGCTGCCGGCGGATTGGCACGGTGCACATGTCGTGCCAACGACCAGCGGCCGGATTGGGCACGCTGCAAGCAAGACTTTAGAGGTGGCCGCTTGTCCGGATAGTGTTTCGGGCCTCTGCGGCCTGCCCAGGGGGGGGCTAGCTGGGCTGGTAGGCCAGCCGCACGTAGATGGGCGCGAAGGCTTCGGCCTGGGTCACTTCCAGCAATTGCTCGCGCGAAAGCTCCAGCATCGCCACGAAGGTGACCACCAGCACCGGCGTGCCGCGGCTGGTGTCGAAGAGTTCGTGGAATTCCAGGAAGCGCCGGCCTTGCAACTTGCGCAGCACGATGCTCATGTGTTCGCGCACCGACAGTTGTTCACGGCTGATGGTGTGGTGCTGGTTCAGCCGGGCCCGCGCCAGGATGTCGGCCCAGGCCAGGCGCAGGTCGTCGGGGCTGACCTCGGGCCAGCGCGGCTGCAGGCTCTGTTCGACATGGACCTGCACGCGCAGGAAGTCCCGGCCCAGGATGGGCAGCGCGTCCAGCCGCGCCGCGGCCTGCTTGATCTGCTCGTATTCGACCAGCCGGCGCACGAGTTCGGCGCGCGGGTCCTCGGGTTCGCCGCCGTCGGCGCTTTTCTTCGGCGGCAGCAGCATGCGGCTCTTGATCTCGATCAGCATCGCCGCCATCAGCAGGTATTCGCTGGCCAGTTCCAGGTTGTGGCGGCGGATCTGGTCGACATATTCCAGGTACTGGCGCGTGACGCTGGCCAGCGGAATGTCCAGGATGTTGAAGTTCTGCCGGCGGATGAGGTAGAGCAGCAGGTCCAGCGGGCCTTCGAAGGCTTCGAGGAAGACTTCCAGCGCGTCGGGCGGGATGTACAGGTCATGCGGCATCCTGAACAGCGGTTCGCCGTACAGGCGCGCCACCGCCACCTGGTCGACCACGGCCGGCGGGGGCAGGGTGCTGTCGGCGGCCAAGGTCTGTGCCAGATGGTGGGCCAGTTCGGCCGCGGGTGCGGCAGCAGGGGGGCCCGGGTGCGGCGCGCTCACGCGAACCGTCAGTCGGGCTGGGTCTGGTAGACGTAGGGCTGTTGCGGCACCTTGGCGTCCTGCCATTCGGCCTGGGCCGTGCGGTCCAGTGCCTTGTCCCACAGCAGGGCGCGGCCAGCGCGCTGCTCGGCTTCCAGGGTCGGCTTCTTTGCCTTCAGTTCACCGATGAAGTTCGTGACGTCGGAGGTATAGGGCTTCCAGAACAGCGGCATGGCTTGGGACAGGCAGAATCGGATTTGTTGCATTTTACGGGGCCGGGCATGAACAGCGCGCTGGGAACGGCAACGGGCCGGGCGCGAACCGTCGACACCTGACCGCCCATGTTCGAGACCGAGCTCAAGTTCCAGGTTCCAGCCCCGCGCTGGGCCGCGCTGCACAAGGCCGTGGCCACCACCACCGCGGTGAAGACCCGGCTGCAGGCGATGTACGTCGAAACCCCGGGTCATGACCTGGCGGCTGCCGGCCTGGCGCTGCGGCTGCGCAAGGAAGGCCGGGTCTGGGTGCAGACGCTGAAAGGTCGCGGCGACGGCCTGATGCAGCGGCTGGAACACGAAGTTCGGTTGCCGCCGCTGCCGGCGCGCAGTGGGCTGCCGCAGGTCGACCCGGCCCGGCACGACGGCACGCCCGCGGGCCAGGCGCTGCAGCGCGTGCTGGCCGCAGCGCGGGAGGCTGGCCGCAGCGACACGTTGCAGGTGCTGTACCGCACCGACATCCAGCGCCTGCACCGCCGCGTCCGCCACGGCGGGGCGGTGGTGGAGATAGCACTCGACCAGGGCGCCATCCACGCCGGGGCCGACACCGCGGCGCCGCTGATGCTGCCCGTGGCCGAGATCGAATTCGAACTGATCAGCGGCCCCCCGCAGGCGCTGGCAGCCCTGGCGGCGCGCTGGGCCGCCCGTTTCGACCTGTGGTGGGACGTGCGCACCAAGTCCGAACGTGGCTTCCGGCTGGCGCTGGGCCTGGCGCGCGTGCCGGCCACCCGGGCGCAGCCGCAGGTGCTGCCCGCGGGCGGGCTCGCACCGGCGCTGGCGTCCATGCTGCAGGCGGCCCTGGCCCAGGCGCTGCCCAACCTGGCCGAGCTGGCCGGCGCGCCGGCCGATACCCCGGCCGCGCCCGAACACCTGCATCAGCTGCGCGTGGCGCTGCGCCGGCTGCGCACGGCACTGGTACTGCTCGGCGACTGGGCACCCGAACCCGCAGCCGCCCTGACCCTGGAAACGCGCTGGCGCGAAGTGTTCAACGCCCTGGGCGCCGCACGCGACGCCGACGTGCTGGCGTCGACCTGGATGCCGCGGCTGCAGGCCGCCGGTGCACCAGCGCTATCGGGCCCGCCGGCCCAGAACGCGGGCGACGTCACCGCCCTGCTGCGGGAGCACAGGGTCACGGTGCTGCTGCTCGACACGCTGGCCTTCAGCCTGGACCTGAGCCAGCCCGCCGCGCCGCCTGCACCGGGCGCCGAGACGCCGGAAGCCGCCCCAGGCCCGGCCAGTGCGCGTGCCGTGCTGCGCCGCGCCTGGCGCCGCGCCTGGGCCGACGCCAGGAAGTTCGACGAAGCTCCCGTCGAGCAACAGCACCGCGCCCGCAAGCGCCTGAAGCGGCTGCGCTATGTCCTGGAATTCCTGACGCCCTGGCTGCCGGCGCGTTCATTGCGTCGTTATCAGCGCGCGCTCCGGCGTGCGCTCGAGGCGCTGGGCGAACACAACGACCTGCAGACGGCACGCGCCCACTTTGCCGGCCAGACGCCCACCGACCCGCAGGCCTGGTTTGCCGTGGGCTGGCTGGCCGCGCAAGACGGGCCTTCGCGTGAACGCGCCGTGCAGGCGCTGGCCCGGCTGAAGGCGCGCAAGCGGCCCTGGCTGAAACGCTGAGGGCTGCGCTTCAGCCCGCCGCAGGGCGCGGCGCCGCGCTGGCGAAGGCCGCGGCCACATTCGGCACGATGTTCTCGGTGCCCAGGTGCATGTCGAAGCCGGCGCGCCGCATCAGCGACAGCGGCTGTTCGTTCACGCGTGCCAGCACCAGCCTCACCTGGCGCTTGCGCAGCACACGAAGCAACTGCTCCAGGGCGTCCAGCCCCGAAGTATCCAGCGAGATGAGCCGGTGCCAGTCCAGCACCAGCGTGTGCGTGCCGGGCAGCACCTGATGCTGCAGCGCTTCGACCTTGCCCACCGCGCCGAAGAACAGCGGGCCGAACATCTCGAACACCTGCACGCCTGGCGGCAGCGCAGCAGCCTGCGCGGCGGCCTGCGGCTCGACACGGAAGAGCTCGCTCATGCGCACGATGAAGAACACGCAGGCCAGCAGCAACCCCACTTCCACGGCCACCGTCAGGTCGAACACCACGGTCAGGACGAAGGTGCCCAGCAGGATGACGCGGTAGTGCATGCTGAACTTGCGCAGGCGCGAAAACTCGCGCCATTCGCCCATGTTCCAGGCCACGAACATCAGGATGCCGGCCAGCGCCGCCAGCGGGATGTGCAGTGCCAGCGGTGCCGCCAGCAGCACCACCAGCAGCAGTGTCAGCGCGTGCACGATGCCGGCAATGGGGCTGGTGCCGCCGGCACGCACGTTGGTCACCGTGCGCGCGATCGTGCCGGTGGCGGGAATGCCGCCGAAGAAGGGCACGACGAAGTTCGCCACACCCTGGGCCATGAGTTCCTGGTTCGGGTCGTGGCGGGGCAGGTCGCTCATGTTGTCGGCCACGCGCGCGCACAGCAGCGATTCGATGGCGCCCAACAGCGCAATCGTCAAGGTCGGGAACAGCAGCAGCTTGACGGTGGCCCAGCTGAACTCGGGCAACTGGAAGCTGGGCAGGGTCTGCGGAATGCCGCCAAAGCGCGAGCCGATGGTGTCCACCGGCAGCTTCAACAGCAACACCAACAGCGTCGTCACCACCAGCGCAACGACGGTGCCCGGCACATGGGCCGCATAACGCCGCAACTTCTGCTGCGGCGTGGCCGGCGTGTCCTTCACCATGGGCATGGCATAGGTCTTGGGCCACAACACCACCAGCGCCAGGCTCAGCAGGCCGATGCCCAGCGCGGAAAGCCGGGCGGTGTCGGCATGGGTGGCCAGGGTGTACAGTTGCGCGAAGAAGTCGGCCGGCATCTTCGTTATCTGCAGCCCCAGCAGGTCTTTCACCTGCGACAGCGCGATCAGCACCGCGATGCCGTTGGTGAAGCCGATGACGATGGGCAGCGGTACGTAGCGCACCAGCACGCCCAGCCTGAACAGCCCCATCAGGAACAGCAGCACGCCGGCCATGGCGGTGCTGATCAGAAGGTTGGCCAGCCCATACCGTTCGACGATGCCGTAGACGATGACGATGAAGGCTCCGGCCGGCCCGCCGATCTGCACGTTCGAGCCACCCAGCGCGGAAATCAGCAGCCCGGCGATGATGGCGGTGATCAGGCCTTGTTCGGGCTTCACGCCCGAGGCGATGGCAAAGGCCATGGCCAGCGGCAAGGCCACCACGCCCACCGTGATGCCGGCGCCGATGTCGGCCAGTGCACGTGGCCTGTCGTAGCCCTGCAGGGCGTCGAGCAGGCGCGGCCTGAAGCGGTGCAACGGGGGCAAAGGTGGCATCGAATCGATCATGCACCCGGCTTCGGCCCCAGGCTTGCGCCGGGCTGACAAGCGCGGGTTAGCCCCAGTCAGCGTGCGGTTAAAACTCAGCGGATGCGCATGCCCGGCACGGCGCCTGGCCAGGGTTCGAGCACATAGACGCCGGGCACCGACTTCTCGTCGGCATGGCTGGCGGCCAGCACCATGCCTTCGCTGCTGCCGAACTTCATCTTGCGCGGTGCCAGGTTGGCCACCACCACCGTCAGCTTGCCGGCAAGCTGATCGGGCTGGTAGTTCGCTGCAATGCCGCTGAAGACGTTGCGGGGCGCTGCCTCGCCCACGTCCAGCGTCAGGCGCAGCAGCTTGGTGCTGCCTTCCACGGCCTCGGCCTTCAGGATCTTCGCCACGCGCAGGTCGATCTTGACGAAGTCGTCGATGCCGATCACAGGGGCGATGGCTTCGCCGCCGGGCAGCGCTGCGGCCGGTGCAGCTTCTTCCACCGGGGCGGGCATCAGGGCTTCGATCTGCTTCAGGTCCACGCGCTGCATCAGGTGCTGGTAGGTGCCGATGGTGTGGGCGCCCAGGGCGCGATGCGCGTCGGCCCACTGCAGCGGCGGAATGTTCAGGAAGGCTTCCACCCGCGCTGCCAGCGCCGGCAGCACGGGCTTGAGGTACAGCGTCAGCAGCCTGAAGGCTTCGATGCAGGTGCTGCACACGTCGTGCAGTGCGTCAGCGGCCTCGGGCTTCTTCGCCAGTTCCCAGGGCTTGTGCAGGTCCACGTACTCGTTCACCCGGTCGGCCAGGGCCATCACCTCGCGCAGGGCCTTGGCGAATTCGCGCTGGTCGAACATCTGCGCGATGTCTTCGGCCGGGGCGCGCAGCCCGTCGAGCAGCATGCGGCCTTCCACGCCGAGATCGGCGCTGAGCCGGCCTTCGAAGCGCTTGCTGATGAACCCGGCGCTGCGGCTGGCGATGTTGATGAACTTGCCCACCAGGTCGCTGTTGACGCGGGCGGCGAAGTCCTCGGGGTTGAAGTCCAGGTCTTCGACACGCGGCGTCAGCTTGGCGCAGATGTAGTAGCGTAGCCACTCGGCGTTCAGCCCCAGTTCCAGATAGCGCAGCGGGCTGATGCCGGTGCCGCGGCTCTTGCTCATCTTCTCGCCGCTGACGGTGAGGTGGCCGTGCACGTGGATGCGGTCGGGCACCTTGCGCCCGCTGAACTTCAGCATCGCCGGCCAGAACAGGGTGTGGAAGGTGACGATGTCCTTGCCGATGAAGTGCACCTGCTCCAGCGCCGGGTCGGCCAGGTAGGCCTGCACGTCCAGGCCCAGCGCGGCAAAGCGTGCGTACAGGCTGGCCAGGTAGCCCACCGGCGCATCGAGCCAGACGTAGAAGTACTTGCCCGGGGCGTCGGGGATCTCGATGCCGAAGTAAGGTGCGTCGCGGCTGATGTCCCAGTCGCCCAGCAGCGGCTTGCCGTTCTCGTCGCGTACGAACCATTCCTTGACCTTGTTGGCCACCTCGGGCTGAAGGCGGCCGTCCTGCGTCCAGCCTTCCAGGAATTCGACACAGCGCGGGTCGGACAGCTTGAAGAACAGGTGTTCGCTGCTGCGCAGCACCGGCGTGGCGCCGCTGAGTGCGGAGCGCGGGTTCTTCAGCTCGGTGGGCGCGTAGACGGCGCCGCAGACCTCGCAGTTGTCGCCGTACTGGTCGGCTGCGCCGCAGCGCGGGCATTCGCCCTTGACGAAGCGGTCGGGCAGGAACATGCCTTTTTCGGGGTCGAACAGCTGTTCGACCACGCGGCTGGCGATCAGGTCGCCCGCCTTCAGGTCGCGGTAGATGGCCTGGGCCAGGGTGTGGTTCTCGGGCGCGTCGGTGCTGTGCCAGTGGTCGAAGGCGATGTGGAAGCCGTCGAAGTAGGGCATGCGACCGGCGGCGATCTGTGCCACGAAGGCCTGCGGCGTGAGGCCGGCCTTCTCGGCCGCGATCATGATCGGCGCACCATGGGCGTCGTCGGCGCAGACGAAGTGCAGCTCGTGGCCGCGCATGCGCTGAAAGCGCACCCAGGTGTCGGCCTGGATGTATTCCATCACGTGCCCGATGTGCAGCGGGCCGTTGGCGTAGGGCAGGGCGGTGGTGACGAAGAGCTTGCGTTTCATGCGCGGATTCTAGGCAGTGCGTCCGGGCAGGCTCGGGCGAGCGCTCGCGCTTGGTCGACATGGCCTCAAGCAGGCGCGTGGCGGCCGGCCGTGGCCAGCCAGGCGGCATGCACGCGGTTGCGCCCGCCGCTCTTGGCCGCGTACAGGTGGGCATCAGCAACCTCCAGCCAGTCGGATGCACTGCCCGTGCTGTCGGCCTGTGCCACACCCAGGCTGACTGTCACCTGCAGACCTGCCGCCACGCTTGTCCAGTCGTACTGTTCCACTGCCCGGCGCAGTCGCTCGCCGACCTGCAACGCCGCTTCGGGTGTGGTGGCACGCATCAGCAGCACGAACTCCTCGCCGCCCCAGCGGGCCACCTGATCCTGGCTGCGCAGTTGCCTGGCGAAGACCTGTCCGAGAGCTCTCAGCACCGCGTCGCCAATGGCATGCGAGTAACCGTCGTTGATCTGCTTGAAGTAGTCGATGTCGATCATTGCCACGAAGGCGCACCCGGCATCGTCGGCGCCCGGATCGCGCAAGGCAGTCAGCAACTGTTCCATCGCCCGCCTGTTTGGCAGGCCTGTCAAGGTGTCGCGCAGCGCCTGCTGCGACAACTGATCGGTCAGCCCGCGCAGCCTTTCGGTCTCCCGTCGCATTTCCTGCGTCTGCAGACGTACGGTGAGCACGGCCGCGCGGGCGACAGCTTGCTCATCCGTCGCCAGCTTCGAGGCCTCGTGAAAGGCCTTGTGGGCCAGAAGCGCTTCGCGCCACTGGCCCAGGGCCTCGAACTGGCGCGAGCGTTGCAGGTAGAGAACGTTCACGGCCTGCGGCACGCACAGGCGCTCGCCGAGCCGGATGCCTTCTTCCAGCAGCGCAAAGGCGGCCGCGTTGTTGCCGCAACGAAAGAGCACGCGCGCATGATTGATGCGGGCGAAAACGCCGATGGTCAGCATGCCCGTGCGATCACCGAAAGCATAGATCTCGGCAAAGCGAGCCAATGCCTCGTCGTCACGCTCCAGCGCCGCCAGCGCTCCTGCCAGGTTGTTGAGCAGCGACAGTTCCAAGCGCAGGCATCCTGCCGCCACGGCCGCGCGCTGGGCATGCAGCGAAAGCTCGACCGCACGCTCCAGCGCCTGTCGAGCCTCGGTCGCGTGACCGAGACTCTTGAGGCGGTACCCCATGGCATACCACCGCCCGGCGACATTGCACTGAGAGTGCGCGAGCGCCTTCTCGTCGTTGCCCGCTTGCGCCGCCTCCAGTGATCGCTGGCCAGCATCGAGCGCTTGCTGCTGCTGCGCCAGCCGCATGTGCGCGTAGCTGCGTGTACGCCACAACTCCGCCTCCAGTGCGTGTGCCAGCGTCTGCGGCGCTGTGTGTTGCGCGGTCCACTCAAAGCTTTCTTCCAGCGCCTTCCAGGCAGCGTCATGGGCGCCCACTTCAAGGTCGAGTACGACTTCAGCCATACGGGCGCGTGTCTGTAGCAGCAGGTCGCCAGTCGCCTGGGAGTGCAGTCTCGCCTGCAGGCAGGCAGAGGCGGCGGTCTCGAAGTCGCGCCGTTCCTGTGCAAGCAGCGCACGGGTCAGGGCCAGCGACGTCAGCGTGTCAGGATCGGCGGGTTCAAGTGTCAAGGCCCACTGCACATGGCCGTCGGCCAGGTCCAGATGGCCCCGGTCCAGCAGGGCCTCCGCCTGTTGAGCAAGTTCTTCGCTGCGAGGGGCTGGCGTTGACATCGGGTCGAGAGGTTCGGCAGTGGTCATTATCGGCAGCGTCCGCGATCGCTGAATCGGCTGCAGCACGCAGGCACCCGAATCGTCCGCGTTGGCGGCAGGATGACCTGATTCCGCCATTCGCGAAGCGCCTGGGCCGATCGGGCCTTGTTTGGCGCTGTCAGCTGCGGGCTGGAGGCTGCTCGCGCTTGGCTCGGGCCTACCATCAGGGCCTGCCCCCCGCTACTGCAACGGAACCCGGAAAGCGCCCGTGAACTTTTTCGATGGCTACCGCTACCTGACGGCCCTGCACCAGCACCGCCACTTCGGCCGCGCTGCGGCTTCGTGCCACATCACTCAGCCGGCGCTTTCGAACGCGCTGCGGGCGCTGGAAGACCACTTCGGCGTGCCCCTGGTGCGCCGCAGCCGCCAGTTCGAGGGCTTCACGCCCGAAGGCGAACAGGTGCTGGCCACCGCGCACCGCATGCTGCACGAGCAGGAATCGCTGCAGCAGCGGCTGAAAAGCAGCGTGGGCCAGCCAACCGGGCGCTTGCTGATGGGTGCCGTGCCCACGGCGCTGCCGATGGCCGCGCGCTTTCTGTCCCGGCTGATACAACGTCACCCGGGTTTGCAGCCGCACCTGCGTTCCCTGCCCTCCCAGGACATCGAGTCAGGCCTGGACACCCTGGGCCTGGACCTGGCGCTGGGCTATGCCGAGCGCGCGCCTCAGCGGCTGCTGGCGTTGCCGCAGTACCTGGAACGCTACTACCTGGTGCAGCGGGCGCCGGCGGCAGGCGCCATACTGCAGCGCGGCCAGGCGCTGAGCTGGACCGACGCGGCGAGCCACACCCTCGCGCTGCTGGCGCCCGAGATGCACAACCGGGCCATCGTCGACGGCGTGTTCGCCGGCCTGGGGCTGAAGGTGCACCCGGCGCTGGAAACGAACTCGGTGCTGGTGCTGCTGGCCGCGGTTCAGGCCGGAACCCTGGCCACGGTGCTGCCCGGGGCACTGGTCAGCACCGTGGCCAGCCAGGGCCAGCTGCTGGCCCGGCCCCTGGCGCAGCCAGAAGCCACCACGCCCATCGGCATGCTGGTGCTGGCCGAAGCGCGCCAGACCCTGGCGCTGCAGGCCGCCCTGGCCCTGGCGCGCGACACCTCCTGGCTGGCCGAGGCGCGCGCGCACAGCGGGGCCCTCGAGCCCTGAAGCACGCTCGACGCGAGTCGACTTCCCGCAAAGCCCCGTTATTCGTACGGATTTCACGGAGAAGGTTCCGAGACTTTTCACCAGGCTGGCTGGAAAGTTGTAGGCCTGCGGGCTTTGTCGTCCCTCAACCGAAGGGGCCACTCCGTCGATAAAGCAGCAGACAGCAAGGGCTCGCCTTCCGGGCCCCGCGGCTGCATCTGCATTCGTCATTCCGAAGGAGCTTGTTTCATGTCGTCGCCATCCTTGCGCATTCCCATCGGCCGCAAGCTGCTGGTCATCCAGGCACTGCTGTTCGCCGTGATCGTGGCCATCGGTGCTTTCACGTTCGTGGTGCTGGAGCGGGTCGTCGCTGCCACCGAAAAGGTCGGCACCCGCTATGCGCCGCAGACCGAGCGCATGGCGTCGATGCAGTTGCTGATGTTTCGCATCTCGCTGGAAGCTCGCCATGCGATGCTGGTAAGCACGCCCGAGGCCAAGCGCGAGACCTTCGACCGCATCGGGAAATTCCGCAGCGAACTGCTCGCCCAGATGGAGGCCTTCGAGCGCGACGTCTCTACCGACGAGGGCCGGGCCTTCGCGGCCGAATGGCGCAAGCGCGATGCCGTGTTCTGGCGCCTGGGCGGCGAAGTCCTGGCCAAAGTGCAGGCAGGCGACAACGCGGGCGCCTTTCAGCAACTTGACGGCGAACTCGTGGCGGCCCGAAACGCCGTGATCGAGATCATCAACCAACAACTGGCCTTCCAGCAGCAACTCACCCTGGCCACCGTGAAGTCAGCCGCTGCCGATGCACGCAAGGTCGAGATCGGAGTGCCGTTGCTGGCTCTCCTGGGTGTCGTGATTGCCGGCTTCATGTCGTGGCGACTCGCTTCCATGCTCCGCGGCGCCTTCCGTCGTGCCATGACCGTGACCCAGCGCATCGCCGGTGGCGACCTGGGGGGCGAGATCTACGTGCGCAAGGGCGATGAGTTCGGTTCGCTGTTCGAATCGATCGTGCACATGCAAAGCCGTCTGAACGACGTGGTCAGGCATGTGCGCGACGTGGCGGGTCATGTGGTCGAGGCCGCGCGCGAGATCGAAGCAGCCAACGGCGAACTGGCCGAGGTCACGCGCAGCCACGAATCGGCGGTGCAGGGCACCTTGAACGTGGCGCGGGCCATGAACGAGTCGGTCACGGGCAGCGCCGAAAGCGCGCGCCGGGCCAACGAACTGGCCGCGCAGGCGTCCCAGGTGGCGGCCGAAGGCGGCCAGATGATGGGCAAGGTGGTGCAGACCATGAACGGCATCGACGAGTCTTCACGCCGCATCAGCGACATCGTCAACGTCATCGACGGCATCGCTTTCCAGACCAACATCCTGGCGCTGAACGCGGCGGTGGAAGCCGCGCGTGCGGGCGAACAGGGCCGCGGCTTCGCTGTCGTCGCTTCTGAAGTGCGGGGCCTGGCACAGCGCAGCGCCCAGGCGGCGCGCGAGGTGAAGGCGCTGATCGGGACCTCGGTCGAGCGTGTCCAGGCCGGCAGCGGCACCGTGGACGAAGCCGGACGCACCCTGCACGGGGTCGTGGCCTCGGTGGAAGAGGTGTCCAAGCTCATCGACGACCTGGCGCGCGGCACCCGCGAGCATTCCGAAGGCTTTGCCGGCATTGCACGTTCGGTCGACGAGATCGGCACCGAAACCCAGCGCAGCGCCCGCGCCGTGGGCCGGTCGGGGCAGGCGGCCACGCGGCTGCGCGAGCATGCCGACAGCCTGCAGCAGGCGGTGCTGGCGTTCAAGGTGGAAGCCGGGGGCTAGCTAGGCGCAAGCTATCCGCAGATAGCCCCGGTCCGGACGGCCTTTCTGCGCTTGCCGGGGTCCCGGCCAGCGTCCAAGAGCTGAGCCGGTCCGGCGCCGGCGCTCAGCGCGCCACCGGATGCGCCAGGTTGCGCAGCATGGTGGGGCCGGCGTGGCGCTCGACCTCGGCCGTGAGTCCCTTGAACCAGCCCAGCGAGCCCAGCGCTTCCATGGTGACGAACATCGGCCCGACCAGCAGGCCGATCAGGTCGTCGGCGAAGGCGGGCTTGCGGCCTTCGTAGTAGTGGCCGGCGAACTGGAAGGCCCAGCCGACGACGAAGCAACCCAGCCCCCAGCCCAGCCACTGGCCCCAGGACCCGCCCGAGACCTGGTGCGCCAGCAGCACCAGCACCCCCACCGCCGCGGCGGTGGCCAGGCCGATGCCCAGGTGGCCGCGGGTCAGGTACCAGGCGGCCACCAGGGCATACACGGCCCAGGCCAGCGTCAGCACCTGCCCGCCCACCACGAACTGGGCGCCGGCCAGCAGCACGCCGATGCCGAACACGATCATTGGCACGCCGACGAAGTGGGTGACGATGTTGCGCTGGTCGCGGTGGTATTCGGCGTATTGCTGCAGCAATTCGGTGGCGTTGCGGAACGGGCTGGCCATGGCGGATCTCCTTGCAGAGCCCACTGTAGCGCGGCCTCCTAGAATCCGGCACGGCGGAAAGCGCCAAAACCACACGGGCCGGGGATCTACATCAGATGAGCATCAAGAGCGACAAGTGGATCCGGCGCATGGCCGAACAGCACGGGATGATCGAGCCCTTCGAGCCCGGCCAGGTGCGCACCTCGGCCAGCGGCCAGCGCATCGTCAGCTACGGCACCAGCAGTTACGGCTACGACATCCGCTGCGCGCCCGAGTTCAAGGTCTTCACGAACATTTACAGCACCGTCGTCGACCCGAAGAACTTCGACGAGAAGAGTTTCGTCGACATCGAGGGCGATGTCTGCATCATCCCGCCGAACAGTTTCGCGCTGGCGCGCACGGTCGAATACTTCCGCATCCCGCGCAACGTGCTCACCATCTGCCTGGGCAAGAGCACCTATGCGCGCTGCGGCATCATCGTCAACGTCACGCCTTTCGAGCCGGAATGGGAAGGTTTCGTGACCCTGGAATTCAGCAACACCACGCCGCTGCCAGCCAAGATCTACGCTGGCGAGGGTTGCGCCCAGGTGCTGTTCTTCGAGAGCGACGAGGTCTGCGAGACCAGCTACAAGGACCGCGGCGGCAAGTACCAGGGCCAGGTGGGCGTGACGCTGCCGAAGACCTGAATTCCCGGGCGCTGGCAGCGCTGTTCGACGCTTGCTTCCTGGCCTGGCGGCCCAACATACCTTGTCCGGCACCCATGCCGGAAGCCGACAACCGGCCGACGGAGGTTTCGATGCATGTCGCCCATGAGCACGCTGTCAGATCCATCGCCACCCTGGCCGGCGCAGCGCCAGTGATGCCGCTGCCCATCATTGCCATGGCCAGCTTCCGGCGCCTGATGGCCCTGGAAGGCCACGAAGTCGATCTGGCCCGGATGTGCGTCGACCGTCAATACGCCTTCGACTGCCTGGCCCAGGCCCACAGCAGCGCCGAAGAACGCCTGCGCCGTGCGGCGCTGGCCTTGTTCGCCACCTACGACCGCAACGCCGCTGCCGTGGCGCACTGAGACGCAGAGCCCTGCAGCCGGGCCGAAGCCCGTGCCGGGCTCATTCGAACTTGAAGCTCACCCCGGTGAGGAACAGGGTGTCGGTCTTCTTCACGCCGACGCCCGGGTCTGAATTGATCTTCACCGACAGCCCCACGTTCAGGCTCATGGCGGCCGTGGCCGCCACGGCGATGCCGGCGTCCCACTGGGCCCGGTATTCGCCGGTGTTCTTCAGGTTCGGGTAGACCACCAGACGCTGCTTGGCGGTGGTGTTCTGGCCCAGCTTGTGGCTGGATTCCTGGCCCAGGATCAGGGTGGGGTAGCTGTAGCTGCTGCGCAGCTGGCCGTCCAGCAGGCGAGTCCCGTCGTAACGGTCGGCCACGTAGCCCGCACCGCCAAAGACCTCGAACTTCAGCGCGTCGGTGTTGACGACGCGGTAGCCCAGGCCGCCGCCCAGGGTCATCCGGGAGTTCAGCCGGGCGACGGCATCGCGTTCCAGTTCGGCCGAGCCGAAGGCATAGCTTGCGGCGCTCAGGTTCCAGTCGTACTTCGTGCCCAGCCTGAACTGGTCGGCCGAGGTCGTGCCGCCGGATTCGCCGTACAGGGCGTTGGCGTACAAGGCCCACTTGTCCTGCTTGGTGGCGCGGACCGCGTCGGCGTTGGCGGCGAAGTTGGTGGATTTGCTGTTGCCGCTGGCAGCGGATGCCGCCAGGCCCAGCGCAGAGCGCCACTGGCCATCGTCTTTCACCGTGGCCTGGGCAAGCGCCGGGCCGGCGGCCAGAAGGAATGCTGCTGCAGCAAGGGTCTTTTTCATCGTGTCTCCTGAGTCCATGGCTTGCTTTTGAAGTGTGGGCCGCATCGCCGTGAACGCCCATGGCAAGCCAGGGGCAGCCGGTCGGCGGCGGCCGGGAGTGTCGCCGTCCCTCCGGGGTTGGGTCCTGTTCTGAAGTCTGGTCAGGGCGCGAAGATGCGGGCTGGTCGGCTGCGGCGATGGCATACAGAATCGTCGATCAAACAGCCACGAAGCCGCCAGCAGGAGCATCGCCATGAAGTGGGAAGACCAGGAGCGCAGCAAGAACGTCGAGGACCGACGCGGCCAGGGCGGCGGCGCGGGCGGCGGTCGGCCGCGCGTCGGCGGGCGCGGCGTGGGGGTGGGCACCATCGTCATCGCGCTGCTGGCGGGCTGGATCTTCGGCATCAACCCGCTGACCGTGCTGGGCCTGCTGGGCGGCGGCGGCGCACCGGTCGAGATGGCGGCCCCGGCCGGCCCGGCCCAGGCGCCGCCAGCGCAGGACAACATGGCGCAGTTCGTCAGTGCCGTGTTGCGCGACACCGAAATCGCCTGGCAGCAGGTGTTTGCCGCCAACGGCCAGCAGTACCGGCCGCCCAAGCTGGTGCTGTTCCATGGCCGCACGCCCACGGCCTGCGGCACGGGCGACTCGGCCATGGGCCCGTTCTACTGCCCGGGCGATTCGAAGGTCTACCTGGACATGGAATTCTTCGACACGCTGTCCCGCCGCATGGGTGCCCCCGGCGACTTCGCCCAGGCCTATGTCATTGCGCACGAGGTGGGCCACCACGTGCAGAACCTGCTGGGCATCACCGGCAAGGTCGACGCGATGCGCGGCCGGGTCTCGGAACGCGACATGAACATGCTGTCGGTGCGCGTGGAACTGCAGGCCGACTGCTTTGCCGGCGTGTGGGCCAGGCTGTCGCAGGGCGGCAAGATCCGCCTGGAGCCCGGCGACATCGAGGAAGGGCTGAACGCGGCAGCGCAGATCGGCGACGACACGCTGCAGCGCAAAAGCCAGGGCACCATCGTGCCCGAGAGCTTCACCCACGGCAGCAGCCAGCAGCGCATGGCCTGGTTCAAGCGCGGGCTGGACACGGGCAGCGTGCAGCAGTGCAACACCTTTGATGCGAAGCGGCTGTAGGCGGCTCCTGCGTCGAAGGGCCCGACTGCTCCTGAACCTGGCTTGAACGCCCCGCCATGACCGTCCTCGTCAGCGCCCGACTGCAGCTCGTGCCGTTCGCCATCGAGCACCTGGAAGGCCTGCACGCCATGAACTCCGACCCGGAGGTCATGCGATTCATCAGCGGACAGCCCGAAACGCTCGACGAGACCCGGGCTGCCATCGAACGTGTGCAGAGACGCTGGCTGCAATTCGGCTATTCGTGGTGGAGCTTCATCGAGCGCGACAGCGGGCAAGTCGTGGGCGCAGGCGCCATCCAGAACCTGCGCTGGGACGCCGCAGCGGAGCCCGATGCCGCCAGCCCGCTGGAGTTGGGCTGGCGGCTGCGGCGCGATCGTTGGCACCGAGGGCTGGCCACCGAAGCCGCGCGCGTCATGGCGGCATACGCCTTCGATGCGCTGCGGGCCGACGAACTGCTGGCCGTGTGCCATCCTGACAACGCAGCGTCGGCTGCCGTGATGAAGCGCCTGGGCATGCAGTACGGCGGCGTCCAGACCTGGTACGGACTGGGCCTGGCGACCTACCGGATCACGGCCGGGCAATGGCAGGCGGCCAGTGCAGGCGCAAGCGGGCCCACCACGCGGGTCGTGCCCGAACGCACCTGAAGGCGCCACGAGGCGCCCAGGTCCTTGTCGGCGGCACAGCGGCGGAACGCCCTCCGCTGTGCGCTGTCGGTCAAGTCAAGCCGGCTCTGGATGTCGGTCAGTAGCCACGGCCCATAGCGGCGGTCTTCGTTCGTGGTCTCGTCCGCGGCGCTGCATTGATCGTTAGTCTTACTGTGTCACAAGAGCAGCTTTGCGCTTGCCCTGCCGCAGCAGGGGCACTGCCCGAGGCGTGCGATCAGTATGTAGCTGAGTTTGTGCCGCA
>LNET01000046.1 GCA_001464055.1 Burkholderiales bacterium Ga0077543
GAAACATCGAAATCAAGGCCCGGCTCGACGCCGGCATCGACGCCCTGCTGCCGATCGCCAGCGCCCTGGCCGGCACCGCGGCGGAACTCATCGCCCAGGACGACACCTTCTTCGCCGCGCCGCAGGGCCGGCTGAAGCTGCGCGAATTTGCCGACGGCTCGGCCGAGCTGATCCACTACCACCGCGCCGACGGCACCGACGCCAGGGCCAGCGACTACGTGCGCGTGGCCGCGCCCGAGCCCGCCGCGCTGCGCGAAGCCCTGGTGCGCGCCTGTGGCCTGGTGGGCCGCGTGCGCAAGCAGCGCTGGCTGCTGGTGGTCCGTGAAGCCGGCTTCAATACCCGCATCCATCTCGACCGCGTCGAGCAGTTGGGCGACTTCATGGAACTCGAAGTGGTGCTGCAGGAGGGCCAGACCGACGCGCAAGGCCAGGCCGTGGCAGCAACACTGATGCAGCGCCTGGGCCTGGGCAGCGCGCCGCGGCTGGCCGGTGCCTACATGGACATGCTGGCCGCCAGCCCTTTGGAGGCTTGACGCACCGACGGCTTGGCGCAAATCTCGCAAATCTGGCAGGCGCGCCGGCGGGCGCGCCGGCAGCCTCGCGGCATGCCGCGAAGGGGTCGACAGGGCCTGCGCTATCGTCGCCGGCGTGAGCTTTGCCACCCCTGAACCGCTGCTGCAAGTCAGCCAGCTGCGCGTCACGCTGGACACCGCGCGTGGCCCGGCCGACGCCCTGCGCGACGTGGGCTTCAGCCTGGGGCGGGGGCAGACGCTGGGGCTGATCGGTGAAAGCGGCAGCGGCAAGTCGATCACCGCACTGGCCGTGATGGGCCTGCTGCCCGAAACTGCGCGCCTTCAGGGCTCGGTGCGCTTCGGCGGCGACGAACTGACGATGCTGGACGAGCCTGCGCTGTGCCGCATCCGCGGCCGGCGCATCGGCATGGTGTTCCAGGAACCGATGACCGCGCTGAACCCGCTGCACACCATCGGCCGGCAGATCGCCGAACCGCTGCGCCTGCACCAGGGCCTGTCGGCCAGCGCCGCCGAGGCCGAAGCGCTGAGATGGCTCGACCGCGTTCAGATGCCCCAGGCTGCGCAACGCCTGAACGCCTGGCCGCACCAGTTGTCGGGCGGCCAGCGCCAGCGCGTGGTCATCGCCACCGCGCTGGCCTGCGGGCCGGAACTGCTGATCGCCGACGAGCCCACCACGGCGCTGGACGTGACGACGCAGCGCGAGGTGCTCGACCTCATCCAGGGGCTGTGCAGCGACAGTGGCATGGCGCTGCTGCTGATCAGCCACGACCTGGGTGTGATGGCCGACCGCGTGCAGCAGGTGCTGGTGATGTACGGCGGCACGGTGGTCGACCGCGGGCCCACGGCCGAGGTCTTCGCCCGCCGCGCCCACCCCTACACCCGCGGTCTGCATGCCGCGCGGCCTCGGCTGGGCCAGCGACAGGGCAGCGAGCGGCCGCGGCTGGCCACCATCCCCGGCCGGGTGCCGGCACTGGCCGACCTGCCCCCGGGCTGCGCCTTTGCAGAGCGCTGCGAACGCGTGCAGCCGGAATGCCGCCAGCAGCTGCCGCCCGAGACCTTCGTCGGCCCGGGCCACGCCCTGCGCTGCCTGCACCCCTGGCCTTGAGATGAGCCCGCCCCTGCTCGAGGTGCGCGGTCTGTCGCAGAGCTACAGGCTGCCGCGCCAGCACCTGCTGCAGCCCGCGCCGCGGGTGCAGGCGCTGGCGGAAGTCGGCTTCACGCTGGCGGCCGGCCGCAGCCTGGGCGTGGTGGGCGAGTCGGGCTCGGGCAAGAGCACGCTGGCCCGGCTGGTGATGGCGCTGGAAACACCGGCCGCCGGCCAGGTGCTGTTCGAAGGCCGCGACCTGCATGCCCTGCCCGCCGGCGAACTGCGCGCGGCACGGGCGCAGTTCCAGATGGTGTTCCAGGACCCCTACGGCTCGCTCGACCCGCGCCGCAGCGTGCTGCAGACCGTGGCCGAACCGCTGGCCCTGCTGCGCGGCGCGGCGCGGGTGGCAGAACCCGGGCGTCGCCGCCGGCTTGCCGCCGAAGCGCTGGACGCGGTGGGCCTGCACGCCGCCGACCTGGACAAGTTTCCGCATGAATTCAGTGGCGGCCAGCGCCAGCGCATCGCCATCGCGCGCGCGCTCATCACCCGCCCGAAGCTCATCGTCGCAGACGAACCGGTGAGCGCGCTGGACGTGTCGGTCCAGGCCCAGGTGCTGAACCTGATGCAGGACCTGCAGGCGGCGTTCGGGCTGAGCTACCTGTTCATCAGCCACGACCTGGCGGTGGTGGACCACCTGTGCGATGAGGTGCTGGTGCTGCAGCAGGGCCGCATCGTCGAACGGGGCACGCCCGCCACCCTGTTCACCGCGCCCCGGCACCCCTACACCCGACAGCTTCTGCGGGCGCTGCCAGGCGCCGCCGCCGAGGCCGCGATCCCGGCGCCACAATCGCCTGGCTGAGTGCGACCCGTTCGCCGTGCCCAGGAACGTGCCGCAAAGCCCGGGAAACCCCCGGCAAGTCCCGCAAAGCCCACGACAGCCCACGAGAGCCCACGAAAGCCCGACCCATGAGCCTGGACCGGCGCCACGTCAACCAGCTGCTGGCCACGCTGCCGCTGCTGGGCACACCCGCCCTCGCGCAGCGCCGCAAGGACACGCTGGTGCTGGCCATGGTGCTGGAGCCGCCCAGCCTGGACCCGACCACGGGGGCTTCGGCGGCCATCGGCGAGATCATCCACTACAACATTTTCGAAGGCCTGACCAAGATCGCCCAGGACGGCAGCGTCGTGCCGCTGCTGGCCGAACGCTGGACCTTCACGCCCGACGGCAAGACCTGCACCTTCTTCCTGAAGCGCGGCGTGCTGTTCAGCGACGGCCAGCCCTTCGATGCCCAGGTCGTGAAGTTCAGCGTCGACCGCGCCCGCGCGCCCGACAGCACGAACAAGGCGCGCAAGGCCGTCTTCGACAACATCGGCTCGGTGCAGGTGGCCGACGCCCACACCGTGTCACTGGTGCTGAAGGTTCCCGACGCCTTGCTGCCCTTCCGATTGGGCGAGAACACCGCCGTCATGCTGCACCCGGCCACCGCGGCACAGGCCGGCACGCAGCCGGTGGGCACCGGGCCGTTCAGGCTGGAAAGCTGGAACAAGGGCAGCGCGGTGACGCTGGTGAAGTCGGCCAACCACCGCCACGCCGCCCAGGTGGCCCTGCGCCGCGCCACGTTCCGCTTCATCAACGACCCGGCGGCGCAGGTGGCGGCGCTGCTGGCCGGCGACGTCGACGCCATGCCGCGCTTCGGCGCGCCGCAGGCACTGCGCCAGTTCCGCAGCAACCCGCGCTTCGTGGTGGAAACCGGCGTGACCTCAGGCAAGGGCATCCTGGCCATCAACCAGCGCAAGCCGCCGCTGAACGACCTGCGGGTGCGCCGCGCGCTGGCCCATGCCATCGACCGCCAGGCCTTCATCGACGGTGCGCTGGAAGGCCTGGCCCGACCCATCGGCAGCCACTTCGCGCCCACCGACCAGGGTTACCTCGACCTGACGAGTCAGACGCCCTACGACCCGGCGCGGGCGCGCGCGCTGCTGAAGGAAGCCGGCATCACCGGCCCATTGAACCTGACGCTGACCCTGCCGCCGCCGCAATACGCGCGCACCGGCGGCGAGATCATCGCCGCGCAGCTGGCCAAGGTGGGCGTGAACGCGAAGATCGAGAACGTCGAATGGGCGGCCTGGCTGGGCGGAGCCTTCAAGGGCAACTTCGACCTCACCCTCATCCTGCACGTGGAGCCGCTCGACTACGTGCGCGCCTACACCGACCCGAACTACTACTTCGGCTATGACAGCGCCCGCTTCCGCAGCCTGGTGGCCGAGCTGGGCGGCACCTCCAACCCGGCCGAACGGCAGCGCTTGTGGCAAGACATCCAGCGCCAGCTGGCGCTGGACGCGGTCAACGTGTTCATCTGGAACCCGTCGCAGGTGGCGGTGTACCGCAAGGGCTTGCGCGGCCTGTGGAGCAGCTCGCCCGTCTTCGCCAACGACCTGGCCGCGGTGAGCTGGGCCACACCCCAGTGAGGAAGACGCCATGAGCCAGGCCACGATCGAACGCTTCTACGCCGCCTTCGGCCAGCTCGACCACGCCACCATGCAAGCCTGCTACGCCGCCGACGCGCGTTTCGACGACGAGGTTTTCTTTCTGCAGGGGCGCGAACAGATCGGCGGCATGTGGCGCATGCTGTGCACCGCCACCCAGGCCAAGGGCATGGCGCACTGGCGGCTGCAGGCCGGCGCCTTCACGGCGCGCTCGGCGCACTGGGAAGCGCACTACCTCTTCAGCGCCACCGGCCGGCTGGTGCACAACGCGATCGACGCCGAATTTGAGTTCGACGGCCAGGGTCTCATCACCCGCCACCGCGACCGCTTCGACTTCTGGCGCTGGGCCCGCCAGGCCCTGGGCGCGCCCGGGCTGCTGCTGGGCTGGACACCTTTCCTGCGCGGCCAGGTGCGCTCGCGTGCGGCGCGGCAGCTGCAGCAGTTCATGGCGCGCTCGTGAGCACGGCCGGGCAGCTGCAGGAAGGCGCAGCCATGACACCGCGTGAACTGCCGCTGCTGGGCGCAGTCGATCTGACCCACGGCTATCGCCGCGGCGAATTCACCCCGCTGGACGTGGCGCATGCGCTGGTGGCGCACATCGCCCGCTGGGAGCCGCACATCCAGGCGCTGTATGCCTTCGACGCCGAAGCCCTGCTGGAACAGGCCCGCAGCTCGGCCGCCCGCTGGCACTCGGGCAGGCCGCAAGGCCCGCTGGACGGCGTGCCCGTCACCGTGAAGGAAAATATCGCCACGCGCGGCACACCCGTGCCGCTGGGCTGCGCGGCCATGCCTTTGCAGCCTGCCTTGGCCGATGCCCCGCCGGCGGCCAGGCTGCGCGAAGCTGGCGCGCTGATCGTCGCGAAGACGACGATGCCCGACCTGGGCATGCTGTCCTCGGGTCTGTCGAGCTTCCATGCCCTGTCACGCAACCCCTGGGACACCGGCAAGACACCCGGCGGCAGCAGTGCCGGCGCGGCAGCGGCGGCGGCGGCGGGCTATGGCCCGCTGCACATCGGTACCGACATCGGCGGCAGCATCAGGCTGCCGGCGGGGTGGTGCGGCGTGGTCGGCTTCAAGCCCAGCGCGGGCCGCGTGCCCATCCACCCGCCCTACACCGGCCGGGTGGCCGGCCCGCTGGCGCGCAGCGTGGCCGACGTGGCGCTCGCCATGGCCTGCCTGAGCCGTCCCGACGTGCGCGACCCCACCCGACTGCCCGCGCAGGACATCGCCTGGACCGACCTGGCCGAGCCGGCCGATGACGGCGACGTGCGGCTTGATGGCCTGCGCATCGGCCTGCTGCTGGACGCCGGCTGGGGCCTGCCGGCGGACACCGCCACGCAGGCCGCCGTCACGGCCGCAGCCCGTCGCCTGCAAGCCGCCGGCGCCCTCGTCGAGCCGCTGGCCCCCTTCACGACGCGGGCCATGATCGATGGCCTGGACCGCTTCTGGCGACTGCGCGCCTGGCTCGACCTGCAGGCGCTGCCCGAAGACCGGCGCGAACGCGTACTTCCGTACATCCGCGCCTGGGCCGAACCCGCCAGCGGCTACAGCGGCAGCCAGGTCTTCCACGGCCAGGCGCAGATGGCCGCGCTGCGCGACGCCGCAGCCGGCGCCAGCGAGGCCTTCGACTTCATCGTCTCGCCGACGAGCCCGGTGCCGGCCTTCGCCGCCGAACTGGCCAGCCCGCTGCATGACCCGGCGCGGCCCTTCGAGCACATTGCCTTCACCCTGCCCTGGAACATGGGCGAGCAGCCTGCCATCACCCTGCCCTGCGGCATGGCGCCGGGCGCACCCAGGCCCCTTCCCATCGGCCTGCAGATCAGCGGCCGGCGCCACGACGACCTGGGCCTGCTGCGCCTGGCCCGCGCCTGGGAGCGACTGCGTGTGCCACTGCCGCCCTGGCCGACCTGGCCATCCGGCCCCGAGGCCTGAGCCGGGCCCGTCGCCGGCAACGGTACATTCGCGGCATGGCGCATACCGACCTGCGTGGCAACCCCTGCGGCAGTGGCAGCCCGGCCGCGCAGCACGCGACCGAGCAGGCCCTGTGGCGCATGATGTCGTTCTACGACACGCCGCTGGCCGACCTGGACACTGCAATGCAGGCCGACCCGGCCTGGGCCTTGCCACACGCGATGAAAGCAGGCTTCCTGCTGAGCCTGACCGAACCGGGGCTGCGCGACGAAGCCGCAGCCCACTTGTCGCATGCCCGCGCGCTGGCCGGTTCAGCCCCGGCGCGCGAGCGCACTCACCTCGAAGCGCTGCAGCAGTTGCTGGAAGGCCGCTGGCATGCCGCCTGCCGCACATGGGATGCGCTGCTCGTTGAACACCCGCGCGACGCGCTGGCCCTGCAGTGGTCGCAGCTCTGGGACTTCTACCGTGGCGACACCCCAGCCCTGCGCCTGCGCCCGGCGCGGGCCCTGCCCGAGTGGGACGAAGCCGACCCGCTGCATCCCTACGTGCTGGCGCTCTACGCCTTCGGCCTGGAGGAGAACAACCTCTATCCGCAGGCCGAGGAAGCCGGCCGCCGCGCATTGGCAGCCAATCCGCGTGTGCCCTGGGCCGTGCACGCGGTGGCGCACGTGATGGAGATGCAGGGCCGGTTCGAGGAAGGCTCGGCCTGGCTGCGCCAGCAGCAGCCGCACTGGGCTGAAGGCAACGGCTTCGCCGCGCACCTGTGGTGGCACAAGGGCCTGTTCAGGCTGGAGTCGCTGGACATCGCAGGCGTGCTGCGCCTGATCGACAACCACCTCAGCGGCGACGCCTTGCAGGTCACCTTGCAGCGGCTGGACGCAGCCGCGCTGCTGTGGCGGCTGCATCTGCTGGGCGAAGACGTCTCTGGCCAGTATGCCGCACTGCTGCAGGGCTGGGACCTGAGCGACACCGACGCCGGCTACTACGCCTTCAATGACTTGCACGTGGTGCTGGCGCTGGCAGGCGCTGGCCAGGTGCAGGCCGCCGAGCGCTGGGTGGCGCGATGCGCAGAACGAGCCATGGCGCCCACCGACGCGCGCCGCAGCAATTACGGCATGGCGCGAGAAGTCGGTCTGCCACTGATGCGCGGCGTGCTCGCGCTGGCGCGCGGCGAAGCCGACAACGCCTGCGACCTGCTTGCCCCCGTGCGCATGCTGGCACGCAGCATGGGCGGCAGCCAGGCCCAGCGTGACCTGATCGACCAGACCCTGCTTGCAGCCGCCGCCCAGGGCGGCCGCCAGTCGCTGGGCAGGGCCCTGCTGAACGAACGGTTGATGGCCAAACCCATGACGCCGCTCACCCGCCACTGGGCCCAGGCCCTGGGCCACCGCAACCTGGTCCGCGCCTGAGCACGGTGCGGTTGGCGAGTCTCGGAGAACGTCGATGGCCACCGAAGAACAACGCGAGAACCGGCTGAAGCTGCTCGAAGACCACATCGGCCGTTCGTTGGCCGAATCGGAAGCCCGTGGAGAACTTCAGACGGCCCGCAGCTACGGCAAGCCGCTCGACCTGGGCGATGGTTACGACGAGACGCCCGCCGAATGGCGCCTGCCTTTCAAGATGCTGAAAGACAGCGGCTTCATTCCGCCCGAGGTGACGCTGATGCGCGAGATCGCGGCACTGCGTCGGTCGCTCGCGGGCGATGCTGCGGCTGAAGACGAAGGCCGCCAGCGCCGGCTGCGCCTGGCCGAACTGGAACAGCAGTTGGCCCTGCGCCTGGAAAGCCTGGGCGCTGGCGGCCGGCGCTGACCAGGGCTGGCCCAGCGTCAGGCTTCAGGCCGCGTGGGCGAGAAACCGTTCCTGACCCTGGACCCGAGGCTGTTCGTCCAATGGTCTTGCAGCCGCCGTTTCGTGGTCCAGCGCGGCCAGCAGCGTATCCGCCAGTTCGTCGCCCGAGCGCCAGGCGGCCTCGACACCGCCGGCGGATGCCGCAGCACCGCCCAGGAAGTCGCCGCACACGCCCAGACCGCGGCGCGCATCCCACCAGCATTCACTGTCGGCCACGCTCGTGGCCGACGGCTGGGCCGGCACCGCGTAGCGCCAGCGCTGCACGGCGCGGTGGTGCCATTGCAGCTTCGTGCCCATGGGCAGCAAGGCCGCCAGTGCCTGACTGAGTGCAGCCTGCACGGCAGCCGGTGAAGCCTCGAGCTGCGCAGCGCTCCAGGCGGCGCTGGCGTGAGCCACCCAGGTGGCCATGCCGGACGGTGCGCTGCGACCCGGCTTGCGGTCGTTTCGCGCCACCCAGGCCAGCGGGCTGCGCCTGATGTCGGGCTCGCAGGCGTCCCAGGGCCAGTCCAGATCCTGGGTGACGGCCATCAGCGTCCAGCAGGGCTCCATGCGCAAGGCGGCCAGGCCGTCGGCCCAGCGGTCGTGATGCCCGGCCAGCAACACCGCCGCCTGTGCCGGGGGCATGGCCAGCAACACCTGATCGAAAGGGCCCTCGGTGCTGCCGTCGACCGAAACCACCCGCCAGCCATCACCGCTGCGCTGCAGGCGTTGCACCTGGAAGCCCAGGTGCACCGGCGTTTCACCAATGAGGTGACGCGCCAGCGCCGGCATCTGTGGCAGGGGCACCCAGCTCTCGCGCTGCACCGGTGCCGGCCAGGCTGCATGAACGCGCGGTGCCCAGGCGGCGACGATGCCGGCGGCGGCAGCGCGGCGCATTGCCGCCTTGAAGCGCGGGTGCCGCGCCTGGATGTGCTGAGCGCCGTGATCGAACTCGGCCCGCACCAGGCTGCCATCAGCCGCTGGCCATTCGGCGCGGCGCGTCGCCATGCGGCCGCCCGTTCCACGGGCCTTGTCGAACAAGGTCACGGCCAGGCCGGCTTCGCTCAGACTGGCGGCGCAGGTGGCGCCGGCAATGCCGGCACCGATGACGGCAACGCGGGCGGTAACTTGTGAGGTGCTGGACATCTGGAGCCTTTCGCAGTGGATGCAGTCGTCGGCTAAGGCAGCTGCATTGGAATGGAGTCGGTCGAGTCAACAAGGTTCTGACCGATCGATTGATTCATCGATCAAAGACGTCGGGCCAGCGAAACGGCGGCGGCCGAGCCGGCGCCGACACTGGCCGTCCAGGCACGAACCCACGCGTTCGTCGCGGGGCCGGCAGCGCGTGCCTCGTCGCGATGACGCACCTCATCGTCGCGGCAAGCCTGCAGGTCGGCACGCAAGGCCGCCAGTTGCGAACCCGCTGCGTCCGGCCCGGCCTCGAGCAAGCTCAGGTCGATGCGTTCGATCTGTTCGGCATAGTGGCGGTCGACGAAGGTCTCCACTGCTGCGACGGTGGCATAGAACACGCGCGGGCCGAACAGTGCAGGAAGTGCACCGGTGAGCCAGCCCGCCAGACGCCACGCGGGCAAGAGGCGGCTCTGCTGGCGCCGGGGCAGGTGCCGTTCGATGCAGCGCAGATGGTCGATCTCGGTGGCCAGATGGTGCTGGGCGAAGCTGCGCACTGCCTGATCACGCGACACGGCCAGAGCGCCGCGGTAGATCTGGATTGCACCCACCTCACCCGCGTGATCGCTGCGCAGGTCGGCGATGAGGCCTTTGGTCCATGGCAGATTCGCGCTGCCGCGGGCGCCTGGGGCGGCGGCATTGCCCGGTAGCGCTGCGCTGGTCGCGGTGGCCGGCCGCCACAGCCCGCGCACACGCAAGAAGCTGCGGTAGGCGAGTTCCAGAACCCAGGCCACGGGTGGCAGGCTGGCGACACGCCCGAGCCAGGCCGTGCGGGGCAAGGCCGACCACAGGGCTGCAAAACCCAGGGCGCCGTGCACCAGGCGACCGTCGGCCAGGCGCACATGAAGCCGTTTCATGGCCGATTCCCGGGTCAGGTCAGCACCGAATTCCGATTCATCACAGCGACTCGCATCGATCCAGCTGCAGTTTTCGGCACCTGATTGACGTCGATATGCAGCGATTTCGCGAGAGCAAACAGGACAAGCACCGTCGAAATAGACGACAGGGCCGGCGGGCACGACCGCTTTGCCTGCTGACTGACCGGAAGAAGGGACTGAAATATTGGACATCGCAGTAGCATTGTGACGCTTCGGTAGCGTTTGTGGCGACCTTGTCCTGAAAGTTCACGCGGCTTTCTGCATATTTACGAGTCAAGCTATGGTCATGATCGCTATAGTTCAAAAAAATCCGATTCGTTCTTCAGTCAATCCAATCAACCCAAGGTCAACTCCATGACGACAGACGCACTTGACGACGAAGTTCAGATGCTCGACGCGAGCAGGCTTCCTGTGAACGCCCGCCTGCGCAGCGGCACGGCCGCCCGCCTGGCCGGACTGCCGGTGACCACGCTGCGCGTCTGGGAGCGACGCTACGGCGTGGTCGCCGCACCCAAGACGCCGACCGGCCAGAGGCTGTACTCCACGCTGGACGTTCAGCGCCTGGCCCTGCTGAAACAACTGAGCGACCGCGGGCATGCCATCGGGACGATTGCCGGCCTGGCGCTTTCTGAACTGCAGGGGCTGGCCTCGACCGCTCCCGCCCGCAGCGCTGCGGCTGCCGCTGTTCCCGGCCTGCATCTGGTGGTGGTGGGTCGCAGCGTCGCGCAGAAGTTGCAGGCCGTGGGCGCATCGCCCCGCCGTGTCCACGACGACCTGGCCCAGGCCGAGACCGTGCGTGCGACCCAGGGGCCAGGCCACGGCGACGACCTGCCGGACGTGCTGGTCGTGCACCTGCCTTCGCTGCATCCGGCCCTGGCCGAGCGGGCCCTGAGCGTCGCCAAGCAGTACGGCGCCGGCACCTTGATCGTGCTGTATGCCTTCGGCGCCGAGGCGGTGGCCGAACAGTTGCGTGCCGCCGGCACGATCGTTCGCCGCGAGCCCTGCACTGGCCGCGAACTGCTGCGCCTGCTGGCATCGGCAGCCAGTGTGCCGATGCCTGCCAACGGCCCGCGCATGCCCAGCGCCCGCCGCTACAGTGACGAGCAGCTCGCCAGCCTGGGCGAGCAGCCCAGTTCGGTGCTGTGCGAGTGCCCGCGCCACCTGGCCGAGATCGTCACGCAGCTGGCGCATTTCGAACAGTACAGCGCCGACTGCGACTCCCGCAGCCCGGCCGACGCGGCGCTGCACCGGCACCTGGGCAGCCTGGCCGGGGCGGCCCGGGCGATGTTCGAACAGGCGCTGGATCGGGTGATTGCCGACGAAGGGCTGCAGGTGCCCTGACGGGGCCTGCCGTTCAGCGGTGCAGGTAGACGAGCTCGGAGTACAGGTAGTCGATGCCGCTCGTGGCAGGCAGAGCACGGCCGTAGCGGCGCTGGAACAGGCGTGTGCAAGGGTCGCGCGGCGCCAGGTCTTCATGGGCGTCGAAGCCCATCAGCATGTAGCCACGCCGCAGCAGCGGCCCGGCCAGCGCGCGCGCGTGCTCGGCCACCAGCGATTGCGATGGCGTGTACAGCAGCTCCGCGGTGCGCAGCCAGCCCAGCCGGCGCTGCGCGCGGAAGACCAGCGGCACCCAGCCCTGGGTGCCGATGCTGCTTTGCAAGGCGAGAACCTCGCAACCCAGGCGGACATGATCGTGCAGGGCCGCGACGAGAGGGTCGTCGCGCAAGACATGCAGGGCCGTCTTGCCGGCGAGCACGGCCGCGGGCTGACGCGCAGCGGGCACCGGCCAGGCCAGGCGCGGCGTCGACATCAGGATGTGCTGGTGCGTGACAGCAGAAAGATCGATGCGCCGCAACAGCCGGTGCAGCGAAGGCAGGGGTGTCAGCGCAGAGTAGGCCGTGCCACGTTCGGCCAGACCGGTACGGGCCATCCACAGGGCACGCTGGCGCGCCTGCGGCAGGATGCCCCAGCTGCTGATGTTCACCAGGCGCTGCGGGCCCGCGGCTCCAGGCCGCTGGCTGGCGAGCAGCAATGCCAGCCCCGAAGGGCCCTGCGCGTTGCTCAGGATCATGCCCATGGGCTCGTCGGCCGGAGCACTGGGCACAGTGCGCAGGCGCTTGAACCCGGCGTCCCACAGCCCCGCTGGAGTGCAGGGGTAGCAGGCCAGCAGCAGCCGCCTGGCGGTGGGCCAGGCATCCACGCCGAACGGTTCCAGCGCCCACGGGCCGGACGAGCAGGCCTGTGTCATCGGCGGGCCCCGCGAGGCGCCAGCACGGAAGCAAGCGCCAGCCAGCACCTGCGCAGGGCCAGCAGCGGCGCGAGCGCACGCGCCTGGGCCGTGTGCGGGTCCTTCGCCCACTGCTTGACGCGGCGGCGCAGCCGCCATGCCAGCACCACCGGCACCCCGCGCCAGGACAAGGCGACGCAGGCGTCGCGCAGCGGAATGGGCTTCATGCCCAGCGTGGTCTTGTGGAAGTAGTCGCCGACGCCGAAGTCGAAGACGCCCAGTCCCTGCTCATGCATGTGCCGCGCCGTGCCTTCGTCGAGCAGGCGACCTGGCGAACAGGCCTTCCAGGCATCACCGCCGATGCTCTGGCGCAACGCGACGTAGCGCCTGGCGTTGGCCACGCCGAACAGCGCCGAGACGACTTGATCACCGTCGCGGAGCGCTGTCAGCACCACACTGCCTTCGGCAACGCCCGTGGCCAGCAGCTGGCGATAAAAGGCCCGGTAGGGCGCACTGTCGAGCCGGTAGTAGGGCAGCTCATGCATGCGTTCGGACTGCTGGCTTTCCAGGACTGCGAACAAGGCAAGTGCCTGCTGCGGGTCGGTGACGCGATCGAAACGGGCCACCGGGCTGCGCTCGAACACGCGCCAGCAGCGCTCGATCTCCTTGCGCACCCGCTTGTCCAGACCACGACGCCAGTCTTCCCAGGGCCCGTCCACCTGAAACTGGTTGCCGAACATCTCGCCGGTGTGGGTGCGCCAGGCCAGCACCAACGGGTTGGTGGTGCCACCGCCTTCGGCAAGTGCCGCAGGGAGCATTTTTTCGACACGCCAGTAGTCGTGACGGCCGAGCAGGCGCGCCAGCGCAGCCCACAGCGCCCGGGCGGCAGGGGCTTCGTGGGCGCCACCGTGCCAGTCGCCCAGCGTCAGCGGCGCCACGTAGTCGACGACCCCGGCGTCTGCGAAGCTGATCTCGCGCAATCCGTGGCGCCGCTGCTGTACCAGCGGCAGCAGCATCGCGTCGACCCACGCACTGCCCGACTGTCGCTGCACCACCAGCCACAGCGGCTGGCGGCCTTCGACGGCTCCCAGCGTCTCGAACCAGGCACGCAGCCAGACGCTGGCGTGGAAGGGCAGGCAGCCCGGGCCTTGCAGCACGCTGGCGCGGCCGAGGAACTCGTCGAGCGAGCCCAGTTCCGCAGCGCGGTAGCGCGGCACGGCTGAGTTCATGCAACCCTGATGCTGCTGTCCACCAGGCCACCCGGGGACTGGGGGTCGAGCCGGAACTCGAGCGGCCGCAAGGCCTTCTGCGTCTGCCCGGCCCAGGGGCTGCGGCGCCAGGCCGCCTGCAGCGCGGCCTTGGCCCAGTAGTGGGGTCCGACCAGCGCGCGGCTGCGCGGGCGCAGCCCCAGCCGGTGGCGCAGCACGGCGTTGGCCAGGTGCACCTTCTGCGCGCGGCGGTTCTCGGGCGTCCAGTGTTCGGTGGTGACCGACACGTTCAGGCAGTCGGCGTTCTCGACCCGGTGGGGCGCATTCAGCGGCCAGGTCAGCATCTGCCCGGGCTCGAGGTCGAAGACCATGGCCATGCGGTCGAAGGAGGCGTCGTAGACGAGGCTGAATTCGAACCCGGTGTAGGCGATGTCTTCCAGCCACTCAGGCTGCAGGCAGGGTGCCGCGGCCGGGTAGACCCACACCCGCTTGCGACCATGGATCTGCCAGAGCAGCTGCCCCGGAAGGTCGCAGTGGTAATGCACCTGGGCCCCGGGTGAAGAAATCAGGATGCCCATCTTGAGCGCGCCGGCTTCGAAGCCCGGCACCCGGGATGCGATCTCGGCATAAGCCTGCTCGAGCAGCTGCGCATAGGCAGGGGCGCGCTCGTTCGCCTGGCGCAGGTTCAGCCACAGGCTGCCGCCGGCAATGGCCTCGATCACTGCCCGGCCGGGCGTGCCCCCCAGATCGCCCTCGCGCCAGCGGGCACTGCCGTCGCCATGGCGACTGGTGTGGACCAGCGCGTAATGGCTGCGCGGATAGCTCTCGACCAGCGCAGCCAGGGCATCGAGCTGCAATGCGGGGTGTTCATGCAGGTGATGCTGCAGCCGCATCGGACGCTGGTTCCAATGGCCTTGCACATCATCCAGCCAGGGGGCGAAGACAGTGCCGTTCATGAAGATCGGTGGTTGATCGGTCGGGTTTCCGGAAAAGCTCCAGGGGCTTTGATTGTCGCCATCGAATCGACAGGACATCCCCCCGATTTGCGAGGGCTGAGCGTCACAGCGCAACCGTGCAGCGCCAATGCAGCCTGGGCCCGCCAGCCACGGGATTTTTAGGCGTTTGCGCCGTGCCCGGGGCTTGCGCTCCCGCGTCTCGGGGGTCGTTCGCAGCCCCTTGCGAGGACGCCAACGAATACTATTTGCCTGCCCGGATACATCCAGCAGACTCGTTACAAAAGGTAAGTTCAGCGTCTTGTCTTGACCCTGTCAGGGCGCAGGCGACATGCGGTGCCAAGCTGCCCAACAAAGTCTTCGAGCGGCCCATGTCCCTGGTTCCGAAAACAGCTGTTCCACCCACTTCAACCATGTCTCCCGCTTCTCGTACACCGACGTTCGAACCAGGAAGCCCCGGGTGGCGCCTTGGCGCCATGCTCGTGCTGCTGTGCTGGCTGTTGGGCCTGGGAACGGGCGCTGCCGCACAGGCCCCGGCCTACCGCGTGGGTGTGGGCGACGAACTGAATTTCCGCTTCCTGTACACCCCCGAGCTCAACACCGCCGCGGTGGTGCGCGGCGACGGTGCCGTATCGCTGCCGATGCTCGGTGAATTCAAGGTCGTGGGCTACACCCTGGCCGAACTGAGCGAACAGATCCAGACCGCGCTCGCGCAGCGCGTGCGGCGCCCGCAGGTGGTCATCAATGTCCAGGGCAATGTCCCTTCGCAGCGCGTCTTCGTCGGCGGTGAAGTCGCGCGCCCGGGTGTGCAGAACCTGGCCGGTCCGCTGACAGCGCTGCAGGCGGTGATGGCTGCCGAAGGCCTGCGCGACACGGCCCAGCCTTCCGAGGTGACCGTGCTGCGCCAGGGAGCCGGCGGCGAGCGCATCGTCATGAAACTCGACCTGGCGGCCGTGATGGCGGGCAAGGCTGGCGCCAGCGACATCGTGTTGGCCCCCTACGACGTGGTGCTGGTGCCGCGCAGCGGCATCGCCAACGCCGGCCTGTGGATGGACCAGTGGGTGCGCCGCATCCTGCCGCTGAGCCTGGGCTTCAGCTACACCATCAACGAAAACGGAAGCATCCGATGAAACGCGTTGGCATGAGCGACGCCTGGCAGGAGACCCAGCTCGACAACGGGCGCCTGGAACGCATGGGCGTGACCGCCATTTCGGGCCGCACCTCGCTGCGCGACCTGCTGACCATCGCCTTCCACGACCGCAAGCGCATCGGCGCGGCGCTGCTGCTGGGGCTGCTGCTGACCCTGCTGGTGGTCGCATCGATGCCCAAGAAATACACGGCCGAAGCCTCGCTGCTGCTGCGCCTGGGGCGCGAGTATCTCTACACCCCCGAGACCGGCGACCCGAGCACGGCCCAGCCCCTGCCCTACGACCGGGAGCAGACGCTGGTGGCCGAGGCCAAGATCCTGACCAGCCGCGACGTGCTCGAAGGCGTGGTCGGCAAGATCGGTGTGGCCAACATCTACCCCGACATCACCGGCAACCGCACCGCCACGCCGCTGCAGCAGGCCCAAGCCGCGATAGCGCTCGAGCGGGGCATCAACGCCGACCTGCTGAAGGGCTCGAACCTGCTGCAGGTGAGCTTCAGCCACGACGACCCCGAGATGTCGGCCCGGGTGCTCGACCAGATCATCGACAGCTACCTGCGCAAGCGCCAGCAGGTGTTTTCCAGCGCCAGCAACGGCCAGGCCGAGGCCGAACTCGGCGCGCGCCGCATTCAGCTGAACACCGCCGAAGCGCGGCTGGCCAGCTTCAAGCAGGAACGCGGCATCCGCTCCTTCGCCGAGGAGCAGACACTGCTGCTGGCCCAGCGCAGCGAAATCGAGAAGCGCCAGACCGAGACCAACCTGGCGCTGGCCCAGGCCGGCGGCCGCAAGACCGCGCTCAGCTCGCAGCTGGGGCAGATTCCGGAGAACGTGAAGCTGTCCACCGACACCTCGCGCGGCGAGGCCGCCGAAGCGGCGCGCAAGCTGCTGCTGGAACTGAAGCTGAAGGAACGCGAGGCCAGCAGCAAGTTCTTCGACAGCGAAGCCCAGGTGCAGGACGCGCGGGCCGACATCGAACGTGTCAACGAACACCTGCGCATGCTCGACGCCGCACCGCCGCAGTCGGTGCGCACGGGCCGCAGCCCGGTTCGCGACGGCGCCGAGTCCGACCTGGTGAAAAGCGCCGCCGACCTGAGCCAGTCGCAGTCGGGCCTGGCTGCCCTGGCCAGCCAGCGGGCCGCCGTCGACAAGCGCCTGGCCGTGCTGGCGCAAAGCGAAAGCGAACTGCGCACGCTCGAACGCGAGCGCCGCCTGGCCGAGATCCAGTACGAAGCAGCAGCCAAGCGCCTGCGCGACGAACGTGTGCTGACCGACCTGGACAGCCAGCGCAAGAGCAACGTCAGCGTCGTGCAGCGGCCTGCCGTGCCCACCCAGGCCGAGTCCAAACGTGCGCTGGTGCTGGTGCTGGGCGTCATCCTGAGCATCGGCGCCGCCCTGCTCACGGCCTTCCTCAGCGCGCTGTGGCGTGACACCTTCCTGACACCGGCCGACGTGCAGCGCGAACTCGGACTGCCCCTGCTCGGCGCGATTCCCGCGGCAGTGCGATGACCCAGGCCGCCGACGGCGACAGGCGGGCCTGGCTGGGCGCCGCAGCGCTGGCCTCGGTCGGCGTGCCTGCGGCAGCCCAGCCGCAGCCAGCCGGCACCCGCGCTGCCCTGCCGCGCCTGGCCCGCGGCCTGAACCTGTCGCACTGGTTCGAGTACGAACGAGGGCAGGGGCTGACGTCGCCCGAGATGCGGCAGCTGCGGGCCCTGGGTCTGGACCATGTTCGCCTGCCGGTGGACCCGGTGGTGGGCGGCTGGCACCCTCAGCGCGGGGGCACGCTGAAGTTCCTGGGCGAACTGCAGCAGGCAGTGGACATGGCCGTCGATGCCGGACTGGAAGTCGTGGTCGACCTGCACATGGAGCCGTCGGACAAGCAGATCATCGAGGAACACCCCGAGACCGAACGCGAGTTGCTGCGCCTGTGGCAACTGCTCGCCCGCAGCTTCGCCGACCGGCCGCGTACGCAGGTGGCGCTGGAACTGTTCAACGAACCCCAGTATTACGGTCTGAAACGGCTGCGCTGGCCTGGCCTGCAACGCCAGCTGCTCGAGACCGTGCGCGCACAGGCGCCGGCCCATCTGGTGCTGCTGTCGGGTTCGGGCGGCGGCAGCCTCGAATCGCTGCAGCGCCTGAGCCTGGTCCACGACCCGGCCGTGGCCTACGTCTACCACCACTACGCGCCTTTCCTCTTCACGCACCAGGGCGCCGAGTGGCAGGACGAGCGCTACACCACCGCCGGCCTGCGCAAGGGCCTGCGCTACCCGCCCGAAGCCGCGCACGACAGCGCCCTGCCCTTGCGCAAGCCGCACCCGCGTGCGGCCCAGGAAATGGCCGAGCACCTGAATGCCGGCTGGGGCCCGCAACGCCTGCGCGCCGAGATGGACCGCGCCGGCCGCTGGGCACGCGAGAAAGGCGTGCGTGTGCTGTGCAACGAATTTGGCTGCATCCGCGCCAACGTCGACCCGCCTTCGCGCTACCGCTGGATCCACGACGTGCGCGTGGCCCTGGAGGCCAACGACATCGGCTGGACGCTGTGGGACTACACCGACATCTTCGGCATCACTGAACAGTCGGCACAGCCCGGCCAGCAGGGGCGGCGCAGGCTCGATGCCCTGGCATACGGGGCGCTGGGCCTGGCAAAGGACCTGGCCGGAAACCCGCCGGGGCTGGCCCGATGAACGCGTTCCGGCTGCAAAGCCATCAGACCTATATCCCGGGCAGCGTCGTGCCGCCGCCGGCCGCCAGCAACGGCTGGCGAACGCTGTCCTGGTGGTTGCTGGTGACCGGCGTGGTGCTGCGCCTGGCGGTGTCGGCGCCGGCCCTGCACAAGATGGGCGTGCCCTACGACCTGCCCTGGGGACCCTTTCCCAGCAAGATCCACCCTGGCAGCTACGTGCTGGGCCTGGCCTTCCTGACCGGCCTGATCAGCCACGGCAACCCCGTGCGCAGCCTGCTGCAACTGGCCGGCAAGCACGGCCTGCTGATGACCTACACGGTTGCGATGCTCGGCGTGTTCGTCTGGACGGTGCTGCGCCACGGTCCGTCGGGCCAGGCCTTCTTCATCGACACGCTGTGGATGCCCGGCGTCGCCGCCTTGACCGTGGTCATGCATCACCGGGGACGCCAGCGCCAGCTGCTGACGCTGCTGATGTTGCTGCTGCTGGCCAATTCCGCCCTGGCAGTGGGCGAAGCAGCCACCGGCAAGCGCCTGATCCCGCTGTTGGCCGGCCGCGACGGCATCGTCGAGGAATACTGGTTTCGGGCGTCGGCGCTGATGGGCCACCCGCTGGCCAATTCGCTGGTCACCGTCAGCCTGATGCCGGTCGTGCTGGTGATGCCCTGGGCGCTGCATCTGCGCGTGGCGGCCCTCGGCCTGCTGACGCTGGCGCTGCTGAGTTTCGGCAGCCGCAGCAACCTGGCCGCCGTTGGCGTCTATGCCTTGCTGGCCTGCGTGCCGCTGGCCCTGCACCTGGTGCGCGGCCGCTTCACCTACCGCCAGATCACCGGCGGGCTGGTCGGGCTGGCCCTGGCCGCGGCGGCCCTGGCCGCCGTGGTCGCCACCACGCGCCTGGGTGACCGCATTTTCAAGAACCTGAGCTGGGACAACAGCGCCGACGTGCGCCTGCTCGCCTTCGACGTGCTGCACCATGTTCATGGACTCGACCTGTGGTTCGGCATTCCCGTGGCACGCATCCAGGGCATCGCCGGTCGCGTCGGCATCGACCTGCGTTACGAGGCGATCGAAAACTTCTGGGTCAACCTGCTGGTGCTGCTGGGCCTGGTCGGCTTCGGCCTGTTCCTGTTCGGCCTGGGCTGCCTGGTGCTGCACATGTGGCGCGGCGCACGCGCACCGCTGAAGGTGGCCATCGTCATGTACTTCATCGTCGCCAGCGGGGCCAACACGCTGGCCGCGAAGACGGCTTCACTCACGCTGCTGGCCGTTGCGCTGCAGTGTGCAACGGCATTGCCCCGCCCTGGCCAGGCGTCTGCGCAGCGCACACCCCGAAAGCAGCCGGCCTGGCGCCTGGCTGGAATGACCCGATGAGCCACGACTCCCAGACTGCCAAAGTCCGCATTTGCTACCCGGCCGATCCCGCCGGGGTGGTGCCGGGCGGTATCGACACCTTCATCCGCGGGCTCATCAAGTGGGCACCACCGGACATCCAGTTCAGCCTGGTCGGCATGACGACCGACGTCAAGGCCCGACCGGTCGGCCGCTGGACGCCCTGCCTGGCAGGCCAGCGCGAGTACGCCTTCTTCCCGGTGGTGGCGGTGGCCGACGCCGGCACGCGCGGCCGACTGCCGCTGTCCCTGCGCTATACCGCCGGCGCCTGGAAACACCGCTCCAGGCTGATCGGCGACTTCGACGTCTTCGACTTCCACCGCCCCGAGCCCAGCCTGCTGTACCTGGGTGACCCGCGACCGAAGAACGCCTTTTTCCACCAGGACCCCAAGACCATTGCGGCTTCCGCGTCGGACAACCTTTGGCGCAAGCTGCCGGCCGCCTACGAGAAGCTGGAAGCCCAGGCCGTGCAGCAGCTGGCCAGTGCCTGGTGCGTGCGCGACAGCGGTGTGCTCACCTTGCGTGAGCGTTATCCCGGCCTGGGCCAGCGCGTGAACTTTGTCCCGACCTGGGTCGACGCCGACGTCTTCCACCCGGTGTCCGACGCCCGTCGCCAGGCACTGCGCGAAAGCCTGGCTGCCGAATACGAGCTGCCGCTGCAGGCGCGCTGGGTGAGTTTCGTCGGCCGCCTGGACACCCAGAAGAACCCCGGCCTGCTGCTCGAAGCCTTCGCCCGCGCCGTGACACCCGGCGACCACGGGCAGGGGTCAGACGCCGTGCTGCTGCTGGTGGGCAACGGCGTGCTGCGCCACGAGCTCGAAGCCCGCGTGCGCAGCCTGGGTCTGCAAAAGCGCGTGCGTTTCCTGGGCCTGCAGTCGCAGGACACGATCTCGCGGCTCCTGCAGGCGGCCGACTTGTTCGCGCTTTCTTCGGCCTATGAGGGCATGCCGATGGCCCTGCTGGAAGCCCTGGGATGCGGCACCCCGGCGGTCGTCACCGACGTCGGCGAGGTCAAGCGCGTGGTGCACAGCGGTGTCAATGGCATCGTGGTCGGGCGTCACGACGTACCGGCCTTTGCCGACGGACTGGTACAGGCGCTGTTGGCCGCGCCGATGTGGCGCAAGACAGCGCTGGAGTCGGTGGCCGACTACCAGCCCGCTCAGGTGCTGGCGTCGGTGTACGCCAACTACCGTGCATTGGCCCTGGGCCCAGGCACGATGCGCCGCGCCGTGCGCCGGCCCGCCCAGCACGGCCTGCTGGCACGCACCCGGGACACCGTCATCGGCCAGTCTGTCGACGTGCTCAGCAGCAGCGAAGTCACCGCGCAGCTGTTGCAGTGGGCCAAGGCGGGCGAGTCGCGCACGGTGTGCTTCTGCAACGTCCATTCCGTCGTCACCGCCACCCGCAGCGAAAGCCATCGCCTGGCCCTGCGCGGCGCCGACATGGTGGTGCCCGATGGCGCGCCTGTGGCCTGGACGCTGCGTCTGAAGGGCCATGCCCAGCAGGACCGGGTAGACGGCCCCGACACGATGTGGCGGGCCTGCCGCGCAGCACTGGAAAACAACATCAAGGTCGGACTGTTCGGCAGCACGCCGGAAACCCTGGAAGCCTTGCTGATCGCCTTGCGGCGCGACTTTCCGGGCCTGCAGGTGGCCTACAGCCACTCGCCACCCTTCCGCGACGCCACGCCCGAGGAAGATGCGCGCCACTGCGCCGACATCGCCCAAGCCGGCGTCGGCCTGCTCTTCGTCGGCCTGGGCTGCCCCAAGCAGGAACGCTGGCTGGCTCACCACCGCGGCCGCATTCCGGCGGTGATGATGGGCCTGGGAGCGGCCTTCGACTTCCATGCCGGCACCGTCAGCCGGGCTCCGCCCTGGATGCGCAATCACGGCCTGGAGTGGCTGCACCGGCTGAGCTCCGACCCCGGCCGCCTGTGGTGGCGCTATGTTTCCACCAACTCGATGTTCGTGCTGCGCACGCTGCGCGACCTGCGGCGCCAGGCTGGCGGTCGCCAACGGCCCCTGTTCTGAAGCCGCATCGACTTCCTCACACCGCCCGTCGAACGTCGATGCTTTCCTCTGACCTGCAGCCCTTCGAGCCTGAACCATGACCGCCGCCCTTGCCAACGCCCGGCCCCTGCCCCTGGACGCACGTGCCATCGACGACCTCGTGGCCCGGGTCGACGCCATCGTGCCGCCACTGGCTGCCCGGGTTGTCGGCTTCGTGGCCAGCGGCACCGGGGAAGGCACCAGCACCCTGGCACGCAGCTATGCCCGGGCGAATGCCGGCAAGCTGGGGCGCAACACCCTGCTGCTGAGCACGCTGCCCCCGGTGGACGGCAGCCAGAGCCTGTGTGACGCGCTGCGCGGCGGCCAGCCCATCGACAGCGTGCTGGGCAACAAGCAGCGCGGCCTGACCGAGGCCGCGCTCGGGCTCGGCCTGGACCACGAGGACCAGCCCGACTACGCCTGGGACCTGGTGACGCGGCGCGAGCTCTGGGACTTCCTGCGTTCGCGCTTCGACCTGATCGTGCTGGACATGCCGGCCGCCGACATCTCTGGCGCCTGCCTGCAGATCGGCCCGCAGTGCGACGGCGTGCTGGTGGTGCTCGAGTCGGCGCGCACGCGCAAGCCGGTCGTGACGCAGTTGCTCGAAGACCTGCAGGCCGTGCATGTGCGCGTGCTCGGCGCCGTCCTCAACAAGCGCAGCTTTCACCTGCCAGCACGCCTTTATCGGTGGCTTTGATGGCGGCTGCCGTGCCCGCCACGGCGGCCTCGGGCCAGCCCGCTCCAGCCCGCGCCTTGCGCCTGGCCTGGGCGCTGTCTGAAGCGCAACCCCGGCCAAGCTGGCTGGCGCCCAGCATCGCTGCCCTGGCTGCGCTGCAGGCGCAACACCCGGGGGGCTGCGACATCGGCTTTGCGCCGCCCCGTGCGCCGACGCCGGCCAGCGACGCTGCACCCTTCGAGCTCAGGCTGCATCCGGGCGCCGCGCCTTCGGCCTTGCCGGCAGCCCCTGCCCCAGGCGCGCCGTTTCGATGGTGGCTGACCGACCGCCATGGCCGTGAGCTGGATCCTGAGCGCCCGCTGCTGGACGACATCACCGCCGGCCGCGGCATCGGCCTGGCGCTGTGGGCACCGCACCCCAGTGGCCGCGGCTGGGTCTGCCTGCGTCAACTGCACATCGACGCCGACCCGCACTATGCCCAAGGGCGCCAGCGCCTGGCGGGTGCGATCGCGCGCATGCTCTGGCACGCCGGGCTGGACCTGCTGCTGGGCGTGTTGCCGTCCAACCACGTCTACCCCAGCCCGCGGGCCACGGGCCTGGCGGCCAGCCGGCGGCCGCCCCGGCAGCAGCACCCCGTGGCGCTGCTGCTGCGGGGCCGCTGGCGATCATGGCTGGCACGCCAGCGCGCGCGCTGGTTCCGCGAGCAATGGCGCCTGGGCATCGTCGACCTGCCGCTGGCGGCGCTGGCGAGCCAGCCCACCGTGCCCAAGCCGCGCTGGCTGCCACCCTACCCTGGCCTGGGCTACTGGGCCGACCCGGCCGCGGCCGCCGGCAGCGACAGCCGCGTGCTGGTCGAGTACTTCGACGAGCGCAGCGGCATCGGCCGCATCGAACAACTGCGCTTCAGCCCCAGCCAGTACGGCGTGGCCGACCGGCAGGTGATGACCCTGGGTGACGGCAAGCATGCTTCGTTTCCGCTGGCCGTGCAGCTGGAGGGCCGCTGGTTCGGCCTGGCCGAGACAGCGGCGCAGCGCTCCTGCGTGCTGCACGAGATCGACGCCAGCGGCCAATGGCAGCCGCTGGCGACGCTGCTGCCCGGCATGGCCGCTGCCGACCCGGCGCTGTTCCTCTGGCAAGGGCGCTACTGGCTGGCCTGCACCGACGTCGACCTGGGCGCGATGGACAACCTGTGCCTGTTCCACGCCGACCAGCCCGAGGGCCCTTGGTTGCCGCACGCCAACAACCCGGTGAAGACCGACGTGTCCGGTGCGCGCATGGCTGGCGCCTTTTTCTGGCACCAGGGCCAGCTCTACCGGCCAGCGCAGAATTGCCTGGGCACCTACGGTGCCGGGGTGGCGCTGCAGCGGGTGCTGCGCTGCAGCCCCACCGAATTCGAGGAGGAACCCGTGCGCCAGCTCAGCCCCGACCCCACCGGCCCCTGCCCGCACGGCCTGCACACCGTCAATGCCTGGGGCACGCGCACGCTCGTCGACGGCAAGCGCCATGTCTTCAGCCCGACGCTGGGCTGGCTGAAGCTGCGCCGACGGCTGGCGCGCAAGGCCCCGCCTTGAGCGCACCGGCGACAGCGCCCGTTCTGGCAGTGTACGTGCCGCACCTGCGCCAGGGTGGGGGCGAACTGTCGATGCTGCGCCTGGCCGCCGGGCTGGCGCGACGCGACCTGCCGGTAGACCTGGTCGTGCACACCCTGCATGGCGCAGAACTGGCACCCCCGCCCGGCCTGGGCCTGGTGCAGCTGGGCCACGCCAGCACGCTGGGCAGCGTGCGCGCGCTCAGCCGCTGGCTGTGCACGCGGCGACCGCGCTGGCTGCTCAGCGCCTTCCCGCACACCAACGTGGCCGCGGTGGCAGCCCTGGCGCTGGCCGCGCGCCAGGGCGTCGTCTGTCGCAGCGTGCTCAGCGAACACGCGCCGCTGTCGCTGCAGATCAGGCGCCAGGGCACCTGGCGCTACCGGGTGCTGCCGCCGCTGGTGCGCTGGGCCTATCCGCGTGCCGACGCCGTGGTGGCGGTGTCGGAGGGCGTGCGGCGCGATCTGCTCCACTTGGTCGGCGCGGGCCTGCAGGCACGGCTGCACACCATTGCCAACCCGGTGCTCGACGCCGCCCCGGGAGCCGACGACCATCTGGCCACGCCGCCCCACCCCTGGCTGCTGGAGCCCTCGCTGCGCGTGGTGCTCAGCGTGTCGCGGCTCAGCCCCGAAAAGGACATTCCGATGCTGCTGCAGGCCTTCGCGCAGCTGCACCGGCAGCGGCCGCAGACGCGGCTGCTGATCGCCGGCGACGGCCCTGAACGGGCAGCGCTGCAGGCCGCCGTCGACGCCCTGGGCCTGGGTGCGGTGGCGCAGCTGGCCGGTCGCGTGCAAAGCCCGCAGGGCTGGATGCGCCGCGCCGCGGTGCTGGCCCTGGCCAGCCAGTACGAAGGCTTCGGCAATGTGCTCGTCGAAGCCCTGGCCAGCGGCTGCGCCGTCGTCGCCACCGACTGCCCGGTGGGCCCGCGTGAAATCCTGGACGGTGGCCGCTGGGGCACCCTGGTGCCTGTGGGCAACGCCGCCATGATGGCTGCGGCACTGCAGGCTGCAGTCGACCAACCCGGCGCTCCCGCAGGCGCCGTATCGCATGCCGGGCAGTTCACCGACGCTGCAGCCTGCAGCGCCTACCTCAGGCTGCTGGACAGCCTGGCGCCATGCTGATCAGCCACACCCTGAAGTACCTCCCCGCGCAGCTGCTCTCGCCGCTGGCGCAGCTGGCCTCGATGGTGCTGTGGACCCACTGGCTGGCCCCGGTCGAGATGGGCATCTACACGCTGGTGACGGTGACCCAGGAACTCGCCTACATGGGCTGCCTGGGCTGGTTTGCCGTCTACGTGCTGCGCTACTGGCCGCCCGCCAGCGAACCGGCCGAGCGCCGGCGCTTCTTGCTGACCGAGAACGCCGTCGTGCTTGCCAGCCTGGGGCTCAGCGCGCTGGTCGCAGGGCTGACCGCCTGGGCCCTGCCGGGCGAGCACAGCTGGGCCGCCAGCGCATTCGCGGTGGCCGCGTTCTTCGCGTCGAAGGCCATCAGCACGCACTACGCCGAACGCGCCCGTGCCCAGTCGGCTTTCCTGCCCTACACCCTGCTGCAGACCGCCGGACCGCTGGGCGGCCTGCTGCTGGGCTGGCTGGCGCTGCAGCACCTGGAACCCACGGCCATCGTTCTGCTGAGCGCCTACGCATTGGCCCAGGCCATCGGCGTGGCTCTGGCGCTGCCCGGCCTGGGTATCGCCTGGGAGCGGCCGCGCGTCGACCCGGCCCTGCTGCGCGCGGCGCTGGCCTTCGGCGGTCCGGTGCTGGGGCTGTCGGCACTGGGATGGGTGGCCGAGAACTACATCCGTTACCTGGTGCAGTGGCATTCGGGTGCGACCACGCTGGGGCTGATGATCGTCGGCTGGGCGCTGGGCCGGCGCGCTGCGGCAGTGGCCGCGACCCTGGTCACGACGGCGTCGTTTCCGCTGGCTGCGCGCCTGCTGAACGACAACCGGCGAGACGAAGCGCTGGGCCACCTGGCGCTGAACGCGACCCTGATGATCGGCGTGCTGCTGCCGGTGACGGCGGCGGTCGAGATCCTCGGACCGATCCTGGTCGAACTGTTCGTGGCCAGCGAATACCAGGCCGTCACCAGCGAGTTGCTGGCCTTGTCGGTCGTGGCCGGGGCCCTGCGCAACCTGCACATGCACACCACCGACCAGCTCATGGTGCTGGAGCGCAAGCTGGGCATGCTGGCCAAGGTCGACGTGTTCGAGATCGTCATGTGCGCCGCGCTGTCGATGGCCGGGCTGATGCTGGAAGGCCTGCGCGGCGCCATCGTCGGGCAGGCCCTGGGTTCACTCGCGACGCTGGTGCTCAGCGGCTGGCTGGCCCACCGCTACCTGGGTTTTCGCTGGCCCTGGCGCAACGCGTTGAAGATCGGCCTGGCCACCGCAGTGATGCTGCTGGCCATGTGGCTGCTGCACACCAGCCACGACGTCCTGGGCCTGAGTCTGGCGACAGCCTTGGGCACCCTGGTCTATGGTGCCTGCATCCTGCTGCTGTTCGCGCCACAGTGGCTGCGGCTTTTCGGCATGAACAGGAGTTGAGCAGGCATGAATCCCAGACTGCCGAGGACTTTCCCGGTTCGGCTCATCGCCGCTGCCCTGGTCATCGCTCCTGCTGCCTGCGGGGGCGGCGGCACCGAAGCACCAGCAGCACCCGGGCCCGTGCAGAGCATCACCAGCCTCGGCTGCGCAGCGAACAGCAGGCTGCTGCTGCCCGGCGGCGGCGAACTGCTGAACAACGCCTGGAACGCCGGCGCCGTGGGCAGCTTCGCCTGGAGCCAGTGCCTGCAGGAAAGGCGCCTGGGCAACAACGTGCTGGAACGCGGCTGGACCTGGCGCTGGCCCGCCGACGGCAGCCAGGTCTACAGCTACCCGTCCATCGCCATCGGCGCCAAGCCCTGGGCCCCCGGGCCGGGCAACGATGCGCGATTCCCGCGTCGCATCGCCGACACCCCCCGGCTCCTGGTCAGCTACGAGGTCGACACCACGGCCAGCGGCAACGTCAACCTCGCGACGTCGATCTGGTTCACGCGTTCAGCCAGCGCGCCGGCGGTACCCGTGGTGGCCGACATCAGCACCGAGATCATGGTCTGGTCCGACTACACGCCGGCCCTCATCAGCAACGCCGGCCCCGCGACCGAACGCGGCCAGATCACCGTCGACGGCCGCGCCTGGCGCGTGTTCGCCGCCGACAGCTGGGGTGATGCGTCCGGCGGAACGCCGCACCGCTGGACCTTCGTCGTCTACATCGCCGTGGCGCCCACGCGCACACTGGCCTTCGATGCCCGCCGTTTCATCGACGACGCCATCGGCAGGGGCCTGCTGAACCCGGCACATGCCGTGGCCAACGTCGAGCTCGGCAACGAAATCAGCAGCGGCAGCGGCACGACCTGGGTGCGCAGCTTCAGCGTCACCGTGCCCTGAGGCGGGCGCCGGGTCGCGGGGCTTGAATTCGCCGGATCCTGCGCCCATCTGGCCGGGTGAGTGACTGGGCCCATCTGCTGCTTTTGCCCCTGCTTCTGCCCCTGCTGGTGCTGACCATATCGGCCTGGCTGGCCGGGCCCTGGCTGGCCACGCAGTGGCGGCGCGCCCGCGTCAGGCGGCAGCCCTTTCCCCTGGCCTGGCGCGAAGTGCTGCGCCAGCGGATGCCCGCCTTTCGAACCCTGCCGGCCGACCTGCAGCTGCAACTGAAGAAACAGGCCCAGGTGCTGCTGTCCGAGGTGCCCTTCATCGGCTGCAACGGCCTGGTGGTGACGTCGGAAATGCGTGTGCTGGTGGCGGCGCAGGCCGCCCTGCTGCTGCTGAACCGCCGCAGTGCCAGCTTCCGCAACCTGCGCCAGGTGCTGCTGTACCCTGAACCCTTCATCGTCGCCCGTGCCGTGCCCAACGGCCTGGGGCTGACCGACGAGACGCGCCGAGTGCTCTCGGGCGAAAGCTGGCAGCAGGGGCAGGTGGTGCTGTCCTGGCCCGACGTGCTGGCCGGCGCGGCCGTGCCCGACGACGGCCACAACGTCGTCATCCATGAATTCGCCCATCAACTGGACCAGGAAACCGGCAGCGCCAACGGCGCACCCTATGTGCAGGGGCGCAGCGCGCGCGTACGCTGGGCGGCGACGATGCAGGCGGAATTCGAGGCCCTGCAGCAGCGCCTGGCACAGGGCCGGCCGGGATTGATCGACGCTTATGGCGCCACCGACCCGGCCGAGTTCTTCGCCGTCACCAGTGAACTGTTCTTCGAACGTCCGCAGGCCCTGGCCGCCGCGCACCCGCAGTTGTTCCGCGAACTGGCCGGCTGCTACCGCACGAACCCGCTGAGCTGGTAGCCAATGCCCCCTGGTCCGCGCCTGCGCGGGCCAGTCGGGACAATGCTGCGCATGCCTGCCCATGCCCTCGTCTGGTTCAAGCGCGATTTGCGTCTGGCCGATCACGCCCCGCTGGCCGCCGCCGCGGCCAGTGACATGGCGGCCGGGCTGTTCGTGATCGAACCCGAGTGGCTGGCCAGTGCCGAATTCGACCCCCAGCATCTGGAATTCACGCTGGCCGCACTGGCGCCGCTGCGCGAAGCCCTGGCCGCGCGCGGGCTGCCGCTGCTGGTGCGCAGCGGCAGTGCGCTGCAGGTGCTGATGCAACTGCGAAGCGAGTTTGCCTACACCCACCTCTTCAGTCACGAGGAAACCGGCCCCGGCTGGAGCTACACACGCGACCTGGCCGTTGCGGCCTGGTGCCGCCAGGCGGGCGTGGCCTGGCAGGAATGGCCGCAGACGGGTGTGGTGCGCCGGTTGCGCAGCCGCAGCGGCTGGTCTGACCAGTGGTTGAAGCGCATGGACGCAGCGCCGGTGCCAGCCGCCGCCGGCTGGCCTGGCGCGCGACTGCCCATGGCGGCCTTGCCGACGCTGCAGGAAATGGGGGTGCCGCCGCAGCCAAGGCCGCTGCCTGCCGCCAGCGAAGCCGCCGCGAACAGGGTGCTGGCTGGATTCCTGGCCGGCGGCGGCCGCGGCTACCGGCGTGCGCTGTCCAGCCCGCTCACGGCCGAGCAGGGCTGCAGCCGGCTCAGCGCCTACCTGGCCTTCGGTCAGCTGTCGATGCGCCAGGTGCACCAGGCCTCGGAGCTGGCCATTGCCCGCGCCCGCGACGCTGGCGACACCGATCTCGCCTACGGCCTGCGCGGCTTCACCAGCCGGCTGCGCTGGCATTGCCATTTCATGCAGAAGCTCGAAGACGAGCCGGCCATCGAATTCCGCAACTTCGCCCGCGCCACGGACGGCCTGCGCCCGGGCGACGGGCCGCCGGTCGACGCCGCGGCCCAGGACCGGCTTTCGGCCTGGTGCGAAGGCTGCACCGGCTACCCCATGGTCGACGCCTGCATGCGCAGCCTGCGTGCCTCGGGCTGGCTGAACTTCCGCATGCGTGCGATGCTCGTGAGCTTCGCGTCATACCACCTGTGGCTGCACTGGCGGCTGACCGGGCCCTTCCTGGCTCGGCAGTTCCTCGACTTCGAGCCCGGCATCCACTGGAGCCAGATGCAGATGCAAAGTGGCACCACCGGCATCAACACGTTGCGCATCTATTCGCCGGCCAGACAGGCGGCCGAACACGACTCCGAAGGCCGCTTCGTGCGCCGCTGGGTGCCGGAGTTCGGCACCGCAGCCTATGCCGCACCCGTGGTCGATGAACGCAGCGCGCTGAAGCACGCCAAGGACACGATGTACGGCCTGCGCCAGACGCCCGAGGCCCGCGCCGAAGCCGACGCCGTTCAGGCCAGGCACGGCTCGCGCAAGGCCGGCTTGCCCTCCACCGCGGGCAAGCCACGACAGCCTCGCAAACGCACTGGCCTGCAGGCGGCAGCCAAGGACTCGCTGCAGCTGGACCTGTTCACGTGACGGCGCCCGCTGGCCGCGACCAGGGCTTCAAGGGCAACAAGGCCCACCTGCCCAGCAAGCCTTGCGCGGTGTGCGGCCGTGCGATGAGCTGGCGCAAGGCCTGGGCCAGGAACTGGGACACGGTGCTGTATTGCTCCGAGGCCTGCAGGAAGAACAAGGGAAAGACGACGAATGCCCGAAGCGACTGAGAAGACTGCGACGCCCGCCAAGGGCTCGAAGGGAGCGAAAGCCGCGACACCGGCTCCCCTGCGCCATCTGGTCGTGGTGCTGGGCGATCAGCTCGACCGCGGCAGCGCCGCGTTCGACGGCTTCGACCCGACTCAGGACGGGGTCTGGATGGCCGAGGTCAGCGAAGAAAGCACCCATGTCTGGTCGGCCAAGCAGCGCACGGTACTGTTCCTGTCGGCCATGCGCCACTTCGCGCACGCATTGCACGGCGAGGGCATCACCGTGCACTACCGGGCACTCACCGCCGATGCCAGCGCCACGCCCGACAGCAGCCTGGCCAGCGAGCTGGCGGCCAAGCTGAAAGCCCAGCCGGTGCAGCGCGTGCGCCTGGTCGAGCCCGGCGAGCACCGCGTGCGTGAACAGATCTGCGCCGTGGTGCGCGCTGCCGGAGTGCCGCTGGACCTGCTGGAAGACCGCCACTTCCTGTGCAGCACGGCCGAATTCGCCGCCCATGCCAAGGGCCGCAAGCAGCTGCGCATGGAGTATTTCTACCGCGAAATGCGGCGGCGCCATGGCGTGCTGATGGAAGCCAACGGCGACGACCCGGTCGGCGGCGAGTGGAACTTCGACGCCGACAACCGCGAGGCCTTTCCCGCCAGCGGACCCGGCTTCTTGCCAGAGACGCCCCGCTTCGCGCCCGACGCCATCACCCAGCAGGTGATCGAGCTCGTCAACACCCGCTTTGCCAGCCATCCCGGCAGCGTCGCGCGCTTCGGCTGGCCGGTGACGCGGACCCAGGCGCTTGAGGTGCTGCAGAGCTTCGTCGAAGAACGGCTGGAGAACTTCGGCCGCTGGCAGGACGCGATGTGGGCCGGCCAGCCCTGGCTGTATCACGCCCACATCTCGGCCGCGCTGAACCTGAAGCTGCTGAACCCGCGCGAGGTCATCAACGCCGCCGAGCACGCCCACACCGAAGGCCGCGCGCCGCTGGCCGCGGTGGAAGGCTTCATCCGCCAGGTGCTGGGCTGGCGCGAGTACGTGCGCGGCATCTACTGGCAGAAGATGCCGGCCTATGGCGAAATGAATGCGCTGGGCGCCAGCACCGACCTGCCCGAGTGGTTCTGGACCGGCGCCACCGACATGCGCTGCCTGAACGATGCCATCGCACAGACGCTGGAGCACGGCTACGCCCACCACATCCAGCGGCTGATGGTCACGGGCCTGTACACCCTGCTGCTGGGCGTGGCGCCGCGCCAGGTGCATGCCTGGTACCTGGCGGTGTACGTGGATGCCGTGGAATGGGTGGAACTGCCCAACGTGCTGGGCATGAGCCAGTTCGCCGACGGCGGCATGATGGCCAGCAAGCCCTATGCTGCCACAGGCAAGTACATCGAACGCATGGGCAACCACTGCGCCGGCTGCCGCTACAAGCCGGCGCTGCGCACGGGCCCGAAAGCCTGCCCCTTCACCACGCTTTACTGGGACTTCCTGGCCCGCCACGAAAGCCTGCTGGCAAAAAACCCGCGCATGGCCCTGCAGGTGAAGAACCTGGCACGCATCCCCGCGGCCGAATTGGCCGCCATCCGACAACAGGCGCAATTGCTGCGCCAAGGCACCCCTGAATGAAGGACCTCTTTCCCGGCGCCGGGTTCGAACCGACGCTCGAAGCCGCCCTGGCCCGTCTGGCCGCTGTGAGGCCGGGCGAATATGCGCGCACCCGCAACCAGATCGACGGCGCGGTCACCCGGCTGTCGCCGTACATCACCCACGGTTTCCTGAGCTTGCCACAGGTGCTGGTGGGCCTGCGCCAGAAACATCGGCTGGATGCAGAACACAAGCTGGTCTATGAACTCGGCTGGCGCGAGTTCTTTCACCATGTCTGGCAAACCCAGGGCAACGGCATCTTCAAGAATCTGCACAGTGGCGTGCTGCCCGATTCGGCTTATGCCCGCGACTTGCCGGACGACATTCGACAAGGCGCCACCGGCCTGCCGGTGATCGATCGCGCCGTGCGCGAGCTGTATGCCACCGGGTATCTGCACAATCATGCGCGCATGTGGCTGGCCAGTTATGTCGTGCACCTGCGAAAGGTGCACTGGCGCGCCGGGGCCGACTGGCTGTATTCGCACCTGATCGATGGTGACCTGGGCAGCAATCACCTCAGCTGGCAGTGGGTGGCAGCCACGGGCAGCCACAAGCCCTATCTCTTCAATGCCGAGAACGTGTCACGTTATGCCCCTGAAGACTGGCACAGCCCCGGTACGGTGATCGACACCGGCTACGAGCAACTGGAGGTCATCGCCATGGGCAAGAAGTCGGTGGGCATGGACCGCGGACGCGCCCAGGCCGTGGCCGAACCCGAAACCTACGCCACGCCCCCGCCCGGGCTGAAGTTGCTGCTCGACAAGCCCTCAGCCCTGCCGGCTGGCGCCTGGCTGGTGCATCCCTGGGCCTTGCGCGAAGCGCCACCCGGCCGGCCGGCCATTGGCGTCTTCGTGGCGGCCTTTCACGCCAAGTGGCCGTGGACCGCTGCACGCTGGCAATTCGTGGCCACACGCATGGCAGCACTGTGTGAACGTTGCATCTGGCTCGACAGCCCGGTGCCAGCGCAAGCACAGGCACGAAGCCTGGACGACCCGCATCTGCGGCCACACTGGAAGCTGGCCGACCTGGTACCGACACCGCGTCTGTTTGCCGAACCCGACCGGCCCTGCACATCCTTCACGCAATACTACAAACGCGTCGCCCCGACATTGCAAGGCTAATTGCGTCGCTCACGAATGGGCACCACGCCAATTAGCCGAGATAGTTTCCTGTGTTATCTTCGCCATGTCTCATCAAAAGGCATGACATGTCGAAAAGTTACCTGCAGATCGTCAAACAGATCGAAGTCCTGAAGCTCGAAGCCGAGAAGCTGCGCAAGCAGGAAGTGGATGGCGTCGTCAAACGCATCCGCGAAGCCATCGAACATTACGGCCTGTCGGCTGCCGATCTGGGCTTGGGCATTCGCTCAGGGAGCGCGGGCAAGTCGCCGGTGGCTGCAAAGAAGCGTCGCGGCAAGGGCAAGGTTTTCAAGCCCGCTGCCGTGGTGAAGTTTCGTGACGAAGCCGGCAACACCTGGGGTGGTCGTGGCAAACGCCCGCAATGGCTGCGCGACGCGCTGAATTCGGGCAAACAGCTGTCCGACTTTCTCGTCAAGTAAATCGCTTGCTGCAGGCCATATGGCCTGCGCATTACGCTGCCGTCGACTGCCGGACCGCGCGTTCCCAGGCCGCCATCTTCTCGCCGGCCATTTCGCGTGTCATGTTCGGCTCGAAACGACGCTGCACCCGCCATTGGTCAGCCAATTCGGCAGTATGTGCAAAGAGCCCGCAACCCAGGCCGGCCAGATAGGCGGCGCCCAGGGCCGTGGTCTCTGTCACTTCAGGTCGCAACACCGGCACCCCCAGCAAGTCGGCCTGGAACTGCATCAGCAGGTCGTTGACGCTGGCCCCGCCGTCCACACGCAGTTCGGTGGGGGCGGCAGCGCCTGCGGCTTTTGCATCGGCGGTCATGGCCTGCAGCAGCGCCGCGCTCTGAAAGGCAATGCTCTCGAGCGCAGCCCTTGCGATGTGCGCTACCGTGCTGCCGCGGCTCAGGCCCACGATGGCACCGCGCGCATCGGCGTTCCAGTAGGGTGCGCCCAGACCGGTGAAGGCGGGCACGAACATCACGCCGCCGGCGTCGGGAACGCTTTCGGCCAGGGATTGCACCTGCGTGCTGGCGTCGATGGCCTTCAGGCCGTCGCGCAACCACTGCACCACCGCGCCACCGACGAAGACGCTGCCTTCCAGGGCATAGCCGGGCGTTGTGCCGACCTGCGCCGCGGCGGTGTTGATCAGCCCATGGCTTGAGCGCTGCAAAGCCGCGCCGGTGTGCATCAGCATGAAGCATCCGGTGCCGTAGGTGTTCTTCACCATGCCCGGGCCGAAGCAGGCCTGGCCGAACAAGGCAGCCTGCTGGTCGCCTGCGATGCCGCACACGGGGATGGCCTGGCCGAACCGGCGGGTCTCGCCGAAGAGGTGGCTGGACGCATGCACCCGCGGCAGCAGCGACGCCGGCACCTGCAGGGCCTGCATCAGGCCTTCGTCCCACTGCTGGCTGCGGATGTCGAAAAGCATGGTGCGGGCGGCGTTGCTCACGTCGGTGGCGTGCACCGCACCCTCGGTCAGCTGCCACAGCAACCAGCTGTCGATGGTGCCGAAAGCCAGGCGGCCGGCTTCGGCCGCCGCACGCGCGCCTGTCACGCGGTCGAGCAGCCAGCGCAGCTTGGTGCCGCTGAAGTAGGGGTCGATCACGAGGCCGGTGCGCTCGCGCACGGCATCACCCATGCCGGCCTGGCGCAGTTCGGCGCAGTGCGGCTCGGTACGCCGGTCCTGCCAGACGATGGCGCGGTGCAGCGGCCGGCCCGTGGCGCGGTCCCACAGCACGGTGGTCTCGCGCTGGTTGGTGATGCCGATGGCGGCGATGTCGGCAGACACCAGGCCTGCCTGCTCCAAAGCCTGTTGCGCCACGCCGAACTGCAGCGCCCAGATCTCGTCGGCGTCGTGCTCGACCCAGCCCGGCTGCGGGAAGTGCTGGGGAAGTTCACGCTGGGCCAGGGCCACGATGCGCCCGCTGCGGTGGAACACGATGGCGCGGCAACTGGAGGTGCCCTGGTCCAGGGCGAGCAGGTGTTCCTTGTGCATGGGGCTTGTCTCCGCTCAGGCTCTTGAGGGGCCAGGATAGCGCCGGGCCCATGGCCAGTCCCGCCATGGGCATGCGCAAGGGCGGCATGAGAGAGGAGCAGCGACACTACGGGGTTCATGCCTCATCGCCACGCCCTCTTCACTGGAACCGCATTCGCCCTGGCCGCTGGCCTGATGTGGGGCCTGGTCTTCGTCGTGCCGCTGCTGCTGCCGCAGTATCCGGCGGCCTTGCTGTCGTTCGGCCGCTACCTGGCCTTCGGCCTGATCGCCCTGCCCCTGGCCTGGCTGGACCGCCAGCGCATCGGCCAGCTCAGCCGCGCCGACTGGCTGGAAGCCGCCAAGCTGGCCCTGGTGGGCAACCTGTTGTACTACCTGTTCCTGGCCGCGGCCATCCAGCGCGCAGGCGGGCCGCTGCCCACCATGATCATCGGCACCCTGCCGGTGGTCATCGCCCTGGCCAGCAACCGGCGCGACGCGCTGCGCGACGGCCAGTTGCCCTGGGCACAGTTGCTGCCCTCGCTGTTGCTCATCGGTGCGGGCATCGGTTTGGTGAACCAGGTCGAACTGCAGTACCTCAAAGCCCAGCCGCAGGCCGATCTGGCGGCCTACGCCTGGGGTGCCGCGCTGGCGCTGGGGGCCTTGGTCTGCTGGACCTGGTACCCGCTGCGCAACGCCGACTGGCTGCGTGCCCACCCCGACCGCAGCCCCAGCACCTGGGCCACCGCCCAGGGCATCGCGACGCTGCCGATGGCCTTGGTGGGCTATGCCGGGTTCTGGCTGTGGACGGCTCTGCTGGCGGGGGACACCGCCGCCGTGGCCATGCCCTTCGGCCCCACACCGGAGCGTTTCATCCTGCTGATGCTGGCCGTGGGCCTGCTGGCTTCCTGGCTGGGCACCCTGTGCTGGAACGAAGCCAGCCAGCGCCTGCCCACCACCCTGGTGGGTCAGCTCATCGTTTTCGAGACCCTGGCCGCACTGGCATACGCCTTCGCGTTGCGCGGCCGTGCGCCCGACCCCTGGACCCTGGCCGGCGTGATGCTGCTGGTGGCCGGTGTGGTCTTTGGTTTGAGGCGGCGTCCTACGCGCGCTGCGGCAGCCTGAAGCACACTCCCGTCTGGACCATCAACCTGGCCACACGGAGACCCGACATGACCCATCGCCGCCGTTTCATCATCCTGGTGCCTTTTGCCGGCGCCGCCTTGCTGGCCGCCTGCTCGAAGCAGTCGTCCGACACCCCCGCCGCACCGGCACCCTCACCGGCCCCGGCACCCGCGCCGGAACCCGCAGCGCCGATGCCAGCGCCAGCGGCTGCACCGGCAGCCCCTGCCGTGGCCGACGGCGCCGCATTGCCTTTGCTGGACCCCGCCGACCCCGCGGCCGTTGGCCTGGGTTACGTGGCCGTGGCCAGCCAGGCCGATGCCGCCAAGTACCCGAACTACGCCGCTGGCCAGGCCTGCAGCAACTGCTCGCTGTACGGTGGCGCGGCCGGATCAGTGCAGGGGCCGTGCCCGCTGTTCGCCGGCAAGGCCGTGCTGGCCGCCGGCTGGTGCAGCGCCTACGTCAAGAAAGTGGGTTGACGCATCCGGGGCCGGGTCGGCCGCGGTCGGCCCGGCTCAGCCGTAGCGGTTGCTGAGCGTGCCCAGCCCGTCGATGACGACTTCGACCGTGGTGCCGGGCTTCATCGGCAGCACACCGAGCGAGGTGCCGCACAGGATGAGATCGCCTGGTGCCAGCGCCATGTCCTGCGACAGCCGCCAGACCAGGTCGGCCGGCGCGAAGAACATGTCGGCCAGTGGGTAGTTCTGGCGCTCGCGCCCGCCGACCAGCGTGCGCAGGCTGGCACCGGCAGGGTCGAACGTGGTGTCGATCCAGGGTCCGAAGGCGCCGAAGCCGGGGAAGCTCTTCGACCGCGTCCATTGCGGAAAGCTCGGGTCGCGGTTCAGGACTTCCATGGCGGTGAGGTCGTTGGCGCAGGTGTAGCCGAAGATGCAGGCGGCCGCGTCCTCCTGCGCCAGCCGGTGCGCAGCGCGTCCGATGACGATGGCCAGTTCGCCTTCATAGGCGACGCGGCCGACCTCGGGGGCCACCGCGGCGATGGCCTGGCCGTGGCCGATGGCGCTGTCGGGCGCTTTCAGGAAGTACAGCGGCTCGGCCGGGTGGGCCCAGCCGTTCTTGTCGGCCGCGGCGCGGAAGTTGTTCCACAGTCCGATGATCTTGCCGGGGGCGCAGGGCGCCAACAAGGGCAGGTCGGCCAGGGGCAGCAACTCGCCCGTGGGCCGGGCATCAACCCAGGGCAGGCCGTCATGCACGGCCACGCTGTCGCCCTGCACGCTGCCATGGCAAGCCTTGCCGCCATGCGTGAATCGAACCCATTGCGTCATGTCTTTCGGCCTCGTCGGTGGTCATTCAATCAGATGGGCGCATTCTGCTGCGGTATGCCGCCGTCCTTGACGTAGTAGACCTCGGCATGTTCCCCCTTGGCAGAGGGGCTCGAACGCGGGTAGGCGGTGCGGATATGCAGGACGCCGCGCGCCGGAATCAGCTTCAGGCACACCGTGGCCACGGTCTGGGCCCGGATCTCGGGCAACTGGATGGGCCCGATCTTCGGCACGTCGGCCAGCGCGGCCTGCATCTTGAAACCCTGGCAGGCGACGTCGATCTCGGCAAAGACGAAGCTCACCTTCGCCCCGTTCAGGTACATCAGCGCATTCTGACCAGCCCGCGTGTTCAGGGCCCAGGTCACGGCCTGCACCTGGCTGCCGTCGAAGGCACCCACGGTCTCCTTGCGTTCCTGCAGCGCCCGGTCGGACAGGGCCGCCGGCGTCGTGCTCGCCCGGCTGCGGCCCACCGCCTGCAGTTCGTGCAGGCCTTCGGCATGGCCCTGAGCCGCGCCGCCACCGGCGGTCGCACCTTCGCTGGCCTTCAGCAGACCGGCAACTTCGATCTCGGTGTAACGATGGACGAATCCCATGGCGGAACCTGTGTGGGGAATTTCGGGGATTCTGCGAACATACCGCAACAAAGTCCCCCGACCGGCCCGCGACGCCCTGGCCAGCCACGCCTGCGAACTGCTGCTGATCGTGCCGGGGTGCAGCCACCGGGCCATCGCGCCCCCGGGCACCTCCCCTGGAGGCGCGTCGACCAACACCGGCTGGTCACGCTGGTGGGCGCTGACGGCGCTTTACAAGGCCTCGTCCAGCACCTCGACCCAGTGCTTCACCGGCGTGGCGGTGCCGCTCTGCAGGTGCTGGATGCAGCCGACGTTGGCGCTGATGATGGTCTGCGCCTGCAGGGGCGCCAGGTTGCCGAGCTTGCGGTCGCGCAACTGGTAGGCCAGTTCGGGCTGCAGCACGCTGTAGGTGCCGGCGCTGCCGCAGCACAGGTGGCTTTCGTTGCTGGCCACGCTGACGTCGAAGCCCAGCGCGTTCAGATGCACTTCCACCCCGCCCCGCAGCTGCTGCCCGTGCTGAAGCGTGCAGGGCGGGTGGAAGGCCAGCTTGCGCGCGCCGGCCTGGCGCAGCTTGCCCTTCAGGGCGGTGGCCAGGTCGGGCAGCAGTTCACTCAGGTCGCGCGTCAGCTCGCTGACACGACGGGCCTTGTCGGCGTAGGCGCTGTCATGGGCCAGCGCATGGCCGTATTCCTTCACCGCCAGGCCGCAGCCGCTGGCGTTCATCACGATGGCCTCGACCTTGCCGTCGGAGGTGAGCCCGTCGACCAGCGGCCACCAGGCGTCGATGTTGCGGCGGGCGTCGTTCAGGCCGCCCTCGGCATCGTTCAGGTGGGTGCGCACGGCGCCGCAGCAGCCGGCACCGTCGGCCACCAGGGTCTGGATGCCGGCCGCGTCGAGCACGCGCGCCGTGGCGCTGTTGACGTTGGGCATCATCGCCGGCTGCACGCAGCCCAGCAGCATCAGCACCTTGCGCGGGTGGCTGCGCGTGGGCCACTGGTGGGCACGCGGGCCCGATGCCGCCGGCACCTTGTTCTTCAGCGCGGCCGGCAGCAAGGGGCGCACCATCTGCCCCATCTTCATCGCCGGGCCGAACAGCGGCGAGGTCAGCCCTTCCTTCAGCAGCCAGCGCACCGAGCGTTCCTTCAGCGGCCGTTCGACACGTTCTTCGACAATCTTGCGTCCGATGTCGACCAGGTGGCCGTATTCGACGCCGCTGGGGCAGGTGGTCTCGCAGTTGCGGCAGGTCAGGCAGCGGTCCAGGTGCAGCTGGGTGCTGCGCGTGACGGGGGCGCCTTCGAGCACCTGCTTCATCAGGTAGATGCGGCCCCGCGGGCCGTCGAGCTCGTCGCCCAGCAGCTGGTAGGTGGGGCAGGTGGCGGTGCAGAAGCCGCAGTGCACGCACTTGCGCAGGATGGCCTCGGCGGCCTGGCCGTCGCGCGTGTCCTTGAATTCGGGTGCCAGATGGGTTTGCATGGTTTCGTCAAGAACAGTGGGTCAACGTGACAGCAGCCACAGGGCCGCGGGCATCAGCAGTGCGGCCAGCAGCACCTGCAGGCCCAGCGCCAACGCGGCATAGGCCCCGGCAGAAGGGTGAACCTGCATCGCCCGCGCGGCGCCGATGCCGTGCGAAGCGGTGCCGATGGCGAAGCCGCGCACTTCGGGGGCGTGCACACGCAGCAGGTCGAACAGGGGCTTGGCCAGCACCGCGCCCACCAGCCCGGTGAGCACGGCGAACACCGCCGCCAGCGCGGGCACGCCGCCCAGTTGCTGCGCGATGCCCATGGCCACGGGCGCGGTGACGCTCTTCGGGGCCAGCGACGCCAGCACCGGCAGCGGCAACCCCAGGGCCCAGCCCGCCAGCACGGCACTGCCGGCGGCAGCACCACCGCCAGCCAGCGCAGCCAGCAGCAGCGCCAGCCAGCGCCGGCGCAGTTCGGCGCGCCTTTGCCACAGCGGCCAGGCCAGCGCCACGACGGCCGGGCCCAGCAGGAAGTGGATGAACTGTGCGCCCGAGAAGTACGTGGGGTAGGGTGTGCCGGTCAGCACCAGCAGGCCCGCCAGCCCGAGCACCGTCCAGAGCACGGGGTTGGCCCAGGGCGGATGCCCGAACCACTGCGAGGCGCCTTGGGCTGCAACATACACCGCGAGCGTGGCGGTCAGGCCGAACAGTGGCGTGGCCGACAGGTAGACCCAGAGTTCGACGAAGTTCTGCATGGGCCGGTCTTCAGCCTTCCGCGCGCTCAGGACCGCTGACCGCGAAGGCATCGGGCCGCAGGCAGGCCTGCAGCACCCAGGCCGTCACCGCCAGACCGGCCAGGGTCGACACCAGCAGCACCAGCGCGATGCGCAGACCGTATTGCGCCACCACCGCCACATGCGTGACGACGCCCACGCCGACAGGAACGAACAGCAGCGACAGATGCTGCAGCAGGCCATCGGCCGCTGCCGCCACCGGTTCGCGCACCGCCGGCACGGCCAGCAGGGCCAGCATCAGCAGCATGCCCAGCACCGGGCCGGGCAGGGGCAAGCCCAGACCCCGCGCGGCGGCTTCGCCGGCCGACTGGCACAGCAACAGCAGGGCCAGGCCTCTCAGCGCTTGCATGGCTGGGCAAGGCACGCTTCGAAGCCGGCCGAAGCGCGGGTGAACGCCAATCCGTGCGCGACAGTCGATTCAGAGCAGGTCATAAGCCAGCACCCAGTAGTGCCCGCAAGCCGTCCATCGCACCTGCTCAACACCGGCCCCCAGGCTGGCCAGCACCTCGTCGCGGCCGGGAAAGTTCTTCACCACTTCGTGGGTGCTGCCATCGTCCAGGCGACGCAACTGGTAGGTGTTGCCGCTGTCGTCGCGGCGGTGAACCGGCGTGCTGCTGCCTTCGACGTACAGGTTGTCGATGAAGACGACGCGGGCGCCGGGCCGCAGGCGGGCGTGCAGTTGGCTCAGCCAGCCCGCCAGGCCTTGCAGCGGCACGTGGCTCCACCAGAAACCGGCGAAGGCCGCGTCGAACTCGCCCTCACCCACGCTGCGCAGGTCGTGCGCGTCGGCCTGGCGGATGTGCACGCAGGCCGGCATTGCCTTGGTCCGTGCGATGGCCAGGGTTTCGGGGTTCAGGTCGGTGGCCAGCCAGTGCTGGGCGTCGCGCGCGCCGTGGGCTGTCCACCAGCCGGTGCCGCAGGCGACTTCGAGCACGCGGCGGCCGGCAAACTCGGCCGGCAGCGCGGCCTCGATGGCGCGCAGTTCCACTTGGCGTTCGGGCCGGGCGTAGATGCGTTCGTACTCCGCCGCACGGCGGGCGTAGTAATCCACCATGTCGGTCGTGGCCGCGACCGTCGTCATGGCCCGAGCGGCCCCGCGCCAGACCGCCCGCCCCGGGCCGTCACAGTCCAGGCACCAGGCGGCCGCGGTTGAAGATGCCTTCGGGGTCGAAAGCCGCCTTCAGGTCGCGGTGGATGCGGTCCAGCGGCGCCTTCAGCGGCGTGAAGGCGCCGCAGCCCTTGTCGTTGCCACGGAACAGCGTGGCATGGCCACCCAGGCTGGCCGCCGCCTCGCGCACCCTGGGCGCCGGCAGGGGCGTGCACAGCCAGCGTTGCGCGCCGCCCCATTCGACCAGCTGTTCACCAGGCAGGGTCAGCGGCGGCGCGGTCTGCGGCACCGACAGGCGCCAGAGACCCGCGCCACCCGCGACCGCGCGCTCGGCACCCACGAAAAATTCGTCCCGGTGGTCGCGCAGGCCTTGCCAGAAACCCGCAGCCACAGGCGCGTCGATGACCTCGCCGCCCAGCTTGTCATGGGCGGCACGAACGGCCGCGGCGGCGCCGGCCAGGCGCAGCACCAGCATGCCGTCCCACCAGGCACTGGCGTTCAGAGGCAGGGGCTGGCCACCCCATTCGTTCAGGCTTTTCAGCGCGCTGGCCTGGTCCATCTCCCGGCGCAGCGTCAGCGTGGCCGGTGCAAAGGGCAGCACCTTCAGCGACACCTCGCACAGCACACCCAGCGCACCCAGGCTGCCGGCCAGGGCGCGCGACAGGTCGTAGCCGGCCACGTTCTTCATCACCGTGCCGCCAAAGCTCAGCAGCTCGGCGCGACCGTTCAGCAGCGTGGCGCCCAGCACGTAGTCGCGCACGCCGCCCACCGCGGCTCGGGCCGGGCCGGCCAGGCCGGCGCAGACCATGCCGCCGACCGTGCCGCCTTCGCCGAAGCGGGGTGGCTCGAAAGGCAGGCATTGGCCGCGTTCGGCCAGCGTCGCCTCCAGCTCTGCCAGCGGCGTGCCGGCGCGCGCGGTGCACACCAGTTCGCTCGGTTCGTAGCTGCTGATGCCGGCCAGGCCGTGCAGCTCCAGCGGCTGGGCTTCGGCGTCCACCGGCTCGCCATAGAAGGCCTTGGTGTTGCCGCCGACGATGTTGAGCCGGCCGCGCTGCGCCCGGGCGGTCTGCACCTGGTCGACCAGGCGCGCGAGTGCGGCGTCGGCCATCTAGAAGCGCTCCAGTTCCGGGAAGGGAAGCAGGCCCTTGCGCACATGCATCTTTCCGTACTCGGCACAGCGCTGCAGCGTCGGGATGACCTTGCCGGGGTTGAGCAGGCCGTCGCGGTCGAAGGCGCGTTTCACGGCGAACATCTGCTCGCGCTCTTCCGGGCTGAACTGCACGCACATGCTGCTGAGCTTTTCGACGCCCACGCCATGCTCGCCCGTGACCGTGCCGCCCATCGCGACGCTGGTCTCCAGGATGTCGGCGCCGAAGAGTTCGCAGCGGTGCAGCTGGTCGGGGTCATTGGCGTCGAACAGGATCAGCGGGTGCAGGTTGCCGTCGCCGGCGTGGAAGACGTTGCAGCACTTCAGGCCGTACTTCTTCTCCATCTCGGCAATGGCCAGCAGGATGTCGGCCAGGCGCTTGCGCGGGATGGTGCTGTCCATGCACATGTAGTCGGGGCTGATGCGTCCGCTGGCCGGGAAGGCGTTCTTGCGGCCGCTCCAGAAGGTGAGGCGCTGCTTCTCGTCCTTGCTCACTTCCATGCGCGTGGCGCCGGCGCCGGAGAGCACGTCGAGCATGCGGTCGATCTCCTCGGCCACCTCCTCGGGGGTGCCATCGCTTTCGCACAGCAGAATGGCGGCGGCGTTCAGGTCGTAGCCGGCGTGCACGTAGTCCTCGACGGCGGCCGTCATCGGCTTGTCCATCATTTCCAGCCCGGCCGGGATGATGCCGGCGGCGATGATCGCGGCCACCGCGTCGCCGGCCTGGCGCACGTCGTCGAAGCTGGCCATGATGCAGCGCGCCAGCTGCGGCTTGGGCACCAGCTTCACGGTCACCTCGAGCGTCACCGCCAGCATGCCCTCGCTGCCCACGATCAGTGGCAGCAGGTCCAGCCCGGGGGTGTCCAGCGCCAGGCCTCCGAATTCGACCGGTTCACCTTCGACGGTGAGCCCGCGCACACGCAGCACGTTGTGCAGGGTCAGCCCGTACTTCAGGCAGTGCACGCCGCCGCTGTTCTCGGCCACGTTGCCGCCAATGGTGCAGGCGATCTGGCTGCTGGGATCGGGCGCGTAGTACAGGCCGTAGGGCGCAGCCGCTTCGCTGATGGCCAGGTTGCGCACGCCGCACTGCACGGTGGCCGTGCGGGCCTGGCGGTCGATCTGGACGATCTTGTTGAACTTGGCCAGCGACAGCGTCACGCCCAGCGCATGCGGCATGGCGCCGCCGCTGAGCCCGGTGCCGGCACCGCGCGCGACCACCGGCACCTGCAGCGCATGGCAGGCCTTCAGCACCGCCGCCACTTGGGCTTCGGTTTCTGGCAGGGCCACGACCAGGGGGCGTTCGCGGTAGGCGGTGAGGCCGTCGCACTCGTAGGGCACCGTGTCCTCGGTCTGCCACAGCAGCGCATGCGCGGGCAGCAGGGCCGACAAGGCCCTGACCACCTCATGCTGGCGGGAAACACGCTCGGCAGAGCGTTCGGTGGCGGCGACCAGGCCTGGATCGGGTGCGTTCATGCCTTCGACTTTAGCGGCAGCACCCTGCCCTGGTTGCGACCCGGAAAGTCAACACTGATTCGACCATGGAAGCGGGCACGGCCCCCACCACCGCGACAGCAAGGAACTGGACTTGGCAGCCATGCGTGGCGGGACGAGGGCAGCGGACGCCTTGCTGCACCGGCCCGCAATGGCTGCAGGCACGATGACTCAAGCCTGGCCCGTGAAGACCGTGAGCACGCCGGTGTAGCCGTAAAGGTGGTGGCGGGCGATCTCGCCGCTGGCGAAGAAGCCTGCCAGCGGCACGTCGCCCAGCGCGTGCTGGACGATCTTCAGCTCGGCCGACGGCCCGCCGAAGTGCGGCCCGCCGCGGCCGGAGCAGCTGACGTACAGCGCCCCCATGATGCGCCGTGCGGACGACGACGACGCGGGCTCCGCGGGCGGCAGGGCACGGGCTGGCGGGCCGTCGCGCGGCTGGCGGTCGGCCATGTCGGCCACGTCGCCCAGCGGCAGCATCTGGCTGTCGGGGCTGAGTTCTTCGCGGATCTCGCTGCAGACGCGCACCAGGTCTCGCCGCGCGGCCTGCACGTCGCGCATGCAGAAGGCCATCCGCATGCCCACCTGCAACTGCTCGGCGACGGCCACGGCCTGGCGGCCCGGGTCCAGGCCGATGAGATGGCGCACCCGGGTGTCCACGCCGAACTGCCCGCCGTCGCGCCCGCCCAGGGCGAGTGCGGTGTCGTGTTCGTCGGTCAGGCCCACCAGGGTGTTGCGCAGGCGTGGCAGTACCTCGCGCGGGTTGTCCAGGCTCGCCAGCCCCAGGTCGGCCAGCAGGCAGGGCAGCGCCGGGCGGCCGTCGAGTTCGAGCACGACGTGCCGGTCTGCCGCGGTGATGCGGCGGGTGGGCCCGACGGGCTGGCTGCCCTGCGTCACACGCGAGATCAGTGCCACGTCGCGCGTGAAGGCCACCCCCGACAGGCCTCCCTGCCAGACGCCGTCGGCGAAATGCAACTGCCGCCCACGCGAAGCACACAGGCCGCCGAAAAGGTAGCCGCTGCTGGTGCGGTCGCTCATTTCGCCGATGAGTTCGGCCAGGTCGGGCGTTTGCGGGTCGGCGTGCACCAGGGCACTGAAAGGATCGATGCGGTGCAGCTTGCGGGCACCCGAAAACACCTCGAAACGCCCCGCGGGCAGGGCGCCGATCATCAGCACCAGTGCGGGTTCGTCGAAATACTCGACACCGCTGGCGGCCACGCCCAGGCCGACGCTGCCGACCCAGGCCACGCCAGGCCAGCGCTGCTGCAGTTCGGCCAGGACCGCGTCGGCATGTCCGGCGTAATGGTCGGTGATGTAGACGAAGCCCAGCGACAGCGGCCCGGCGCCGCTGGCGTCCTGGCGGGCCCGACCCGCTTCGACCTGCGCGCCAGCCAGAGCCAGCGCGCCGCGCCAGTCGGGGTGGGTGGCATGGCCGACGAGGAAGTCGTTCACGACGGCCTCAGGCGCGACGCTTGCCCACGCTGGCGCCCACCGCCACGCCAGGTTTGGCCGCCGTCCGCTTCGCCGCAGGCTTCTTGAGCGGAGGTGACTTGGCCGCAGGAGAACGACGGCGGCCCGCCGGCTTCTCCGCGGTGGCGGCCACCGCGGCAGGCCCCACCTCGGCCGAGCCGGCCTGCATCGCCTTGGCGGCAATCTCGGTGAATTGCTGGGTCAGCGCGCCCCACCACTTCATCGGGTCGACGGCCGCTGCCGCCGCAGCGGTTTGCGCTTCTGGTTCGACCGAGGGCGCTGGCGCGGGTTCGGGGGCGGGCTCGGAGGCGGCAGGCGGCGGCTCGGGTGCGGGTGGCGACATGAAGGCCGAAAAGCCCGCAGCGGTGGGTGCCGGTGCGGGCTTGATGCTCAAGGCGTCGCGCAGGTCGGCCATGGGCAAATTCATGGTCTGCAGGGTGGCCAGGGTCATGCGCTGCACCTCCATGGCCTGGATCGTGGTGCCCAACAGCTTGGCGTTCTGCTCCAGCCAGAACTGCACCGTCTTCAATTCGCCGATGCGCTTTTCGAGCTCGGCCGGGTCGAGCGTGGGCGCGACCCATTGACCCATGGCCGGCATCGAGGCGCCGGCGCCTTTCATCAGGCCTTGCAGAAAGTCGAAGCCGGGCACCATTCCGGAAAAGTCCAGACCTGCAGCCATCCCATTCCCCCGTAACCAATCATCCCTACGGCTGCATTGTGCGCCCGTGCCGCTGCACCTGCCTATCTGGGCGACCCTGGCGGCGACCCGGGTCTGCTTGCCGACAGATCTACACGCTGAACCCGGAAACCCTGTTCCTGCAGCAGCCTTGGCAAGGCCGCCGGGCCGGTCATGTGCAGGGCACCCACCGCCGCAAAAACGCGTCGGCCGCTGGCATGCTCGGCCACGATGCCGGCCGCCATCTGCGGATTGCGTGCGTCGTTCAGGCGCTTCAACTGCTCTCGCTCGGCGTAAGTGGGCGCACACTCGCACCAGTCTTCATAGCGCTCCATGAATCCCAGGTCACCCCGCTCCCAGGCGTCGACCAGGCGCACGAGCGCACGCCGGGCACTGCCGTCTTCCAGCTGCCGCAATGCGTCGGCCAGCTGGGGTTCGATGTCTTCGGGGCGCTCGGGCTGGAGCGCGGCGGTCTGCTGGGCCAGGGTTTCCAGGCTCAGGATGCGCCTGCCGCGGCTACGAGCTTCTGCGGCCAGCACACGTTCCTGGCCGAAGGCCGCGTCCAGACCCAACCAGCGCGCGTCCAGCAGCGTGAGCGTGGCAGCCTGCATCAGCGGAGGCAGGCCGGCCAGCGCCACCAGCGGCGTGCAACTGCGCCGCGCGGCAAGCGCCAGGCGCTGCTGCAGCGCAGGTGACAGCGCGGGCACAACCCCCGCCCGGTCCAGCGCCGCCAGCGCAGCGTCGTTGAGCTGTTGCATCAGCGCCGGGTCGTCGACGTCCAGTTCCAGCGCCAGGGTGTCGCTGGCAGCCAGCGCGGCAGCCACGCGCGGGCCAGGCCGCTGCCAATGTGGTCGGCCGACGTGCACGGTGCCGTAGAGATAGGACGTACGGCCGTCGCGCTGCAGCCGCCACAACATGCCGCGGTCGCGGGCCGGGCCGGCGCTGCGCACTGGCGGCACGTTGGGCGGGCAGGCTTCGGCGGCGGGCTGCGAAGCCGGCTCATCCGGCATTCCCTGCGCCTGTGCAGCCAGCAGGCCAAGCCCGCAGGCCAGGGCCAGCAGGGCGCGGCCGCTCCAGCGCCAGCCCGGCAGCAACGCCACCCCGGCCCGCGCAGCCTTGCCCTGCAGGCCGCGCTGCGGTGGGCACGGTGCGGTCACTGCGCACCGCCCAGTTCCACGCGCAGGCGGCCGTCGTTCTGCTGCCAGCGCAGGCGGCCCAGCACGTCCATGCCGAGCAGAGGAGAACCCAATCCGCCCAGCGCCGTGATGCGCAGACGGTCGGCGCGAACACCGCCATCCAGCACCAGGTCGGCGACGACGACGCTGCCGGTGACGATGCCGCCGGCCGTGGAAGAACGGACCTGGCCCACGCTGATCAGGCCCAGCTCGTCGGCCAGGGCCTGCGGGATCGCGGTGCCCGTCGCGCCGGTATCGACCAGGAAATCGACTGCGCGCCCGTTCAGGCTCCCGCGCCAGTGGTAGTGCCCGTCGGGGCTGCGCTGGATCTCGACGACGCTGCCATCGACGACGAAGCGCATCGCCGCAGCGCGCGACTGCCAGGTCTGCACACCCAGGAACAGGCCCAGACCCAGCAGCATCCAGACGGTGCCGTGCTTGACCCAGCCGGGCAGGTCGTTCACGGCGCGGCCGGTTCTGCAAGGGCGGCGTCGGCGCCCGCAGCGCCCACGGGCACGTGCAGCGCCAAGGCGCCCAGCACGCTCTGGCCTTCGCTGCCGGGCAGTTCAAGATGGAGGCTGTCGCCAGCCATCCAGCCGCCGCCGGTTTCCAGCGCCGGGCCGCCGACCAGGCTGCCGGCGCCCAGCGCCTGCCATCGGGCCAGCGTCGCGATGCGCGCCCCGAAACCCGCCGCTTCGCCTGCCGCCGCCTGCGCCGCGATCAAGGCGCAGGCGGCGCCACGGCGACGCACGTCCAGCTTCTGCGCCGGCAGACCGGCCTGCCAGCCTTGGCCGACTTCGTCGGGCGTGGCCGCCAGGGGGCTGAAGGCGGTTGCCAGCACGTTGTCGGCCGCACCCCAGGTTGCGGCCAGCAGCAGCAGACGCACGCCGTCGAGTGCCACGTCGGCATCCGCACCCTGGGCCACGTCGCCCGTCACGGCGGCCAGCTGCACGCGGCACGGCAGGCTGTCGCGCGCAGGCAGGGGGACCGCACCCACGGGCCGCAGGAAGCTGTCGCTGCGGGCCAGAACCGGGCCTGGCGCCCAAAGGTGGGCACGTGGCAGCGGCGCCAGGCAGGCGCGCGGGTCGAACGGGAAAGCGTGGCGTGCCTTGCCGCCGTTCAGGCTTGCGTACAGGTCTTCCAGCTGCGGGCTGAGGAAGTTCCAGTCGTCCAGCAGCTGCTGCAGGGTGCCGGCGATGTGGGCTGCGAGATGGGCGCTGGCGAGGTCGCGCGAGACGACGATGAGCTGACCGCTGCGGGAACCGTCGTGGAGCGTGGCAATCTTCATGCGGGTGTCGGTTGGGGTACCCGCTTGGGTGGGCACCTTCGGGGCGATGCGCCAGGTCGGGCGCGATGCCAGCATTGTCCCGCGATGGCCATGCCCCGTCCGACCCTGCTGACACCGACGCCTGGCCCCAGACGCCAGGCGGCGGCGCTGCTGCTGACGCTGGCCGTGCTCGCGGGCCATCTGGCCGGGCTGGGCGCGGCGCCGGAACCCGAGCCGCGGCCAGCACCGCTGCCTGTGCTGCAACTGCGCCTGCTCGAAACCGGCGCGGCCGGGCCGCTGCCCGGTCCATCGGGCCCGACCGGATCCGCGCCGACTAGGCCGGCGCCGCCGCCGCTCATCAGGCCAAGGGCCGCCGTCACCACAGCACCTGCCTTGCCAGCCGCACCAGGCCCGGCTTCCACGCCGCAGGCCAGCGAGCAGGCCTCCGGGGCCGCTGACCCACCCGCGCCCTGGCCTGCCTACAGGGTGGTCCTGCCCCCTGCGGCCACCCGGCACTACCAGCTGCAACGCGGCAGCCGCAGCAGCCCGGTGCGGCTGAGCTGGGCGCCGCAAGCCCAGGGCTACGAGTTGTCGCTGATGGCCGAAGGCGGCGACCTGGATGGCCTGGGAGCGGCCAGCCGCGGCCATGTCGGGCCGACCGGGCTGGTACCCGAACGGCATGTCGAACGCCGCCGCGGCCGCGACCAGCGCGCCACCAATTTCGACCTGGCAAGCGGCCAGGTGCGAGGCAGCGGTGGCGGCCAGCCCCACCCCTGGCCCGCGGGTGGCCAGGACCGCCTGAGCTGGCTGGTGCAGCTGGCCGCCGTGCTGCAGGCCGATGCGACGCTGGCCCGGCCGGGTGCACACATCGTGCTGGCGGTGGCCGGGCCCCGCGGGCCGCCCGCCACCTGGCTGTTCCAGGTGCGCGGCCCCGAAACCGTGACGCTGGGCAACGGCCATGACACCCCGGGCCTGGCACTCCGACGCGCTGCACAACACCCCTACGACCTGCAGGTCGATGTCTGGCTGGACCCTGCCGACCACCACCTGCCCTTGCGCCTGCGCATGGCCGCGCCTCCCGGCGACTGGGAAAGTGTCTGGCTATTGCAGCCCACGCCTTGATTTGTTCGAACCCGTACCGATGTAGTGGAACTGGAGGTGCACCGCATGCAACTGCTTTACAACTCGGAAAGCTTCGCCGTCGTCCAGTTCGATCTGCCCGCCGACCCGACCCGCGCCGCTGCGCTGGAGCCAGCGCTGGGGGGCTTCGAGATCGTCGACAAGTTCGCCCGCCGCGAAGTGTTCATCCAGGGCGCCCTGGCCGAGCGCTTCCGCGCCGGGGTGCAGTCGCTGGCCGAAAGCGGACCCAGCGAAGACCAGTTCGACGATTTCATCGCCGGCTTCACCGAATCGGCCTTGCAGCCGGTGGTTTTGCACTGACGGTTGGCCGGCCGCCAGCCCGGCCGTCAGCCCGGCCTGCCGCCAGGGCTTGTGCCTGGGCACGCGCTGGGTCAACATCCCCGCATTCCGGCAGCTTCCCCAAGGGGGCCCCATGGCCCGCGTGCCAGACAGTCGAACCCTGCTTTCCCCCGGCCTGGCGCAGGCGCCGGTGCTCGACCTGTTGTGCTCGCACTTCGTGCTGACACTCACGCTCGGGCAGGCCGGCCGCTTCAACCTGCGGCGCGACTGCAACAGCCTGTTGTCGATCGTCGGGCGCCACCTGGTCTGGCCGCTGCCGGTGCTCGGCCGGGTGCGCAGCTTCCTGGCCCGGCGCTGCAAGGGCAGCGCGCCCTGGCGCGGTCATGAAGCGCTGACCGATGCTGCTTTCCTGGAGCGCCACGGTGGCTGGCGCGGGCCGTACGAGGAAGGCACGCTGTTCTTCTACATCGACGAATATGTCAAGGACGCGCCGAAGGACCTGCTGACGATGCTGGGCGCCAGCTGCGACTGGATGGCCCGGCGCCTGAAGAAGGACAGCGCGCTGGTGCAGACCAACATCGACGCCCTGGCCGGCCTGCTGCAGCTGAACCCGGCCGAACGTGCGCTGCTGCTGTACGGCACGCTGGCCCGCTGCCAGCGCGACCTGCGCGGGCTGCTCGTCGAATTCAAGGTCAGCAATGCCCAGGAAGCCTATGCCGCGCTGGCCAGTGCGGCCGGCGTCGACGCGCGTGAACTGGCCGAAGCGCTGCGTGCCGGTTCGCGCCTGGAACGCATCGGCATGGTCGAGAACCTCATCAGCGAACAGAACATCACCGACCTGGCCGATCTGATGAAAGTCAGCGAACAGCTGCCGCCGGTGCTGATGCGCGAATACCGCGCCCCGGGCGAGCTGATGGCGGTCTTCACGCGCCCGGCCCAGGCCAGCGAGCTGGGCGTGGCCGACTTCGCCTTCGCCGCAGACGACGTGCAGGTGCTGACCACGCTGCTGCGCAACGCCAACGCCCGCAAGGAAGCCGGCGTGAATGTGCTGCTTTACGGCCCGCCGGGCACCGGCAAGACCGAACTGGCCAAGGTCTGCGCTGCCGCCGCCGGGCTCCAGCTGTACGAGGTGGAATATGCCGACCGCGACGGCAACAGCCTGAGCGGGCGCGACCGTTACCGCAGCCTGCAGATCAGCCAGGTCTTCCTGAAGGGCAGCGAGCAGGTCGCGCTGCTGTTCGACGAGGTCGAAGACGTGTTCCCGCCGATCAGCAACGAAGCCGCGCAGCTGATCGCGCGCATGGACAACGGCGACGCACCGCCCAGCAGCAGCGTCGGTGGCAAGGCCTGGGTGAATCAGATCCTGGAAACCAACCCGGTGCCGGTGATCTGGGTGACCAACCGCATCGAACAGATCGACCCTGCCTTTCGCCGCCGCTTCCAGTACCACCTGCGGCTCTTGAGCCCGCCGCCGGGCGCGCGCCTGGGTTTGGTGGCACGCGCACTGGACGGCGCGCCCGTGGGTGTCGAATTCGCCGCCAAGCTGGCCGAAAGGCGCGGCCTGACACCGGCCCAGGTTCGTACGGCCGTGCGATTCGCCCGGCTGGCGCACCCTGGCGACGCCGCGCCGGCCGACTTCGAGGCCCTGCTGCTGCGCCAGCTGGCCCACGCCGACCTGGCGCTGGGCAGCGCCGGCAAGCCAGAACGCCCGCCGCGCGAGGTGCCCACCACCTATGACCTGAGCCTGCTGAATGTGGAATGCCGCTTCGAGGTGCCGCGCATCATCGAAGCGCTGCAGCGCCGCGGCCATGGCACGCTGTGTTTCCACGGCGCACCGGGCACTGGCAAGACGGCCCTGGCCGAACACATCGCCCAGGCCCTGCAACGCAGCCTGATGGTGCGCCAGACCAGCGACATCGCCAGCAAGTTCGTCGGCGAAACCGAACAGAACATGGCACGCATGTTCGAGGAAGCCAGCCAGGAAGGCGCGGTGCTCCTGCTCGACGAGGCCGACAGCTTCCTGCGCAGCCGGCGCATGGCAGAGCGCCACTACGAAGTCACCGAAGTCAACGAGATGCTTCAGGGCATGGAGCGCTTCGCCGGCATCTTCATCTGCACCACCAACAGCTTCGACGACCTGGACGAAGCGGCGCTGCGCCGCTTCACCTTCAAGATCCGCTTCCAGCCTCTGACCCGGGCTCAGCGCACGCGCATGTTCGTGGCCGAAGCCCTGGCCGGCGACGCCGCGGCCCTGACGCCCGAGCAGGACCAGCGCCTGGCCGCACTGGACCAACTGGTGCCGGGCGACTTCGCGGCGGTGCAGCGGCAGGTCGAGATCCTGGGCACGGGCTTCGAGCCCGATGCCTTCCTGTCCCAGCTGGAAGGCGAACACCGCGTCAAGCCGGGCGTACGCCAGCGCCGCGGCATGGGTTTCGTGCAGTCCTGACGGTAGTTGGACCTCGGCCCATACCCCCGACCGGGTCAAGCCGAGGGTGCCTGCGTCGATAAAGACGCATGGTCGATGTCGTCGAGATGGCTGGTCAGGGGGTCGGCGTGCCAAGCTGGGCTTGGATGCTGCTTGTCGCCCTTCTGGCCCTGGTGGCTGGCGCTGGCGCCCTCACGCTGCAGCGGCAGAAGGCCCGCGGCAAGCGCCTGTATCACCGGCTGCAGACCGCCACCACCCAGATCGACGCACTGCGCTCGCGCGACGCACTCACCGGGCTGCTGACACGCGCCGAGATCGAGATCGCACTGGACGAGGCCGTCATCCGCTGTGACCGCGATGCCAAGCAGCTCGCGCTGCTGGTGGTGGCGCTGGACAACTTCCGCTCCATCAACGAAGGCTATGGCCTGCGCGTGGGCGATGCAGTGCTCACCACGACCGCCACACGCCTGGGCGCCTGTGTCGGCGACGCCGCCCCTGCTGCCCGCCTGGCCGGAGACGAATTCCTGCTGCTCATCGACGGCGGGCTGGACACCGCCGCTGCCGTCGCCGAGCGCGTGCTGGCCTCGATGCACGAGCCCATGCAGATCGAGGGCCTGCCCCTCACCTTGACGGCCTCGGTCGGCATCGCGGTGTATCCGGAGCACGGTTCGCGACCGAAGTTGATGGCCCATGCAGCGCTGGCCATGCGAAATGTCAAGCTTGGCGGCGGCGCCGCCTATGCCCACTTCGACCCGACCATGGCCGTGGACATGCGGGAGCAGGCCGAACTGCTGCAGGACCTGCGCGGCGCCGTCGAGCGTGGCCAGCTTCAGCTGTACTACCAGCCGAAGGTCGACGCCCGCAGCCTGCAGATCACAGCCGCCGAGGCGCTGCTGCGCTGGCAGCACCCGAAGCGCGGCATGATCAGCCCGGCCGTGTTCATTCCGTTGGCCGAGCGCCATGGGCTGATCCGGCGCATCGGCGCCTGGGTCATCGAGGAAGCCTGCAGGCAGGCCGGCGAATGGCGAGGCCAGGGCCTGCGCATGCGCATGGCCGTCAACATCTCGGGCCACCAACTGCGCCAGGACGATCTGGTCGACCTGATCGAGGCCAGCATCCGGCGCCACAACCTCCGCCCGGAACGGCTGACGGTGGAAATCACCGAGTCGGTGGCGATGGAAGACACGGCGCAGACCCGCGCTGCCTTCGACCGGATGAAGCGTGCCGGGCTGCATGTGTCCATCGACGACTTCGGCACCGGTCACTCCAGCCTGGCCAGCCTGCGCAAGCTGCCGGCGGCCGAGCTGAAGATCGACAGAGCCTTCGTCACCGACCTGGCCACCAGCGCCGAGGCGCGCGGCATCGCCCAGGCGATCGTGCAGATGGCTCACACGCTCGACCTGCGGGTGGTGGCCGAGGGCGTGGAGAGCGAAACGCAGCGTGACCTGCTCGTGGGCATGGGCTGCGACGAACTGCAGGGCTACCTCTTCGCCAAGCCGATGACCCCCGTGGCCCTGGCCCTGTGGGCCGAGGACGACGATGCGACCGGCCACGGCGCATTCCGGCCCTCGCTGTTCGATCCCACCCAGCCGGCGCCGCTGAACACCTGAATCCCCGGGCCCACGGGGTGACCAGACCTTCACCACAGACCTGCCGGTAGTGCGATGATGGTGGTGTGTAGTTTCTCTGCGCCGCCATGCCGAGCAACATCTCTCCTGCCGAAAGCTCTTTCCTGCTCTGGTTCCTGGGCGTGTCTGCCTATGCCCTGGCAGCACAGGTAGGCCTGACTGCAGTTCGCCTGGCCCGACGGACCACCGTACAGCGGGATCGGGTATCGCTGGTGCTGACCGCCGGCCTGGCCTGGGGCGCAGCGCTGACCGTGGGCTTCGTGCTGGGGCTGGCTGGCGCGGCCCTGGTCTTTGGCGTCGGCTTCCACGCCATCGGCGGTCTGCTGCTGTGGGTCTCGAGCTCGGCCGCTGCCGTCGGCGCTGCCGCGGCCCTGGTGCGCTGGCCCGGGCGAACAGGCCATCTGGGCGTGGGCGCGGGCCTGGCGCTGCTGGCCCTGGCCGTACAGGCGGGCTGGCTGCTGGCAGCCGGGTTCAGGCCGGGTCTGGACTGGCGCCCCGAGGTGCTGGCCGCGGTCGCGGCAGTGATGGCAACCGGTCTGTCGATCGCGCTCGGCCTGGCGTTTTCCGAGCAGGCCACGGTCAGTCACCTGCGCATGCGCTGGCGCATCGCGGCCGCTGGCGTCATGGCCGTGGCCTGGGTCGCCGGCCAGGAAATCATGCTGGCCGGGCTGGGGCTCACCGAGCAGGTGGGCTCGGTCCACCAGCACCAGCTGCCAGCGCCGCTGCTCAGCCTGCTGGGTGGCGCCATCCTGCCGATCGTCTTGGTCGTGGTCGCGCTCGACCTGCGCTACGGTCGCCACCGCAGCAGCCGCCGCCTGCACCGCGACATCGACACCACGCTGGCCCCCGAAGACCTGCCCAAGCGCCGACGCAAGGTCCGCCTGCGCGGGCTTTGACGCGCTTTTGCCCGCCTGCGCGGGTGCGCGGCCGGCAGCCCGTCTCCGTACAATCCCTGGCATGAACGCCGCGAACAAGCTCCCAGTCCTTCACGCCCCGTACACCCGCGGCGGCGCACTTGTCGACGTGCTGGCAGGTCGCATTGCCATCATCGACGGTGCCATGGGCACGATGATCCAGCGCTGGAAGCTGACCGAGGCCGACTTCCGCGGCGAACGTTTCCTTTCCCACGGCAAGGACCTGAAAGGCAACAACGACCTGCTGGTGCTGACTCGTCCTGACGTCATCCGCACCATCCACGCCCAATACCTGGCGGCCGGCGCCGACCTGATCGAGACCAACACCTTCGGCGCCACATCCATCGCCCAGGAAGACTACGGCCTGGGCCACATCGCCCGCGAGATGAACGTGGCGGCCGCGCGCCTGGCACGCGAAGCCGCCGACGAATACAGCACCCCGGACAAGCCGCGCTTCGTCGCCGGCGCGCTCGGGCCCACGCCACGCACCGCCAGCATCAGCCCGGACGTGAACGACCCGGGCGCACGCAACACCAGCTTCGACGAACTGCGCGCGGCCTACCGCGAACAGGCCGAGGGCCTGCTCGAAGGCGGCTGCGACGTCTTCCTGGTCGAGACCATCTTCGACACGCTCAATGCCAAGGCGGCCATCTTCGCGCTGGACGAGCTGATGGAAGACACTGGCGAACGCCTGCCGGTGATCCTGTCAGGCACCGTGACCGACGCTTCGGGCCGCATCCTCAGCGGCCAGACCGTGGCCGCCTTCTGGCACAGCGTGCGACACGCGCGACCGCTCGCCGTGGGCCTGAACTGCGCGCTCGGAGCGGCGGTGATGCGGCCCTACATCGAGGAACTCTCGAAGGTGGCTTCCGACACCTACATCAGCTGCTACCCCAATGCCGGGCTGCCCAACCCGATGAGTGACACCGGTTTCGACGAAACCCCCCAGGTCACGGGCTCGCTGATGGAAGAATTCGCCAGGGCCGGTTTCCTGAACATTGCCGGCGGCTGCTGCGGCACGACGCCTGAACACATCGCCGAGATCGCTCGACGCCTGGGCAGCTACCGACCGCGCTCACGTCGCGACCCCCTGTTCACGCAGCTCCTGGCAGCCTGAGGGCGACATCCAGCGTTTCTGGGGATAGAGTCCGCGGCAGACCCACCCGTCTGCCAAAGGACCTGACTTGAAGCTCTTCACCCCCCAGTTCACACGCAGCTCGCTGGCCAAGCTGTTGACCACCTTGTTCGTGGCCATGCCATTGCTGCCGGCTGCGGCGCAGTCGCCGACAGCTGCAGAAGGCACGACCTCGCTGCACGACCTGCTGGAAATGGAAAAGCAGGCCACCGACATCTGGAAAGCCTTCTTCCCCAATCTCGACATCGCGCGCAAAGCCGCGATCAGCTTCCATGCGAACCTGCTGGAAAGCGACTACGAAGGCGGTTTCCTGGTGCTGCAACTCGACGCGCGGGAAATGGAACGTCTGCGCCGCTTCGGGTTCCGTTTCGAGCCGGCCACCGAATTCATCGAGCGCCGCAACCGTGCGCTGACGCAGTTCCAGATCGAGGCCGCGCGCCGCGCCTCCAGCGGTGGCGCCCGCGCAGAACCGACCGCGATCCCGGGCTATGCCTGCTACGAGACCGTGGAAGAGACCTTTGCCGCGGCCGACGGCCTGATCGCTGCGCGCCCGACACTGGGCAGCTGGGTCAACGCCGGGCCGTCGTGGCTGAAGACGCAGAACCCGGCCAGCGGCTACGACCTGAAGGTGCTGAAGCTCACCAACAGCGCCGTACCTGCCCCGGCCGAGGGCAAGCCCAAGCTCTTCGTCAACAGTGCCATCCACGCCCGCGAGTACACGACCGCGCCGCTGGTGCTGGAATTCGCGCGCTGGCTGGTGAACGGCCACGGCACGAATGCAGACGCCACCTGGATCCTCGACCATCACGAAGTGCACCTGCTGCTGCACGCCAACCCCGACGGCCGCAAACGCGCCGAGACCGGGCTGTCCTGGCGCAAGAACGTGAACAACGCCTACTGCGCCAACACCAACACCCGCGGCGTCGACCTCAACCGCAACTTCAGCCACAGCTGGAACACCACGTCCGGCCAGGGCAGCAGCGGGACGCAATGCAACCTGACCTACCGTGGTCCGTTTGCCGCCTCGGAACCTGAAACCCGGGCCATCGAGGGCTACATCCGCAGCCTGTGGCCCGACCGCCGCGGCCCCAACCCCAGCGACGCCGCTCCAGCCGACACCAGCGGCATCCATCTCGATATCCACAGCTTCAGCCAGCTCGTGCTCTGGCCCTGGGGCGACACCGCGACACCGGCACCGAACGGCGCGGCCCTGCAGACCCTGGGCCGGCGCTTCGCCTTCTTCAACGGTTACAGCCCCACCCAGAGCATCGGCCTTTATCCCACCGACGGCACCAGCGACAACCCGAGCTATGGCGAACTGGGCGTTGCCGCCTATACCTTCGAACTCGGCACCTCGTTTTTCCAGAGCTGCAGCGTCTACGAAAACGACATCAAGCCGAAGAACCTGCCGGCACTGGTCTATGCCGCCAAGGTCGTGCGCACACCGTACATCACCCCGGGCGGCCCCGACGTGCTGACCCCCAGCCTGGGTGGCACGGCTTCGACCACGGGCGTGGCCGCCGGAACGGTGGTGCAGCTTGCAGCCAGCGCCACCGACACGCGCTTCAACAACAGCAACGGCGCAGAAGCCACCCAGGCCATTGCTGCGGCCGAGGCCACCATCGGCACGCCGCCCTGGGCGCCAGGGGCCGTGCCCGTACCGCTGCAGGCCGTGGACGGCAGCTTCAATGCCAACACCGAAGCCTTGAGCGGCGGCCTGAACACGGCCGGCCTGCCGGTGGGCCAGCACATCGTCTACGTGCGGGCGCGCGACGCCAGTGGCACCTGGGGCCCGGTGTCGGCCGTCTTCCTCAACATCAACGCGGCGCCGCCGCTGGTGGTGGCCGAAGTCGAACCCAACAACAGCCCGGCCCAGGCCCAGGTGCTGGGCACCTTGCCGGTGGTGGTGAACGGCTCCACCCTCAAGGTGGCGCGGGAACTGCGTTCCGACCCCGACTTCTTCGGCTTCAGCCTCGCGCCCGGGCGCACGCTCACGGCCACGGTCACGCCTGGAGGCCCGGCGATCGGCGTCACGCTGACACTGATCAGTGCCACGGGCGCGGTGCTGGCCCAGTCGAGCGCCGCCAACGGCCAGCCGCACAGCCTGAACTGGACCCACACCGGCAGCACGGCCGTGAACCTGAGCGTGCGCACCAGTGCAGCTGTCCGCGCGGGCACCGGCGCCTACAGCCTGGAACTGACCGACTGATCAGATCTCGATCTTGGTGCCCAGCTCGACCAGCCGGTTGGTCGGCAGGTTGAGGAAATCGGCCACCCCAGAGGCGTTGCGGTGCATGCTGGCGAAGAGCCGTTCGCGCCAGAGCGCCATGCCGCCTCCCAGGGTGGGGATGACGGTGTCGCGGCTGAGGAAATAACTGGTGTCCATTTCCTCGAGCTGCACGCCGAAGGGTTGCAGCAGCTTCAGTGCCTCGGGCACGTCGGGGTCGTTCTTGAAGCCGAAGTGCAGCGTCACCTGCCAGCAGTCGTGGCCCAGCGGCTGGGCCTCGCAGCGCTTGTCGAAGCCGATCCAGGGCCGTTCGTGGTGCTGCACGGTCACGAACAGGTTCCTTTCGTGCAGCACCTTGTTGTGCTTCAGGTTGTGCAGCAGCGCGAAGGGCGTCGAGCCCTGCTCGCCACTGAGGAATACCGCCGTGCCCGGCACGCGCAGCGGCGGACTCAGGAACAGCGACGACAGGAAGCTCTGCAAGTCGATCGACTCGTCGCGCAGGCGCGCGCTGAGCAAGCGCCGCCCCTGCTTCCAGGTCGTCATCAGACCGAACATGCCGGCGCCTATGGCCAGCGGGAACCAGCCACCCTCCAGCACCTTCACGGCATTGGCGGCGAAGAACAGGATATCGACGACGAAGAACACACCCGTGGCCGCCAGGCACAGGGCCAATGGCAGCTTCCAGGCGTAGCGGATGACGAAGAAGGTCATGACCGTGGTGATCGTCATGTCGATGGTGACGGCGATACCGTAGGCGCTGGCCAGGGCGCTGCTGCTGCCGAACACCACCACCGCGAAGACGACGAAGCCGTAGAGTGCCCAGTTGACGAAGGGCACGTAGATCTGACCGGTGTCGCGCACGCTGGTGTGCACGATGCGCATGCGCGGCAGGTAGCCGAGCTGGATGGCCTGCTTGGTGACCGAGAAAGCAGCGGTGATCAGGGCCTGCGAGGCGATCACCGTGGCTGCGGTGGCCAGCCCGATGAGTGGGAACAGCGCCCACTGCGGGGCCATCTCGTAAAACGGATTGCGCACGTTCTCGGGGTGCTGCAGCAGCATTGCGCCCTGCCCGAAGTAGTTCAACACCAGGGCAGGCATGACCACCACGAACCAGGCCAGCCGGATGGGCCGCCGGCCGAAGTGCCCGAGGTCGGCGTACAAGGCTTCGGCTCCGGTGACGCACAGCACCACGGCGCCGAGCGCGACAAAGGCCACGCCGGGTTGCGCCATGGCGAAACCCAGGGCATGGTGCGGCGACAGCGCCACCAGCACCTGCGGATAGGTGCCGATGTGCACCACACCCAGCACCGCCAGCACCGCGAACCAGACCAGCGTGATCGGCCCGAACAGCCGCCCCACCACCGCGGTGCCGAAGCGCTGCGCGGCAAAGAGCGCTGTGAGCACGAGCAGCGTCAGCGGCACGACGTAGCGGTGAAGCCCGGGGGCTGCAATCTCCAGCCCTTCCACCGCCGACAGCACGCTGATGGCCGGCGTGATGACACCGTCGCCGAAGAAGATGGCCGTACCGAAGATGCCCAGCAGCAGCAGCCGGCCGCGCAGCTTCGGCCGGTCCTTCACCGCCTGCGTGGCCAGCGCGAGCATGGCGATCAAGCCGCCCTCGCCATGGTTGTCGGCGCGCAGGATGAGCACCACGTACTTCAGCGACACGACGATCGTCAGCGTCCAGAAGACCAGGCTCAGGATGCCCAGGATGTTGTCCGGGCTCAACGGCACGCGGCCCTCGGCGAATACCTCCTTCAGCGCATACAGCGGGCTGGTGCCGATGTCGCCGTAGACGACGCCGATGGCCGCCAGCGTCAAGCCGGCCAGGGCGGCTGGCGAGGAGGAAGGGGATTCAGGGCGCATCGCGAACTGCACGCATTGTGCGCCGATGGCCCAGGACCGAAAAGACAATGTTGCAGTGCACCAGAGCCCATTCTTTGGTCAGGGGGCAGCCCATGTCTTGGCCATGACAGCGACCTTTCGCACGGGGCCGGCGCTTCAAGCCTGGTGGGTTTCGTCCGAAACACCTGGCGGTTTCAAGTCCGAAGTGCAACACCCGGTTCAATGAACTGAGGAAGATGGTTTGTGAGAGCTGGCCAGGGTCTGCGCGAACACCTCCATCGGGGGCACGCGGCCTGGTGTTCAAGCTGTCGGCGATGCCATCGAGCTCGTCCTGGCTGAAGACGCTGAGATCGGTGCCCTTGGGCAGGTACTGCCGGATGAGCCCGTTGGTGTTCTCGCAGGTGCCGCGCTGCCAGGGGCTGTGCGGGTCACAGAAGTAGACCTTGACGCCCGTCTGCGCTGCCAGATCGACA
>LNET01000047.1 GCA_001464055.1 Burkholderiales bacterium Ga0077543
CCTGCCGTGGCCATGGGCCTCGGGTGAGTCGTCGAAGAGCAGCTTGGTGAAACCTTCGTCGCGGCCGTTGGCGATGGGGCGGCCACTGGCCGTCCACGAAGCGCATGTGGCGGCTGAAGTTGCCAGTGGCGACACGAAAGCCCGGTTCGATGCGCGCGTGATTCCGAGCGTGGCCTACACCGACCCCGAGGTCGCCTGGGTCGGCCTGACCGAAGACGAAGCCAAGGCGCAAGGCATCAAGGTGAAGAAGGGCCTGTTCCCCTGGTCGGCCAGCGGCCGTGCCATTGCGAATGGACGTGACGAAGGCTTCACCAAGCTGCTGTTCGACGATTCACCCGAAGCCCATGGTCATGGTCGGATCCTGGGCGGCGGCATCGTCGGCACCCATGCCGGCGACATGATTGGTGAGGTGGCTCTGGCCATCGAGATGGGCGCGGATGCGGTCGACATCGGCAAGACCATCCACCCGCACCCGACGCTGGGCGAAAGCATCGGCATGGCCGCCGAAGTGGCGCACGGCAGCTGCACCGACCTGCCTCCGGCGCGGCGCTGACGGCAGCTCAGCGCTGCATCAGGCCGCTGCTGTCGCCGCGGTGGCTTGCTGCCGCCGGCGAGCCGCTTCGCTGATGGCCAGCACAGCCGGGCTCGAGATCCGGCGTTCGCAGGTCACGGCCCAGACCTGGTGGATGACCTCTTCAGTGCTGCCGATCGGAACGACATGGAACTGCTTGGCGGTTTCGTCGGCGACCATCGTGGGCATCGGGAAGATGCCCGCACCACCCTGGCCAAAGGCCTTCATCACGGCGGTGTCGTCGAATTCGCCGATCACCAGCGGCTTGATGCGCAGCTTGTCGAACCAGCGCATCAGTTGCGGGCGCATGGCCGAGTCGCCACCCGGCAGCAGCAACGGCGCACCATGCAGGTTGTCCGGAAAGCGCTTGCGCAAACGCCTTGCCACCGCCGCCGAACCGAGGAAGGTGATCCCCCCTTCCGACAGCAGGTGATTGAAGGCGCGCACGTTGAGCGTGCCCGGCATGGCGCGGTCGCTGATGACGGCGTCCAGCTGCTGGATCGCCAGCAGTGACAGGAGCTCGTTGAAGCGGCCTTCGCGGCAGTGCAGGCGGTGCGGCGGGTCGAGCCGCAGCACGGGCTCCAGGGTCCGGTAGGCCACCACCTTCACCACCGAGCCAGTGACACCCACGCGCAGGCTGCTCTGGGCCGCGCCGGGCCGCTCGCGCAGGGCTTCCTTGAGCTCTTCGCCGACCGTGAACAGCCGGTCGGCGTATTCCAGCACCAGGTTACCGGTGTCGGTGAGCTCCAGGGTGCGCCCGGCGCGCCGCCACAGGGGCGCGCCGATGTGGCCAGCGAGCTGCTGGATCTGCGTGCTGATCGACTGCGGCGTCACGTTCAGCTTCTCGCCGGCCTTGGCTACGCCGCCGCAGCGCGCCACGGTCCAGAAATAGTGCGGGTGCTTGTAGTTCAGGTTCTGCATGTATCACCTCCAGAAAATGGATTTCAGGCAGCGTGTGAATCGACTTTAGCTTCTTCAAAAAGTTGCCTAGCCTAAGCGGCTTTAGCCAAGACAAGACCTTTCGAAGTTTTGGACCTTCGGCTGAAGCCTGCCTTTTTTCGAAACGGAGACTGAAGAACATGGAACGTCGCTCTTTCCTGACCAAGACAAGCATCGGCGCTGGCGTCGGCACCGTGGCCCTGGCGGCCCCGGCCATCGTCAAGGCTCAGCCCACCGTGCGGTGGCGCTGTTCATCGGGCTTCCCGAAGGCGCTCGACACGATCTACGGTGCCGCAGAAGACGCAGCCAAGCGCATCAGCGAAGCCACCGGCGGCAAATTCCAGATCAGCGTGGCGCCGGCCGGTGAGATCGTCCCGATGCCGCAGGCGGCCGACGCCGTGGCCGCCAACACCGTGGAGTGTTCGCACACCGCCGCCTTCTACTACGTGGGCAAGGACCCGACCTGGGCCTTCGGTTCGTGCATTCCCTTCGGCATGAACTTCCGCCAGATGAACGCCTGGTGGATGGAGGGCGGCGGCGACAAGCTGTTCAACGACTTCCTGCGTCCGCAAGGCATGCGCTACATCATCAGCGGCAACACGGGCGCGCAGATGGGGGGTTGGTTCCGCAAGGAAATCAACACCATGGAAGACGTCAGGGGTTTGAAGATGCGCATTCCCGGCCTGGGAGGGCGCTTGTTCTCTGCGGTGGGTGCGGTACCGCAGCAGATTCCCGGCGGCGACATCTACCCGGCGCTGGAGCGCGGCACGATCGACGGCGCCGAGTGGGTGGGCCCTTACGACGACGAGAAGCTGGGCTTCCACAAGGTGGCCAAGTTCTATTACTACCCGGGCTTCTGGGAAGGCGGCGCCACGCTCGGCTGGCTGGTGAACAACAGGGCTTGGGACGCGCTTCCGCCCGAGTACCGCGCCATCTTCACCGCCGCTGCGCACGAGGCCAATGCCGACATGATGGGCAAGTACGACGCCCGCAACGGCGCTGCGCTGCGCCGCCTGATTGCCGGTGGCACGCAGGTGAAGGCTTTCCCGCGCCCGGTGATGGAAGGCTTCTACAGGGCGGCGCTGCCCATGTACGCCGAGATCGGCGCTGGCAATGCCAACTTCAAGCGCCTGTACGACAGCTACAGCGGCTTCCAGCGCGAGGTGGTGTCCTGGATGCGCTTCACCGAGAACACCTTCGACGACTTCATGGCGCAGATGCTGCGCAGCTGATCGCCAGAGATCAGTCCCACCGCGGCAACACAAGCCCCGCCCTGGCGGGGCTTTTCCTTGGCGGACGCCATTCCCTGACGCGCAGCTGACAGGCCTGGCCCAAGAAGTCAAAGAGAAAGACTCCCCATGCAAGCCCTTCTGACCTTCAGTCGTGGTGTCGACTGGATCACTGAACGCATCGGCCGCAGCGTTTACTGGCTGCTGCTGGTGGCGGTGATCGTCAGCACCGTCAACGCCATCGTGCGCAAGACATTCAACCTGAGCAGCAATGCCTATCTCGAAGCGCAGTGGTACATGTTCGCGGCGATGTTCATGCTCGGTGCAGGCTATGTCTTCCTGCATGACCAGCACGTGCGCATCGACGTCATCTCGAGCAAGCTGTCGCGAAGGGTGCAGGTGTGGATCGACGTGGTCGGCATTGTTTTCTTCTTGCTTCCCTTGTGCGCCTTCGTGGTCTGGACGGCCATGCCTTCGGTGATGACGGCCTGGGAAACGCAAGAGGTGTCGGCCAACCCCGGTGGCCTGATCCGCTGGCCGCTGTATGCGCTGGTACCGATCGGGTTTTCGCTGCTGGCGCTGCAAAGCCTGTCGGAACTGTTCAAGCGCATCGGCTTCCTCACGGGCGCTGGGCCCGACCCGCATGCCAAGCCCGAGGTCACCGATGAAGAGCTTCTGCTGCAGGAATTGAGGCACGAAGCCGACGAGCGCGAAGCCAGGGAAGCTGCTGCTGCTGCCAACACTGCAGGAGCCAAGCCGTGAGCTTCATTGCCGACAACATCGCGCCGATCATGTTCGGCAGCCTGCTGCTGTTCCTGCTGACCGGCTTCCCCGTCGCCTTCGCGCTGGCCGCTACCGGCATGACTTTTGGCTGGTTGGCCGTGGAACTGGGCATCGTGCCCGCAGCCTTCTTCAACGCCCTGCCGCTGCGGCTGTACGGGATCATGGCCAACGACGTCTTGCTGGCCATCCCCTTCTTCACCTTCATGGGGCTGATCCTCGAACGCAGCCGCATGGCTGAAGACCTGCTGGACACCATCGGCCAGGTCTTCGGCCCCATGCGTGCCGGCCTGGCCATCGCCGTGGTGCTGGTGGGTGCGATGCTGGCCGCCACCACGGGCGTGGTGGCCGCTTCGGTCATCTCGATGGGCCTGATTTCGCTGCCGATCATGATGCGTTACGGCTACAACCGGCCGCTTGCGGCCGGGGTCATCACCGCTTCAGGCACGCTGGCGCAGATCATCCCGCCGTCGATCGTGCTCATCGTCATCGCCGACCAGTTGGGTCAGAGCGTGGGCGACATGTACAAGGCCGCGTTCATCCCGGCCTTCATCCTGGTGGGCGTCTACGTCATTGCCATGCTGGTGCTGGCCGTGGTGCGGCCGAAGTGGGTGCCGGCACTGCCACCCGAGGCGCTGGTCTACCACGAGAAGAATGGCAACACCGGCCACAGGTCGCTGGGCGTCCTGTCGCTGGCCAGCCTGATCGTCGGCCACCAGACCTTCACGCATTGGGCGGCCATCAAGGTCAAGCTGGGTTCAGACCCGAGCTTTGCCACGCCAACCGACGAGCGGGTGGTGATGGCCCTGATGGTGGGCATCCTGTTCGCATGGCTGATGGCGATGGTGGACAAGCTGGCGCGCACGAACCTGCTGTCGACCCTGGCGCGCCAGGTCACTTTCGTGCTGATCCCGCCGCTGCTGCTGGTGTTCCTGGTGCTGGGCACCATCTTCCTGGGCGTGGCCACGCCCACCGAAGGCGGCGCCATGGGTGCGGCCGGGGCGCTGTTGATGGCGCTGGGGCGCAAGCGCCTGGGTGTGATGCTGCTGAAGCAGGCGCTCGATTCGTCGGCGCGCCTGTCGATCTTCGTGCTGTTCGTGCTGATCGGCTCGACCATCTTCGCGCTCACCTTCCAGGCCATCGACGGGCCGGACTGGGTGAAGGCGCTGTTCGCGGCGCTGCCGGGTGGCGAACTGGGCTTCCTGCTGTTCGTCAACGTGCTGATCTTCATCCTGGGCTGCTTCCTCGACTTCTTCGAGATCGCCTTCATCCTGCTGCCGCTGTTGCTGCCGGTGCTGCGTGACATGGACATCAATCTGGTTTGGTTCGGCGTGATGGTGGCGCTGAACCTGCAGACTTCGTTCCTGACGCCGCCCTTCGGCTTCGCGCTGTTCTACCTGCGCAGCGTGGCTCCGCAATCGGAATACGTGGACAAGGTGACGCGCAAGCGCATTGCGGCCTTCAAGACCGGCGACATCTACCGCGGCGCGGTGGCCTTCGTGGTCTTGCAGGTGATCATGGTGGCGGCCGTGGTGTGGAAGCCGGAAATCGTGCTGTACGGCCTGGGTGAGGTGAAGGTGCTGGACGTGGAGAACGTCAACCTCAACATCACGCCGATGGACGAAGAAGAAGAGCCGCCGCCGAGCTTCGGCCCGTCGATGGGCCCTGCACCCGGTGCGCCACCATCGCCGACCCAGTAGACGCTGCCCGAAGGGTGGCAGCCCGAGCCAGGTGCGTCGCGCGGCCCGTCAGCGCGCGGCGCGCACCTCGAAGCGAACGCGGTCGACGCGGCCGCTTTGGGTTCTGAGTTCCAGCACATGGCGCCCTGGCCGGGGCAGCCAGACCACCTGCTCGCCGCTGCCGAGCACGCGCCCGGCCAGCGACCAGCTGCCAGCTGCACCTCGGAACACCATGCGCTGCGCGGCCATCGGGATGTCGGGGTCGAGCACGATGACCGCGCCGTCGCGCGGTGCCTGGATGCCGAACACACCGGTGCGCCAGGCGGCCTGGGCCTGGCCAGGCGGTTCGCCAGTGGCAGCCATGCCGGGTTCCGTCCCCGGCAGGAACCATTCGCCAGCGCGCGCCAGCACACCGGCCGGCGGCACAGGCACGCGCGCTGGCGCGTCGGCATGGAGCATCTGCATGACGCTGCGCCACACTGGCGCGGCACCTTCGCTGCCGCTGACGCCGTGCATGGGTGCGCCGCTGGCGTTGCCCATCCACACCCCCACCGTGTAGCGGGTGGTGAAGCCAATGCACCAGTTGTCGCGCATGTCCTTGCTGGTGCCGGTCTTCACTGCGGCCCAGCCGCGCGTCACCAAGGGGCTGTCCAGGCCGAAGGTGATGGCGCGGGCAGGGCGGTCGGCCAGCATGTCGGCAAGGATGAAGTCCACCACAGGGCCGAACAGCGTTCCTGTGGCCAGCAGGCGGTAGGCGCTGGTCAGTTCGCGCAGCGAGGTCTCGGCGCTGCCCAGCGCGAGCGCGTGCCCATGGAAGCCGGCGCTTTCGCTGGGCTCCAGGCCGGCGCGGCGCAGGGTCTGGAACACGTCTTCGGGTCCCAGCATCTGCGCCACGCGCACGGCCGGGATGTTCAGGCTGGCGGCCAGGGCCGTGCGCACGCTCACCGGGCCCTTGAAGCCCAGGTCGTAGTTCTGCGGTTGGTACAGGGTGCCGCCGCCGCTGGCCAACTGCAGCGGGCTGTCGTTCAGCACCGACGCGGCAGTGAGCAGCCGCTGCTGCAGCGCCAGGCCATAGACAAAAGGCTTGAGCGTGCTGCCGGGCTGGCGCCGGGCCAGCACCGCGTCCACCGCCGGTGCGCCGGAGATGGCCGCGCCGGCCGATCCCACCCAGGCCAGCACCGCACCGCTGGCGTTGTCCAGAACGACGACGGCGCCGTCCTCGACGTTGCGGCCACGCAGTTCCGAGAGTTGCTGGCGCAAGGCGTGAATGGCCACGCGCTGCACTCGCGCATCGAGCGTGCTGCGCCAGGGCTGGCCGGCAGCAGGTGGTGGCAGCTGCCGCGCGAAATGCGGGGCCAGCTGCGCGCCCGCCGCCGGGCCGGGCCGGCGGTCCAGTGCCTGGCTCAGCACCAGGGCCAGGCCGTCGCAGGGCAGGGCCTGCCGGCGCAGCACCTCGCAGGCGCGGCGCTCCACCTGCGCGGCGTTGGCGTTGGGGGCGCGCACCAGCACGGCCAGCAGCGCGGCTTCGCTGTGATCCAGGCCGCTGGCATGCTTGCCGAAGAGTTGTTCTGACGCGGCGGCGGCGCCCACCAGTTCACCGCGCAGCGGCACCAGGTTCAGGTAGGCCTCGAGGATCTGCGTCTTGCGCCAGCGCGCTTCCAGTTCGCGCGCAAGCAGCACCTGGTTGAACTTGGTGCCCAGGCTGCGGCCGCCCGCGGGGCGGGCCAGCGCATCGTCGACCAGCCCGGCCAGCTGCATGGTCACCGTGCTGGCGCCGCGGGTGCGGGTGTTCCAGGCGTTGGCCCAGGCACTCGCGGCCAGGGCGCGCCAGTCGACACCGCCGTGGTCCCAGAAGCGACGGTCTTCGCTGAGCACGATGGCGTCGCGCAGCGCCGGCGACATCTCGTCCAGCGCCAGCCAGTCGCCGCGGCGCACCGTGGCGTCGACACGCATCATCTGCAGCGGCTGGCCGTGGCGGTCCAGCAGCACCCGGTCGGAAGGGGCGTGGGCGGCGCGCACGGCCTCGAAGCTGGGCAGGCCGGCGTGCGCCGCGGGTGCGGCCACGATCACCAGCACCACCAGGCTGGCCCGAGCCCAGGCCGGGATGTACCTCGGGCGCCTGGATGCCGTCATGGCCTCACCTCGATGACTGCATTCGGCAGTTCGCCGAAACTGTCTGGCGCGTACATCGCTTCGACCCGCGTGGGCGGCAGGCCGAAGCGGCCACTGGCGTTCAGCCGCAGCGTGTATTCGACGACATGCTGGCCGCGTGGCAGCCATTCCCAATAGCCGCGCCAGGTGTCGGCGCGGCGTTCTTCGAAGGCCAGCCAGGCGCTGCCGCTGCGCTGTTCGCCGCGCGTGGCGATGGCCGAGTCGCGCCCCAGCCCGCTGCCCAGCAGCGTGGCGCCGGCCGGCACCGGGTCGCTCAGTACCACCCAGGCCATGTCGGCCGCGGCGTTCACCTGCAGGCGCACGCGCAGCACGTCGCCGCGGGTCCAGCTGCCGGGGGTCTTCTGCTGCACTGGCGTGACGCTGCGCGTGACACGGTAGCCGGCAGACAGCGGCGCCGTCAGCGGCACCGCCGCCAGGGTCTGGGCACTCAGCCAGGGCCGGCCGCCGCCGCTGTGGCGGGCATTCAGCTCCGCGGCGGCCAGTGGCAGCGGCAGGCTGCTGCCGCCCGGCTGGGCGGCCCAGTCCTGCGTGGCCGTGGCGCCCGCCAGCGTCAGCACCGTGCTGCCGGTGGTTGCGCTGGCCTCGAAGCGCCTGCTGAAGTCCTCCACGGCCAGGCTGCCCCAGACGTTGGCCGTGGTCGTGCGCCAGGCGCCGCGCTGCTGGCGTGCCAGCAGGCCGGTCAGCAGGCGCGGCACCTCGGCCTGCCAGGCGGGGGTCTGCATCGCCACCAGCAGCAGCCGCGCGGCATTGGCGTCGGCGCCTTCCATCAGCCACCACCAGTCGTCCTGGGCCTCGGTGCTGAAGGCCAGGGTGCTGCCGCCTTCGACGAGCCGGCTGCGCAGCTGGCGCTGCACCTCGTCGAGCCGGGTGTTGCGCTCGGGCGCGCCTTCCACGCGCTGCAGCACCTGCCAGGCGTCGAGCAGCGCACTGGTGGGCCAGGCGCCCATGGCCGCCGGCGTGAAGGCCACCGAGCCCAGCATGCGCGGCACCACGCGGCCATGGCGCGACAGGGCTTCCAGCGCCGCGAGCTTGCGCACTTCCAGGTCGGCGCGCGGTGCATTGAAGCGGCGCACGACGCGGCCCTCGACGAAGGCCGCCAGTCCGGCCAGCATCGCGTCGCGCTGGCCGTCGGGCCAGGTCCAGCCGGCCTGGTGGGCAACCGACAGCAGGTAGGCGGTGAGCCTGTCGCTGCCGCGCGGCGCGTCGCCGGGCTGGGGTGGGAAGTAGCCGGCCAGGCCGTCACTGTCGAGGTAGCCCGCGAGTTCGCTGCCCAGCGCCTGCCAGGCCGCGCCGTCGCGCAGGCCGATGGCGCGCGAGGTCTGCTGCTCCAGGCAGGTGTAGGGGTAGCCTTCGAAGTAGCGGCGCACGCCGGGCAGGCCAGCGCCCGGGCCGGTGCCGGTCCCCGCCAGGCTGGGTTTCAGCGTCGCCAGCAGCTGGCTGCGGCCGGGCAGGGCGCCGGCGGGCGCAGCCACGGGCAGGGTCGCCGGCGCAGTGCCGTCCAGCTGCAGCAAGCTGGCCTGCCACACGCGCTGCGGCACCAGCGGCAGCACGGCCTGCACGATCTTCACGCGGTCGCGCGCGGGCTTGGGCGCACCGCCGGCTTCGCTGGCTTCGGCCGTCCATTCGATGCGCGTGGCACCTTCGGGCACGGTCACGGTCCAGCGCAGGTCGCGCGCGGCCCCGGCGGGCAGCTGCAGGGTCTGGGCAGGGGGCACGGGCACGGCGCCGGGCGCGGCATCGCTCTGGCCGGCCAGGCTGACACTGAGGTTCATCGCCCGTTCCGTGGTGTTGCGCAGCGTGAAGGCCGCGTCCACGCGGTCGCCTTCGCGCGCCAGCGGTGCCAGGCCGGGCAGCAGCTGCAGGTCCTGCGACACCCGCACCTGCGTGCTGCCGCTGCCGAAACGCGCGCCGCCGTCGTCGGCCACGGCCACCAGCCTGAAGCGGGTGAGCGAATCGTTCAGCGGCACGTCGATGCGCGCTTCGCCTTTTGCGTCGAGCACGACGCTGCCCTGCCACAGCAGCAGGGTGTCGAAGAGCTCGCGCGTGGGGTTGCGTCCACCGCCGCCGCCCGGGGGCAGGGCCTTGCGTCCGTAATGGCGCCGGCCGATCAGTTCACCCTGGGCCGTGGCCGTTTCCACGCCCCAGGGGCGCTGGGCCACCAGCGCGTCCAGCAGGTCCCAGGACCGGTTGGGCATCAGCGCCAGCAGGCCTTCGTCGACGGCGGCGAAGGCCACCTCGGCACCAGCCAGCGGCTGGCCGCCGTGGCTGACGCGCACCGTGGCCTTCACGGTTTCGCGCACGGCATAGGCCTGGTCGGCGGGGCGGTCGGCGGCCACCGTCACGTCCAGCCGGTGCGCGGCGCGGCCCACTTCCAGCGTGGCCATGCCGAACTTGAAGCTGGGCTTGGCCAGGTCGACCAATGCGGTAGGCGCGCGGTAGTCGCGGCCTTCGTGGCGGAAGGCCTGCCACCAGTTTCCGGGTTCGCGCCAGCCCCAGGTGAACAGGCTCCACCAGGGCGCTTCGCGCAGCCGGCCGCGCAGCACCAGCACGCCGATGTGCACGTTCGGCGCCCAGGCCGCGGGCACCGGAACTTCCACCACCGGGTTGCGCCCGGTGAGCTGCACCACGCGCGCGTCGATCACGCCTTCGCGTTCCACCGTCACCAGCGCAGTGGCGCTGCGAAAGGGCATGCGCACCTGCAGCCGCGCGGTCTGGCCCGGTTCGACCTGGCGCGCTTCGGGCAGCACGTCGATGCGGTCGTCGTTGTCCTGGTCGAACCACCATTCACCGGCGCCGCTGATCCACACGCCCGCACCGGCCTGGGCCACGCGCCCGGCGTCGTCGCGGCTGCTGGCCACCAGTTCCACTTCGCCCGTGGCCTTCGGCTCGACTTCACAGTTCAGCCGGCCCTGGGCGTCGGTCTGGCCTTTGCACAGCACGCCCAGTTCACGCGTGCGACGCTGCGTGTCGTAGGCATAGAAGCCGCCGACGATGCGGGTGCGTGTGCTCAGCGATTCGTGCAGCCGGCCGGCCACTTCCACCGTTCGGCCGGACAGCGGCCTGCCGCGGGTGTCCACCACCAGCGCCGTGAAGCGCGCGCTGCCGGCCGAGCCGGCCCAGGAAGGCGCACGCAAGCCCACCAGCACGGCCGCGGGCCACAGCCGCAGGGTCTGGGTGACGGTCTGCACCTCGCCGTTGGGGTCGTCGAAGCCGAGTTCGGCGCTCAGCTCTGAAGGCCCGCTCAGGGCCGGCAGGCCGGTGACGACGATGCGCGCTGCGCCCTGGGCGTCGGTGCTGGCCTTGAGCTTGTCGGCAACCAGCCTGGCGCCGTCGGCGCTGTCGTCTTCGTCGTCAGGCCGAGTGGAGGCAGCGGGTCGCGGCGGGTCGAAGCGGAACTCGGGGTGCTGCGCAAAGCTGGGTGGCGCCGGGCGCAGCAGTGCCGACAGCACCAGCGGCGCACCCGCCATCGGCCCGCCGGCCATGGCATTGAGCTGCGCCGAGAACGCCAGTTCGGCCGGCGCCACGCCGTCGCCGGCGGGTGCCGTCAGCCGGGCGTCGACCAGCGGCACGCGGAAGGCCTCGACGCGGAAACTGCCGCTGGCCAGGCGCTGGTCGCCTCGCTTCAGGGCGACCTCGTAGTTGCCGAGCGCGGCGGTCTTCGGAATCGGCCAGCGGCTTTGCGCCGAGCGGGCGCCGCGCGGCCAGGCCAGCGGCAACGCCGTCTCGGCGCCGCTGCCCTGGTGGGTGATCAGCAGCGTGTCGGGCAGGGTGTCGGCGGCGGGCAGGGCCAGACCCCGTTCGGTCTCGTCGCGCACGAAGTGCTTCATCGACAGCGTCTCGCCGGTGCGCAGCAGGGTACGGTCGAACACCGTGTGGGCCCGGCGGTCGGGCGTGGTGCCCTGGGCCGTGGCGATGCCGAAGCGCCAGGGCTCGATGCCCTTGTGCCAGCGGCTGAAGACGAAGGCCAGGTCTGCGGCGTCGCCGCTGCCGCTGCGGGCGGTGACGAACAGGCCGTCACGGCTGAGGCACTGGTCCGCTCGTGCGTCGTCGCTGCCACCGCCGAACTCCTCGTCGAAGCCGCGCTCGATGCGCACCGTGCCGTCGGCGCCAGTGCTGCCGCTCCACAGCACCCGGCCGCGGCAGTCGTTCACCGCCACGCGCGCGCCGGCCACGGGTCGGGCGCGGTCCAGCGAAGTCACCCAGGCCAGGCTGCTGCTGCGCCCGCGCTTGAAGTGCACCGCGATCGGCGTGACCAGGGCGCCGGTGCGCACGAACATCGGCGCGCTGCTGGCCAGCAGCGCCTGGCCGAGGATGCGCGACTCCACTTCCACCACGTGGTAGCCGCGGCGCGGCAGGGGCAGCGCCACCACTTCGGTGGCGCGGGTGTCGGCCGGCTGCGGCAGCTGAACGACGGCGACATCGGTTTCCTGCGCCAGCAGCGAGACCGTGCGCGTGGGCACCTGGCGTTCACGCTGCGTCGTGCGCAGGATGCCGCCGGCACCCTGCACCTGCACGGCCTCGGTCCACTGGGCCTGGGGCAGGCCGGCGGCCCGGGCGCTGACCTCGCCTTCGTGGAAGCGTTCCACCCGCGCGATCCACTGCAGCAGCGTCGCGTCGGGCGTGCCGGCGTCGAAGCGGCGCACGCGCACGCTGCCGCCGGTGCTGGCGCCTTGCAGGTCGGCCTGCACCTGGCGCAGCGTCAGCGGCAGCAGCGCCGGTTCACCGGCCTTCAGCGGTGCTTCCAGGACGCCGAATGGCCCCCCCGCGAACTTCGCCAGCGGCGGCATGCCGCCCGTGGCCACCGCCAGCGGAAAGCTGCCGGCGTTGGACAGCATGCGACCGGTCTCGTCCTTCAGGCCGGGCGGCAACTGCAGCTGGAAGCGCGTGTTCTCGGCCAGTGGCGCGGCGAACTGCACGCTTTCGAGCGCCCCTTCACCGGCCTCCGAAGGCGGCATGGGCGCAATGGCCGCACCGCCAGCCGCTTGCAGCCGTGCCGCCAAGGCCAGCGAACGAGGAACGGGCGCGTTGAAACGCAGCGTCATCGGCCGCAATGGCAGGCAGGGCGACTGCGCGTTTTCGCGTTCGCAGCTGAATTCGGCGGTGAAGCGCTTGCGCACGGTCCATTCGAAACGCTGGGCGTCCTTCACATTGCCGGCCGGGCCCCACACCAGGCGCACCGGGGTGGCGGCGGGAAAAGGCCGCTGGCAGGCCAGCAGCAACCACTGGCCTGGCGGCACACCCCGCCCGCTGGCGCGCAGCACGGCGTCGCGTTCGGCGCCGGTGGTCACGCGCACGGGGATGCGTTCTCCCAGGCCGTCGACCTCACACCAGGCGCGCCTGGTTGCACCCGCCGCATCGGCCGGCCCGTTGAAGCGCAGCAGGAACTGCTGCTCTTCCTCGATCTCGGCGCCTGCATAGGGCTGCACCGCCACCACACGGGGCGCGCCGGTGGCAAAGCGCCAGCTCGTGGGACCCTGGAGCGGGCCGCTCAGCGGCACGAAGCCCGGGGCGATGGCGAGCGTGCAGCGGGTCGAGGCCGGCAACGGCTCGTTGAAGTCGAACAGCCAGCGTTGCGCGTCGGCCCAGCGGCCGCTGCCGGCGGGTGTGCCGCCTGTTGTGCCGCCTTCGCAGCTGAGCACGGCGGGTGCCGGTGTGCGCGGGTCGCCGGCGGCGATCACGGGGCTGTCGAAGCGCAGCACCAGCTGGCGAACCTCGCCCACTTCGCCCTGGGGTGCCATGGTGGCCACGCTGGCACCCCAGGCGGGCGCCGCCACCAGCGTCCAGGCCAGGACGGCCGCCTGAACAACGCGTCTGCTCCTGACTGCCCGCTGCCTTGCCATCAATTTCCTTTCGACGCCACCTGCTCGCGCAGGCCCATTCTGGCCCCTGCATGGCCATGACGGCGGATGAGCCCTGCGGCGGCGGATAGACTCTCGGCCTCCTTGTCAGCGATCACGTCCGGGCCATGTCCAATCCCACTGAAGCCGTCCTGCTCGAAGCATTGAAGGCCGTTGTCGACCCCAACACCGGCCGTGACTTCGTCACCGGCAAGCAGCTGAAGAACCTGCGCATCGACGGCGGCGACATCGCCTTCGACGTCGAGCTGGGCTACCCCGGCAAGACCCAGATGCCCGTGCTGCGCAAGGCCTTGATTGCCGCGGCGCGCACCCTGCCCGGGGTGGCCAACGTCAGTGTGAACATCACCAGCAAGATCGTCGCGCACGCCGTGCAGCGCGGTGTGCAGCTGCTGCCGGGGGTGAAGAACGTCATTGCCGTGGCCTCGGGCAAGGGCGGCGTGGGCAAGAGCACCACCACCGCCAACCTGGCGCTGGCGCTGGCCGCCGAGGGCGCCAGCGTGGGCATCCTGGACGCCGACATCTATGGCCCCAGCCAGCCCATGATGATGGGCATCAGCGGCCGCCCTGAGAGCAGCGACGGCAAGAGCATGGAGCCGCTGGAAAACTACGGCGTGCAGGTCATCAGCATCGGCTTCCTGGTCGACGCCGACCAGGCCATGATCTGGCGCGGACCGATGGCCACCCAGGCGCTGGAGCAGTTGCTGCGCCAGACCAACTGGCGCGAACTGGACTACCTGCTGATCGACATGCCCCCGGGCACTGGCGACATCGCGCTCACGCTCAGCCAGCGCGTGCCGCTGACCGGCGCCATCATCGTGACCACGCCGCAGGACATTGCCCTGCTGGACGTGCAGCGCGGCGTGGAGATGTTCAAGAAGGTCGGCGTGCCCATCCTGGGCATCGTCGAGAACATGGCGGTCTACTGCTGCCCGAACTGCGGCCACACCGAACACATCTTCGGCGAGGGCGGCGGCCAGCGCATGGCCGAGAAATACGACGTCGACACCCTGGGCAGCCTGCCGCTGACGCTGACCATCCGCGAACAGGCCGACGCCGGCCGCCCCACCGTCGTGGCCGACCCCGACGGCAGCGTCGCCGCCACCTACCGCGAGATCGCGCGCCGCGCGGCGGTGAAGATCGCGCAGAAGGCCAAGGACTTCAGCGCGAAGTTCCCGACGATCCAGGTGTCCAAGGGGACCTGAACCCGCGCAGCCTGCGTCGGCAGGCGCCCGGCTCAGCCGAGCAGCGGTGTGTCTGTGCAATCTGGCCGCTCGCCGCCCATCGGTCAGGCCTGTGCCAGCCATTCGCCGCCGCTACCGATGGCGTCGATGCGGGACAGGTCCAGCCCACGCCATAGGAAGCGTACCGCCAGCACCTCGCGCGGCATGAGGCTTCGGTCCAGGCGCCAGCCTTCCGGTGTGCGTTGCAGCCCTGGCGAGTCGCCGACGCTGACCTGCACCTGGCAGGACAGTGCCTCGTCCATCGTCACGCTCAGCCCGTGAACGGGGGCGTACCAGACCAGGATGTCGCGATCGGCGAGGTTGAAGATCACTTCTTCCAGCCACTCGATGACCGGAGCCTGGGCATCCACATCGGCGCCGCCCACCACCAGCAGACGGCGCAAGGCGGGGTCTAGGTCCGGTGACGGCTCTATCCTGAAGACGCCCTGCTCGGGCAGCAGCCGCTTAACGAGCGGGATCTCGTGCAGCGGCTCTCCAGGCCGAGTCTGGCCGACGCGCAAGCGCCAGTGGCGTACCTGATTCCATTGCGAGCATTCGTAGACCTTGGCCGGGGCGAGCTGGGTCGGGAAGGCCTGCAGGCGCAAGGGCCGCCAGCGTGTCGTGCGCAGCAGGTGCAGCCTGCGCACCCCGAGTGCATCGACGTCCACGCGTCCAAAAGCGTAGTGCACGTGGGCCTCGGCCGCCAGAGTGGCATAAGCCGCCGTCTCCTCGGCACGCGCGCGCAGGGCTTCGTACACCGTTCGCGGCAAGTCGTGCTCGACCACGCCAATCGCGCGCTCCAGGCGGCGTACCGTTCGCAGCCGCTCGGACTCGACGCCACCGATGTCCTGCAGGCCCAGCCGCGGCTGGGCCAGCACGACGCGAAAGAAGTGAAGCGCAGCGACCCCGATGCGCAGGTCGACAGGCTTGCCGCGCCGGACCTTGTCAAGCAGCTTGGGCGCCGAGCTGCCTTCGCGGGCCTGGGCACGGCCGCTGGCCAGCAGCCCAGGCAGGTCGGCCACGTCGCCAAACTCGTCGAGCGCCAGCCCGCCTGCCGGACGAGCCGCGTCGCAGAAGCTCTTCAGCAGTGACAGCATGTGCTCGCGCACCATCTGTGCACCAGTTGCACTGCGCTGTACGTCGGGCCGATGTGGAACTTCGGTCCAGCGTCCTGGCAGGTCCTCTGCCACCCGTGCAAGCTCTGCTGCGATTGCTTTTTCAAGCAGGGCCTCGAAGCGCGCGGCGTCGAATTCGACCGTCTTGCGCGTGCGCAGGCGCGTCTGCGTTGGCCTGGACAACGTGATCTCCCCCATGGGCCCGCCCGGCCGGATAAGGGCGGTAAGTGGAGATGATGCCAGCGGTTTTGCTTGGCAACATGACGCCGCTTTCCGTCTACCACCACGCGCACCGCGCAGGACCCCACGCGATGATCATCAGTCCCCACCGCCAACCTGTGCTGTCGACCGTGCATGAGCTGCATGCGCCGGCGTCGGCTCGGTCCCGGCCAATCCAGGCCAGATTGCCGGCGCTGCGCCGCGCCTCGGTCGCACTGGCCGCGGGGGCTGCAGCCCTGCTCGCGGCTTGTGGTGGCGGTGGCGATGACGACGGCAGCCGCAGTGCCGCGGCCGCCTTTGCCGACGCGGCCCGCATGGCCCAGCCGGAGGCCACTTCCGACCGCCGCCAGCGACTGTCCAATGATGCCGCCAGCGTCAACGCCGAAGTCCTGCTGCGTTGGGCCGAGTTCAAGTTCCCCGATCTCTTTCCGGCCAGTGCGGCCAGCATCTACCCGTCGATTGCCTATGGCGGACAAACCTATTACGCGCGTGAGTACCGCGGCGCCTGGGGCAGCCGCTATCTGGGCGTCACCACCACGGGCGAAGTTCATGGCCTGGGCGACTGGACCAACAACGCGTTGCAGCGCTACGGCGTCATCGGCGACTGGACGGCACAGGTGTTGGCCGACCGGTGCGCCTTCGAGCCGGCGGCCTGTGCGGCGGCGGGTGTGGCGCAGCCAAAGGTGGTGGTGGCAGGGCGGACTGCTGCCTTCGGCCTGCAACGCAATGGCGCCGTGGTCGGCTGGGGACCAGCCGGGATCGGGCTCGGACGGCAGGCCCTGATCACCGGCACATCGGTTCGGCCCGTCACACTGCCCGTGCCGGTGGTTGACATTTCTGGGTACGAGACGCACTTCGAAGTGGCAGGCATCCCGGGCGGTCGCACCCTGGCCGTGGGCAACGATGGTCTTCTTTATGGCTGGGGCAATTCACCGGGTGGCCAACTCGGCAACCGGCCGCCAGGCAGCATCGTCGCCACACCCACCCGCATCGATGGGGTGGACGACATCGCCGCAGCACTGGCCATCGACACGCATTCCCTGCTGTTGAGGAAGGACGGTTCGCTCTGGGTCTGGCCTGGGTCGACCACGCCACCGAACGGGCCTGGGGTGGCTTTTCGGTACGCGCCTGGCCAAAGCACGCAACCGGGGCCGTTGGCCCGCATCCTGCCGAGCAAAGGTCCGGTGGTGTTCCCGGGCCCGGCGGTGGCGCTGGCGCTGTTGCGCGATGGCCGGGCTGCACGAGTCCAGATCGACCTGGGGACTGCCGGAGGAAGCATCGTCACTGCGCCCGCCGTCACGCCCATCGATGGCTGGACGGGACTGTCGGACTTCGACTGCTCCAGTTCTCATTGCGTTGGCGTCAAGGCCGACGGCACCGTGATTGCCGCGGGTTCCAACGATCGTGGTCAACTCGGGCAGGGAAACACGCGCGCCGTTGCCGGCAATGCCGTCGTCACAGTGCCAGGGCTGGCGCGCATCGTCGATGTCGCGGTCTTCGACACCACCTCCTTTGCCGTGGACGCCGACGGCAGGCTCTGGGCCTGGGGCGACCGCCAGTACTCTGCCTTGGGGCCAGGCGCCGACGTCATCGCGACCTCGCCAGCGCAGGTTCCGGGTCTCTCCTCCGTCACACGCATCGACACCAATGGCGCGATCACGGCCGTGACCCGTAGCGGGCAGGTGTTTTCCTGGTCGGTCAACCTGGATGCCTTCATCGGCAGCGATGCTGGCGTGCGGGTGGCGACGCCGGTGCAGGCGCGGGGCGTTGTGCTGGCAAACTAAGGCTGCGAATCGGGCGCGCAGGCGTCCCGAGGAAGGTGCGAGCCGGGTGATACGTGGGCCCGGGCACGCGCCGTCCGGGGGCCAGGAAATCCGTCAACGCGTCCAACCCCTGTTTGCCGCCTCGACAAGAATGCCTCGGCATGCCGCGTTTCGCTCGCGGAAGCTGGGCTTGTAGGCTTCCGGTACATGGGGCAGGGCGTTTGCGATCCAGTCTGCGCCCGAACGCAGTGCGCCAACTGCTGTTTCATCGTCACCGCCCGCAACTGCGGCCTGATAGATCAGCCAGTCCGCGCCCGGTCGGTCGAGGTCCAGCACTGGCGCGGCGGGGCCCATCGACCACGCAGCACGGGCCTCGTCGGCGGCGGCGCGGAACTCTCCCAGCAAGCGCCGGGCCTCGGCCAGACGGACGCGGGCATGCAGGGCAGCCGGTGCATCACCCGCGGCCTCCGCGTCGTGCAGCACCAACTGCGCCAGCTCGCGCGCCGCCTCGGCTGGCAGGTGCGCTGCCAGCGAGAGCAGCAAGGCACGTCTGTCCATCGCACTGAGTCTGGACCCGTGCAAGCGACGCGCCTCTTCGAGCTTTGCAAGGACGGGTTGTCCCAGAGCATCTGCGATGCGACATTCGATCATGGTGCGAAAGACCTGCCGCCCGGGATCACAGGCCGTCGGCAACGGCGTGATGCAGGCTTGTGCCCGAGCAGGTTGGCCCAGACGCAGGAAGGCGGTAGCCAAACGATGCTCCGCATTGGTCTGTAGGTTAGGAGGGCCTGTCTCCCTGAAGCATTTCAGCGCGTGGTTCAGCAGGTCGATCGCCGCCTGGAAGCGACCACTGCCCGTGTAGGCGCCCGCCAGCTGGGTCTGAATCATCGCCGCACTCACACTCTTGGGCTCTCCTTAGCGCTGCCAGAGATCGAGGGCCCGCTCACCCTGGGCAACGGATTGGTCATGTCGCCCGAGTGCGTTCAGGCAGGTTGAGAGATTGCAGACGTGCTCCATCGCCTCGCCCAGGTCGCCGAGCTCTTCGGCCAGACAAGTGGCCGTCTCCAAGGCCCCGAGCGCTCGGGCGTAGGCTCCCGAGAAGAACAAGGCGTAGCCCCAGGCACCCAGGAAGTCCATGCGCACTCCGACGGCTTTCATGCGTTGCGCATGCTCGGCGTGCGCATCGAACAGCAGCAGGCCCTCGTCGACACGGTCTTGTAAAGCCAGGGCCAAGGCCTTCCATCCCACAGCCCGCAAATGTCCTTCAGAGTGGCCGATGGACTGTGCCAGGCGCTCGGCCTCATCAGCTGGCGCGAGCGCAGCGGCACCCTCGCCAGCGTTGATCAGGGCCCGGCTCTTCAGAAGCAGCACTGCCAGCCGATCTTCCGGTTGCGAGATGCATGTCTCCAGCTCGGCGATCCGCTCGGAGAGTGCCCGGTTGCTTTCGACCACACTGGCCGCTGTCAACGAAGCGATCCGCGCCGCCAGCGCTGGAGCCGGGTCTTCGGCTTGCGCAAAACAGCGTGCGGCCTGGTCCCAGAAACCAAGCTCTTCGATCCTCCGCCCTGTGCGGGCGGCTGTCCGCGCGGCCCGTTCGAAACACTGGGCCGCTTCGGTCCAGCGACCGCCCGCCTCCCAGCGCAGCGCGATGGCCTCGTCGCGCCCGCCGCGCGCGGCCATCGATGCTGCGAGCCGGCGGTTCCAGGCCGCTCCCACGGTAGGCGGCAGACCGTGCAGAACCGAGCCCGCCACCAGGTCGAACATGAAGCCGTCGGCTTGAACCATCTGGGCCTCGACCAGCAGCCGCCACGCTTCGGTGAGCGACTCATACGACAGGTCCATCACGTCGGCTGCCAGTTGCCGTGAAGCGCTGGCGCCTGCCAGGGCCCACACCGCGGCCAGCCGCTGAGCGTCGGGTGGCAGACGGGCCAGACGCTGCTGCAGCAACGCAACCACTCGCTGCTGTACCGGCTGCTGCCAGTTGCCCGTGGGCGGTTGAGACCAGGCTTCGGGATGGCTGCGCAGCAACTCCAACAAAATGAATGGATGGCCACCGGTTTGGCGCATCAACGACGACGCGGCGGTGGTCAAGGCGTTGGAGGGAATCGACGGCAGCCTAAGGCTCTCAAGCAGGTCGGTAACGCCCGCTTCGTCAAGTGCGCCCAACTTCAGGTCGAGCACGGTCCTGGGGTCGCGAGCGGAGATCCATCGTGCAAGTTCGCCAGGCAGTGGGTCATCGCGGATGCACAGCATCACGGGTGGGCGAAGGTCCGGTGCCCTGTCGATCCAGTCCAGCAAGAGCTCCAGGCTGGCCAAGTCTGCCCATTGGGCGTCGTCGACCAGCATCGTGACGTGACGGTGTTGCGACCAGTCATCGAGCGCCTTGAGCAGGGCTGGCCTCGCCACGAGATTGAACTGCAGAATCTCAGACGACAAATCCGGTGGTTGCTGTGCCACGTCCAGCACCGATACCCACGTCGGCTGGGATCGGCCCTGCCCCTGCAACACCTGCAACAGGCGGGTCGCCATTGCAAACTGCGACGCGTGTTCATCCGCGTGGGCCTTGACGATCAGGGCGGGCCCGCGAGCCTGAGCGAATTCGCTGGCCAGACGCGATTTCCCGATTCCGGCCTCGCCGCGTACGATTACGACCATCGCACCCTCGCAGACGCTTTGCAGCAGGCTCCACTCCCGCTGCCGGCCAACCAGCCGCGGGGGGCGCGCGAGGGCCACGCGGGGTGTCGACCAGCTGGTCTCTCGACCCGACAGCGCACCCGATTCCAGCAGACGCGCAAGTTCCAAGGTCTCGGTCATCGGCTCTACGCCGAGCTTTAGCCTGAGTTGATCGCGACAGCGGGAGAAGACCACAAGCGCCTGCGCTCGATCGCCACGCAGGTAGTTCAGGCGCATGCAGCGGCGGTAGGCGTGCTCGCTGAGCGGCCGCAGCCGCAGCACTCGCTCAGCGTATTGGAGCGCAGCTTCGAAGAGCTGCGCTTGCTCCGCCTGCTGCGACGCCTCTTCGAGAGCCTGCGTGAGCATGGCGATCCAGCGTTCCCGGAGGCTGTCCAACTGCTCGGCCAAGGGTTCGTCGGGCGCAAAGTGCAGGGTGCCCAGCAATTCGGCGTCGAATTGCGTCTTGATCATCACCGAATCGGTCTTCAAGTCATGAATCACGCCGGCGGCGATTCGCACGGTCGCCTGATCTGCCTGGATTAGCCCAGGGGCCAGACGGCGCATCCGGTGAAGGCGCTGCCGCAGGTTGTTGAGTGCGCCTTCCGGCTTGGCATCAGGCCACAGCAAGCTGGCCAGTCTGGCCCGGGGTTGGGGGCCCTCCAGCACCAGCAAAGCCAGCACGCCTGCATCATGTTGCTCGATGGCAATGGGTTCTGCTACGCCGACCTGTAGCAGCGGCTCCCCCAGAAGTGTGAGCTTCATCGCGGATTGTGCTGAGGCTGCAGCGTGCCAAGCCATTTACCCCTCATCTAGGTGGTCTCTGATAACGCCACGGTAACGCGATCAAGCGACATTCTTAACCAAGCAGGACCAATAAATGACGATCTATCGCGATTTTCTGAATGCAGGGGATTCCGGTGAAGTGAGCAATGGAATCAATCTTCGACCTTCCGGACAAGCGCGGTCCATCTGTTCGTGGGGATCATACACCCGCCACGTCCACAAGGATTGTGATGCAGCACTAGAGGTCAGAATCAGGCCGGTGGCCGAATTCAGGGCCTCTGTGTCCAATCACCTTGTCGATACCGCTCCAGCAGCCAGGGGGATGCCCGCGACAGGGAAAGGTAGAGCTGCTGGGAAGAATAAATTTTCGTATTCATCATGCAATGGCAAATAGGGAATCACTAAATGAAAACTATCAGTTGCGTCCTGGCAGTTTTGGGCTGCATCGGTTCTGCGCACGCGCAGACCTTTACCTACAGCTTTGGTTTGCCAGTCGTCCAGAACCCGCTCGAAAACTCCATTACTGGGGAACTCAGCCTTTTCGACACAAATCTCGGCGTCCTCACGAGTGCCGCGCTGACGCTGTATGGAGGCACGACCCACCTGCTTTCACTGACCAATACCAGCGCAAGCGATGTGACATTTACGGCCACATCGAGAGCGCAGTACAGCGCCACCTCTTCCTTGCCGCAACTTTCGAATTTGCTTGAGGGGTCTTCCGCCAGAGTTGTCACCAGCTACTCCACGGGTTCCGTCGCCCTGCAAGCTTTTGAAACTCGCCTTTTCGGGCCATTGGTGACGGAGGCCAACACGGAGGTTGACTTGGGTAGCATCTTGGCTTTTCTGGGCCGACCGGGGGGCGGGTCGTTCTTCTTGAACTGCAGTTCGCAGTCCGATGCTTTTGTCCAAGGCGGGGGAGGAGATGTTTCGTTATCTTCGATCCGGACTGGGGGATGCGGTGCGTCCATCTCGTACAACGTAGCCGCAATACCTGAACCGGAAACAGCACTGTTGCTGGCAACGGGTCTTGCCGCACTGCTGCTTTCACGACGCCGGACAACGAGCCGCCTGTCTTGATCGGCAACAGGCCTGGTTTCGCCGTTCAACTTATCCGAGCCCGGAAGCCGTCTCTGCAGCGCTGCTGCCATCCAAGGCTTCCGCCAACAGCCGCACCGTGAACACCGCGCCCCGCACGCCGTCGCTGCGGTTGGCGGCCACGATGTCGCCGCCGTAGCGCTCGACCAGGCTGCGGCTGATCCACAGGCCCAGCCCCGTGCCTTCCTTCCTGCCCGAGACGAAGGGCTGGAACAGCGTGGGCAGCAGCTCCGGCGGCAGGCCCTTGCCGGTGTCGCGCAGTTCGATCTCCAGCCCCGGCGTGCGGCCGTCGCTTCCGCCCAGCCAGTCGCGCGTGCTTAACAGCAGTTCGCCGCCCTCGGGCATGGCGTGGATGGCGTTGACCAGCAGGTTCACCAGCACCTGCTGCAGTTCCTGGCGGTTGATGGCCGCCGGCCGCGTGGCCTGCAGGCTGCGCTGCACACGGATCTGTGTGCGCATCAGCAGGTGGCTGACGAGCACCATGCAGTCGTCCAGTGCCCGCGCACTGTCCACGGCTTCCACGTAGCCGGCGTATTCCGAAGGCCGCGCGAACTGCAGCAGCTGCGTCACGATGAGCCGCATGCGTTCGATCTGCTCGTCGACCAGGCGCAATTCGGGCTTGATGCGCTGCGCGGCCTCGGGGCCCAGCAGCTCGCGCACCAGGTCCAGGTTGCCCTGGATCACCGCGATCGGGTTGTTCACCTCGTGCGCGATGCTGGCCGTCAGCTGGCCCACGGCCGCCAGCTTCTCGTTGCGCACGAGCTGGCTCTGCGCTTCGGCCAGCTGGGCGGTGCGTTCGGCCACCTTGGCGTCGAGCTCGGCGTTCCAGCGCTGCAGCGCGCGGGTGTTGGCGTCGACCTGGTCGAGCAGTTCGTCGAAGTGGCGGGCCAGCCGGCCGATCTCGTCGACACCGTCTCCGCTCGGCAGCGCCACGCGCGCGTCGCTGTCGCCGTGCTGCACCCGCTGCATCGTCGCTTCCATCTGTTCCAGCGGCCTGAAGATGCTGCGCGCCCAGCGCAAGGACACCACGGCCGCGGCGATCATCACCGCGAAGAACACCACGCCGACGCTGGCCAGCAGGGCGTACTTCAGCAGCGTGTAGGGCCGTTCGGTGAAGCCCACGTACAGCATGCCCACGGGCTGGCCCTGGCCGTCGGCCAGCGGCTGGTATGCCGAGACATACCACTCGTTGACGACGAAGGCCCGGTCCAGCCAGGTGCTGCCGCGGCCCAGCACGGCGTCGCGCACGGCCTGCGAAACGCGCGTGCCGATGGCGCGGTCGGTGCGGCCCTGGTCGTCGGCGAACAGGCGAACATTGGTGGAAATGCGCACGTCGTCCAGGAACAGCGTGGCCGTGCCGCGGCTGCCGAACGGCAGGCTGCCTTCGGGGTAGACGATGCCGTTGATGTGGTCGATGAAGCCCAGGTTGCGGTTGAGCAGCAGGCCACCCTGCACATGGCCCAGCAACAGCCCGCTGCTGCTGCGCACCGGGTGCGTGGACAGCAGCACCATCGCCCGGTCTTCCTCCTGGCGCTGGGTGGGTGCGGCGTTGCGCGTGCTCAGCAGCGGCACGGCCACGCGGTTTGCCAGCTCGGCGCCCAGGGTCTGCGCCTGCGCGGGCGTGAGCACCTCCACGCTGGTGCGGTCGGTGCCTGGGGCGTGCGGGGCCAGGCTGCCCTGCGGCACCTTGCCGAAGCGGTGCGTGGCCAGCAGCCGTCCGTCGGGCGCGTGCAGGTGCAGGAAGTCCAGGCCTTCGCGGTCGCGAAAGGTCTCCAGCAGCGTGGTCCAGTCGGGCGGACTGCCGCTCGCGGCCAGGGCTTCGTGCAGTCGCTGCGACTCGGACACCGCGGCGGTGCTGGCCCCGACTTCGCCCAGCACGCGTTCGAAGTAGCCGTTGGCCACGGCCAGGTCCGACCGCACCTTGGTCACGAGCAGGCGGTCCAGCGCGTCGCTGCCCCACCACAGAAGCAGCAAGCCCAGCAGGGGCAGCACCACCAGCAGCGGCAGCAGCACCATGGCCAGCAGCTTGCGGCGGATGGACAGCTGCGCAAAGGCCCGGCCCCCGCGCCAGCCGCCAGACCGGGCCGTGCCCGCGTCCGTGCCCGGCATCAGGCCCAGTCGGCGGCGCGCCGCTCGAGCGTGCGGCGCGAAATGCCCAGCAGCTGGGCCGCACGCGTCTTGTCACCCCCCACCTGGGCCAGCACGGCCATGATGTGGTGTTTTTCCAGCGTGTGCAGGTCGACCGGGCCTGCGCCGGAGCCGGCTGTCGCGGGTACGCCCGGCGAGGCCGGCGCGCCGGCGTTCGCGGGGCCGGCCAGCGGCGCCTGCGGCTTGCGCGACAAGCCCTGGTAAAGCGCCGACACATTCAGCGCGCCCACGATCAGCGAACGCTCCAGCAGGTTGCGCAGTTCGCGCACGTTGCCCGGCCAGTCGTATTCGCACAGGTAGCGCATCTCGTCCTCGCTCACCTCGATGGGCGGCACGCCCAGCCTGGGCGCAAGGGTGTCGATGAAGTGGGCCACCAGGGCCGGGATGTCTTCCTTGTGCTGGCGCAGCGGCGGCAGCCGGATGTCCACCACCTGCAGCCGGTAGTACAGGTCCTTGCGGAAGCGGCCGGCTTCCACCTCGGCGGCCAGCGGCCTGTCGCTGGCGGCCACGATGCGCACCGACACCGGAATTTCCTGCTGGCTGCCGGCGGGGCGCACGCGGCGGCTTTCCAGCACGCGCAGCAGGCTGGCCTGAACGCTGGGCGGCAGTTCTGCGACCTCGTCCAGGAACAGGGTGCCGCCCTGGGCATAGACGAACAACCCGTCGCGGGGTGCGCTGCCATCTTCCTGGCGCGACTGCCCGAAGAGTTCACGCTCCAGCAGGGCCGGTGTGGCGGTGGCGCAGTTCACCGGCACGAACGGGCCGCCAGCGTGCAGCCCCAATTCATGCAGCGCCTGCGCGGCCAGTTCCTTGCCGGTGCCGGACTCGCCTGTCAGCAGCACCGTGCTGTCGACCCCGGCCACCCGCTGCAGCGCTGCCTGCACGCCGCGGATGGCCAGCGACGAACCCACGAATACGTCGGCCGGCCGGGTGCGCTGCAGCAGGGCTCGCTTGAGCAGGAAGTTCTCGCGCTTCAGCCGGGCCCGCTCCAGGCCGTGCTTGCAGGCGTTCAGCACCTGGGTCACGCGGAAGGGCTTCAGCAGGAAGTCGCCGGCACCGGCACGCAGCGCCTCGATCGCGGTGTCCAGGTCGGCAAAGGCGGTGATGAGCACGACTTCACAGTGGTTGCCCTCATCGCGCATGTCCTTCAGCAGGTCCAGCCCGCTTTTGCCAGGCAGGGTGATGTCGAGGATGACGAGGTCAAAACGGTGCTGCAGCAGCAGGGCCTGCGCCTCTTCCGCCGAGCCGGCTTCCAGAACCTGGCCCACGCGCGTAGCCAGGGTCTTGGTGAGGAAATTGCGCATGCCGGGTTCGTCGTCCACCACCAGCACGGCGGCCAGGGGCCAGTGCTCGGGCAGTGCGGGTGCAGACAAGGGCGACATGCCGCGATTGTAGGAAGCGCTGGTAGATACCCTGGCCGTGATCACATCGGCAAATGGAACGGTTCGGCGGAACGATTGGACAGATGGCGGCGCGCTGCCGATAGTCCGGGTTGCGTCCGAGCCGGGGCGCGCCAGCCGTCCAATGCAGCGTGAATCATCCCGTCATCCCGATTGCCGTCCAGGCCCTGCAGGGCCCCAGCGCCCAGCGCCGCCGCTCACAAGCACGCGGCCGCCAGGTCGACGCCCAGGCCCTGGCCGATGTCCAGACCGCGCTGAAGCTGCCTGCCGGCAGCGTGCTGCGGCGTGAACTGCTCATCGAATACCTGCACGCCATCCAGGACCATTTCCGCCAGCTCTCGGCGCCGCACCTGGCGGCGCTGGCGCAGTGGATGGGCCTGGCGCAGACCGAAGTCTTCGAAGTGGCCAGCTTTTATCACCACTTCGACATCGTCCGCGAAGACGATCATGGCCGGATCGGTCCGGCACCGGCGCTCACGGTGCGTGTCTGCGACGGGCTGGCCTGCCAGCTGGCCGGCGCCGACGCGCTGCTGCAGCGCCTGCCCGCCATCCTGGGCAGCGAAGTGCGGGTGATCCCGGCGCCCTGCATCGGCGCCTGCGACCGCGCGCCGGCCGTTCATGTGCACCAGCAACTGGTGGCGCCTGCGCAGGCCGAGGCGGTGCAGGCCGCCGTGGTGGCCGGGCGCGTGCGCGCCGACGCACCCGGACACCTGGCACTGGCCGGCTACCTGGCCCAGGGCGGCTACGCGCTGCTGCGCGACTGCCTGGAAGGCCGGCGCTCCGTCGACAGCCTCATTGCCACGCTCGAACAGGCCGGTTTGCGCGGCCTGGGCGGCGCGGGCTTCCCGTCGGGGCGCAAGTGGCGCATCGTGCGCGAACAGCCGGCACCGCGCTGGATGGCGGTGAACGTCGACGAAGGCGAGCCCGGCACCTTCAAGGATCGCTGGTGCCTGGAAACCGACCCGCACCGCTTCCTCGAAGGCATGCTGGTGGCGGCCTGGGCGGTGGACGCGGTGTGCGTGGTGATCTACCTGCGCGACGAATACCACGGCGCGCGTGAAGCGCTGGAAGCCGAGTTGGCGGCTCTGGCCGCGGCACCTGAATTCGCCGGCCTGAGCCTGCCGAAGGTGGAGTTGCGCCGCGGCGCCGGCGCCTACATCTGCGGCGAGGAAAGCGCGATGCTGGAGTCCATCGAAGGCAAGCGCGGCATGCCACGCCTGCGCCCGCCCTACGTGGCCCAGGTGGGCCTGTTCGGCCGGCCGACCCTGGTGCACAACCTGGAGTCGCTGTACTGGGTGCGTGAACTGGTCGAACGCGGTGGCGAGTGGTTCGCGGCGCAAGGCCGCCACGGGCGCAAGGGCTTGCGGCGCTTTTCGGTGTCGGGCCGGGTTCGCAACCCCGGCGTGAAGCTGGCGCCTGCCGGCATCACCCTGCGCGAGCTGGTCGACGAATACTGCGGTGGCCTGCCGGATGGCCACCGCCTTTACGCCTATCTGCCGGGCGGTGCTTCTGGCGGCATTCTGCCGGCCAGCCTGGCCGACGTGCCGCTGGACTTCGACACGCTGCAGCCCCACGGCGCCTTCATCGGCTCGGCCGCGGTGATGGTGCTGACCGAAAGCGATACCCACCGCGACCGCGCCACCGACGCTGCGCGCAACCTGATGCAGTTCTTCGAACACGAAAGCTGCGGCCAGTGCACGCCCTGCCGCGCCGGCACCGCCCAGGCCAACCAGCTGATGGCCACCGACCGCTGGGACACCGCGCTGATGGCCGAACTGTCGCAGGTCATGCGCGACGCCTCGATCTGCGGCCTGGGCCAGGCGGCGCCGAACCCGATGGACTGCGTGATCCGCTACTTCCCGCACGAGCTCAGCTGAACCCCGGACACCCCATGAATGCCATCACCCAAGCCGAACGCGCGCGGCTCGAAGCCCGCGAAGTCAAGTTCATGCTCGACGGCCGCGAGGTCTGCGCCCGCGAAGGCGAGACCCTGCTGGACGTGGCCGACCGCGAAGGCGCTGAAGTGCCGCGCCTGTGTCACGCCGACGGCCTGACGCCCGCCGGCAACTGCCGTTCCTGCGTGGTGGAAGTGGCTGGCGAACGCACGCTGGCGGCTTCCTGCTGCCGCGCCGTGCAGCCCGGCATGCAGGTGCAGACCGCCAGCCCGCGGGCGCGCAGCGCGCAGCGCATGGTGGTGGAACTGCTGCTGGCCGACACGCAGGCGGCCAGCCTGCCCGCCGGCAACGAACTGACCCACTGGGCCGACGAACTGGGCGTGCCCACGGCGCCGGAGGCCGGCCGCTTCATGGCCCGGGCCGCGCACGCACCCGACCCCAGCCACCCCGCCATCCACTTCAACGCCGACGCCTGCATCCAGTGCACGCGCTGCCTGCGCGCCTGCCGCGACGAGCAGGTCAACGACGTCATCGGCCTGGCGCTGCGCGGCTCGCACGCGAAGATCGTCTTCGACCAGGACGATCCCATGGGCGCTTCCAGCTGCGTGGGCTGCGGTGAATGCGTGCAGGCCTGCCCCACGGGCGCGCTCACGTCCAAGGCCATGGCCGAGCCCGTGGTGGCCGACCAGAAGGTCGATTCGCTCTGCCCCTACTGCGGCGTGGGCTGCCAGGTCACCTACACCGTGAAGGACGACGCCATCGTCGACGTGCAAGGCCGTGACGGCCCGGCCAACGAAGGCCGCCTGTGCGTCAAAGGCCGCTATGGCTACGACTACGCGCGCAACCCCGAACGCCTGACCGTGCCGCTGGTGCGCCGTGCCGGCGCACCCAAGCAGCCGGGCCGCGTGCTCGCGCCGCACGAGGTTTCCGAGTTCTTCCGCGAAGCCAGCTGGGAAGAGGCGCTGGCGCTCGCTGGCGGCGGGCTGGCCCGCATTCGCGACACCCACGGCGGCGGTGCGCTGGCCGGTTTTGGCTCGGCCAAGGGCAGCAGCGAAGAGGCCTATCTTTTCCAGAAACTGGTGCGGCTGGGGTTCGGCACGCACAACGTCGACCACTGCACGCGGCTGTGCCATGCGTCCAGCGTCGCGGCCCTGCTCGAAGGCCTGGGTTCGGGTGCGGTCAGCAACCCGGTGAAGGACGTGGTGCACGCCGCGGTGGTGCTGATCATCGGCGCCAACCCCACCGTCAACCATCCGGTGGCCGCCACCTGGATCAAGAACGCGGCCCAGGCCGGCACCAAGCTCATCTTGCTGGACCCGCGCCACAACGCGCTGACGCGCCACGCACACCGCCACCTGCGCTTCAAGGCTGGCAGCGACGTGGCCCTGCTGAACGCGATGATGCACGTCATCGTCACCGAGAACCTGGTCGACCCTGAATTCATCGCCGCCCGCACCGAAGGCTTCGACGCACTGGCCGAACACCTGCAGGCCTTCAGCCCCGAGGCCATGGCGCCGGTGTGCGGCATCGAACCCGAAGCCATCCGCGAGGTGGCACGCCTGTTCGCCACCAGCCGCGCTTCGATGATCCTGTGGGGCATGGGCATCAGCCAGCACGTGCACGGCACCGACAACGCGCGCTGCCTGATCGGCCTGTCGCTGATGACGGGGCAGATCGGCCGCCCCGGCACCGGCCTGCATCCGCTGCGCGGGCAGAACAACGTGCAGGGTGCATCGGATGCGGGCCTGATCCCGATGATGTACCCCGACTACCAGCGCGTCACCGACACCGGCGCCCGCGCCCGCATGGCCAAGGCCTGGGGCGTTCCTGAAGAGCGCTTGAGCCTGCAGCCCGGCCTGACCGTGGTGGAGGTGATGCACGCCGCCAGCGCCGGCCGCCTGAAGGGCCTCTTCGTGATGGGCGAGAACCCGGCGATGAGCGACCCCGACGCCAACCACGCCCGCGAGGCGCTGGCTGCGCTGGACCTGCTGGTGGTGCAGGACATCTTCATGACCGAAACCGCCTGCCTGGCCGACGTGGTGCTGCCCGCCAGCAGCTTTGCCGAGAAGACCGGCAGCTTCACCAACACCGACCGCACCGTGCAGATGGCGCGGCCGGCGCTGAACCCCCCGGGGCAGGCGCGGCAGGACATCGCCATCCTCATCGACATGGCGCGCGAACTGGGCCTGGACTGGTCGGCCTACGGCGACCCGCACCGCGACGCACCGGCGGTGGTGGGCGCGGTGTTCGACGAGATGCGCCGTGCCATGCCCAGCATTGCCGGCATCACCTGGGCGCGGCTGCAGGCGGAGGACGCTGTCACCTACCCGTGCGAGAACGAAGGCGACCCAGGCGAGCCGGTGGTGTTCACCGAGAGTTTCCCCACGCCCAGCGGCCGCGGCCGCTTCGTTCCGGCCGGCCTGGTGGCCAGCGCCGAACTGCCCGACCTGGACTACCCACTGGTGCTGAGCACCGGCCGCCAGCTCGAGCATTGGCACACCGGCAGCATGACCCGGCGCAGCCAGGTGCTGGACGCGCTGGAACCCGACCCGATTGCCTGGATGCACCCCAGCGACATGGCCCGCGCCGGGGTGCAGGCCGGCGAACCAGTGACGCTGCAAACGCGCCGCGGCAGCGTCTGCCTGTATGCCCGGGCCGACGAGAGCGCGCAGCCCGGCCTGGTCTTCGTCGCCTTCTGCTGGGCCGAGGCGGCAGTGAACGAACTGACCCACGGCGCGCTGGACCCGGTGGCGAAGATTCCGGGTTTCAAGGTCTGTGCGGTGCGCGCGGTGGCGGGTGGCGTGGTGGGGGGCGCGACGCGCTGAGGCGGCGCGAACCCGGCCTTTACAGGGGGTTGATGGCCAGTTTCGCCTGATCCCCGGCCCGACGATCCCAGCCGCGCTTTTCCAGCTCAGCGCGACGCTGCTGCCAGCAGCGCCCGGTTGACCGGGTTGCGGTGCAGGAAACTGTCGATGAAGGCGGGTGGCACCTTGGGCAAGGCTTGCTGGGTGACCCAGCGTGTGCCTTGCTGCAGGGCCAGCGCAGACGCGTCGCTGTGGCCTGCGGTCGCCAGCGCGCGGTGCGCCACCCACCAGGCTTCACCGCGGTACATCGAATCCGGCGCGCAGCCTTCCTCGAACAGCGCCAGCACGCTGGCCGCAGCGTCGGCGGCGGCCTCGGCATCGCCCATGGCCAGCGCCGCTTCGGCCAAGTGAACCTGCAGGCTCATCAAGGCACCGAAGCGCTCGGTCTGGCGCAGCATCGGGGCCAGCGCTGCGGCTTCGGCCCGCAGCCTTGACGGTGGTGCATGGCGCAATGCGCGCACTCGCAGCAAGGGGCCGCGGGCAGCGTCGCTGGCAGCCAGCATCCAGGCCGCCTGAATGCCCGCCGTCGCCGCATCGGCTGCGGCCGAGCGCTGCAGCAGCAAGCCCAGGTCGACCTGCAGCAACAACCGGTCGGCCTGCAGCCAGGGCGGCAGGTCGGCCGGCGCGTCGTGCAGCAGCGGCAAGGCACGCGCGGGCTGGCCCAGGTCCATCCACAGCCGCACCAGCACCATGCGCGTGGCCTGCAGCCAGAAACCGGCGCCGCTGGCCTGGAACACCGGCAGCAGGGCTTCCAGTGCGGGCAGCGCCGTGGCGTAGCGCCCCGTCTCGGCCTCGTCGCGGGCCACCACCAGGCGGTCGATCGGGGCGCCCTGGCCGGCGCCCAGGTCGGCGCCCGACAGCGCGCGCCCTTCGATGGCCAAGGCCACGGCGCGGTCGAACTGGCCGCCCTGGCGCAGGGTGACGGCGCAGTTCAACAGCAGCCGGCCCTCGGCGTCGCGCAGACCGGCGCGGCGGGCGGCGGCGCGGGCCATGTCGTAGGCCGCTACCGCCTCGCGCCGGCGGCCCAGGTGGCCCAGCGTGGCGGCCCAGTCGCCGTGCCACAGCAGACGCAGGGCGTCGTCGGGCTGGGCTTCGACCCAGGCCCGCAGCGGCAGCAGCAGGGCCAGTGACTCGTCGGCTCGGCCCAGGCGGCACAGTGCACTGGCCATGTGGCAGGCGATGCGCAGCGGCCATTCGCCGTCGCCCTGCGGGCGCGCCAGCGCCATCGCGACCTGGCCCACGGCGATGGCGGCTTCGGGTTCGCCACGCTCGGTCAGCAGGCCGCACTGCTCGGTCAGGGCCTGGATGCGCTGCCCGTCGGTGGCCGCGGTGTCGGCCAGCAGGCGGCATTCCGCCAGCGCCTGGTCGCCGCAGTCGTCATGCTGGAGCGCACGCACGCGCCGGCTGCGTGCCTGGAAGCTTGCTTCGTCCATGCCGGCCGCGGAATAGGCCTCGGCGGCCTGGGCATAGAGCATCGCTTCCTCGTGCAGGCGGGCTGCGCGTTCGGCGCGCTGGGCTGCGGCCGTGAAGGCTTCACCGGCCCGGGCCGGCACGCCGCCGCGCAGCCAATGCAGCGCCACGCGCACTGGTTCTGCGCCACGTGCGTTCAGCCACTCGGCGCACTGCGCGTGCACGCGGCGCGCCACCACCGGCGGCACGCTGCGCAGCGCGGCGTCGGCCACCAGGTCGTGGGCGAAGGCCTCGTCGCGCAGCACCTGCGCCGCCTGGAGTTCGCCCCAGGGGCCGGCCAGCTGCACCGCGCTGTGGCCGGTGGTGGCTTCGGCCAGCTCGATGCAGAAGTCGACACCGGCGATGGCGGCCACGCGGGCCAGCATCAGGGCCGGCGAACTCAGGCGCTGCAGGCGGCGTTCGATCAGTGCGCCCACCGAATCGGGCCTGGGCAGGTGGCCGCGCGCCAGGCTGCCGTCCTGCAAACCTTGCTTGAGCGTTTCCAGCAGGTAGAGCGGGTTGCCACCGGTATGGCGAACCAGGGCCGCTGCGATGGATGCACCGTCCAGGCCCGGGATTGCCAGCGCGTCGACCAGGGTGGCCGCCGCTTCTGCATTCAAGGGACCCAGTGTGACGACGTCCAGGCGCCGCTGTTCGGCCAGGTCGTCGCGCAGCGACTGGGCTGCCGCAGGCGCTTCGCCCGGACGCTGCGCCAAAAGCCAGCGGCGCGGCGGTTCGGCGCTGGCGACCAGGCCGGCAACCAGTTCCAGCGTGGCGGCATCGGCAAAGTGCAGGTCGTCGAGCATGACGGTCTCGACGCCGTGCGCTGCCAGCATGGCGTGCACCGCCGCCGGCAGCGCTCCCGGCCGCAGCGGAGCGGTGCGATGGGCAGGATCCGCGCCTCCGGGCGCCAGGTGCGCCAGCGCAAGACGTGCTGGCGCATCCAGCGCCGGCACAGGCAGGCGCCACAGAGGCGCCAGCAGGCGCGTCAGGGTGGCGTAGGGGGCGCCGCCATCACCAGGGCGACCGGCCGCCGACAGCGTGTGGCCGGCGGCCGCCAGGTCGGCCATCAGCCGACTCTTGCCCAGGCCGGCCTCGCCTTCCAGCAGCACGGCACGGCCTTCGGCCCAGGCCCGCAACACAGCGGCACGCTCGTCTTCGCGGCCGGCCATCACCGGCGGGCGCTGCAAGCTCAGCGGCAGTCTGTATGGCGCAGCGCGTGTGGCCTGCTCGGCCCGCAATGCCTGCGCGGCCGGCCGCAGCGCTTCGCCGCGGCGCAGCGTGTCGGCAAGTTCACGCGTGGCCGCAGCAGGCGCGCTGCCGTAGCCGGTTGCCAGCCGCACGCGCAGGCGTTCGAACACGGCCAGCCCGGCAGCAGGCTCGCCGCGCAGGTAATGCAGCCGCATCTGTTCACGCGCGGCCGCCTCGCTGTCGGGGTCGGCGGCGGCGTGGCGGGTGGCTGCGGCCAGCGCGGCGTCCAGGTCGCCATCGGCTTCGGCTGCGGCCAGTTCGTCGTGCAGCTGTCGTGCCTGCTGGAGCAAGGCGGCCTGGCGACGCGTGTCGAACCAGGCGGCGAGCTCGGGGCTGTCGCCGAAGTCCAGCCCGGGCAGCAAGGGGCCTTCGGCCGCAGCCAGCACCACGCCTTCGGCCAGCCGCAGGCGCTCGCCCCCGTCAAGCACGGCCTGGCCATAGAGCTGCCTGAAGCGCAGCAGCTGCTGGCGCAGGTTGCGCCGGGGATCCGAGGAGTCGGGCCAGAGCCAGGTGGCCGCGCGCTCGCGTGCGAAGCCGGGCTCCAGCGCCACCAGCGCACACAGCCCGGCGGCGCGGCGTTCGAGCGCATTCTCGCGGCCGTCGGCAGCCACGAGACGGGCCGGGCCGTGCAGGTGCAGGTGCAGCATGATGGCGGGCTGGTTGGGCTGGTTGGGCTGGTCCATGGCGCTTCCTCCTTGGGTCTTGGGGCAGGGGCACAGAGGCACAGAGGCACAGAGGCAGTCTGGCCCATGTTCCGCTGCGCATCGCGCAATGGGTGGAAGCGAGCCGCGCTTCCTTCAACGCAGCGTCAGTGCATCGCCGAAGGTGCCGCGGGTCAGCAAGTCGACCTCGGCCGCGGCGTCGGTGTCGCCGCGGCCGTAGCCCACCACCAGGTGGATGCCAGCGGTGCCCGCGAGGTTGGCGTCCCGGTACAAGGGCAGCGCCACGTGGCGCGACAGCACACCGCGAAGGTAGGGTGTGACGGGCCCGCCGCGGTAGAGCTGCCAGCCGGTGGCGTCGCTGAACAGATACAGGCTGCCGTCGGGCAGCACGGCGGCCAGGTAGATGCGGGACAGCACACCCACGTCAGCCGTCAGGGGCGAAAAGCCGAGGTCGATGGTGACGCGGTCCAGCGGCCCGGTCTGCGTGCCGGTGTACAGCGCCGGCACGGATTGCAGCGCACCGGCGTTGAAGCTGCCGGCACCGCTTTCGGAGACGACGGCGCGCGGCGTCGTGAACTGCAGGCTGCTGTTGCCACTGCTGGCGCCGCCGTCGCCTGCGGCCCCGTTGCCCACCTGGCCCCACACCCAGACGCTGCCATCGGCGCCGATGGCAGCGCTGGTGTTGCGACCGGCGCCCACGGCCTGCGCCGGCACGGGCAGCGCGGCGCGCAGCGGCCCGGGCTTGGCTGTCTCCGTGCCGGCCGTGCTGTTGTCGCCCAGCTGGCCGGCGCCGTTGGCACCGCAGCCCAGCACCGAGCCGTCGGCCGTGGCGAAGAGCGCATGGCCGGTGCCGCCGGCAAGGGCCAGAACCGAGTTCAGGCCCGCAACGGTGCGCGGCGCCGTCAGCACCGGTGTGGCCACGGCGACCTGGCCGCAACTGGCATGCGAGCCGCGGTTGGTGCCCCAGCCCGCCACCGTGCCGCTGCGCAGCACGGCGAATTGGGCGTTGTCATTGATGTCCGCACTGGCCAGGGCCAGGACATCGCCCAGCCCCGGCACCGGCTGCACCGCCAGCGGCAGACCGCCGCGCGTGGTGCGCACCGGCACGCCCAGCGCGCCGGCTTCGTTGCTGCCCCAGCCCGAGACCCGCGAGTCCCAGCCGGCTGCCAGGAAGTTGTCGTCGGCGGCCGCCAGCGCGGTCACGTTGGACAGGCCAGGCACCCGCGTCGGCAGCTTGCGCACCGCGCCGTTGCTGCTGGAACTGCCGTCGCCCGCCTGACCGCTGAAGTTGTTGCCCCAGTGGTAGACATGGCCGCGGGTGTCCGCGGCCAGCGCGCTGGGCCCGTTGCGGCCCAGGGCCAGCGTCCAGATGGCCGACAGTTCGGGGATCTGCACTGGAACCAGCGCGCGGATGGTGTTGTCGGTCTGGGTGCTGCCGAAGATGCCGTTGGCGCCCGAGCCCCACACCCAGACGGTGCCATCGGCCTTCAGCGCCGCTGCAAGGCCGTCTGCGGCCACCACGTCGACCACCCCGGCCAGGCCACTCACACGCACCGGGCGGCTGCTGGACGCACGCCCGCCGTCGCCCAGCTGACCGTCGGTGCCGCGGCCCCAGGCCCAGACCGTGCCGTCGCTGCGCGACACGACGACGAAGCCGTCGCCCACGGCCACACGCGGCGTGGCCGCTGGCGCGCTGGTGACAGCCGCCAGCAAGGCACAAGCGCAGGCAGACCGACTCAGGGCAGAGGAAAGTGACGCGTTGATCGACATGGCGGCCTCGCTGGGTGGGTGGGGTGCCCGCAAGGTAAGCCCGACATCGTCACGCGAGCGTCACGTGATGGCAACGCTGGTTTGTGCCGGGCGCCGCCGGACCGAACCGAGCGACGGCGCTGGCACCACGGACAAGACCCTGCCGCGCCGTTCAGGCCGTCGGCAACGCTCCCCGCGCCCGCAGCAACTTGATGCTGGTGGCCACGCGTTCGGCCACTTCGCGTTCGCGTTGCAGCGTGCGCAGCGTGTTCTGGGAGTCCTGCGCCGACGCGTCCAGCCGCAGCATCGTGCCCTTGGCTTCCTGCACCGTGAAGTCGAGCCGCGCCAGCTTCTCGCCGACGTCGTCGATCACGGCGCGCTGTTCGCTCAGGCTTTCGAGCGTGCCCTGAACCTCGCCCAGCAACTGGTCGACGGCCGTGGCCTGGACCTGCACCTCGTCCACCTTCTTGCGCCAAGACTCGATGAGCACGATCTTGCCGTCGGTTTCGCCGATGCGCGACAGCAGGCCGTCGACCTCGCCGCGCAGCGCGCCCAGTTGCTGCCGGTGTTCCGAGACGAACTGCAAATCGTCCTTGCTGCGATTGGCGAGCTGGCGAATGCCGTCCACTTCGGCCTTCACTGCCTGAACCACGCTTTCGCGCTCGGCCAGCCACTGCATGCGCTTGTCCAGCGCTTCGGTCATGCGGTCCAGTTCGACGACGCGCGACTCGAAGCCCGCCAGTGCCTTCTCCGTATGCGCCAGCGTCACCCGGCGTTGCTCGATCAGGCGCACCATCGCCTCGGCTCGCTGCAGCTGGTCTTCGGTCAGGCTGACCTGGGCCAGGGCATCGGCCTGGCGCGCCTTCACCTGGGCCAATTCAGCCAGCACGGCTTCGCTGCGGCCACCCACGTGCGACAGGCTGTGGCCCAGTTCGCGCAACTGGCGCATCTGTTCGCCCGTCTGCGCCACCTGCTGCGCGCCTTGTTCAAGCAGCGACATCAGCTGCGCATGCTGCGCCTGCGCTTGGGCCTCGTCATTCTTGCTGGCGGCCATGGCCGCCTTCGCGTGCTGAAGGTCCTGCTCCATGCCTTCGATCTGCGCTGCCAGCGGCAGCAGCCGGCCCTGCTGGGTCGACAGCTCGGCCAGTTGCTGGTGCGCCAGGGCGATCTGCGTGCCCAGGCCCATGCATTGCTGCGCCAGGTCTTCGGCCTCGCGCCGGCGTTCGGCAAGCTGCGCAAGCTTGCACTCGACGTCGTTGCTCATGGCGAACAAGGCATGCACACGCTCGCCCACGCTGTCGACGAAGCCCATGCGCTGGCCCACGCGCTCCAGGCCTTCCTGCAGCACCAGCGTGGCTGCGCCCAGCCGCTCTGCCGCAGCAGTGCCCTGCTCGAGCTGGCCCATCCGGCCCAGCAACGTGTCGAGCCGGCTCTCGATCTCGGGCGTGCGGCCGATCATCCCTGCCGTACGCTCGACGAAGGCTTCCAGTGCCGTGCGGTCCTTGCCCAGCGTGTCGCGCAACCGCGCCGACTCGGCGTAGGACTTGCGCAGGCCCTCAACGTCGGCGCGTAGGGTGTCCAGCTCGCTCTGCGAGCGCATCAGGCTGTCCTGCTGGGTCGCCATGCGCCGGCACTGTGCTTCCATCGTGCCGAGCTGCTCGCCCAGCTGGCCGAGCGTGATCTGGCGCTGTGCCAGTTCTTCGGTCTCGACCCGCAGTTCGCTGAACATCTTGCCCAGCCCTTCGGCCTTGTGCAGCATCACCGTCAGCTGTTCGTCCTTCGACAGCACCGCCTGCATGCGCGTCTCGGCGCCGGCGAGGTCGGTCGACAAGGTCTTGAGCCGGTCGTCGAAGGCGCTGTACTCGCTCTTCTCCAGGCCCAGTCGTTCGAGCATCGCGCGCAGGCTGTCCAGCAGGCTGCGACTGTGGCCGTCCACTCGGGCGCTCTCGCGCAGGAATTCCTCGCGCGATGCCGTGGCCGATGCCAGGTCCTGCGTCACCGAGCGCGCCATCTGCCAGATCTGGCCCACGGCTTCCTCGGTCTGGCGCATCTTCTGCTGGCCTTCGGTCAGCTTCGCCAGCTGCGCTTCCATCGACCACACCATCTGGTTCAGGCGCGCGGTCTCGGCCGCGGCATGGTCGACGGCATGCTTCTGCGTTTCCAGCGTCGCCACCTTCTGCGAAACATGTTCAGCCAGGGCGTGCAGCGAGGAGATGCGCTTCTCGGTGTCCTTGCTCAGTTCCGGCAGCTGCATCAGCGAAGCAAAGCGCGACGCCACTTCCTTGACCGTGCTCGCCGCGCTCTCGGCGTCCTGGCGGGCGCCTAGGGCGATGTCACGCGTGCCGGTGACTTCCAGTCGCAACGTGGCCTCGGCTGCAACCAGCTCGCCAAGCTTGCCCTCGAAAGCCGCCAGCCCCTGCACGGCCTGGCGGACGCTGTTTGCCGATTGCTGCAGCTGGCCATGTTCCTGGGCAAGCTGTTCGTTTTCGCGCCGCATCGCGTCCATCGTGGCCTGGGTCTCGGTGGCCTTCTGGCCCAGGCGGTCCAGCGCCTTGCGGTGCTGGGCCAGATGGCCCTCGGGGGCCTGCAGCTCACGTGCTGCGTTTTCCGCCACCACCACCTGCGACACCAGCTGGCCGACGCGCTGCTCGAGCTTTTCCATGCGCCGCGCGCGTTCGTCGAAGCTGGACGCGACCTCGGCCAGACCGTTGACCTTGCGTATCACCGCGTCGGCCCTGGCGTTCAGTTCGTCCAGTGCCTTGTTTGTGCTGGAAAGCTTGGCCATGGCACCGCTGGCGCGTTCGACCTGGGCACGGAACTCGTCCCGCTCGGTGCGCAGGGCTTCGCGCTCTTCCCGTACCTCGTTGATCAGGTCGCGCAACTCGATGTCGAGCTGCTTGCGGTCGGTGGAGGAGCGAAAGATCGTGTCCAGCATCGGGGGTTCCCTTGTTCACACGGCGGGGTGGGGGCGGGGATCGGCTGCTGCTTCCGCCTCCTGCTGCCCGCTCATTCACGCAACAGGCCGGCTCGAGGCACGTTTGGATCCGCCCGGTTTGGGCATGGGCTCAGCCAACGCTCATGAATCATGGCATCGGCCGACGGGTTGGTGGTGCGAGCGGTGCCCCTTGCTCAGGGTGGTAAACCCCGTGAACAGGCGCCTTCAAGCAGGGTGGGGTGGATGCCGCGGGGTGCCGATCCTGGGCAATGTTTCACGGTCAGGAAATTCGGCAGGTCGCGCCGTCGCGGCGGACGGTCCGATCGGCGCAGATCGAGGCGTGACGCGGGCCCGCCCGGCCTCAGGCCGCAGCGAAAATCGTCTCCACGAAGCCCTGTCGGTACCCTGCCGAGTTTCCCCAGCCTGACCAGTTCGGCCTACGCGGCTGGCCGCGCCAGCGGCAGTGCCAGGACCAGCCGTGTACCCGCGCCTGGTCCGTGTTGCACCCTCAGGCTGCCGCCATGAAGCAGGGCGATTCGCTGGGCGATGGCCAGGCCCAACCCGCCCACACCACCACCCGGGCGGGGCAACGGCGGTTCCCGCACCGGTTGGTCGGCGTCCAGGCGACGTGCCAGTTCTGCAGGCAGACCGGGTCCGCCGTCTGCCACCAGCACTTGCGCGTGCTGGCCGTCGCTTTGCAGACTGACCTGCACGGGCCGCGCGCCTGGCGCGTGGCGCACTGCGTTGTCGATCAGGTTGCTGAGCGCCCGTTCGATGAGGTGCAGGTCGCCGTCCAGCAGCACTGCAGCGGGCGCCGGGCCGCACAGCGCAACCGTGGCCTGGGGCAGGCCAGGGTCGAACTTCTGCACCGTGTCGGCCACCAGTTCGTCCAGACGAAAGCGCTCGCGCTGCGGCAAGTCGTGAGTGGACTGCAGCGTGGCCAGTTCGAACAGCTGCTGCGACAGCCGGCGTACTTTGTCGCTTTGCGCCAGTGCGGCCTTCAACAGCGATTGGCGGCGCGCCGGTGCTTCGGCCCAGCCGGGTGTCGCCAGGGCTTCGAGATGACCGTGCAGTGCGGTCAGAGGCGTGCGCAGGTCGTGCGCCACGTTGGCCATCACTTCGCGGTGAGCCGCGTCCTGCTGGCCTCGCGCCAGGACCTGTCGCGACACGCGCTCGGCCATCGCGTCGAAGGCCTTGGCGATGGCGTCGATTTCATGCCGTGCGGGGCGGGCTTTGCTGGAGCTGGGTCGAACGCTGAAGGTGGTGGTGTCGGCCGAACCGGTTATGACGGGGGACGTGTTGAAGACGGCGCCGGTGGCCAGTGCTGTGGAGTCGTCGTTGGGGTGGGTGGTGGCCATGCCGATACCGGCCCCAGGCTCAATCCCGGTCTGGCCAGAAGCTGTGGCCGTCTGCGCGTCGATCAGGCCATAGGCCTGCAGCCGTTGGGCCAGATGCTGCAATGGCCGGGTCAGGTGGCGCACCAGCGCGATGCCCAGAAAGAGCGTTGCAAGAACCGCTGCAGCCACGGCCCAGGCCGCGCTCTCCCACAGTGGGGCTTGGGCGTCGGGCTGGGCGGTGGCCGGTGCAGGCAGCACGATGTAAAGATAGCCCGGTGGCCGGGCCGCCCCGGACTGGCCCGCGCGGGCCGGCAATGGCGGAAACATGGCCGCGCTGAAACTTCGTGGCGGGCCGCCCATGGGGTCGGTCCCGCGCACAGGCGCCGGGGCGCCGGCCAGGTAGGCACGCACGGGCGCCAGATCCACGACCGGGGTCCGCACCATGCCAGGCTCGCCGATGTAGTGGTCGACCAGGCCGTCGGCATCGAGCAGATAGACCTGGATGCCCGGGTTCACCGTCATCAGCATGCGCAGCAGTTCGCCGCGTGCGGCGCGGTCTGCCTGTTCGGCCGACCGGACGGCTGGCCAGTGGTTGACGATATGCGCAGCCAGGCCGTGCGACAGGCGCTGCAGCCCCACCTCTTCCTGCTGCAGCCCGACATGGCGCACCAGCCCGGCCACGAACAGGCCGAATGCGAGCAACAGCACCGCCAAGGCCAGCGTCAGGCGCCGGGCAAGGCTGGCCTTCATGGTCTGGGCCCGGTGCCGGGCGGCGGTGTGCCCAGCGGATCGAAGCGGTAGCCCACGCCCCAGACGGTCTGGATGAAGCGCGCCGCCTGGGCGTCGGCCTCGATCTTTTGGCGCAAACGGTTGATGTGGGAGTTGACGGTGTGTTCGAAGCCGTCGAACCCCGGGCCCCATACCTGTTCGAGCAGTGCGGCGCGGCTGAACACCTGCTGCGGATGGCGAAGCAGGAAGTGCAGCAGGTCGAATTCGCGCAGAGTCAGGTTCACGGCGGCGCGGCCGTTCATCAGCACCCGGCGCAAGGGGTCCAGCTGCCACTGGCGGGCTGGGCCAAAGGCCAGCGGCACGGCCGCAGTGGCTGGCACGCGTTCGGCGCGGCGCAGCAATGCGCGCACCCGCGCCACCAGTTCGGCCATCGAAAAAGGCTTGGCCAGGTAGTCGTCGGCACCCAGTTCCAGCCCCAGCACGCGATGCATCTCGGCTGCGCGGGCGCTGAGCATGATGATGGGCAGCGCCGGCTGATGAGCACGTACGTGGCGGCAGACGTCCAGCCCGTCGGCGCCGGGCAGCATGCCGTCCAGCAGCAACAGGGCGAAACTCTGCCGGTCCAGCGCGGCGATGGCCTGCAGTCCGTCGGTCTCGCGCTGCAGGCTGTAGCCCGCCTGCTGCAGGTGCAGGGCAACGACGTCGGCCACGGCGTCGTCGTCTTCCACCAGCAGCAGGGGGTGTTTCATCTCGCCATCGAACCGGATGCCAAGGACCTGCGTCGGGCCAGGAAGCCCAGACCTGACAGACCGGCCGCAAAAAGTGCCCAGGTGCCAGGCTCGGGCACGGCGGCGACGGCGAAGCTGATGCGGTAAACCTCGCTGCCTGCCGTCAGGCCGCTGTTGAAGACATAGTTGGCGCCCGTGGTCAGGCCGTTGAAGCCCGCCAGTTCGGCAAAGTTGAAAGCGACGACCGAGCCCTGATTCGCACGCAGGCCGTTGTTGCCGACGAAGGCGGCTGCGGCGGGGTCGAAGACTTCCGAGCCGGCGTCCCAGATGTCGGTGGCGCCCTGGGTGATGCTGGTGATGGCCAGGTTGCCGGCGGCGTCGAACAGGCGATATTCCATCGGATCGTCGTTGCCGATGAAAAAGTCGTTGCTCGGCACGATCATGGCGCCAAAAGTGAAGTACGGGTTCAACAAGGGGTTGACCGTGAAGCTCATGCTGGCGCTGCCGCCCGGGGTCAGCAGGCCGCCTACCGTGCCCAGCGTGGCGGTCGGGTCGGCCGCCATGAAGGCCGGAAACCAGTCGGCACCGCTGCCGCCTTCGGCCACGCTGATGATCGGTGCCGTGGCCACCCCACCCAGGTTGAAGGCGTCGTAGCTGCCGTTGTTGAAACCCACCCGCAGCGGCGCGAAGGACACGCTGTTGGCAGCCGCCAGGTTCTGGACCGTGACCGTCACGATCTGCTGCTGGGCCAGGGCCCATTGCGGCAGGGCCAAGGCGGCGCAGCCCAAGGCGAGGGCGCTGATGCTGGGGAGGCAAGTCGAAGGTGTGAACATGTTGCAAAGCTCCTGGGTGGGTGGTTGTGCCGCTGGTCACGGCCCTTGGGGTCCGCGACATCGACGGCACGACGGTAGGCAAGCTGCCTCACACCCCTATCACCCAGGTTTCACGGTGCCGTGAGTTCTTTCGCGGGACACCGGGACCTGCGATGGGCCGCACTCCGGGGTCAGCCGGTCAGGCGGCCCGGCGGCGCTGATCGTTCCGGTCGGCTCGGTGCGGGTGGCAAAGGCCAGCCACGCGGTTCTGGGTTTGGTGGGCTCAGGCCGGCTTGCCGAACCCACCCTCGATCCAGGACTGTGCGCTGCGCGCATTCAGCTTGAAGCTGGCGGCCACGCGCCGGCGGGCGGCGGTCTGGCCTGCAGCATCGACCGCGCTCAACAAGGCATGCGGGTCGTCGTCGTCGGGCACGATGTCCAGGTTCACCTGCCAGCGCCCACCGCCCGCCGTCACCGTCACGCTCTGGTGCAGCCGCGCATGTTCCTGCTGTTCCTGGCGACGCACGAATTCGCTGGCGGTCTTCACCAGGGTGTGGAAGGCATTGGTGTCCAGCGGCTTGGGATTCTTCTTGTCCCGGCCCATGGTCCAGGGGCCGATCAGCGCAGGCTCGGACGCGCCGATCTTGCTCATCGCCACGGCCCAGCCCTCGTCGTCCTCGTTCTTGATCACGCGCGCGGTCCAGCCGTAGTCCTGCCAAAGGCGGGGTTCCTTGATGGTTTGCGGCGTGTCGTCGTCGTCGGGGTTCATCGTTGCAGCAGCTGCAGGTCGGCCAGGGTGTTGGCGTTGAAGAAGGCGCTGGCGTCGTCGAACGGCACCTCCACGCAGCGGTGCTGGCGCATCCAGACGGCGATCTTGCGCTCGCCCTGGTGCAGGTAGGCCACCAGGCTTTCGAGCAGGTCGCTGCGCACCAGCGCGAACACCGGCTGGGCGCGCAGTTCGCCGTCTTCCAGCGTCGAAGCCATCGCCACCTCGGCTTCCGCGTCGGCCATCCCGCGGGCCAGCCTGGCCACCAGGTCGGCCGGGAAGTGGGGGGTGTCGCAAGGCACGGTCACCAGGTAGGGCGTGTCGCAGTGTTCCAGTCCGGCCAGCAGCCCGGCCAGCGGCCCCGGGAAGTCGGGCAAGGGGTCGGGCCATACCGGTGCGCCCATGGCTTCGTAGGCGGCCAGATTGCGGTTGGCGTTGATCATCAGCTGCCCCACCTGCGGCTGCAGGCGCAGCAGCGCGTGCAGGGCCAGCGGCAGGCCCTGGTGGTTCTGCAGGCCCTTGTCGACACCACCCATGCGCGTGCCACGTCCACCGGCCAGCACCAGGCCGGTGATGTCTTCGCTTGCGATGTTCATGTTTCCAGCAGGTCGAAGGCCTGCACCTCGATGTCGATGAAAGCCTGCGTGAACGTGGCCAGCTGGCGCCACAGGGCGGCGCGGGGGTGGGCCGCGACGGCGGCGCACAGGTCGGCAAGCCAGGGCTGCACATGGGCGCGGAAGAAGCGTCGCTGCTGTTCCAGGTTGCACACGGCCAGGTCATCGCCGGCGATCAGGTAGCGCATCACCTCGAACAAATAGGCCACGTGATCCTCGGTCTCGCTGTTGGCGATGTCGCGCGTGAGGCCCAGCGCGGCCAGGTCGGTGCGCAGTTGCGCCAGCGGCTTTTCGTTCAGGAATCCCGCCAGGTAGAAAGACCCGTAGACGAAGATCTCCGGCTTGCCCACGCCCTGGAACAGCGCCACGAATTCGGCTTGCGCGTCGGCCAGCGGCGTGCTGCGGAGGGCGGCGACGAGTTCCGTCCAGGGCTCTTCCAGCAACGCGCCGGGTTCTGGCGCCTGCGTCACCGCCACCGCGAACTGCTGTTGCAGCGCTGCGTCGGGTGGCGCCATCCACAGCCGGGCCAGCAGGCCGTAGAGCTCGGCGCGGGCCAGCTCCTCGCTGTCGTCGGGGCTGGCGAACTGGATCGGTGCGGTGCTCATGGGCGGCGCTTCACTTGATGTCCTGGATGCGAACTTCGTCGTCGCCGCTGTACATGTCGACGACGCGGCAGTCGCTGCACATCTTCAGCCGTTCGGCGGCGCGGCCCTGGAAGGCGGCGTGGCCGGCCAGCTTCTCGAGCATGCTTTCGATGGCGCGCAGCGTGCCGAAGGGCTTGCTGCAGCGCACGCACTGGAAAGGCTGGGCCTCGTGCAGCACCCGGGTGGCCTTGCGCGCCTTGCCGCCGTCGGCCAGCCACAGGCGCGGCAGCAGTGTGATGGCGCCTTCGGGGCAGGTCGTCTCGCACAAGCCGCATTGCACGCAGTTCTTCTCGATGAAGCGCAGCTGCGGCTTCTCGGCGTTGTCGGCCAGGGCCGATTCCGGGCATGCGCCGACGCAGCTCAGGCACAGCGTGCACTTCGCGGTGTCGACGATCAGGCTGCCGAAAGGCGCGCCTGCGGCAGGCAGGGGCAGGGCGGCGTCGGCGGGCAGCGTGTCCTTGGCGGGGGCCTGGGCCAGCAGGTGGTCGATGGCCAGGTCCAGCGTCGCCCGCTTGTCGGCCTGCGTGGCAAAAGGTGCGGGGCGGGCCACGGTCTGCGCCGCCGGCACGCGCAGCGCCGCGTCGAAACGCGCCAGGCCGGCTGGCGATTCGGCGTCGGCCTCGATCACGCGCAGATGTTCGCCGCGGTAGCCCAGCCCCGAGAGGATGGCCTGGGCCACCGCCATCTGCTCGACCAGGGCCTGGCGGTACTGTGGCGCTTCTTCCCTGGTGAGCAGCACCCACACCTGGCTTGCACCCTGGGCGATGGCGGCCAGCCAGAGGTCGATGCCGGTGCTGGCGGTGTGCCACAGCGGCACCGGCAGCACACGTGAGGGCAGGCCATGCAGCGTGCTGCCCCGGCGCTGGCTGCGGGCGGCGCGTCCCAGTGCGTCGATGGCAGCCACACCGGCCTTTTCGCTGTGCAGCAGCAGCACGGCGTCCTTGCCGCCGGCGTTGCCGTAGGCCTGCAGCAGGGTGCGCCAGCGCTTGCCCTGGTCGACGGCGCCGGGGTAGGCGAAGGTCAGCGCACCGCTGGGGCACACGGTGGTGCAGGCGCCGCAACCCACGCACAGATGCGGTTCGACGGCGATGCCGCCGCCGGCCTGCCCCGGCGTGGCCACGGCGGCGCGGCCGGCAGCGGCGTGGGTCTTGCCGCGGGCCTTGCCTTTCTGCGTGGCTTCGCTGCGAATCGCCTGGGCCGAGCACACATCGATGCAGGCCGTGCAGCCGATCTGCTCGTTACGGCTGTGCGCGCACAATCGCTGCTGGTAGTTGAAGAACTTGGGCTTCTCGAATTCCCCGCCCAGGTCGCGCAGCGCCAGGACGGCCTTCATCAGCGCGGCGCTGTCGCCGGCCGGCCCCTGGGGCACGTGGAAGTAGCCCTGCGGCGGCTGGTGCTGGCTGAAGGCGGGTTCAGGGCGCAGGTCGAGCACCAGGTCGAAGCGCTCTTGGGCGCTTTGCAGCGGGCGCTGGAAGTCGATGGCACCGGCGGCTTCGCACACCCGCACACATTCGCGGTGGCTCTTGCAGCGCGACAGGTCGACCTGGTAGCTGAAGTCGATGGCGCCTTCGGGGCAGGCGTCGACGCAGGCGTTGCAGCGTGTGCACAGGTCCAGGTCGATCGGGTTGCCGCTGTCCCAGTGTGCGTCGAACTGGCCCAGCCAGCCGGTCAGCCGCGAAAGCTTGCCGGCGTGCACCGCGTGGTCACGGGCCTGGGGCAGGGGGCTTGGGCCGGGCATGGTGCCGGGTGCGGTGCCAGGTCCTTCGACGAGCAGGCTCACGTCCAGACGGTCGGCCAGCAAGGCCGCGGCCGCATGCGCCGCGGCAGGCGCGCCCACGACCAGGGTGCGGCCCTGAGAGCGGTAGGTCACGGTCGTCACCGGCGCGGGTGGCGGCAGTTGCGCTGCGGCAATCAGCGCGGCGATCTTCGGCGTGGCCTGCGCGCCGTCGCGCGACCAGCCTGCTGTTTCGCGGATGTTGACGAAGTGGATCGGCCGTTCGGCGACGCTGGCCGAGCCTTCGGTCTGCTCGTTCAGCGCCAGGAAGAGTCGGCTTTCCTGGGTGCAGGCCACCAGCAGCTCGTCGCCGCTGGCGCCGGTCGACTTGGCTGCGCGCTGGAAGCTGGCGGCTTCACGCCGGCACAGCAGGGTGTGGCCCTGCTCGAGCCCGTCAGTGCTGGCGCCCGGGGTCTTCGACAGGGCCCGGCTGATCGCCGGCAGGTCCAGCGTCATCGTTCGGTTGCAGTCGCAGAGCAGGGTCTTCATGGAGGGGCGGCGGTTCGGTGGGATGGATGGCTGCTGCGTCGGCAGGCTGCGCCTGGCCTGGCGGCCGGGGGGGATCGGCTTCGGTCTCGAACAGTCGGAGCATGGCCGACTGCGCCATCTGCTGCAGCATGCCGGCGGGCAGAGGGTCGGGGGTGTTGTAGTCGCCGATGTAGATGTCCAGACCGTCCATCACGTTGAAGTGAGGGTCGCTGAACAGCGTCTTCAGCGCCGTGTTCTTGACCTGGGGGTCGACGCCGCGGCCGACGAAGCGGCTGAAGTCGTCGGCAGGGGTGAGGAGTTGCGCTTCCTCCAGCGTGGGCGGCGGCGGGACCCGGGCCTCGGTGGCGCTCGATGTCGCAGGTGTCGCTTCGGCCAGCGCCTGGCCGGGCGCAATCGCCGCAGGCGCGATGGTGGCGGGCCGGGCCGGCGCCGGTGTTGCCACCCGGTCGCCATCGGTCTCGCTCTCGGCCTCGGGCTCGGGCTTGGCATCGGGCGCCGGGGCGACCGGCAGACCCTGCTGCACCTGCACCTTGCGGCGAGACCAGCGGGACAGGAAACCGTCGTTGTCAGCCATGGCGGGCCGTCAGCGCTGCTCGGGCGGCTTGAACGAGGCCGGCCGCCGCCGCTGCTTGGGTTCGGGCCGATAGTGTTCGTCAGCAAAGGACTGCAGCCAGGCCCGCACCTCGGGGGGCAGTGGCTGGTTGTCGACACGTTCCTGGGCATCGAGCATGCGGCCCGCTTCGTTGTAGGACAGGGTGACGGCCTCTGGCCAGGCGCGCGAGGGGTCTTCATCGTCCACGCGCCACTTCACGAACCACACCGGGTTGCCGCTGCTCAGGTTCAGGTAGTAGCCCTCGGCTTCGTCGCGGTGCAGGCTGACCGGCAGACCCGGGAACAAGGTGGTGGCCAGCGTGCCGTCGTCTCGAAGCTGCCGTGGCTGGGTGCCGAACTCGCCGTCGTCCAGCAGCACTTCGGCGACACGGAAGCGCCAGTCCTCCCAGATGTTCGGTGCACGTTCGCGTTCCATGCGGACGGCAGCGTGGAGCGTGGGAACCGAGGAATGCGTTGATGTCATGACAGCCGAGGATTCTAGGGAAGGCCCTCGGCGCGCGCCGTCCTGGGGCGCGCGACAGTTTGTCGCACCTGTTTGGGGTGGAACCCTATTGAAGTTGGGGGTAGCTTCGCGGGTAATCCCATGCAATCCGGTGCATAGCAGCTTGCGCGCCGGGCCCTGTCCAGGAGTACCGCCCATGAGTTCACAGACCCCTTCGCGGCAAGCGCCGCAATCCACCGGCAAACCGGCAGACGCACCCACCCGTCGCCATCTGTTGGTCGGTCTGGGCGCCGCCGGGGCTGCTGGCGTGGCGGTGACGGCGTTGCCGCTGGTGAAGACGGCGGCCCCTGCTGCCGCACCCGAGGTGCTGGCCGCTGCCCCCGAGGCCGGTGGCGGCTACCAGGTCACGCAGCACGTGCTGCGTTACTACCAGACCACCCGGGTCTGACATCCCCCGATTCCGGTCCGCACGCGGACCGGGACGGCAAGGCGCGGAACTGCGCCTGGCCTGTGCCAGAACATCGTCCCTGCACGGAGACTCCTCCCATGTTGCTCACCCGCAAAGCCACCCCTTCCCTTGGCCTTCGCGCCGACGCCGGCTCCAGCCTGGTTTCCAGCCTGTCGCGCGGCGTTTCACGGGCCATTCCCACCATGGATCGGCGTGCCTTCCTGCGCCGCTCTGGCATGGGCGTGGGTGCCGGCATCGCGGCGTCGCAGCTGGTGCTGGTGAAGAAGGCCGATGCCGCCTCGCGCGAAGCACGCGCTGGTGGCGATGGCACCGGCAAGGTCGAAGTCAAGCGCACCGTCTGCGGCCACTGCTCGGTGGGCTGCGCGGTCGACGCGGTGGTGGAGAACGGCGTCTGGGTGCGCCAGGAACCGGTGTTCGACAGCCCGATCAACCTGGGTGCGCACTGCGCCAAGGGTGCTGCACTGCGTGAGCACGGGCACGGTGAATTCCGCCTGAAGTACCCGATGAAGCTGGTCAACGGCAAGTACCAGCGCATCAGCTGGGACGAGGCGCTGAACGAGATCAGCGCCAAGATGCTGGAACTGAAGAAGCAGAGCGGTCCCGACAGCATCTTCGTGGTGGGCAGCAGCAAGCACAACAACGAGCAGGCCTACCTGCTGCGCAAGTGGGTTTCGTTCTGGGGCACGAACAACACCGACCACCAGGCACGCATCTGCCACAGCACGACGGTCGCGGGTGTTGCCAACACCTGGGGTTATGGCGCCATGACCAACAGCTACAACGACATGCAGAACGCCAAGGCGGCGCTGTACATCGGGTCGAATGCCGCCGAAGCCCACCCGGTGAGCATGCTGCACATGCTGCATGCCAAGGAAAACGGCTGCAAGATGATCGTGGTCGACCCGCGCTTCACGCGCACGGCGGCGCGCGCCGACGAGTACGTGCGCATCCGCTCGGGTTCCGACATCCCCTTCATGTTCGGTGTGCTGTATCACGTCTTCAAGAACGGCTGGGAAGACAAGAAGTACATCGAGGACCGTGTCTACGGCATGGACAAGGTGCGCGAGGAAGTGCTGGCCAAGTGGACACCCGACAAGGTGCTGGAAGCCAGCGGCGTGGACGAAGCCACCACCTACAAGGTGGCCGAGATCATGGCCAAGAACCGCCCCAGCACCATCGTCTGGTGCATGGGTCAGACCCAGCACACCACCGGCAACGCCGTGGTGCGCACCAGTTGCCTGCTGCAGCTGGCGCTGGGCAACGTGGGTGTCTCGGGCGGCGGTACGAACATTTTCCGCGGCCACGACAACGTGCAGGGCGCCACCGACGTCGGCCCCAATCCCGACAGCCTGCCCGGCTACTACGGCCTGGCCGACGGCTCCTGGAAGCATTTCGCCAACGCCTGGGGCGTGGACTTCGAGTGGATCAAGAAGCAGTACGCACCGGGCATGATGACCAAGCCCGGCATGACCGTGTCGCGCTGGATCGACGGAGTGCTGGAGAAGAACGAACTCATCGACCAGGACAGCAACTTGCGCGGCCTGTTCTTCTGGGGTCATGCGCCGAACTCGCAGACCCGCGGCCTGGAAATGAAGAAGGCCATGGACAAGCTGGACCTGCTGGTCGTGATCGACCCGTTCCCCAGCGCGACGGCGGCCATGGCGGCCATGCCCGGCAAGGCCGAGGACAAGAACCCGAACCAGGCCGTGTACCTGCTGCCGGCCTGCACGCAGTTCGAGACCAGCGGTTCGTGCACCGCGTCGAACCGCAGCATCCAGTGGCGTGAACAGGTCATCGAGCCGCTGTGGGAAAGCCGCACCGACCACATGATCATGTACCAGCTGGCGCAGAAGCTGGGCTTCGACAAGGAACTGGTCAAGAACTACAAGATGGTCAAGGGCAAGGGCGGCATGGAAGAGCCCGAGACCGAGTCCATCCTGCGCGAGATCAACAAGGCCGTCTGGACCATCGGCTACACCGGCCAGAGCCCGGAGCGCCTGAAGGCACACATGCGCAACATGCACGTGTTCGATATCAAGACCTTGAAGGCCAAGGGCGGTATCGACAAGGAAACCGGCATGAACCTGGACGGCGAGTTCTTCGGCCTGCCCTGGCCGTGCTACGGCACGCCGGAAATGAAGCACCCTGGCAGCCCCAACCTTTACGACACCAGCGTGCACGTGATGCAGGGCGGCGGCAACTTCCGCGCGAACTTTGGCGTGGAACGCGAAGGCGTGTCGCTGCTGGCCGGTGATGGTTCCCATTCGAAGGGCTCCGACCTGACCATGGGCTACCCCGAGTTCGACCACCTGCTGCTGAAGAAGCTGGGCTGGTGGAGCGAACTGACCGAAGCCGAGCAGAAGGCCGCCGAAGGCAAGAACTGGAAGACCGACCCCTCGGGCGGCATCATCCGCGTGACCATGGTCAACCACGGCTGCCACCCGTTCGGCAACGCCAAGGCTCGGGCCGTGGTCTGGAACTTCCCCGACCCCATTCCGCAGCACCGCGAAGCGCTCTACAGCAACCGCCCCGACCTGGTGGCCAAGTACCCCACGCACGACGACCGCAAGGCTTTCTGGCGCCTGCCCACGCTGTTCAAGAGCGTGCAGGAAAAGTACAAGGACATCGGCAAGACCTATCCGCTGATCATGACCAGCGGCCGGCTCGTCGAATACGAAGGCGGCGGCGAGGAGACCCGTTCGAACCCCTGGCTGGCCGAACTGCAGCAGGAGATGTTCGTCGAGCTGAACCCGAAGGCGGCCAACGACCGCGGCATCCGCAACGGCGATTACGTCTGGGTCAAGACCCCGCCGATGGTGGCGCTGCCCGACTTCAAGGGCATCCGCGTCAAGGCCATGGTGACCGAGCGTGTGGACGCAGAAACGGTGTTCCTGCCCTTCCACTTCTCGGGCCGCTGGGGCGGTGTCGACATGCTGCCGTACTACCCGCAGGGTGCGGCACCGGTGGTGCGTGGCGAGGCCATCAACACCGCCACGACCTACGGCTACGACAGCGTGACGATGATGCAGGAGACGAAGACCACCGTCTGCCAGATCGAAAAAGCCACGGCCTGACGCTCGCAACCTCACGCTCAGAACATCACGCGCAGAACTCAGGAGTAAAGACCATGGCCCGCATGAAATTCATCTGCGACAGCGAGCGCTGCATCGAATGCAACGGTTGCGTCACCGCCTGCAAGGCAGAGCACGACGTTCCCTGGGGCGTGAACCGCCGCCGGGTGGTGACCATGAACGACGGTTTGCCTGGCGAGAAAAGCATCTCGGTGGCCTGCATGCACTGCAGCGACGCCCCCTGCATGGCGGTGTGCCCGGTGGACTGTTTCTACCGCACCGAGGAAGGCGTGGTGCTGCACGACAAGGACACCTGCATCGGCTGCGGCTACTGCAGCTACGCCTGCCCGTTCGGCGCGCCGCAGTTCCCCAGCAACGGCACCTTCGGCATGCGCGGCAAGATGGACAAGTGCACCTTCTGCGCCGGCGGCCCGGAAGCCAATGCCAGCATGGCCGAGAACGAGAAATACGGCCGCAACCGCCTGGCCGAAGGCAAGCTGCCGGCCTGTGCCGAGATGTGCAGCACCAAGGCGCTGCTGGGCGGTGACGGCGATGTCGTCGCCGACATCTTCCGCACCCGGGTCCTGACCCGCGGCAAGGGCAGCGAAGTCTGGGGCTGGGGCACGGCCTACGGCAAGCCGTCGGGAACCAAGAGCTGAAGCACCCATGACACACCGACCGATGTCCCGTTCATTCCTCCTTGCAGCCATGGCCGGCCTGGCCCTGGCAGGCTGTACCGAAAAGCCGCAGACCGAAACGCGCAAGTCGGACAGCAAGGCCTGGGAGTCCACGCCCAGCGGCTATACCGTCCAGGGTTTCAAGACCGGTGACCCGGTGGCCTGGGAAGCGCAGATGCGCAAGCGTGCCCAAGCGCAGAACGAATACGCCCGCGCCGTGTCGGCGCCCTGAAGTTTCGGCCAACACACGCCAGCCGGAGGCGCCGACCATGACCCACACCACCCCCCGTTCGATTGCACGCCTGTGGCTCACTGCCGCGCTGTCGGCTGTGCTGCTGGCGGCCATGCCTGCTGGCGCGCAGGACGCGGCGACCAAGGGCCCGCCGCCGGGCTTCGTGGCCCCGGCCGAACCGCAGCCCGGCGAGACCAATGCCGAGCGTGCCAAGACCCAGCCGGGCAACAACGCGCCCTTCTGGCGCGCGGTGCGCGAATCGGGCGACCAGAAGGGCATCGTCAGCCTGCCCGGCGCCGAAATGGGTGTGCTGGTGCAGTCCTTCGTTCAGTATCCGGGCTCCAAGTTCACCACCGCGGGCGAAGCCTGGCGCCAGGTGCGCAACAACTGGCTCATCCCCTACGGCGGCGCGTTGCTGTCGATCGTGGTGCTGGCCATGGCCATGTTCTATTGGCGCAAGGGTTCGCTCGGCGGACACGAGCCTGACACCGGTCGCAAGATCGAGCGCTTCACGCCGTTCGAACGCGCAGCGCACTGGTCGAATGCCATCGCATTCGTCGCCCTGGCGGTCTCAGGCATCGTTCTGGCTTTCGGCAAGTTCTTCCTGTTGCCGGTGCTGGGCGCCACCTTGTTCGGCTGGCTGTCGTTTGCCCTGAAGAATCTGCACAACTTCATGGGGCCCTTGTTTGCCGTGTCCCTGATCGTGGTGGTGTTCACTTTCATCAAGGACAACATGCCGGCCAAGGGCGACCTGACCTGGCTGAAGCGCGCTGGCGGGATGCTGGGCAAGGAAGAAGTTCCCTCGCACCGCTTCAACGCCGGCGAAAAGATGCTGTTCTGGGTGGGGGTACTGGTGCTGGGGCTCGTCGTGGTGGGCTCGGGGCTGGTCCTGAACCAGCTGGTGCCCGGCATGGCCTACCTGCGCAGCGAGATGCAGATCGCGCACATGATTCACAGCGCCGCCTCCTTGTTGATGATGGCCATGTTCCTGGGGCACATCTATATGGGTACCATTGGCATGAAAGGAGCCTACGCCGCCATGCGAACCGGATATGTCGACGAAGGCTGGGCGAAAGAGCACCACAAGTATTGGGCCGACGACATCCGCGCCGGCCGCATCCCGGCCCAGCGGTCTGCCGCCGCTGCTGCCACCCTGGGGCAGGCCAGCCCGCAAACCTGACAGAAGGCCTTCCGATATGAAGCTGACGCTGCGCTCCACATTGACAGCCCTTGCCGCTCTGGCCCTGGCCGGTGCCGCCACCGCCAAGCTGCCCGCACTGAGTGACGAAGCCAAGGCCAAGGCCGCTGAGGCCGCTGCGAAAGCGGCTCATGGCAACAAGCTTGCGAACTACCAGCTCTGTGTGTCCATGGACAAGGTGGCATCGAGCTACTTCGCCCAGGCCAAGCAGGCGGGCAAGGAGATCAAGCCTGTCACCGCGACGCCGGCTTGCGAGAACCCCGGACCGTTCGTCTACGCGCCGCCGGCACCCGCTGCGGCCCCCGCCGCTGCCGCTGCCCCCACCCCGGCCGCCGCAGCGCCATCACCCAAGAAGTAGCGCCCGACTTGGCTGCACCCGCGCACTCGCCGATCCTGCCGCCAGCCGCTGCCGCCGTGGCGGCGGACGGCTCGCCTTTGGCTTTCGAAGCTTCGCAGCAGTTTTCGCCGGTGCCCGGTGCGCCTCACCTGACTTGCGCGGCCGAGCCGCTGCTGCGCGAGATCGAGGTGTTGGACGAGTACGGCGAACGCCGCCGCCTGTTCATTCCCGCCGAACGCCCGCTGACGGTGTTCGTCGACAAGCGCGAGATCGTCACCCTGATGACCCTGGGCGCCAGCCCTGAACTGCTGGTGCTGGGCTGGCTGCGCAACCAGCGCTTGATTTCCGATGTCGCCGAGATCGAATCCATCACCGTCGACTGGGACGTGGCTGCGGCCGCTGTCAAGACGCGCAACGGCCTGGTCGACGTCGAGTCGCGCACATCGAAGCGGGTCGTCACCACCGGCTGCGGCCAGGGCACGGTATTCGGCGACATGATGACTCAGCTGGATGCCGTGGCCTTGCCCGGTTCCGACGTGGCGCGCATCCGGCAGCGCACCCTGCACGCCATGCTGGAAGCCATGCGCCAGCGCAACAGCGTGCATCGCAAGGCCGGTTCGGTGCACGGCTGCGCGCTGTTCCGCGGCGCCGAGATCCTGATGTTCTGCGAAGACGTGGGCCGCCACAACGCCATCGACACCATCGCCGGCTGGATGGGCCTGCACGGCGTGGGCGGCGCCGACAAGGTGTTCTACACCACCGGCCGCCTGACCAGCGAAATGGTGATGAAGTCGGCACAGATGGGCGTGCCCATCATCGTGTCGCGCAACGGCGTCACCGCGATGGGCCACGAGATGGCCACCCGGCTGGGCATGACCCTGTTCGGCCGTGCCGCCAACCGGCATTTCATCTGCTACACCGGCTTCGAGCGTTTCGATTCCGAACCCGAGCCGCAGCGCGCTGCCGTGCGCGTGGTGGCTGGCCAGTAAACGTCTGCCGCCCGCAGCGGCGGCACGGCACTCGACCCGAAAACGCCCGGCTCAGCCAAGTTGCTCGAGTCTGTGTTCGTCTGAGTGGCGCCTGGCCGACAGATCTCAGCCGCTTCCATCTGCTTTTCACCGATTCGGGCTCTGGGGCGGTCGTTTCGGCATGGAAGAGCGCGGTCGCTCGACACCGCGCGCCAGCGCCAGTTCATCGACCGCGGCGCTCAGGGCCGCGAGGCCCGCATCGATGCGCTGCGGCAGGATCGAGGACAAGCGCAGCCGGAAGCTCGGGCAGGGGCAAGGCGGCTCGAAGTAGAAGGCCTCGCCCGATTCGATGAGCACACCGTGCCGCCGGGCGGTGGTCGCGAGCTCGGCCGCATCCACCCAGGCCGGCGCCTGCACCCAGATCGACGCTCCACCCTGGGGCTGGCGAAACTCGAACTCCGGCAAGTGACGCCGCAGCCCTGCGACGGCCAGCGCCATGCGGCTGCGCATCGCCTGGTTGGCTCGCCGCGCATGCGACTCATGGTGGCCCAGCGACAGGTACAGCGCAAAAGCGTGCTGCAGGAAGGCGCTGGGATGGCGCACCATCACATGCCGCAGCAGCCGCAGTTCGGCCACCAGGGCGCGGGGTGCCACGATGTAGCCCAGACGCAGCGCCGGCGACAGGCTCTTGGCCAGCGAACCCACGTAGACCACGCGGCCGCTGCGGTCCAGGCTCTTCAGCGCCGGCATCGGCTCGCCTTCGAAGAGGTTCTCGGCCTCGTAGTCGTCCTCGATCACGATGAAGTTCTCGGCATCGGCGCGCTGCAGCAAGGCGCGCCGCCGATCCAGGCTGAGCGCGACCGTGGTCGGGCTTTGCTGCGAGGGTGTGACGAAGACATAGTCCAGGCTCGGCAGTTCGTCGACGACGACGCCTTCGACATCGACACTCAAGGGCAGCCAGCGCGGTTTGCGCAGGCCCAGGCAGTTGCGGGCGTGCGGGTAGCCCGGGTCCTCGAAGCCGACCCGGCTGCGCCGGTCGATCAGCGCCTCGGCCAGCAGGTGGAAGGCCTGCTGGGCGCCGACGGTGACGAGGATCTCGTCTGCCAGCGCAACCACCCCCCGCTTGGGCAGGACCCGCAGCCGGATCTGCTCGATCAGGTCGGGCAGGTCGTCGGTGTCGAGATCGGGTGTCCAGTGCTCGAGCTGGGCCCGCGTCAGCGTGCGGACGCAGCACTCGCGGAAGTCCTCCGCCGGGAACAGGTCGGGGTCGTGCTGGCCATAGACGAAGGGATAGGGCGCGTCGCGCCACCGGGCTGGCTTGCTCAGTGTCGGCTTGCCGTGCAGCGAGCGCAGCACGCGCTGCGACCAGTCCGGCGGCCGGGCACTGGCCGGCTTGGCCAGCGGTGCGGCCGGCAGCTCACGGGCCACGGCCGCGCGCGCGCCGTGCTGGACGAAGACACCGCTGCGCGGCCGCGCCTGCAGATACCCGTCGTCGACCAGCTGCTGGTAGGCCGCTGTCACGGTGTTGCGGCTCAGCCCCATCAGGCGCGACAGGTCGCGCGACGAGGGCAGGGCGGTTCCCGCCACCAGCCGACCGGCCTGGATCTCTCGCACCACCGCCGCGCGCAGGCGCGCTTGCAGCGGCAGGGCCGGCTGCAGTGGCAGCTCGAACAGCTGCAGCCACAGCGAGTCATGCGCGTGGCGCATGGAGGCGGTGGATCTCGGGACGCTCACTGGATCGGCGGGTCATTCGCATCTGGACCTATCTGCTGCGCTGGATTTTGCCTAACCTCCTGCCTTTGCCCGAGGCTTGGCACCGGGACGCATCCACCCCAGGAAACCCCCATGGAAACGACCGAAACACCTGTCACTGCGGCCACGCTGGCGGCCTTCAACGAGGCCTGGAACCGCCACGACATCGACGCACTGATGTCCTTCATGACCGCCGACTGCGTGTTCCATGCCGTGGCCGGGCCCGAACTCCAGGGCCGCAGCTTCGTGGGCGCCGAGGCGGTACGCGCCGGCTTCGCGCTCGCCTGGCAGACCTTTCCCGACGCCCAGTGGCTGGACGGCGTTCACTTCGTCGCTGGTGACCGCGGCGTGTCGGAGTCGACGTTCAGCGGTACCCGGGCCGACGGCCTGAGGGTGGAGGCCCGCATGGTCGACGTGTTCACCTTCCGCGGCGGGCGCATCGCGGTAAAGAACGCCTTCCGCAAGGACCGCCCGCCCTTCCAACCCTGATCAAGACCCCGCCATGGACATGAGCACGCCCGCCCCCACCCGGCTGGACCGCTACGACCCGCGCTACGACCCGCTGGTCGACCGCTCGCCCGGCCGGGGCCGCGACTATGCGCCCACCTACTGGGTGGCCAGCGCCGGTGCGCCTCCGGCCGACGACGGCCCGATCGAGACCGACACCGACACCGACGTCGTGATCGTGGGCTCGGGCTTCACCGGCCTGGCCGCTGCGCTTTTTCTCGCGCGCGAACACGGCATCCGGGCCACCGTGCTCGAGGCCAATCAGACGGCCTGGGGCTGCACCAGCCGCAACGGCGGCCAGGGCCAGAACGCCAGCGGCCGGCTCTATCGCTCGCAGTGGATCGCCCGCTGGGGCCAGGACACCGCGCTGAAACTCGACGCCGAGATCCGCAGCGGTTACGAGACCTTCAAGTCCCTGGTGGCCGAATTTCCCGAGTGCGAGCCCCAGCACGGCGGCCACCTCTACACGGCGCACCGGCCGAAGAAGCTCGAGTTCCTGCGCAACGAGGGCGAGCTGATGAAGCGGGTGTTCGGCTACGGCACGCGCATGCTGAGCCGCGACGAGGTCCATCGTGACTACCTGCGCGACGACGAGTGCCACGGTGCGTTGCTCGAACCCGACGGCATCGGCGTGCACCCGCTCAAGCTCGCCTTCGCCTACCTGCGCGCAGCCCGTGCGCTGGGCGTAAAGGTGCACCCGGCCAGCCCGGTGCTCGGCGTCGACACCCGAGGCGGCGTGCACCACCTGCGCACGCCCGGCGGCACCGTCAAGGCGCGTGCGGTCGGTTTCGCCACCGGCGGCTACACCAGCAACGGCTTGCACCGCAGCCTGGACGCCAAGATCATGCCGATCCTGTCGAACTCGCTCGTCACCCGGGTGCTGACGCCCGAAGAACGCGCTGCCGCAGGCCTGCACAGCACCACCTTCGTCACCGACACCCGCACCCTGCGCTTCTATTACCGCTTGCTGCCCGACGGCCGCATGCAGATCGGCAGCCGCAGTTCGATCACCGGCGCCGATGCCCCGAATCCGCGCCACATGCAGGTGCTGGTCGACGGGCTGCACCGCAAGTTTCCGGCGCTGCGGGACGTCGCGATCGACCACTCCTGGTGGGGCTGGGTCGACGTGAGCCACGACATGATGCCCCGCATCACCCAGCCCGACCCGACCCAGACCGTGTTCTATGCGCTGGGCTACGGCGGCAACGGCGTGTCGTTCTCGGCGCATGCCGGGCGGCGCCTTGCACAGCGCATTGCCGGAAAGCAGGACAAGGCCTTCGAACTGCCGATCTACCGCTCGCCGCTGGAGTTTCCGAACGTCTTCAACACCGTGCGTTCAGAAGCCTTCGCCCCGTTCCGCCGGCTGGGACAGCGGTTCTTGTACCACTGGTACCACCTGCGCGACGAACGGCTCTGAGCGCCGTTCGGCTCAGGATCGCCCGAGACCCGGCTTCAGGCCCGATGCCCGATCAGGCCTGGCTTGCCTGCGCCGCGGGCACCTCGGTCAGGTCGAACTCGTCGTGGATCAGGTCGCGGATGCGCGCCTTCATGGCCACGAAAGCGGGCGACTCTTCCAGGCGCGGTCGGGGCATGTCGACCACGATGTCGGCCTTCACCCGGCCCGGGCGCCGCGTCATCACGATGATGCGGTCGGACAACTTGATCGCCTCCTCGATCGAATGCGTCACCAGCACCATGGTCTTTTGCTGCTCCATGAAGATGCGCACCATCTCGTCCTGCAGCATGCTGCGGTTCTGGGCGTCCAGGGCCGCAAAGGGCTCGTCCATCAGCAGCACCGACGGGTCGACCGCCAGGGCGCGCGCAATCGCCACGCGCTGGCGCATGCCGCCCGAGAGCTGGTGCGGATAGCGGTTCTCGAAACCCTTCAGGCCCACCAACTCGATCTGCCGCTGGGCCAGCCGCTGCTGCTCGTCGGGGGGCAGCTTTTTCGTCTTCAGGCCGAAGCTGACATTGCCCACCACCGTCAGCCAGGGAAACAGCGCGTAGTCCTGGAAGATCATCGCACGCTCCCAGCCCGGCGGGCCGATGGGCTTGCCGTCCAGCGTGATGCGCCCCAGCGTGGCCGAGTCGAAGCCGGCCATGATGTTCAGCAAGGTGGTCTTGCCGCAGCCCGAGTGCCCCAGGATCGAGCAGAACTCGTTGTTGTGGACGGTGAAGGACACATTCGCGAGCGCTTTCACCGGCTCGTCGGAAGCGCTGTGCCCGGGGTAGATCTTGACGACGTTTTGTACCTGCAACACACCCATCGCGGCGCTCCTACTTGGTCATGGCGAGAGACCAGGGCAGCAGCTTCTTGGCCACCATGCGCAGTCCCTGGTCGATGAAGAGGCCGGCAGCACCGATGGACACCATGCCGACAAGGATGATGTCGGTGCGCAGCACGCTGCGCGCATCCGAGATCAGCCAGCCCAGGCCAGAGGTTGCGCCCACCAGCTCGGCCGCCACCAGGGCCATCCAGCCCACCCCCAGGCCCACGCGGACGCCGGTGATGATCTGCGGCATGGCGGCGCGGAACACCACCTTGACCAGCACGTCCATTTCAGAAGCCCCGAGGCAGCGTGCCGCACGCACCACGTTGTGTTCGACGTTCTTGACCCCGGTGATGGTGTTGATCAGCAGGGGGAAGAAGATGCCCAGGAAGATGATGAACTGGTTCTGCAGGTCTCCGATGCCGAACCACAGGATGGCCAGCGGAATCCAGGCGATGGGCGGGATCGGCCGCAGCATCTCGAAGATCGGCTCGAACAGGCTCTGGGCGGTCTTGGACCAGCCCATCAGGATACCGATTGGAATCGCGATCGACGCATAGACGAAGGCGATCAACTCGCGCTGCAGGCTGGCCCAGAAATGCTTGAACAGTTCACCCGACTGGATCAGTTCCCAGCCGGCGGCCAGCACCTCGGTGGGTGGCGGCATCAGCGCCACCAGGTTCGCGTCGACGCGGGGCAACACCACCGCGGAAATGAGCTGCCACAGCCCGAAGAAGCCGACCAGCCCCAGCACCCGGGCACTGCGATCGAACCAGCCAGGAGCCGAGTGCAACGCCTGCAAGGCAGCGCGTTCTTCGGAGGTCAGCGTGCTGGGCGAAGCGGTAGTACCGGGATTGCTGGGAGAGCCAGGAGAGGCAATGGTGGCCCGCTCAGACATGGTGGTCTTTCATGAAGTGGGGAAACCAGTTGTGGCGTTGGAATCAGCAGCGCGACAGGGTCGGCGACCCCCGGCGTTCCCCCAAGTCGCCCGGCAGCGCGCTGCCTGGGGTTTGCTGGATGGTTCGGCCTGGCCACACGCAGGGTGCGTGTGGCCGAGCCGGATCATGGCCGGTAGGTCACGCCGTTGAAAGTCCAGGGCCTGACCAGGTCGCCAGCCTCGGGGAACTTCTGCGGCTCCTTCATATTGAGGTAGGTCAGGTAGGGCGGGTACGGGGGTTCACCCACCTTGCCGGCCCAGCCCGGGGGCAGGAACGGCGGCTGCTTGGGAATGGCCCAGCCCAGGCGGTTGAAGCTGCGCTCGACGAACTCGGGCCTGAAGACCGCCGCGAACTCGGCTTCGGTCAGCGGTGTGCGCATGCGCTTGTTCTCGAACAGCCAGTTCACCGTGCGCTGGTTCTCGCGGAACCAGAACGCCGTGTGCGGGTACAGGTAGGTCGGCTTGAAGAGGTTGTTGTATTCAGCCACCTGCTGGGCCAGCAGCGAACGCGGCAACAGGCGCAGGTTCGGGTCTTCCAGCATCGCATCGACGGTCTTCTCGGGGTTCAGCCGGATCCAGAGCTGCGCCTCGACGATCGCGTCGGCGATGGCCTGGGCGATGTCTGGCACGTTGTCGACCAGTTCCTGGCGGATATAGGTGGCCCCGAGGTACATCATGTGCGGGTAGTGCACGTCGATGGCGCGGCCGGTCTTGCGCTCGTTGATGATCAGCGAGTTGGTGAAGTCCCAGGGCACGACGGCGTCGATGCCCTTGGGCAGCAGCGCCTGCTCGGGCGGCGGCATATTGCGGAAGGACACGTCCTTGCCGATCGTCAGCTTGTTGGCCGCCAGCGAAAGCTGCAGGTAGAACTCGGCCGAGGAGCCGGTGGCGATGCCGATCACCCAGGGCTCCTTGGTGGCCGGGTTGCCACCACGCAGGTCGGTGATGCTCTTCAGCGGCGAATCGTTGGGCACGATCATCTGGTGGCGCAGGTTGATCGAGTGCAGCGCGATGGCCCGCACCGGCACGGCCCGGTCGATGAGGGTGTTCAACGGGAAGTTGCCGCCGTTGCCCACTTGCGCGCGCCCCGAGACAAACACTTCATTGAGTGTCGGCCCCGAAGGAAAGGCCTGGAAGTTGGTCTCCAGCCCACGGGCTTGCAGCAGCTTTTGCTGGTTCATCACCACGAAGATCGCGTTCTGGCCCGACCAGGGCGGCTGGAAGGCCGCGGTCATCGGCCACCAGCCCTTTTCCTTCATCCAGTTGATCGAGCGCTCCGAGATGCGCTCGTAGGGCTGGGGCCAGCCCCAGGCCGTGAAGCTTGCCGGGGCGGCGGTCTGGGCCAGCGCCGGGGCGCTGACGAGCACACCAACGGCGGCCACGGAGAGGGCCGCTGCGGCATGCCGCAAGGTCCTCAGGCTTGAAAACAATCGCATCGCAACTCCTTCTGGGTGGGGACAGTCTGGGCCGGGGTGGCTGATCCACCGTAGGCCGGAAACACACGAACGCGCCGCCTTCGCGGCCACTGGCCCGTCGAACCGATCGACGGGGTTCCAGTTCGGCCTTGCGCAGCTCCAGGGTCGACCTCTCCATGCGGCCCGCTGGCGGGGTCATCGAACTCGGCCATGGAGCGCACACATGGCCCTCGACCACGTCGAAACTTAATTCTGGATGGAACGTTTCGTTCCGTTGCTGGTACTTTCCCGAGAATCATGGGGTACCCCACCAGGGCAAACCCGTGCCGAACAGGCCTGCAGCCCGGTACCACGGACAAGATGTCAGAGCGAAGGCCCAGCAGCAGGAGGAAGGGCTTGTCGGGCTGCCAGGGCAGGTTTGCGGCTCCAGGCCGGCCGCGAGGCCGATGCGGTGCAACCGGTTGCTGGACCAGCGCTTCAAACTGTAAATCCTGATGGGCCGGGCGCCCGAATGGCTGCACAGGATCAGGGAATTGGCGGGCCGTGCCAGCTTGGCCTGCGCCGTCGTACATCGCACCTGCGCGCGCAGGGAGCGGTCGGGTTGTATTTGAGCCAGGCGGATCTGCCGGGTGGCGCAGCGAGCATGTTTCGCGCTGCCGGCCCGGGGGCGGCGGGCAGGCGTTGATGGCGTGATCGGCGTCGCAGAAGTGGGCGAGGGCCGCTGCGAGTCACATCTGGCTTATAGCGCCAAGGCTCCCTGCAGAGTGACGCGTTCGACGGCCAAGCTTCAGGCAGGGGGAGGAGTTCTGGCTCAGGGCCTGGCCGTCTACCTCCAAGCCCGGTGGGTCGCGCCTGGTAGCGCGGCTCTCACTTTTGGACGAAGGGGTCGTTGCTGGCGGTGTACATCCGGCGCATTTCTTCCCAGGTGCCGGACTTTTCGCTCAGCGTGGCGGAAGTGTTGATGAGCAGGTCTTCGGCTTCCTTGCATCTCCCTTGCTTCACCAGAGCCATGCAATCTCGTAAGTTGCTTTCGACCAACGCGGTGAAGCCAAGCTTGGCGACATCCAGCTTGGCCTGTTCGTAACGCCACTGCAGGCCTGGATAGCCTTCGGTGAAGAAGTGAAAGGGGTCACTGCCGTCTTCTTGGGGCAAGCCCAGTGCCCAAGACCCTAATCCGCTTTCCAGGGGCGGTTTCAAGTCCGAAGTGCAACACCCGGTTCAATGAACTGAGGAAGATGGTTTGTGAGAGCTGGCCAGGGTCTGCGCGAACACCTCCATCGGGGTA
>LNET01000048.1 GCA_001464055.1 Burkholderiales bacterium Ga0077543
GCGCGGGGGATGGTGAATCGGATGGGGATGAGTCGCGCTCGTTGCGAGCATGGCAGCCTCCGGTGCGGAAGCGGCGGCAATGCGCGGCCCATGCGGGGCGCAATGCCCCGCGGGGTGATGTGAAGTGCCGGTCGTGAACCGGCCGCCTGGACTGGCTTGAAGGCGGCGTGAGCCGCTGGATCGGTGTGCCAGCTACCGATCAGGGAAACCTTTCGGCGCGAACCAGCACGTGGTCACGCCTCGAAAGGTCGATCGGCAGGGAGGATGTGCCCCGAGGGGCGGCGCAGGCGGAGCCGCGCGTGTGGAAGGGCTTGCCGGGTTTGAGTGCGAGGCCAGCTATCGCACGGACGAAACAGTAATTCCTGCTTTGCGGGCTGTCAACAGGAAATGGTGGCGCGACGCCTGGACGCGCGCTGTCCCCCGGTTTCCGGGCCTGAAACGACGGGATTTCTGCTGGCGCGGGTTGGTGCTGGTGTGGAAGATCGAAACCATGTCACCACCCACACCCGCAGGGAGACCCGGCATGAGCAAGATCCAACTCGCGGTGATGGACACGGGTGAGGCGAACCGTCGCATCCTGAACAAGGACGAGTACAGGGCGGACTTCCGGCGTGTCGAGGCAGCTTCGCTGAAGCGCAAGACGCGGCTCGCCAGCGCCGAAGGCAAGCGCATCTTCGCTCGCTGCTTCTACAGCTTTCAGGCGAGCCTGTACTTCGTGTCGGCGCTGGGCCGGACCAAGGTGCCGCACGAGTACGTGGAACAGATCGAGCAGGCCGTCCGCAACAAGATGGACGAGGGCACCAAGGAACTCAATCAGGCCATCGACGGCGCCGAACTGCTCTTCAAGAACCACAGCATCGAGACGGTGGCGACCTACGACACGGTGCCGCTGGAAGTCGAAGTGGGCATCACATCGGCCCTCGGACGACGCTACTTCGAGTTGATCCACAAGTTGGACCAGTTGATGCCGCTGCTGCAGACCCTCGAGATCGAAGAGGTGATCACCGAGAAGCAGGTCGAGCAGCAGCGCTCGAGGTTCAAGCGGATCGTCCTCGCGCTGTCCTCGATGATGCGCAACTTCGCGATGGGTTGCCGGCGGCGGATGAACGAAGTCGATGCGAGGAAGGACGAGCCCGAGGTACGAAGGGCCAAGTCGACTATCGACAACGGTGCAGTTGCCGTCGTGGGTCAGTTTGAAGCTGATCGCACCCACACTGCCTTGCTGGCCGCGCCTGGAGCCGAGGACCCGCCCGCGGTGCAGCGGGCCGGCGAAAGGGTGGAGATCGCTTCGGCCTCCTGACGAGTCCCCAGCACCTGTCTCCGTTGAAGCGGCAGTGCTCCGCGTCGTCGGGTTCGATTTCTTGACGGGGGTACGCCGACTGCGCGCCCCGCTGGTGCGATGCCCCTATGCAGCCTTTTGATGATCAGCGTACCGCCTCACCAGGTACCAGCACATGCTTAGCGCCATGGATCGCCCAAGTCTGCACGCCTCTTCTTCAGTCAGACCGATTGGTCTGTGCGCGCCAGGGCTCAAGAACGCGTAGACGCCGACCAGCCCGCGCTCTTCCTCGACGGAGAAGAAGTCCTGCTTCCGCAGGTGCGCCACGATTGAGCCCCATTTCGTCGCGTCATAGGCAGAGGGGTCGGCATGGAATTTTCGGCGAGCTATCTCGCGAGCGATCGCTTCAAGCGCCACGCGAGCATTGGTCAGGCAGGCGTTGTAGTCCGGTGCATTGCGCCGGAAGGACTCAGCTGAGTCGTTAAGCTTGCCGACAATCTCGCCATGGGGGTCGAGGTCGGTAAGCTTGATTCCGGCAACGAGGTCGTCTTCGATCGGCGCCGAATCTGAGATCGACGGATCGACGGGAGCCAACTCGCGCTCGCGAACCAGGAATCCGTCGAGAAGTAGACAGCGCTTCAAGTCGTCGTAGCGTTCCGTGAATCGATAGCGAGGCTTGACTTGGTTCGATAGGCCGCCGTTTGTCCGCACGACTTCGTCCAGAACGGCGAGGCAGCCAGCCAACTGCGCCTGATCGCGGAGCGCGTTGTTGATGTCGAACAGTTCCCTGCCGGTTTCGATGCTGATTCGCAGGCCGTGCTTCGACAGCAGGACCACGGCCATCTGACTTGGGAACAGAGCGAGCAATTGGGCAAGTGATGCAAGTGTTCGCGCTGATGGCATGGCTATATTGGTTGGATGTTCGTGTTCAGTGCTACGTGAGCTGAAGGCGCTCGGCCTTGTCGAAGTGCAGTGGCTTCGATCGCCTCCTGGACGCACCGGCATCCAGATTGCGCACGGCTCCGGCCTTCAAGAGGCGCACCAGAGAGCCTTGCAGTTCACCGGGAAGCCAGTTCGTGGTCTCAAGGATGTCTGCAAACTCAGCCGTACCGATCCGTCGTTCCCCGGCTGCGAGATACCTGCGCCAGAAGGCATCAACATCATCGGGGCTGCAGCGGCCGTCCGCCGGCTCGGGCTGTGGGTCTACGCCGAACATGTCGGTGACACCGGTCTTTTGCTGGCGGACATCGATTTGCTTGGCAGCACGAACCTGCCTCTGGACGAGGTCTACTCGCTCGGAGATGTCCATGAACTCGACGATGCCAGTTGGATGGCACGTCACATATACAAGGTGGTACTTCGTTCGCCGATGCAGTGGGTCGAGCACTGTGACATAGGCCGACCGAGCACGGTACTCAGGACGTCCACCTGGAACGCATGCCTTGAGACTCGTGCGGTACGCGTTGACCAGCGTTTCCTCACGCTCGGCGGGCTGAAGACCGTCGAGGTTCACCGGTGCTCCGAGCAGACGCGACATCGCGTCCTGCCAGACGGCCATCGATGCCGTGCGGTTGATGAAGTTGTAGGCGAAGTTGATCAAGAACTCCGATCGTGGGCGCTGAAGCAAAGGCCTCATCGTTTCGATCACGATATCTTTCCAGCCCTTGGGATCGACGAAGAAGAACGTGAAGGCACCGGAGCCGCACCACTTCAAGATGTCATCGCGCAGGTCGACGAAATCGCCATGCAGACAAGCGTGGGCGACTGAAGGCGGCGCCTTTGAACCCAAAAACTTCGAGAGCCGATCAAACGCACTCTTGTGCTTCTCCACATACAGGGCACGCATCGTGGCGTCCACACCGAGCGTAGCCAACTTCTCCTTGCAGGCGGCGAGCGTCTTCAGCGACAAAGAGATCGACGTACCCTCAAGATCGTCATCCGGCGCTCCCCAGGGGCCGGCAAAGCAGTCCACGAAGCAGATTTCTGCATGCCGTGCCTTCTTGGCGCTCATACCGATGATCAGCACGAGCTTTTCAAGGTAGTTCTTGAGGAGCGCATGCTTCACCAGAGCCTGCTCGCGCCCTTCGTAGGCGTCCGGAATGATCGAAGTCAAGTTGCTACTCCCGTTGCGGCGTTGATCGGCGCAAGAGTCAGCCAGCCAAGAAAAGCGTGCGCTGCTGCGGTGACAGGATTTGGTCGCTGTCCTTGATCTGCGCGGACGACCGGCGCTTGGTGCCGTCGGCGCCGACGATCTCAACGGCCCTCTCATCGAGCAGCTTGCCGATCGACTCCCGGTAGATTTGTGCCGAGGCTGGCGAGCTATTGCACGTTGTTGCGAACAACTCGCCAAAGCTGATGCCGCCGTCGTCCGCATAGACACGCCGTGGAATGTGCTCGTTGAGTGCCGCAATGCTCGCGCGCCGAGCGACATCGTCGAACTCGAACCCCAGAGGTGATTGCCCCAGGTACGCCGCGTCATGCACGGGGTCATAGCCGACCATCTGGAACATGTCGAGGCCGGCGCCGCCATAGTGAATGAAGTAGTTGTTGTTGGCCCAGTGCACCTCCGTCATCACATCACGAGCGCGATGGTGCTGGGACATATGGATCAGCCAATAGTCTCCGTGCCCGCCGCGATTGCGAATGAAGAACGGCGTGAAGTGGCGGGCGCCGCAGTTCTCGACGAGTCGGCGATAGAGCGTGCTCTGAAGGAACAAGCGCCAGTCGCGGTCCGAAGACCTGATCTCGTTCACAGAGCGACCGCCGAAGATGTCGGGAATGCCGAGGCCGTCCAGCAAGTCCTTCATCTGGTCGCCATCGTTGGCGAAGTTCATGAGCGAATCGACGTTGAACGTCAGGATGATTTCCGCTCTCGGTAGCGCGTCGAAAATCTTGCGCATAAGGTTCGTAGGCACATCTTTGTAGCCGTACTGATCGAGCGCGAAGATCGAGCGGCCGCTCTTCGGACTCTTCTTCTTGATGAACGCGATGATCGAGTCGGCCTTGTCCTGAAATCGCGCGTGCTCGATGTAGATGCCGTCGCCGATCCTGTCGCCGTAGCCTTCTTCGCGCAGCACCTTGTCGAGGTGCATGTATGCATGCCGATCGGCCTCGGTGAAGAAGTAGTCGACCTGGAGTTGAACGGGCTTGCGCCGGTCCTTGTTGATCAGGAACTCGGCCTCCCGCGTTGCTTCGAGGAAGATGAACGGCGAACCCTTGACGGGCTCGCGCGTGTCGTTGTGGACGTACAGGCCGCCGCCAGCAAATCCGTCGACAAGGGTCAGGCGCAGAACATCCTGGTTCGGCGAACTGACCAGGGTGCGGAAGTAGGCGGCGAGGTAGGCCTCAAGGATCCGGTGCTTGGCGACGCTGTGTTGCTGGATCAGGTCGGGACCGTCTTTCCAGTTGTACTGTTTCAGCGTCATGCGGTCCTTTAGGCGTGGGCAGACAGTGCTGGCATGTCGTCCCAGGTTCTGCCCCCAAGCAAGCGGCCATTAGCCTTCTTGGAGCGCCGTTTGCCGTCGGCCCCCCAGCCACCCCATTGCTTGAAGAAGAACTGCACTCCCTGGTCCTCACATTGTTGGCGGATATTTTCAACCCATTCCAACTTCATCGGGCGTGCCTTCGGGCCAGACTCACCCCCAACGATTGCCCACTGAATGTCGGTTAGATCGAGTTCGCCGACATCTTCGAGGAGCGGCTCGACGGACAGGAAGCGGATGCGCGCGTCGACCTTGCGCAAACCTTCGATGCGAGGCACGCCGTACTTGCGGTCCTCGACGGAGACTCCCATCCAGGCGTTCGTGGGCACGTCGTGCGTCCGGAAGAAGGCGGCCATGCGATCAGCTCGCTTGGTCAGCACCTGAAAGGTGTGCTGAGGGCACTGCCGGATCACGTCGAAGACCTGGGCGATGTAGTTGTCATCCACACCTTTGTGGAAGAGATCGGACATTGAGTTGACGAAGTACACAGTTGGCTTCTTGCGCGCCAGCGGTTCCGCCAGACGCTCCGGCAGGATGGTGAGCTTGAAGCCGTTTTCGTAGCCGGGTGTGCCCATGGCCTTCAGCCGCTTGGACATGGATTCGGCGTAGCAGTGCTTGCACCCGGGCGAAATCTTCGTGCAACCCACGGTCGGATTCCAAGTTGCCTCGGTCCACTCGATTCGGCTTGCTTGCGACATGATGGCCTCCTAGTTCATCAAAAGTTTGTGCAGGCGTCTAGACCGCGCGAAGCACGCGCGTGACGACACCCCAGATGTGCAGTTCGTTGTTGTCGCCGATGGGGACATCGGCGAAATCGGGGTTGCTGGCTTGCAGCAGCCAGCCAGTGGCCGTCCGCCTCAAGCGTTTGACGGTCAGCTCGCCGTCGATGTCGGCGATGACGATGCGCCCGTCCTCCGCTGCCACACCACGGTCAACGACCAACTCGTCACCGTCGGCGATGCCGGCGTCGCGCATCGACCAGCCGTCGACCGTCATGATGAAGGTGCTGCGGGGGTCGCGCACCAAGTACTTGCCGAGATCGACGGCATCTTCTTGGTAGTCGTCGCCTGAAGTTGGTGTGCCGGCACGAACACGACGGCCGAGTGCAGGCACGGCCGTCTCGGTACGGAGCGCTGCGATTAGCCTCAGGCCACTGCCGTCAGCGTCGCCAGCAGGCGTGCGCTTCATCGCATCCAAGTACCCCGCAACCACTGGCACGAGGCTCTGCGGCACTCGGACGGTCTTGGTGGGCTCGCCATAGGCAGCCTTGCGCCCGGCACCCTGTCGGGTTCCGCCATGGCGAGGCTTGGATAGCTTTGGCTGCATGATTTCGTGACGAAATCAAGCCTAGCACCCAGCCGCCCGTACTGGCACACGGTTTGGCCCTGATGTGGTCAACACCTGACATCGGGGCGTAGATCGATGCGAGGGGATTGGGCCGCACAGTGATTCTCGCGCTGTGTCTGGATCGGCCGACAGCCCGGGGGCTTCCGGTTTCCGAGAGCCGCTACCTACGCTTGCAAGAGCCGCGCTTGAGACTGGAGACAATCCGGGGACCGGCCGCTCCCGTGTTGGAGCGGCCAGATCGGGACGATATCTCAACAAAATCAATGAGATGTCTTGACTCTCTGGACGTGTCGTTCCGTTCGTCCACCGCGCCAGCTTTCACTGCAAAGCTTGGCCGCCACAGCCGACTGCCAGATTTGCTCGCAATATTTCTCGGTTACAAATCCGAAACCTTCTGCTATCCTGCGCAACACCCCAGCACAAGGTGGCATGTTGATCCGCTCCAATTTGATCGCTCTGATGCAGCAGCGCCGGTTCAAGGCGGCCGAGCTAGCACGCGCTGCCGGCGTCAACCGCAGCGCGGTAACGGCACTCGCCAACAACCGCGCCAGTCGCGTCGAGTTGGCGACCCTGGAGCGCCTTTGCATCGTCCTCGGCTGCCAGTTGGCAGACCTGCTGGAAATCGTTCCGGATGATGTTCCGCAAGCCCGCTCAGCTGCGCACGAGGGAGCGATCTGATGCCCATGAGCACCACGCGCTGGCAAGCGGTTTCCCAGTCTCAGTTCGCCTGGGAACGCGAGGCGCTCGACTGGCTTCGAAACCACCTTCCGGACCGTGAGCCATGGCACGCGTGGACCAATTTCGAATTCATCGATGAGGAAGGCAAGGTCAACGAGGTCGATGCGCTGATCCTCACGCCGACCGGCCTCTTCCTCGTCGAGATCAAGAGCCGACCCGGCACGGTGAGTGGCGACGCGCACACCTGGTCGTGGGTCACCGATGGCCGTGAGCGGGCCTACGACAACCCGCTGATCCTGGCCAACCGCAAGTCGAAGCGCCTGGCCAGCCTGCTGCGGCGCCAGTCATCGGTGTTCAAGGCCAAGGTGCGACTGCCCTTCGTCGAGCCCCTGATCTTCCTGTCTGCCACTAGCCTGAACTGCAAGCTCACAGGCACGGCCCGTTCGGGCACCTACTTGCGAGGGCAGCCCGGGGCCGAAACCGACCCCGGCATCATCGGTGCGCTCCACAACGGCACCGGCAGCGTTCGTGACATCGAGCCCAGCCGCGTCGACCAACAACATGCCCGCGTGCTGGCCCGCGCCATGGCCGAGGCGGGCATCCGTCCCTCGAATAAGCACCGCAAGGTGGGCGACTATCAGCTCGGTACGTTGCTGTCGGAAGGCACCTCGTACCAGGACTGGGAGGGCACGCACACCGCGATGGACGCGGTGCGCCGGCGCGTTCGCATCTACACCGTGTCGGCTGCCGCCACGGCCGACGCCCGCAAGTCGCTCGTGCGCCAGGCGCAACGCGAGTTCCAGATCCTAGAAGGCATCGACCATCCCGGCATCGTCAAGGTCAAGGACTACCAGGACACCGAACTCGGGCCCGCGCTCATCTTCGATCACGACGCCAAAGCGATTCGCCTCGACTTCCTGCTGCGCGAGATGGGCCAACTGCTCAGCGTCGACCAGCGCCTGCAGATCGTGCGCGACCTGGCCGAGACCCTGAAGTACGCCCATCAGAAGAAGCTGTACCACCGCGCTTTGTGCCCACAGAGCGTGCTGGTGCAGGACGTTGCCGGCGCCACGCCACGGCCGCGCATCATGAACTGGCAGACCGGCACGCGCGAGGGCACGCAGAGCAGCGACACCATCGACCCGGCACGGCGCACCGTCGGCGGCACCATGCACGTTGAGGAGTACGTCGAGGACCCCGGCCTGGTCTACCTGGCCCCGGAAACTTCGCAGGCCGAGGTGCAGCACGGCCCCAGCCTGGACGTGTTCAGCCTGGGGGCCATCACGTACCACGTCTTCTCGGGCCGCCCGCCCGCCGGCTCGGTGCTGGAGCTGGCCGAGAAGCTGCGCATCGGGCAAGGCCTGCGCCTGTCGGATGTGCTTGACGGCTGCGGCAAACAGCTGCAAGACCTCATCCAGTACAGCACCAACCCCGACGTGATGGGCCGCTACGGCAACGTCGATGAGTTCCTGCAAGACCTCGACAAGGTCGTCGATGAACTGACGACCCCCGAGCCCGAGGCCACGGTCGACCCCGCCGAAGCCAAGCCCGAAGAGCGCCTTGAGGGTGGCTTCACGGTCATCCGCAAGATGGGCCGCGGCTCGTCGGCCGACGTGCTGCTGGTGCGCCAGGACGGCAGCAGCGAAGAGATGGTGCTGAAGGTGGCGCTGGACGCCAGCCTCAACGACCGCATCGCCGCCGAAGGCGAGGCGCTCTCGAAGCTGCGCCACCCCAACATCGTCGAGTGGCAGCGCACGCTCACCGTCAACGGCCGCACCGCGCTGCTGATGCGCAAGGCCGGTGACACCACCCTGTCGCACCGCATCCGCGAAGAAGCCCGCCTGTCGCTGGACCTGCTTCAGCGTTTCGGCGAAGAGCTGATCCAGGCGGTTGACTACCTGGAACAGCAAGGCGTCGCGCACCGCGACATCAAGCCCGACAACATCGGCATGTCGCAGGCCGGCACCCGGGGCAAGTTGCAGCTGGTGTTGTTCGACTTTTCGCTCACGCGAACGTCGGCCGAGAACATCTCTGCCGGCACACATCCCTACCTCGACCCCTTCCTTTCGCTGCGCAAGCCGCCGCGCTGGGACCTGCAGGCCGAGCGCTTTGCCCTCGGCGTCACGCTGCATGAGATGGTGACCAGCGTGCTGCCGCGCTGGGGCGATGGCAAGACGCAGGCGTCGATGCTCGACTGCGAAGCCACGCTGGCCACCGAGCGTTTCGACCCGCTGCTGCGCGACGGCTTCACCACCTTCTTCGCCAGGGCGCTGAACCGCAACCCGCTCAAGCGCTTCGACAACGCCGAAGACATGCTGCGCGACTGGCGCCGGGTGTTCGAGGCCGGCGCAGGCACGGCACAGCCGGCATCTGACCCGTTCGAGGCCGTGGCCCGACTGGCCACCGCAAACACCAACATGGCCGAGCTGGGCTACAGCGTGGAAGCGCAGAACGTGCTCGAGGCCATGGCCATCCACAACGCACGCGAATTGCTGGCTGTCGACCGGGTGCGGTTCCGCTACCTGCGCGGCGTGGGTGACCGCATCCGCAAGGAAATTCGGCTCAAGGCGAAGGCACTGGCCGCCATTCGGCCCGACCTGGTGCAAGGCCGGCCAACGCTGCACGAGGCCGATGACGACTCGGCCTCCGCCGGCGCCACCAGCGTCAACGAACTGGCCGCACAGCTGCTGCCGCGTCGGCCGGCCGGTGACGACCGTCCTGAAGAAGCCGCGTTGGCCGTCTACCTTGGCCTCGAAGAGGCTGAAGGCTCCACGCTGTGGACGCCCTTGGGCGTGGCCGCGACGGCCCTTTCCATCGACCGCAACGAGGTCTCCGGCGCGCTGCTGAAGGCCCGTGAACGCTGGCTCAAGACGCCGCAGCTCACCGAGCTGCGCAACCACTTCGAAAGCCTGCTGTCCACCCAGGGCGGCGTGATGACGGTGCCTGAACTGGCATCGGCGCTGCTGGTGGAGCGGGGTTGCGCGTCCCAGGACGACGCTGAACGCATGCGCCTGGCCACCGCCGTCGTTCGCGCCTGCTGCGAAGCCGAAGCTCACCTGGAGCGCCTGCGCTTCCAGGAATTCGACCACCGCCCCTTGCCGCTGATCGCCCTGTCAGCCGAACTGGCCGAGTACGCCCGGCGCCTGGGCAGTTCGGCCGATGCCTGCGCGCAGGCCGAGCCGCTGCTCACACCCCAACGCGCCCTTGAAACGCTGGAATCGGTGCCCGCCCCCGCAACCAACCCGGCGCTGTCGGCACAACGCCTGCTGCGGCTGGCCACCGCATCCTCACAGCGCGCGGCACTGTCCAGCCGGCAAGAGATCTACCCGCGCGGCATGGCGGCGTCCCTGGCACTGCGGCAATCGCTGGGCGCGCTGATGGGCGTGCGCTTCCTCAAGTTGAAGGACGTACAAGACCGTGTGGCCGGCCGCTACCCCGAGGCACAGCCCCTGCCGCCACGGCCGCTGCTGGACACGCTGCTCGGCGACGTCGGCGCGCTGCTGGTCTGGCGTGACGACGAACCCACCGGACCCGGCTACGTGCCTTCCACGCAGGCCCTCGGCCCCTCCGCCGGCACCACCACCCAATACTCCCGCGCCAGCACGGTCATGGACCGTGGCCAGCAGGTGCCGGCCGCGGGTTCCGACGAAGCCACGGCCGCGGCCACCGAGGCGCAGAAGCTCGAAGACCGGCTGGCCTATGCGCACAAGGCCGGCGGCTTTCTGGTGCTGACCGTCGAGCCCCGCATGGCGCACCACGTCGAGGCCGAGTTGCTGCGCCGCTTCGGCCGCCAGCGCATGAGCTTCGACACGCTGATGATCAAGGCGCTGCGCCAACAGGCCGACGCGCTGAAGGTCAACTGGAACGTGGTGCTGATGGCCGATGGCGCCGCACCCACCAGCGCCGACTGGGGCCGCCTGATGCGCCTGGTCCACAAGGCATTGCCGCAAGTGAAGCAGGCCCTGCTCGACGCCACGGCGCCGGTGCTGTTGGTCAACGCCGGGCTGATTGCGCGCTACGGCCTGATGCCGCTGATCGACGACCTGCGCGACCAAGTGGGGCGGCCCGGCAAGCTCAGCAGCCTGTGGATGCTTCTGCCGATGGCGGCCAACGGCCTGCCGACGATCGACGACGTCCCGGTCCCCGTTCTCACCTCCACCCAGTGGGCTTACGTGCCTGTGGCTTGGGCCAAGAACCTGCACCGCGCAGCGGCCTGAATCAGAACCTCGCCTGAACCGCGCCCGAACCGCACGAATTGAAGCCCACCGATGATCGATGCCAAAGTCCTGCTCACTGACCTGACCCGCCTGCTCAAGCGGCTGGAAGACGACCTGCGCGAGCGCGCCCTCAGCCCCAGCAGCGATGTGCCCGAACTCCGCGACCAGTTGCAGGCCGAGTGGCAGGCGGCACGTGATGCCGAACGCACGGCCGAGACCTTCGAGTCCTGGGCCGAACAGGTCATCACGCAGGCGGGGGTGCACTGGCTGTTGAGCTGCGTGTTCCTGCGCTTCATCGAAGACAACGGGCTGGTGGACCGGCCCTGGATCAGCGGCACCCCGCAGTCGGGTCGGCTCGCCCTGGCGCGCGACAGCCATGACGCGTACTTTCGCGCGCACCCACACCAGAACGATCGCGACTTCCTGATCGCCAGCTTCCGGGAGGCTGGCGCCCTGCCAGGCCTGCACACCTTCTTCGACGAAGCCCACAACCCGGTCTTCCGGTTGGGCATCAGCGGCGACGCGGCGATGGCGGTGATGCAGTTCTGGCAAGAGATCGCCGCCGATTCCGGCCTGCTGGTCCGTGACTTCACTGACCCCGCCTGGAACACCCGCTTCCTCGGAGACCTGTACCAGGACCTGTCCGAGGCCACTCGAAAGCGTTATGCGCTGTTGCAGACGCCCGAGTTCGTCGAGGAGTTCATCCTCGACCGGACGTTGACGCCGGCCATCCAAGAGTTCGGCTACCGCGAAGTGCGGATGATCGATCCCACTTGCGGCTCAGGCCACTTCTTGCTGGGCGGCTTCCACCGCTTGGTCGATGAATGGGCTCGAGCCGAGCCGGGGCGCAACCGACGCGACATCGCGCAGAAGGCGCTGGACGGGGTGGCCGGCGTGGACCTCAACCCCTTCGCAGTGGCCATCGCGCGCTTTCGGCTATGGGTGGCTGCGCTGAAGGTCAGCGATGTGCACCGGCTGTCGGAGGCACCGAACTTCAAGCTGAATGTCGCGATCGGCGACAGCCTGCTACACGGAGCCAGATTCGGCCTGACCGCAACCACGGGCATGTTCGAAGGCGCCGAACACTTCGCTGGCACAGGGTTGGAGCACGCCTACACCAGCGAGGATCTGCAGGAGGTCAACAAGATCCTAGGACGGCAGTACCACGCAGTGGTCGGTAACCCGCCCTACATCGTTGTGAGGGATGCCGCTCTGAACGCGGCCTACCGACAGATTTACGCAAGTTGTCATCGGCAGTATTCCTTGGGATGCCCATTCACCGAACGCTTCTTTCAGTTGGCTATCACCGGCGCTGCGGCCATGGGCTGTGCCGGCTTTGTCGGGCTGATCACGACCAACAGCTTCATGAAGCGAGAGTTTGGGAGCAAGCTGATCGAGGAGGTTCTGCCGCGCCTTGATTTGACGCATGTCATTGACACGTCCGTAGCATCCATTCCTGGTCACGGTACGCCGACGGTCATCCTCTTTGGGCGGCACCGCAGTCCTGTTGCAGACTCGGTGCGAGTAGTCATGGGCATCAAGGGCGAACCTGTTCCACCGACGGAACCGGCGAACGGTCTGGTCTGGCGGTCCATCGTCGCTCAAACGGACCTTGCGGGTTCGGAGAGCGACTTCTTGACGGTGAGCGACGTTGAGCGGATCACCCTCGCACGGCATCCATGGAGCATCGTTGGTGGCGGCGCGTCGGAACTGCGCGAGGTAATTGAGGCGGATCGTCAGTGTTTGAAAGCGTCTGGAGCTGACCTCGGGTACCACGTAATAACCGGCGAGGACAACTGCCTGCTTCTGCCCCGCGCCACCACCCGTCGCCTTCGGTTGGATCTTGTGCGTCCGATTGTCGAGGGAGATTCGATTCGCGATTGGGCGTGTGCAACCTCCGATGTTGTCCTCTGGCCCTATGGGGCGACAGGCGAAGACTTGCCGGCCGACGCTCTCCGCAGCCATATCGACTTCCTCTGGGCCTATCGGACGTCGTTGAAGAACCGGAAGGCTTTTGGTGTTCCAGTTGAGGAGCGTGGCTTGCGTTGGTGGGATCTCCGCGAGGTTTATCGCTCTCGCCTTCGCACGCCGTTGAGCATCTCAGTTGCCTTTGTCGCAACGAATAACCACTTCTTTCTGGAGAATGGTGAGCGTGTGTTTAAGCAGTCCGCCCCAGTCATCAAGCTATGGGGGAACGCAACGCATGCTGAACACGTCGGGATGCTTGGTTTGCTGAACTCTTCATCAGCTTGCTTCTGGCTGCATCAGGTGTGCCACAACAAGGGCGGCCCCGGCGGGGGCAGCAGCAAGGATGAGAAGTGGCACGACTTCTTCGAGTTCGCATCCACGCCCCTAGCCGAGTTTCCGCTCGTCGATCCACTTCCGATGGCGCCAGCACAACGACTGCTCGATTTGGGGCAGGAGTGGGAGAGTTTGCAACCGCTGGCTGCGCTCAAGCTCGGTGTCGGGAACGTCCTGATAAGTCGCCCAGAGCTTGAGGAGTTGCGTCGCCGCTCAGCTCTGGTGCGACAGAAAATGATCGCATGGCAGGAAGAGCTCGACTGGAACTGCTACGCCCTCTACGGCGTCTTACCGCAGGGCATCGACCGGATCGCCGTCACCTATCTGGAGCCGCCAGAAGTGGCATGTGGGGAGCGCGCCTTCGAGATCGTATTGGCGCGCCGCATGTCACAGGGCAAACTTGATACTCGCTGGTTCGAGTGGCTGGGCATCACGCCGGTGCTGGACCTTCCGCCGCGCTGGCCTGAGGAATACCGCCAGGTCGTTCAACGCCGCATCGACCTGATCGAGTCTGACCGCAACATCGGCTTGGTCGAAAGCATGGGTTGCAAGCGTCGCTGGGAAGCCCCTGCCTGGAACGAAGTCGAGCGCGCTGCGCTGCGCGACTGGTTGCTCGACCGTCTGGAAGCCCCGCACCTTTGGCCCGCCGGGGACGGACATCCGCCCCAGCTAACCACCGTCAACCGCTTGGCCGATGCGGTGCTTGCCGACAGCGAATTCATGCAGATGGCGGGTCTGTTTGCAGGCCATTCCGGCTTCGACGTCGGCCAAATCGTGGCCGAACTCGTTGCTGGCGAGTCGGTGCCATTCCTGCCGGTGCTGCGCTACGTCGACAGTGGCCTGCGCAAACGCGAACAGTGGGAAGCCACATGGGCCCTGCAGCGCCATGAAGACCGCATCGACGCCGAGGTAGAAGCCGAGGCGCCGGGTTGGCGCGAGGAACTGCAATCACAGGCCGTCAAGCGGTTCGGCAACGCCACGACGCCCGACGCAGTGGCCTGGGTTGAGGATCAGTTGGCCAAGGAAATCGCGCGGCAGAAGGTCGAGCGCAAGGAAAACGAAGTCGGCAAGATCCCCGTGCCGCCCAAGTACCAGAGCAAGGACTTCCTCAAGGCCGACGTGTGGCGCCTTCGTGGCGGCCTTGATGTGCCGAAGGAGCGCTGGGTCAGTTATCCCGGCTGTGAACGCGGTGCCGACGGCAGCCTGCCCATCGCCTGGGCAGGCTGGGACCATCTGCAACAGGCTATGGCCTTGGCCTCGTACTTCATAGACATGAAGGAACGCGAAGGCTGGAGCCCCGAGCGGCTGCAGCCATTGCTGGCCGGCCTGCTCGAACTGCTGCCCTGGCTCAAGCAGTGGCACAACGAGATGAACCCCGACTTCGGCGCACGCATGGGCGACTACTACGAGAGCTTCGTCGCCGACGAGGCGCGGGCACTGCAGTTCACGCTTGACGACCTGCGCGCTTGGAAGCCGCAGGTGACCGCGGCCAAACGTGGACGCAAGAAGGCGGCATGACCCGCACACCACATCGGCCCCAAGGCACGACCCAGGGAGAACAACGAACATGACACTGATCAGAGAACTGATCGCGATCCCGGAGCAGGTGCACCAGGGCGACTTCGTCCTGAAACTGGCCGACGGCGTGACGCATGCCGAAGCGACGCTGCGCGACTACGTGGTGACTCCCCAGCTCAACGCCTGCTTCAATGACGCGCTGACCTTCATCAAGCAGTCGGTGCAGGGTGGCACCAGCAAGGCGGCCTACCTGCATGGCAGTTTCGGTTCCGGCAAGAGCCACTTCATGGCGGTGCTGAACCTGCTGCTCGACAACAACGTCACGGCACGTTCGATCCCTGAACTGGCCAGCGTCGTGGCCCATCACAACGGGTGGACGCAGGACCGCAAGTTCCTTCTCGTGCCGTACCACATGATCGGCGCCCGAAGCATGGAGTCGGCCATCCTGGGCGGCTATGCCGAGTTCGTGCGCAAGCGACACCCGGAAGCGCCGGTGCCGGGCTTCTACCTGTCGGAGCGGCTCTTCGAGGATGCCGTGCGCATGCGCAAGCGCAGCGGCGACGAGGCCTTCTTCCGCGACTTGAACGCGGGGTCAGAGGCTGGCGGCGACAGCAGCGGCTGGGGCGAACTCAGCGGCGGGTGGGACGCCAACAGCTTCGAAGCTGCGATGCTGGAGCCACCCGCGGGCGACGACCGTGTGCGCCTGGTCGGCGATCTGATCAGCCACTTCTTCACCGCCATCGCCGACGTGGCCGAAAGCCGCGGTGAGGCCTTTGTGCCCCTGGACGACGGGCTCAGCATCATGAGCCGCCATGCCAAGGCGCTGGGCTACGACGCGGTGATCCTGTTCCTGGACGAGCTGATCCTGTGGCTGGCCAGCCGTGCGGCCGATGCCAGCTTTGTCAGCAGCGAAGGCACCAAGCTCGTCAAGCTGGTGGAAGCCAGCAACGCCGACCGTCCCATTCCGCTGGTGAGTTTCGTGGCGCGCCAGCGCGACCTGCGCGAGCTGGTGGGCGAGAACCTGGCCGGCTCGCTGCAACTGCAGTTCAGCGATTCATTGCGGCACTGGGAAGCGCGGTTCCACACCATCCGACTCGAAGACCGGAACCTGCCGGCCATCGTCGAGAAGCGTGTGCTCAAGCCGGTGTCAGAGGCCGCGCGGCAGACCCTGGGCAACGCCTTCGACGAGTTCCAGAAGGTCAGGCCAGAGGTCTGGAACACGCTGCTGACCGAGACCGCGGACAAGGAGATGTTCCGCAAGGTCTACCCGTTCAGCCCGGCGCTGGTGCAGACCTTGATTGCCGTGTCGGCCGCGCTGCAGCGCGAGCGCACGGCCCTGAAGCTGATGCTGCAACTGCTGGTAGACCGGCGGGACGACCTGGAGCTGGGCCAGATCATCCCGGTGGGCGACCTGTTCGACGTGATCGCCGACGGCGACGAGCCGTTCTCGGAGGCGATGCGCATCCACTTCGACAACGCCAAGCGGCTCTACAAACAGAAGTTGCTGCCGCACCTGGAGCGGCAGCATGGCGTGACCTGGGAGAACATCCGCATCGGCAATGCCGACCCGGCCAAGGCCAAGCTGCTGCGCAACGATGCGCGGCTGATCAAGACGCTGCTGCTGAGCGCGCTGGTGCCCGAGGTGGAATCGCTGAAGGCCCTGACGGCGCAGCGCCTGGCTGCGTTGAACCACGGCACGATTCGCTCGCCCATCCCTGGCCGTGAGACGCAGGACGTGCTGCGCAAGTGCAAAGAGTGGGCGGCCGACATCGGCGAGATCAAGGTCACGGACGACACCAACTCGTTGATCTCGATCCAGGTCACCGGCGTCGACATCGAGCCCATCGTGCGCGGGCCGGCGGCGTCCAGCGACAACCCGGGCAACCGGCGGCGTCGCATCCGCGAGATGCTGTTCGAGCAGTTGGGCGTGACCGACACCAACGACATGTTTGCCACCTACCCGGTGCTGTGGCGCGGCACCCGGCGCGAGGTGGAGGTGCTGTACGAAAACGTCCGCGAGATGTCGGACGAAAAGCTGCGCGGGCGCGCGGGCACCTGGACGGTGGTGATCGACTTCCCGTTCGATGACCAGAAGTTCACGCCCGCCGATGACCTGGCGCGACTGGCGGCCTACCGCGGCGACGACACGCAGACGCTGGTGTGGATGCCGTCGTTCTTCAGCGCCAAGGCGCAGCACGACCTGGGCCGCCTGGTGGTGCTGGACTACATCCTGACAGGCGAGCGCTTCAACGAGCTGGCCGCCCACCTGGCGCTGGTGGACCGCGGCCCGGCACAGGCGCTGCTGCGCAACCAGCGTGACCAGCTGGTGCAGC
>LNET01000049.1 GCA_001464055.1 Burkholderiales bacterium Ga0077543
CGAGAGTGAAGCCGCCAGCCTGTCGGCGCGCATCGCCGCGGTGGGCGGTGGCCTGTCCACGCGCGAGGCGATGCTGGCGCCCGTGTCGGGCGTGATCGCCTCGGCCAACGTCGTGGCCGGCCAGGTAGTGGATGCACGCGAACTCATCTTCGAGATCGTCGACCCCTCGCGCCTGCGCATCGAGGCATTGGCCTTTGATGCCACCATCGCTGCCAACGTCGGCACCGCGACGATGGCCCTGGGCAACCAACGTGTGCCGCTCAGCTTCATCGGCGCCTCGCGCAGCCTGCGTGAGCAAGCGCTGCCCCTGGCTTTCCGCGCCCAGGGCGCTGCACTCAACCAGTTGGCCGTCGGCCAGCCGGTGCGCGTGTTCGTGCAGACGAAGGACAAGGTCAAGGGCATCCCTGTGCCGGTGGCCTCGCTGATGAAGAACCCGGCCAACCAGACCGTGGTCTGGGTGAAGACGGCTCCGGAACGCTTCGAACCCCGAACCGTCACCACCGAGCCGCTGGACGGTGTCAACGCCGCTGTCACTTCAGGGCTCGAACCCGGTGACCGTGTCGCGACACAAGGCGCCACCTTGATCAACCAGGTGCGCTGACATGTTCAAGTGGCTACTCGAAAACAGCCTGGCCAACAGGCTGCTGGTGCTGATCGCGGCCGTCGTGCTGATGGTCTATGGCGCGTTCACGCTGACCCGCACGCCGGTGGACGTGTTCCCCGACCTCAACAAGCCCACGGTCACGATCATGACCGAGGCCGGCGGCATGGCCGCCGAAGAGGTGGAGCCACGATGAACGGCCTGCCGGGCGTGGAGAGCGTGCGCTCCACCTCATCGGCTGGCCTGTCGTTCCTGTATGTCACCTTTGACTGGAGCGTGGACATCTACCGCGCCCGCCAGCTCGTCGCCGAGCGGATGTCGGCGATGGAAGAAGGTCTGCCCGAAGGCCTGGTGCCACGCATGGGTCCGATCAGCTCGATCATGGGCGAGATCATGCAAATCGCGATTCCCGTCGACGAAAGCAAGATCAGCCCGATGGCGGTGCGCGAGTACGCCGACTGGGTGCTGCGGCCCCGGTTGCTGGCCGTACCCGGCGTCGCGCAGGTCATCCCCATCGGTGGCGAGGTGCGGCAGTTCCAAGTGCAGCCGAACACGGCACGCATGGCCGAACTCGGCATCACGCACGACCAGCTGGAGGCCGCGCTGCGCGGCTTCTCGGCCAACACCTCCGGCGGCTTCCTGGAGCTCAACGGGCGCGAGTACCTCATCCGCCACCTGGGCCGCACCTCGCGGCTGGAAGACCTGAGCAACTTGGCTATCGGTAGCGCGGTCGGCAGCAACCGTGGTCAACCGATCCTGCTGCGCCAGATCGCCGAGGTGACGTTCGCCGCGGCCATCAAGCGCGGCGAGGGCGGCTTCGAAGGAAAGCCGGCGGTGATCCTGGGCATCCAGAAGCAGCCCACCGCCGACACCATCGCGCTCACGCGCACCATCGAAGAAGCGCTCACGGGGCTGAAGGCTTCACTGCCTGCGGGCATGGAAGCACCGCGGGTGACGTTCCGGCAGGCCAGCTTCATCGAAGCCTCGATCACCACGCTGCAGGGCAAGCTGATCGGCGCGTCGATCTTCGTCGCGGTGATCCTGTTCTTCTTCCTCGGCACCGTCCGGCCCACCGTTATCGCGCTGACGGCGATCCCGGTGTCGATCTTCATCACCGCGCTGGTCTTCCGCTACTTCGGCCTGTCGATCAACACGATGACGCTGGGTGGCCTGGCGATCGCCATCGGCGGCCTGGTGGACGACGCGGTGGTGGACGTGGAGAACATCCTGCGCCGGCTGAAACAAGACCGAGCGCGCCCGCCGCACGAGCGGCAGCCGACGCTGCAGCTGGTGGCCCAGGCCTCGATGGAGGTGCGTTCGGGCATCCTGTACGCCACCGTCATCATCGTGCTCGTCTTCCTGCCGCTGTTCGCACTGCCGGGCATCGAGGGGCGGCTGTTCGTGCCGCTGGGTGTGGCCTTCATCGCCTCGACGCTGGCGTCGCTGCTGGTGTCGGTGACGGTGACGCCGGTGCTCAGCTACTACCTGCTGCCCCGCCTGAAGACGTTGGACCACGGTGACACGCGGGCCCTGGCCTGGCTGAAGAAGCACTACCGCGGCGGCCTGCAGGCGGTGCTGAACCGCCCCAAGGCCGCCCTGGCAGCCGCCGGCATGGCGGTGCTGGTGGCGGGTGCCGCCGTGCCCTTCTTCCCCACCACCTTCCTGCCGCCCTTCAACGAAGGCACCTTGCTGGTGGGCATTCGCCTGAACCCCGGCGTCACGCTCACGGAGAGCTCGGCCTTGGCGCGGCAGGCCGAGGTGCTGATCTCGCAGGTGCCCGAGGTCACGCACGTCGGCCGGCGCAGCGGTCGGGCCGAGCTCGACGAACACGCCGAGGGTGTGCACGTCAGCGAGCTCGATGTCGGCATCGTTCCAGCGGAGAACCTGACGCGCACCATGGACGAGGTCCGGGCCGACATCCGCGGTCGCCTGGTCAGCCTGCCCGCAGCCATCGAGGTCGGTCAACCTATCTCTCACCGCATCGACCACATGCTCTCGGGCGTGCGCTCGCAGATCGCGATCAAGATCTACGGCGAGGACCTGGACGCCCTGCGCGGCCAGGCCGATGCACTGCGTGCCAGGCTCGCCACCATCCAGGGCATCGCCGACCTGCAGATCGAGAAGCAGGTGCTCGCGCCGCAGATCAAGGTGCGCGTGGACTACGCAGCCGCAGCGCAGTACGGCGTGCCCGCGCCGCAGATCCTGGCCACGCTGCAGGGCTTGGTGGAAGGCGAGCGCGTGGCGCAGATCGTCGAGGGCAACCGGCGCTTTGCGCTAGTGGTGCGGCTGCCGGAGTCGGCGCGTTCGATCGAGGGCTTGAGCCAGGTCCTCATCGAGACGCCCAGCGGGCGGATCCCGCTGTCGAAGGTGGCCAGCATCGAAGACAGCGACGGCCCCAACCAGATCAGCCGCGACGACGGCAAGCGGCGCATCGTGCTGTCGGCCAACGCCTCGGGCCGGCCGCTGTCGGAGATCGTGGCCGACATCCGCCAGGTGGCCGCCGAAACGAAGCTGCCCGAGGGCATGTTCATCACGCTGGGCGGGCAGTTCCAGGCACAGGAGGAAGCCTCGCGACTGATCGGCCTGCTGTCCATCGTGTCGCTGACGCTGATGTTCGTCGTGCTCTACACGCGCTACCAGAGCGCCGTGCTGTCGGCGCTGATCATGGTCAACATCCCGCTGGCACTGGTGGGCGCGGTGATCGGGCTGTGGTTGTCGGGCCAGCCGCTCAGCGTGGCGGCCATGGTCGGCTTCGTCACGCTGGCCGGCATCTCGGTGCGCAACGGCATCCTGAAGGTCAGCCACTACATCAACCTGATGCGCTTCGAGGGCGAGAACTTCGACCAGAAGATGATCGTGCGCGGCTCGCTGGAACGGCTGAGCCCGGTGCTGATGACGGCGCTGGTCACTGCTTTCGCGCTGGCACCGCTGCTGTTCGAGGCCGAACGTCCCGGCACCGAGGTGCTGCACCCGGTGGCTGTGGTGATCTTCTCCGGCCTCATCAGCTCGACCCTCCTCGACACCTTCCTGACGCCCGCCATGTTCTGGCTGTTTGGCCGCAAGCCGGCAGAGAAGCTCATGGATGCCAAGGACGCCGAGGCGCTGTGAGCGCGATCTCAACCATTCCCCCCGCTCCCATTTCCCACTCCACTGAAAGGAAACTCATGAAAGCCAAGTTCTACGCTGCCGCCGCCATCGCTCTCGCCCTGGCCAGCGCCGCACACGCCGGAGGTGCACACGACCACAGCCCCAAGCATGGCGGCGTGGTCACCGAGGCCAAGGACATGGACTACGAACTGGTCGCCAAGCCGGCCGCGATCCAGTTGCACCTGCGCGACCATGGCAAGCCGGTCGACGTGTCCAAGGCCAGCGCCAAGCTGACACTGCTCAGCGGCACCGAGAAGCAGGAGGTTGAACTCAAGCCGGCCGGCGACAAGCTGGAGGCCACGGGCAGCTTCAAGGTGGGCCCTGGCACCAAGGTGGTCGCCATCGTCACGATCGCCGGCAAGCCGTCCGGAACCGTGCGGTTTGCGCTGAAGTAGGGCGGGCCCGACCATGAGCAAAGCTCAACTCCCCCAGCGCAGGACCCTGCTGATCGGCCTGGCGGCGGTTGGCCTCGTGCCCCTGTCCGGTTGCATGACGAAGCCCCTTCGACCGGTCAATGCCGACGGCACCTACTGCTATCGCATCGGCAAGAGCTACCGCCCCAAACTGACTTGCACACCGACGGCGGTTCCGACCGATGCCGCCGAAGCCGATGCCAAACGCTTCGAGGCCGACCCGGCGTCCCTGACCGTTTACGTGCTGCGCCGCCGCTGGGCGGATGCCAGCCTGATGGTGCCCGTGACCGTGGACGGCGCGGCCAGCATCGCAACCATTCCCGAGTCTCTGGCCCGCCTGCGTCTGAAGCCGGGCGCACACCGCCTGTCGGCGCAATGGGAGGGCCGAAGCGTGGACATCAGTGTCCAGGGACGAGCCGGTGACCTGCGCGTCGTCGAACTCATTGGTTCGGGTTGGACCTGGGGAACGAGCTTCAGCTGGGAGGCCGCTCAGGCCGATGAGGTCAAATCGCGGGCGCAGGCGTCGAAACTCGTGGCCGATCTCGACCTCCGGCGTTGACGCGAATCGCATCCCGACACCTGAGACCAATGTGACCCCCACGATCCGAAGCTCCTTGGTCCACCCCGGAGTCGCCGCAGCGCTGGCGGCTGCGGCGCTGTTTGGCGCCGGCACGCCGATGGCCAAGCAGCTGCTGGGCACAGTGGATCCCTGGCTGCTCGCGGGACTGTTGTACCTCGGCTCCGGCGTCGGCCTGGCGCTGTGGCGCCTTTTCACCCGCGCTGAACCGGTGAAGCTGCCAGCCGATCAACGGGTCTGGCTCGCCGGCGCCGTGGTCGCGGGCGGAGTCCTAGGCCCGCTGCTGCTGATGTTCGGCTTGTCTCGCATGCCCGCGTCCGGCGCATCCTTGCTGTTGAATGCAGAGGGCGTGTTCACGGCCTTGCTGGCGTGGTTTGTCTTCAAGGAGAACTTCGATCGGCGCATTGCACTCGGGATGGTGGCCATCGTCGCCGGTGCGCTGGTGTTGAGCTGGCCCGGCGAGGCGCGCATCGGCGAGGCCTGGCCGGCACTGGCCGTGCTGGGCGCCTGCGCGGCCTGGGCGGTCGACAACAACCTGACCCGCAAGGTGGCGCTTGCCGACGCGACGTGGATTGCGTCGATCAAGGGGCTTGTCGCGGGCAGCGTGAACCTGGCACTCGGACTGGCCGTCGGCGCGTCCTTGCCGCCACTGCCCTGGCTGGCCGGTGCGTTGCTTCTCGGACTCGGGGCCTACGGCATCAGCCTGACCCTGTTCGTCGTGGCGCTGCGGCACCTTGGCACCGCGCGCACGGGGGCGTACTTTTCGGTGGCGCCGTTCTTTGGCGCAGCGCTTGCGGTGGCCTGGCTTGGCGAGTCGGTCACGCCGGGTCTGCTGGCGGCAGGCGCCTTGATGGCCGCGGGGGTGTGGCTGCATCTGACCGAGCGTCATGAACACGCGCACGCTCACCATGCCGAGGAGCACGACCATGAGCACGAACACGACGAGCACCACCTGCACGAGCATGCAGAGGGGTCTGTTGCTGGCCGTCACTCGCACCCCCATCGGCACGAACTGCTGAGCCATGCGCACTCGCACTTCCCCGACGCTCACCATCGGCACGGCCACTGAGTCTGCGGGTGTGCCGAGCTTGGATCGTGTGGCTTGTCGACTGACTGATTCGGGTGATCGACCAGTCCGTAGGCTCCTTGCCGCGCTGGTCTGCACCGTGGATCTGGAACACGTTCTTCGCCAGATCGATGCCAATCGTCGTAATCTGCATGGTGGGCGCCCCTTCCGGTTCGAGTGGTTGCTGACACTTCCACTCTGGCACGTTGATGCCGTCAAAGGTGGGGGCGTCCATCCCATTGCTTACGTTGGATCGCCCGGAACCTGTCCTTCGCCGCGGCTCCGGGACCTGGGTAGAGGCCGCAAGCTGTCACGTTACCTATGGCCGTCCATCGGTAAGCGACTTGTTGCTCCGAGACCGAGACCGGCTGTCAACACCCGACCCGAAACAGTGGCCCGCTAAAGAGAATAGCGGGCGCCACAGTCCCTCGCGGAACGGCAACGCTGATGATCTTCCGTGCTCACTTGCCGCTCGACGTCGCCGTCTGCTTCCACTCCGCACGCATCGATCTGCCGCGACTGGCTCGTATGGAGAAGTCACGTCCCCGCGTGACAGTCAATGACGAAGCATGGCTTCGAGATCATTTCCGTGATGAGATCTACAGCCATCATAGGCCGTGATCGCAGCAGGATCTGCGGTTCTGTGTCGTTGGCTCGCCCACCACAGCATCAACCGGCACCGGCGTGTAGCCCGCATCCCTGATGGCTTGTGCCAGTTCGTTGGCGTCGGCGGAAACGGGCTCGACTTGCACTCTGTGCGTGGCCAGGTCGATCTGAACCCTGGCGTCCCTGTCGGTGGCCTTCAGCGCCTTGGTGATGGTGCTGACGCAGTGGCCGCAGGCCATGTCGTTGACTTCAAAGGCAATCATGTGTGCTCCGGTGTGATGTTTATGCGACGACTGTCCACGCTCCCACTGTTGGAAGGTCAAGCGGTCACTGCGGAAACCCACACTGCCAGCAGGCAGAATCGCTGGCGTGGCTTGACCTTGCCATCGTTAGAACCTTGACGATGCACAGGATCGAACAACTTCCCGAGGCCTTCATGAATACCGCCGCCCTGTCCGACATCAAGCTGCAGGTCACCGGAATGACCTGCGCCTCCTGCGTCATGCGTGTCGAGAAGTCGCTCAAGGCGGTCCCCGGCGTCAGGGGCGCCAGCATCAACCTGGCGACGGAACAAGCCTCGGTGAACGCCGAAACTGCTGTGACCGCAGACACGCTGGTCGCTGCCGTGCGCAAGGCTGGCTACGACGTGGCGACGACCGAGACCACACTGCGGGTCGAAGGCATGACCTGCGCCTCGTGCGTGTCTCGCGTCGAGAAGGCGCTGCTCAAGGTCTCCGGAGTCTCCGGCGCCACGGTGAACCTCGCGACCGAGAAGGCCAGCATCCGGGCGCTGTCGACGGTGCCGGTCGCCACGCTGAAGGCCGCCATCGAGAAGGCCGGCTACACCGCCAAGGATCTTCAGGAAACGAATCCGCCACCGGCCCCACGTCTGCCGGGCTGGTGGCCGGTCG
>LNET01000050.1 GCA_001464055.1 Burkholderiales bacterium Ga0077543
AGTAGCCACTTGAACATGTCAGCGCACCTGGTTGATCAAGGTGGCGCCCTGGGTGGCCACGCGGTCACCCGCCTGCAACCCCGAGGTCACCGCGGCGTTGATGCCGTCCAGCGGCTCGGTGGTAACGGTGCGCGGCTCGAAGCGTTCCGGCGCGGTCTTGACCCAAACGACGGTCTGGTTGGCCGGGTTCTTCATCAGCGAGGCCACCGGCACCGAGATGCCCTTGACCTTGTCTTTGGTCTGCACGAACACGCGCACCGGTTGGCCGACAGCCAGCTGGTCGAGCGCAGCGCCCTGGGCCCGGAAGGCCAGCGGCAGCGCTTGCTCGCGCAGGCTGCGCGAGGCTCCGATGAAGGTGAGCGGCACACGCTTATCGCCCACGGCCATCGTCGCGGCGCCGATGTTCGAAGCGACTGCAGCGTCGAAGGCCAGTGCCTCGATGCGCAGGCGGGATGGGTCGACGATCTCGAAGATGAGTTCGCGTGCATCGACCACCTGGCCGGCGACCACGTTGGCCGAGGCGATCACGCCGGACACCGGCGCCAGCAGCGCCTCGCGCGTGGACAGGCCACCACCGACGGCAGCAATGCGCGCCGTCAGGCTGGCGGCGTCGCTCTCGGCCGATTCGATCTCCTTGCGCGGCACCGTGTCCGCAAGTTCCTGCAGGCGCGCGATACGCTTGTCGGCCAGGGCCTTGGCGGCACGAAGCTCGGCCAGTTGCGCAGCCTGGTTGGAACGTTCGATCGGCGCCGCCGACGGCACGACATAGGCCAGCACCTCACCCTTGCGCACCGTCTGCCCGGGGTTGGGCAGGCCACGCGGCCCGGGTTCGATGCGGCCGGCGTTCAGTGGCTGCACCTTGCCGCCGGCATTCGGGTCCATCAGCACCTTGGCGCTCAGTTCCACGGTGCGCGGCAGTTCGGCAGCTTCGGTGACGAAGGTGCGCACGCCCAGCTGGCGCTGCGCGGGCTTGGGCAGGAAAACGCTGCCGTCGGGCTGGCGCTGCGGTCCGTTGGCGCTGGGCGCGGCCGGCGCGTCGCCATGGTCATGGCCCTCGCCGGCATGGACAGGGTTGAGGCCCGCCATAGCAATCAACAGCCCCAGGCTGAAGGCGATCAGGGTGAGCTTCATGCTGCAGCTCCGGCGCGAACGCTGCGCGCATTGATCACACGACGCCCGCCCCATACGAGCAACGCCAGTGCTGCCAGGCCGGCCACCGCCCATCCTGCGTACTCCGTCCACGAGTGCGTGTGCGCAGCCTCGTCGACATGTGCCGCCTCGTGGATGTCGAGTTCACCGGCCAGCAGGTCGGCTTCGTTGCCGGCGGTCACCGTGGCGGTGACCGGCAGCACGCCAGGCTTGGGTGCCTCAGGCAGCACGACCTCGTACTGGTCGTCGCCTTGCTTTTCAGCTTTGAACTTGGCCCCGCCGATCTCGAGCTCGATCTGCGCGCCGCGCACCGGGCTGTTATCGGCAAATCGATCAAGGTAAAGGGTAATCTGCTTGCCGCTGAGGACGCCGACGAGTTCGAAGGTCTCGGACACGGCCGAGAAGCGCGGCAGTGCCTGGCCGACGGTCGCGGGTGCGGCGTCACCGTGGTCATGGCCCTCGCCGGCCCAGGCGGGCGAAGCGAGGAGGACAGCCGCAACAAGCAATGCGGCAAAGGTGTGTGGGAGGTTCATTGAAGGATTCCTGAAGAGTTCGATGCGTCGCGTTTCTGGGGCGTCACTGAGGCAGAAGGCCGAGGGCCTGGCGCCACGCCGAGATCGCTGCTGAGAGTTCGATGCGGGTGCGTGCCGCCTGACGGTCGGCCTCGGCGGCCTCGGCCTCGATGCGCAGGCGCGTCGGCAGATCGGTTTCACCCAGCCGGAAGGACTTGTCGAAGAAGCCGCGCGACTCGCGCGCCAGTTGCGCGCGCCTCTCGGCGGCTGCCAACTGCGTGCGCGAGGCTTCAACACGCACGCGCGCCGCATCCCGTTCTGCTGTGAGACGTTCGCGTTCCAAGGCCAGCTGCGCCTGGATTTCAGTCGATTCGGCGCGGGCGTTGGCGCTGCGGGCCTCAAAGCGCGGCCCACCGCCGAAGGGGATGCGCACGGCGAGCGTGATGGTCTGCCGGGAGGCCTCGCCATAGGTGCCGCGATCGCTGGTGGTCGCCAGAATCAGCTCTGGGTTCGCGCGCGACTGGGTCGCGGCCAGCGCGGCAGTCTTTTCGGCCACTGCTGCGCGCGCCTTCAGCTCCTGCAACGCTGCATGGGACTCAAGCTCGGCTGCCGCCGTGTCGGGAGCCGGCTCCGCCAGAGCGTCGCCTGCCCCGGACGAGGCGGGTGCGGCGCCGGCGAGCGCACGCACATGCTGTCGGGCCGCCGCAAGCCCGGCCTCGGCCTGGGCCACGCTGGCCTCCGCACTGGCCACGGCACCGTCGGCCTGGTGCTGGTCGGCGCGCGCCAGATCGCCGGCCTTCGCTCGCCGGGCCACGTCGGAGGCGATGAGGCGGGTGTTCTCGAGTTGATCGCGGGCGGCCCCGACCTCAATCCGTGCACGCTGCCACTGCCACCAGGCATCGCGGACAGTGGCGGCGACACGCAGTTGCGCCGCAGTGGCCCGGCTCTCGATGGCGGCGCCTTCAGCGTCGGCCAGCGCCGCGCTGCTGCTGCGCTCTCCGGGCAGCCACAGCGGCACGGCGACGCCAACCTCGAATTCACGCGCGCCCTGGTTGCTGCCCAGGCGGTCGGTCTTGTTCGAAAGTTCCAGGGCCGCCGGCTCCGGCGTCCACGCCTTCGCAGCACTTTGTTGGGCACGGGCGGCGTCGCGCCGCGCCTGCAGCGCCATCGCCTCGGGCTGGCGGGCCCAGGCTGCGTCAAATGCCTGCCGCAGGCTCAGAGGGCTGGTGGCGCTGGCTGTGACCGGAGGCGCAGTGGTCGCGGTGGCTGCCTGGGCCTGCGTGGCCAGGCTGCAGGCGGCCATGGCAGCAGCCACGCTGGCGCGCAGCAGCCAGGCCTGCGTTCGAGTTCTTGGTGTCATCCGATGCTCCAGTGTTGAAAACAACTCACGGGAGATCGGCAAGCGGCGACCAAGCGGTCGCGTCGTGCCCGAAGGCGCCGCATGCTGCGGCGCGCACTCAGGCGCGAACGGGCTTCAGAGAAGGAAGAGACCCGCCTCGCCGATCAGGCGAGGGGCAGCCACTGAGGGCGTTCGGGTCGGGTCGGTGCGTACGCACCACCAGATTCGTCGAGGGTGGCACTGGGCGGCGCCGTCGAGAGCGCGCCGGGCAGTGCCGACGGCAGATTCAACATCATGCTGCAGGTGCCGTGGCAATGACCGCAGTCCAGGTCCATGGCGCCGGGCGCTTTGCTGTCACCGGCATCTGAGTTCACATCAGAGGTCGTCGTTGGATCGGTGTCCAGCCCGGCCCCGTCGCTTGCGTCAGCGTGGTGCTGGTGGTCGTGGTGACCGAAGTGCTCCACCCCAGCCTGAGTCTCATGCCCACAGTACGACGCGACCGCCGCCCAGCTGAACTGGAGCGGCAAGAGGGCGAGCAGGACGATGACGAGGAAGCGACGCACGGCCGAGAGTCTAGCGGCTACAGGGTTTTCGTCGTGTCCTGCAAGGCGAGCACGCCGTGGGGTTTCACCACTTCGATGCGCGGATGCGCGCGACGTTGCGGTTCATCGCATGGCGGATGACGCGCTCGTACAGCCAGCGCTTGAGACCCGAGAGGTTGGAACCGTGGCGCGCGTAGAAGGCGTCGGGGCTGTCGAAGACACCGAAGTCGTCGGCGATGCCTTCCTTCTGGATGTAGGTGCCATGCCCACGCCATTCGACCCCGGGCGCCGACAGATCAGGCGTGGCGGCACCGTAGCCGCAGAAGCGGCGCGCCTGCGGAAAGCGCCGCTGCAGGCTGGACAGGTAGGGCGCGTCGAGGATGAAGCCTTCCAGTGCGATCCAACGGCCGTCCAGGCTTAACTCGACCCAACTGTGGATGATGCGCTGCGGCGCCAACCAGTAGGCCAGGCCGGTGATCGCGCCCTTCTGCAAGGGCTTGTCGATCGTGAAGCCGTGGAAGCGGCAGGGGATGCCCACCGCGCGCAGCAAGGCCATCAGCAACGTGCTCTTGGTGTTGCACTGGCCGATGCCGTCGGCCAGAACGCTGGATGCCGGCAACTCGTCGCCCTCGTTGTAGCCGAAGGAGATCTCGTTGCGGACGAAGTCGTAGACGGCGCCGATGCGGTCGTAGGCGTTCAGGGTTCGCCATTCACGGCGAGCAACCAGCGCCTCGATGTCCGGGTGGTGGACATCCAGCAGCGGCGTCGCGGCCAGCAAGGGGTGCATGGCGTCGGACATCGGGTCACTCCTGTCAGGCATGCGCCGGCACGGGACGAAGCTCGGCCCGGGACTGCTGGATGACCGAGCGCGCGGCGGTCAGCGCAAGGACGCCCATGACCGCGGCGACGGCCAGGTCGGGCCAGGCGCTGCCGGTGCCGAAGACGCCCAGCGCGGCGGCCATCACCGCCAGGTTGCCGATCGCGTCGTTGCGGCTGCACAGCCACACCGAGCGCATGTTGGCGTCGCCCTCGCGCCAGGCGTAGAGCATCGCCGCCACCGACACATTGGCCAGCAGTGCCAGCGCGCCGATGGCACCCATCGTCACCGGTTCGGGCACGGTACCCGCGGCGGCCGACCACGCGGCCCGGCCGAGAACGAAGATGCCGAAGGCGCCCATGGTCAAGCCCTTGAAGAGGGCAGCCCGCGCCCGCCAGGTCAGCGCCATGCCGAGCACCACCAGCGAGATGCCGTAGTTGGCCGCGTCGCCGAAGAAGTCCACGGCGTCGGCAAGCAGCGACACCGATCCGGCCTGCAGGCCACCGACCAGTTCGACCCCGAACATGGTGATGTTGATGAGTAGCGCGGCCCACAGCACGCGGCGGTAGCGCGGGCTCTGGCTGGCCGCAGGGGTGGCGCAGCCGTGACTGCAGCAGGAGTCGCTCATGAGGGGCTTTCAGGTGTCGATGCCAGCATTTGAAACCCTGTAGCGGCTCCAGAGTCAAGCGGCTATGCTGCGGCATCGTTGCGCGCCACTTCATGTACGCCGAGAGCCCCGATCCATGTTCGACTTCCTTCGCGTCACCGGACTGTTCTTCGTCACCGCGATCGCCGAGATCGTCGGGTGCTATCTGCCCTGGCTGGTGCTGACGCAGGGTCGTCCGGTCTGGTGGCTGCTGCCGGCGGCTGCGTCCCTCGCGGCGTTCGCGTGGCTGTTGACGCTGCATCCCAGCGCTGCAGGCCGCACCTACGCGGCCTACGGGGGTGTCTATGTGGTCGTCGCACTGATCTGGCTGTGGCGCGTCGACGGTATGGTCCCGACTCGATGGGACCTTGTCGGTGGAGGCATCTGCCTTGTCGGCATGGCGATCATTGCCTTGCAGCCCAGGGCGGCAAGCTGAAGAAGGGGCACAGCCATGAAGATCGGTGAACTGGCACTGGCGGCGCAGACACAGGTCGAGACCATCCGCTACTACGAGCGCGAAGGTCTGCTGCCGCAGGCGCCGCGCAGCGAAGGCAACTACCGCATCTACGGGCCCGGGCATGTCGAGCGGCTGGCCTTTGTGCGCCACTGCCGTTCGCTGGACATGACGCTGGACGAGATCCGTGTGCTGCTGCGGTTCAAGGACGAGCCGCAAGCCGATTGCGGCGAGGTCAACGCGCTGCTGGACGAACACATCGGCCATGTCGCCACGCGCATCCGCGAACTTCGGCAGTTGGAAAAGCAGTTGAAGGCGCTGCGGGAGCAGTGCGTCGACGTCCGCGAAGCAGAACACTGCGGCATCTTGAATGAACTGGTGCAGGCGTCTTCAGCGACAGGTGTCAGGTCGGCGAGCGCGCATGTGTCTGGGTCTCACGGCACCCGCAACCGTCGGCGCCACTCTTCGACCTAGGAGTAACCGGCTTCTTGTTGCACGGGCGGCTGCCTTAGGTCGCTGGGTCACCTTGGCCAGCTCGGAGGTGGCCACCTGCAAGGTGCCGGTGCTCCTGGTGCGCTGAGACCGCCCGACATACTTGCCGCTCACCCGTCATTGGGGAGTAGCCGCCCTGCGCTCGCAGGGGTCCGCGTCAACACACTTGACCCTCATGGTCATGGCGCGGACAGCTTCAATCCTGGCAAGACCTTTGACTGCACTGCCTCCGGATGGGCCGGGGATGTCGTGCAAGGCACCTGGACGGAGTCAGAAGTCAGGAGTCAGTGTCATCCCGAGCGTGCCGGCCGGTCGGACACAGAACGTTCTTCGGCTCCTCGCCGCGCAGGTATTGCGTCTCCTCGCCTTCGGTCGCTTGTCTCACAGCGACGAGTTGCGCGCGGTCGCCGTACAGTGCTGCCAACTGGGCAACCATCGCCTGGCGCACATCGTCACTGGTGTCGAATGCCTTGAACCAACGCCGCGGTCGTCCGTCATAGCGAAAGTCCACCACCCAGGTGACCGAGGTCTTGAAAAATCCAGACATGGCGCATCACATCCCGAAAGCAGGTAGCTACCCGGTTCGGTCACGACAGCCGAAAAGCAGCGTGGCCTGAGACTACGCCATCCCTTTGCCCCGGAGCCCCGTTCGATGTTTCTTGAGGCTGCTGCCGCCACGGGCAGCGCGTGGGCACTGCGCCGCATCGCGCACCATGCCATTTTGCGCGGCCTGCGCGCGCCGCGCCTGGCGCATGCCCAGGGCCCAGACGAGCATGGCTTTGCGGCAGATCAGGTGCGCGAAGTGCGCGTGCCGGGTCCGCGAGGCAGACAGCTGTTCGGCTGGCTGGTGTCGCCGCCGGTTACTGCGCAGCGGCCCGCTCCGGCTGTTCTCGCGATGCATGGATGGGGCGCCAATGCCGCCATGATGTGGCCGGTGGTGCCGCCCTTGCACGCCGCCGGATTCGCGGTGCTGCTCATCGACGCACGGTGCCACGGGCGCAGCGGCGATGAGACGTTCACGTCGATGCCGCGTTTTGCCGAAGACATTGCTGCCGGGCTGGCCTGGCTTCGTCTGCAGCCAGACATTGCAGTGGACCGGGTCGCGCTGCTGGGCCACTCGGTGGGTGCAGCGGCCGCGCTGCTGCATGCGTCGCGGCACCACGATGTGCGGGCCGTGGTCAGCCTGTCGGCCTTTGCACACCCGCGCGAAGTGATGCGGCGACACATGACCGAGAAACGGGTGCCGTACCCCGTTCTGGGGTGGTACGTGTTGCGCCACGTGCAGCGCGTGATCGGCGTGTCGTTCGACGACATCGCACCGCTCGGCACGCTGGCCCGTGTGCGCTGCCCGGTGCTGCTGGTGCACGGGCGGTCCGACAGCGCCGTGCCTGTCGGCGATGCGCAGCGCCTGCTGGCCGTGTCCAGCCGTGTACGCCTGCTGCTTGTTGATGGTGATCATGACCTGCGCGGGACGCTGGCACCCCATGCGCCGACGCTGGTGGACTTTCTGAGCACCGCTTGTGCGTTGCCGGCAGTTGCTGTCCCGGATGGCTTGGACTGACACCATGTTGTCCATCTCCCTGGGGCCTGTTGCACTGCCAGTGGCCCCTGTGCTGTTGCTGCTGGCGGTCTGGGGCGCGTCGTGGCTCGCCTCGCGGGTCACGTCGGGCGGAGCCGACAAGGGCCATCCCACCGCTGCGGGCAATGCCGTGTTCAACGCAGCGCTGATCGGCCTTCTGGCGGCGCGGCTTGCGCACCTGGTGCTCCATGCGGATCTGTATGCCACAACGCCGTGGTCGGCTCTGGATCTTCGAGACGGTGGCTGGCAGGTGCCCACCGGCGTCATGGCGGGTGCCGCGTGGTTGGCCTGGCAGGGATGGCGTTCGCCGGCGCTGCGGCGGCCACTGGCCGTGGGTGGCTTGTCAGGGATGGTGTTCTGGATCGCCGCAACGGCTGCCACCAGCCTGGGGCAAACGAAGGAACTGCCCGAGTTGGTGTTCAGCGAGTTGGACACTGCAACGGAGGTCAGCCTGTCCCAGGCCGCACGCGGCCGTCCGCTGGTCGTGAACCTGTGGGCCAGTTGGTGCGGACCGTGCCGGCAAGAGATGCCGATGTTGGCGGCCGCCCAGCAACATGAGACGGTGGTCGGCTTCCTGTTCGTCAACCAGGGGGAGTCGGACAGTGCGGTGCGCGCCTTCCTGACCGACCAGGGCCTTCCGCTGCGCGAGGTGCTGCTGGACCGCGGCTCGAAGCTCGGCCCTGCCGTGGGATCGCGCGGGCTGCCCACCACGCTGTTCTACGATGCCCGTGGCCGGCTGGTCGATGCACACTTCGGCGTGCTCAACGCTGCCGCACTCGAGAGTCGCCTGCGCCAACTGCGGACCACCCGGTGACCCATTGCCGGATTGACTGAACCAACACGACACCATGCGCCTAGATGCTTCCAACCCACTGCTGATCGACGATGAACTCGAGGTCCTGGCCGACCTGGTGCCGTTGGCGGGGCGGCACATCGTGGAACTGGGTTGCGGTGCCGCATTGTTGTCACGGGCACTGCTGGCGCGCCACGCCGACAGCCGCGTCACCGGCCTGGAGGTCGACGAACGCCAGCACGCCAAGAACCTGGCGGCGCCCCAGGCTGGGCTGACCTTCATCGCCGCTGGTGCGCAGGCGATCCCACTTCCCGATGCCAGCTTCGATCTGGCGCTGATGCTGAAATCGCTGCACCACGTCCCCGTGCATTTGATGGTCGAGGCCTTGGGCGAAGTGGCCCGGGTCGTGCGCACCGGCGGCCATCTCTACGTTTCGGAGCCGGTCTACGGCGGCACTTTCAACGAAGTGATTCGCGTCTTCAACGACGAAGGTGTGGTGCGTGCCGCGGCACAGGCGGCGCTGAACGATGCGCTGGGCGCTGGGGCGTGGACGCAGGTGGCCGAACGGCGCTTCGAGATGCCGGTGCGCTTTCGGGACTTCGCCGATTTCGAGCAACGCATGATGCGTCCGACCTTCGCAGACCACCGCATCGACGAAGCCAAACTCGCCACGACACGCGCGGCCTTCGGACTGCATGTTGGCCCCGACGGGGCGGGTTTCAACCGCCCGATGCACGTACGCCTGCTGCGCCGCATGGGCTGATCGGCGGACAGGCCGCCACCGCTGCCCGCACGTTCCCTCGGTCGACTGTTTTCCACCTACCGGCCCCCGATGTCCTACCTCGATGACCCTCGCGTGCTGTTCGCCGCCGAACGCACCTTGCTGGCCTGGCAGCGGACTGCCATTGCCCTGATGGGCTTCGGCTTCGTGGTCGAACGTTTCGGCCTGTTCCTTCGCATGGTGTCCAACCAGCCCCTCTCAGCATCGCAACGCGGGTTCTCGCTGTGGCTGGGTGTGGGTTTGCTCCTGCTCGGTGCCGGTGTGTCCGTGATCTCGGCCATGCAATTCCGAACGGTCATGCGCGGCCTCGGCGAGAAGGAAATCCCGCGCGGCTACTGGACCAGTCTGGGCGTGTGGCTCAACTTCGTGCTGGCCTTCGTCGCACTGGCCTTGGCGGTCCACTTCGTCACAAGCGCGGGCGGATGAGCCATCCCTGCATTCGATGAACACGACAGACCCCGCTCAGCATCGGCTGGGGACGGTGCTCGTTGCCTGCCAGTTCATGTTGATCGCTGCCCTGGCTGCGCTGGCATTGCCGGCGTTCCTTGCGGGCGAAGCGCCCGCTGGCGCATGGCTGATGGCGGTCGCGGGAGCCTCGCTCGGGGGATGGGCACTGTCCAGGAACAGGCTCGGCAACTTCAACATACGGCCCACACCGCGCGAGGGCGGGCAGTTGGTGCAGCAAGGGCCCTATCGCTGGATCCGTCACCCGATGTACACCGCGGTCATCGCCTGCGGGCTGGCATGTGCCTGGGCGGAAAATTCGGCGTGGGGATGGCCCTGCGTTGCGGCTCTGGTCATCATCCTCTTGACGAAAGCGACCTTCGAAGAGCGCTGGATGCTCACCGAGCATCCGGCCTACGCTGCCTACCAGGCCGGCACCTATCGATTCCTGCCGTGGATTCTGTGATCGCCGGCGGGGCACCGGTACGTCACGACCCCAGAAACTCCGCGCCGAGATGACCCACCTTCACGTAGATCAGTGCACCTTCCGTCCCGGTGAAGGGCGTGTGCCGGCTCCAGCGCGGGCTGCGCAGCCACGTGCCTGCCTCATAGTCGCCACCCTCGTCACTGAAGACGCCGTCCAGGACCAGAATCTCTTCGCCACCCGGATGTGAATGTGCGTTGAAACGGGTGTTCGGTGCCCAGCGAACCAGTGCCGTATCGATGCCATCGTGCGAATGCAAGGGCATCACCGACAAGCCGGGCACGAGTCCCGCCCGCCATGGCGTGGCTCGGGTGGGAATCCGCACGCTCTCCAGGTCGCCAGGCGCGAACTGTCGCAGCTTGACGAACAGGAGGCACCCCTCACGCGAGAAGGGTGCATGGGCACTGCCCGGTGGATTGCGCAGATAGGTGCCCGCGCCGTGGTCGCCACTCTCATCCGAGAACACGCCCTCGAGCCCCAGGATTTCTTCACCCCCGTCGTGAACGTGCCGGTCGAAGTGCGACCCGGGTGCGTAGCGCACGATGCTGGTGGCGCGGGCAACCTCGTCGCCCACCCGATCCAGCATGCGTCGGTCGACACCGGGCAGCGGCGAGGGCGTCCAGGTCGCATCTGCCGCACGCGCAACGATGCGAGCCGAGAAGTCGTCGTTGATGTTCATGGGCATGGTCATGTCAATTCAAGGCCGAGCGGCCACTGGGGCAAGGCGGGGGCTACGATGCTGGAGAGGTCGAGCAGCAGGAGGACGCTGCGGTTCGATCCGGATCCTTTGCATTCTCGGCGCTACAGGAGATTTCGATGAGCCACTACGTGTTCGGCAAGTTGGTGTCGCTGCCCTTCGATACGGCGGTGCAGCGAATCACCGAGGAACTGGCCAAGGTCGGTTTCGGCGTGCTCACCGAGATCGACGTCCAGGCCACGATGAAGAAGAAGCTGGGGCAGGAGATGCCGCCGTATCGAATCCTCGGCGCCTGCAACCCGGGATTTGCGAGCCGCGCGATCGAGGCCGAGCCTCAGATAGGCGCCTTGCTGCCCTGCAACGTGGTCGTGCGGCAGGACGCCGCAGGCGGCGTGCACATCGAGGTGATGGACCCGAACGTCATCCTGACCCTGGTCGACCACCCGGACGTGGCGCCGATGGCCGCCGAGGTCAGGCAGAAACTGGAACAAGCCCTCGCGCAGGTTTGAGGAGCGCGGCGATGGCAAGACGATTGGTGATCATCGGCGGCGACGCTGCAGGCATGTCCGCAGCGACGCAGGTACGGCGCATGAAGACCGTTGACGAGCTTGAAATCGTCGTCTTTGAGCGCTCCTCCAGAACGTCCTATGCAGCCTGCGGTCTGCCCTATCTGGTCGGCGGATTCGTCACGTCGCCAGACAGCCTCATCGCCCGCACCCCCGAGCAGCACCGTGCCAAGGGCATCGACGTGAGGGTCCATCACGAAGTCACCGCCATTGACGTCAAGGCATCCACCGTGACCGTGCGCGACCTCCACGCGGGGTTGGAGTCCGCGGTGCACTTCGATGAACTCCTGATCGGCACGGGTGCATCGGGTATCTCGCCACCCTGGCCCGGCATCGACGCGAAGGGGGTGCTGCAACTGCGGACCCTGGACGACGCGGCGGAGGTCGAACAACTGCTGGCCGCAGGTGCGCGGCGCGCCGTGGTGGTGGGTGCCGGCTACATTGGGCTGGAAGTCGCCGAAGGTCTGCTCAAGCGCGGGCTGCACGTCACGGTAGTCGAACGGCTCGATGCGCCAATGGGTGCGGTGCTGGACGCCGACATGGCCACCGACGTGGCAGGTGCGATGCGGGCTGCAGGGATCGATCTCCGGCTGGGCACCGCGGTCACCGGCTTCACCGTGGATGGCGGACGTGTCTCCGCTGTGGAGACGGCGGCAGGGTCCTTCGAGGCCGACATCGTGATGATCGGGCTCGGCGTGCGCCCCAACGCCGAACTGGCGCGCGCCGCGGGCATCGGCGTGGGTGAGACCGGCGGCATCAAGGTCGACGATCACCTGCGCACCGACAGCCCGCACATCTGGGCCGCCGGCGACTGCGTCGAATCACACCATCGGATGACCGGGCGGTCGGTCGTGGTGGCGCTGGGGACGCACGCCAACAAACAGGGCCGCGTCGTCGGCACCAACATGGCCGGCGGCGACGCGGCCTTCGGCGGCGTGCTCGGGACGGCGATCACGCGCTTCCAGGACGTGGAGATCGCCCGCACCGGGCTGACTGAACGAGAGGCGGCGGCCGCGAGTCTTGACGCCCTGGGCGTGACCACCGAGGCATCCAGCCGCGCGCACTACTACCCCGGCGCGCAGCCGATGAAGATCAAGTTGGTCGTCGAGCGAGGGACAGGTCGGTTGCTCGGCGCGCAGATCGTCGGCGGGGCGGGGGCGGGCAAGCGCATCGACGTGCTTGCCACGGCGCTGTGGAACAGGATGACAGTGGCAGAGGTGGCCGAGATGGACCTCTCGTATGCACCTCCGTTCTCGCCGGTGTGGGATCCGGTCCTGCTGGCCGCGGGCAAGGCGGCTGCCATGGTCTGAATGAATGCGGCGACCTGGTCGTCGATCCCAATACGAGAAGTCCGTCGCCGTCGATTTCCGATTTCGTTTGAAACGGGACGAGCCGCGGCATTGAATGACTGCTGTGCAGCCATCAATCGAGGAAGCCGAGCGGCAACAAAGGGTCGGCAGCCTGAATACGCAGCCTTTGATGCCGTCGTTCAGCCGGCACCCGCTCCCGGTCGATGCTGGTCACCTGCGAACGACTGCTGTCGTCAACGCTGATCTGCTCAAGGGCTTCGGCGAAGGTCAGGTTCCAAGGTAGACCTGTCGCTCGACGAGAAAACCGCCACCGGCTTCTGTGGGTCGTTCTCGACGAAACCGACCGACAGGTTTGCGATCCTCCCCTCTTCGATCGGCACCGGCGTCAGGCTGCCCTCAACCCCAAGTGACTCCACATCCGTACGTTCGGGCAAGGACCAGCACTGCCATCATTTCGCCCGCTCGCCTCTGCAGGTACTCGTCTGTGCGCGCGCCTTCCGACCACCTCGGGCCTTCGGTGACCGACGTCACCGCTTTCGCGCGCGCAGGGTCGGAGTTCATGGCTCGGAGCAACTTCGTGATGGCGGCTTCCAACTGCTCGTACGGAATCTCGCCATAGGGCGCCGATAGCAGACCAGCAAGTGCCAGCAGCGCAGCAGCGTTGCCGTTGCTGACATTGAGCGCCTCTGAATGGCCATCGATCTCGAGCTTGAACGTGATGCTCACTTGCGGCGTCCTTCCGATCTGGGGACAGTTTCCGCCCCGAGAGGGTCAGTGCAAGCCCGCCGGCCAGACGCAGGCGCATCGTCAGTGGAGGACGCTATGGCCCCTGGCTTGCCGCGCCACCTTCATGAAGCCCCGAGCCGCAGCGCGGGGGAATTCCG
>LNET01000051.1 GCA_001464055.1 Burkholderiales bacterium Ga0077543
ACGACATCGGCTTTCTGCCCGGCAACGAAGAAGAGAAGATGGGCCCCTGGATGGGCGCGCTCGACGACAACCTGGAAGTGCTGGCCCGCACCGACGCCAGCGCCGGTGAATGGGGCCGCGCCGCCACGAACGACCTGGTGCGCAGCAAGATCAAGATCAAGAGCCTGAACTTCATGCGCGGGCGCACCTTCCTGAACAAGTTCGTCATCATCGACGAGGCGCAGAACCTCACGCCCAAGCAGATGAAGACGCTGATCACGCGCGCCGGCCCAGGCACCAAGATCATCTGCCTGGGCAACCTGGCGCAGATCGACACCCCTTACCTCACCGAAGGCAGCAGCGGCCTGACGTTCGCGGTGGACCGCTTCAAGGGTTGGCCGCATGGCGGCCACATCACGCTGGCGCGCGGCGAGCGCTCGCGCCTGGCGGACTACGCCTCAGAGGTTCTTTAAGGGGCTGCCACCGGGCGGTGGTGCGCGTTCCAGCGCCTGCTTCAGCGCTTCGGCGCTGAAACCGACCTGGGTCTGGCCCCGGACCAGAAACACCGGTGTGCCGGGGGCGCCGGTGGCTTCATGGTCGGCGCGACAGACCGGATCACGCTCGACCATGCATTCGCTGAACGGGACCTGGTGTTCCGCCAGCCACTGCCGCGCAAGCTGGCAGATGGCGCAGGTTTCCGACGACAGCATGCGGATGTCGCCGGGCGCAGCCAGCGCCGCGACGCTGTCGCCCAGGCGGTTGTCGTAGCGGTCGGCCCACCAAGTCTGCACCGTGCTGACTGCAAAGAGCAGCGCGCCCAGTCCCAGCAGGGACCAGCGCGAAATCGGTGCGCGCCCGGTCGTGGTTTCGGTGTTCACAGTGCCGCCGTCACCACCATCTCGACCCGCCATTCCGGCTTGGCCAGATGGGCCTGCACCGTGGCACGCGGGGGCGCATGGCCGGCCGGTACCCAGGCTTCCCAGATGGCGTTGAGCGCCGGGAAATCGGCCAGGTCCTTGATGTAGATCTGGCACATCAGGATCTTGCGCTTGTCGGTGCCGGCGCGCGCCAGCAGCGCATCAACCGCGGCCAGCACCTGCCGGGTCTGGCCGCTGATGTCCTGCGAGCCATCGGCGGCTACCTGGCCGGCCAGGTAGCAGACACCGTTGTGCACGGCCATTTCGGACAGGCGGGTGCCGACGTCGAATCTCTGAACCATCAGGAATGTCCTTTGCGGTGGGGTTGTGGCTTGGTGGCGGGGGTGCCGGGGGGCGGCTGGCCGGCCTTGCTGCCCAAGCGGCTTTCGGTGCCGGCCAGCAGCTTGCGGATGTTGCCTTCGTGGCGCCAGACGAGCAGCAGGCTCATCGCGACCAGGGCCAGCAGCGCCAGGCCCGGGCCCCAGATCAGCGCCTGGTAGAAAGGTGCAAACACGGCTGCGACGATCGAGGCCAGCGACACGTAGCGGCTGAAGGCCAGGATCAGGCCGAAGCTGGCCAGCGTGGCCAGCCCGAGCAGCGGGTTCAGCGCCACCAGCACGCCTGCGGCGGTGGCCACACCCTTGCCGCCCTGGAAGCGGAAGAACACGGGGTAGAGGTGGCCGATGAACGCAGCCAGGCCGACGAAGGCCGCGACCGTGGCGCCCAGGCCCACGCGCGGCCCGTAGATCAGGCACAGCAGCACCGGCACATAGCCTTTCAAGGCGTCGAAGGCCAGGGTCAGCAGCGCTGCCTTGCGATTGCCCGAACGCAGCACGTTGGTTGCGCCCGGGTTTTTGCTGCCATAGCTGCGCGGGTCGGCCAGGCCCAGCGCCCGGCTGAAGATGACGGCGAAGGACAGCGAGCCCACCAGGTAGGCGCCCAGCAAGGCCAGCACGATCCAGACGGTTTGCATCCGCCAGATTCTAGGCGGCGCCCTGCCGACTCCCGGCGGGCCATGGCCCGAAGTGCTTCAGGCCGCCAGCAGCGTCACGCCTGCCGCAGCCGCCGTGGACGCCAGCAGGGAAGCCCCGACCCGCAGTCCGTACCCGCGCCCCCCGGCCACGAAGGCCGTGATGCTGCGGGTACAGGCGTTGGCCGCGACGGCTACCAGCGTGCCGTCGCGCACGGCGGTCGCGTCGATCTGCCCCGCCGCTGCCAGCGCGCCGAGCGCGGCCACGGGAGCATGGGCATCGGCCAGCGCGCCCAGCGCCGTGCTGGCCAGCAGACCGGCCGAACCGAAGCGTGCCTGGGCCCAGGTCACGGCCAGGGCCACGGCGGTCAGCAGCACGGTCACCACCAGGGCTTCGCGCAGGCGCAGCGGGCCCGGGGTGGCGGCACCTGGCGCCGCAGGCGGGTTTCGTGCCGACAGCGGGTCGGCGGCGCCACCCGCCTGGGTGCGCCACAGCGCCCAGGCGCCTGTCAGCGCCGCAGTCAGCAACCCGGCCAGCACGCCCGGGGCCAGCAAGGCAGCGGCCGATGGCGCCGTGGCACCCAGCAGCAGCATCACCTGCACCCAGGTGGCCGCGGTCGAGAAGATCGCACCGGCGGTGCAGCCCGCGGCCAGCGCCGGCTCGGCCTTGGCCCTGATCCCCATCGAGGCGATCGTCGCGGTACTGGAAACGAAGCCCGATATCGCCCCCGACCCCGCCAGCCCCGCGCGCGGACCCAGCAACCGCAAGGCCACGTGCCCGGCGGCCTGCAGACCCAGGATCAGCGTCATCAGCCCCAGCAGCGTGCGCGGGCTCAGGCCGGCCAGGCCCGGCAACGGCGTGGAAGGTGCCAGCGGCAGCAGCACCAGCACCAGTGCGGCCAGCAGCAGGGCGTCGTGCCATTCGGCGTCGCTCAAGGCGCGGATGGCAAACCGGTGCAGGCGTTCCCGGGCTGCCAGCAGCGTGGCCACCACCGCGGCAGCGGCAGCACCCAGCACCGGTTGCTGCACCGCCAGCACGCCCACCAGGTAGGTGATGAACAGCGCCAGCTCGGTCGTCAGGCCGGGGTCGGGCGGTGGTGATCCGGGCGGTGGTGGCTGCCGGCTGGCCCAGTAGGCAATGCCCACCAGCACTGCCACCATCGCGCCGCCCAGGGCCACCAGCAAGGGCTGCTGCAGCGTCTGGGCGATGCCGCCGCCCAACGCGGCCAGCGCGAAGCTGCGGATGCCCGCGGGCGGGCGGCCCGGGCCCTGTTCGGTGCCGCGCTTGCGGCGTTCGCGCTCCAGGCCGATGAGCAGCCCGCCGCCGAGCGCTGCGGCCAGGCCGGTGGCGTTGGCCCAGAAGTCTGGCGGGGCCATCGAGTTCCGCTACAGCGCCACGCTCTCGCCGAAGCCCGGCACACGCACGGCCCAGCCCAGGTCGCGCTGGATGCGGGTGCGCAGGGTGTCGGCGGCGTCGGGTTCGCCGTGCACCACGAAGGTCTGCCGCGGCGGCTGGCGCAATTGCCGCGCCCAGTCGATCAGCTCGTTGGCGTCGGCGTGGCCGGACAGGCCCTGCAGCTGCACCACCTCGGCCCGCACCGGCACCCATTCGCCGTGGATCTTGATTTCGCTCTCGCCCGCCACCAGCCGTGCACCGCGCGTGCCGCCGGCCTGGAAGCCCGGCAGCACGATGGCGTGGCGCGGGTCGGGCGCCATCGCCTTCAGGTGATGCAGCACGCGACCGCCGGTGGCCATGCCGCTGGCCGAGATCACCAGCGCCGGGAATCCCCGGCCCGCCAGCTTGGCCGACAGCCGCGTGCTTTGCGCAACGCTGGTCACCTGGCGCAGGCCGTCGCACAGGCTGGCGCGTTCGGCCTTCGGCACACGCAGCAGCGCGCCATGGCGAAGGTACAGCTGCGTGGCCTGCTGGGCCATCGGGCTGTCCAGGTAGACGGCCAGGCTGGCCGGGATGGTGCCCTGGCGCTTCAGCCGCTGAACCAGCAACAGCAGGGCCTGCGCGCGGCCGACGGCGAAGGCCGGCATCAGCACCGAGCCGCCCCGTGCTGCCGTGCGGCGGATGATCTCGGCCAGCTGTCCGGTCGCGTCTTCGGCGGGGTGGCTGCGGTTGCCGTAGGTCGATTCGATGATCAGGGCGTCGGCGGCCTCGGCCAGGTCGGCGGTCTGGGGCGGCGGCATCAGCAGGTCGTGCCGGCGACCGACGTCGCCCGAGAACACGACATGCCGGCCGGCCGCCGACAGCGTCACCGCACAGGCCCCCAGCAGATGACCCACGGGAGTGAGTTTCAACGTGGCACCGCCAGCGCCGCCCACCCGCTGCACCCGGCCAGGTGTCAGCGGGACGAACTGCGCGATGGCGCGCTGGGCGTCGGCACGGGTGTACAGCGGCAAGGCCTTGTCGTGGCGGCTGGTGCCATAGCGGTTGGCGCGGCGTGCGTCTTCTTCCTGCAGATGGGCGCTGTCCAGCAGTAGCACCGCAGCCAGCTCGCAGGTCGCGGGCGAAGCAAACACCGGCCCGCGCCAGCCATGCGCCACCAGGGCCGGCAGCCAGCCGCTATGGTCCAGGTGAGCATGACTCAGCACCACGGCGTCGGCCTGCAGCAAGGGTCCGGGCGGCTGCCAGTTGCGTTCGCGGTGCAGCTTCCAGCCCTGGAACAGACCGCAATCCAGCAAGATGCGCTGCGTGCCGGTGTCGACGAGATGGCGTGAACCGGTGACACCGTCGGCGGCACCGAGAAAGCTGATGTTCATGGGGCTCCCAGGGTCTGCATTTCCGACGATGTCAGGACGCGGCGGCCCGGCCGCCCTTCGCGCACGGCACGCAAGAGCGCGCGGGCCACGAAGGCCGCCTGAATGGGGCGCCATGCGGCCGGTACCAGCCGGCCCAGCGGCAAGGCCAGGGCCAGGCCCAGCCTTTCGCCACGGCGTGGCGGCTGGTCGAGCGCCCCGCGGTCGCCGGCCAGCAGCGAAGGCCGGGCGAAGGTCAGGCTGTCGAAACCCAGCGTGGCCAGGGCTTCTTCGGCTTCGCCCTTGACCCGGGCGTAGAAGCCGCTGGCCCCGGAGTTCGCGCCCAGTGCCGACACCAGGCCGAAGTGGCGCACGCCGGCTCTGCGGGCAGCCTTGGCGAAGGCCAGCACGGCGTCGAAGTCGACGGCCCGGAAGGCGGCTTTCGACCCCGCCTGGGCGATCGTCGTGCCCAGGCAGCAGTAAGCCTCATGGGCGGCGGGCAGGTCGGGCAGGGTGGTGAAGTCCACCTGCATTGGCCGCAGGCGCGGGCCGGCCGGTGCTTTCGCGGGCTTGCGCAAGAGCATCAGCAGCTCGCCTGGACCGGTCCAGTGACGGGCGAGTTCGCGGCCGACGAGGCCGGTGGCACCGGCGATCAGGGCAGGCATGGGCAATCCGTGGGTTCGAGGCGCATCGTGGCCAAGCCTACTCCACCGCCGGCGAAACGCTGGGCCCCTCCGCCGGTGGCATCCTCGGGGGCGATATCGGCAACCAGTTGGGTGGCGCCACGCGCGACTTCGACGATGCGCAGGATCCCGAAGTCACGGTCGGCACACGCGTGAAGGTCGAGGGCGACGTGCTGGTGCGGCAGTGAGCTGCCGGGGGCGGGTCCGCTGGGGTCCGATCCGGACCGTGATCGGGCCTGTGACCTGCCGACCGCTGGCGAACACCCACCTCGCCGCTAGCGGAACTGTTGGAGCAGCCGTTCCAGCGCCATGATGAACGGCGTGTTCAGCGCCGGCAACAGGGCCAGCAGGCCGAGCAGGCCCACGCCCAGTGTCACCGGGAAGCCGATCGCGAAGATGTTGATCTGCGGCGCCACACGCGTGATGGCGCCCAGCACCAGGTTTACGAACAGCAGCATGCTGACCAGCGGCAGCGCGATCCACAGCCCGGTGCTGAAGACCTCGGCCCCCCATTGGTGCGGCAGGGTGCTGCGCAGGAAGGCAAAGGGTTCGGGGCCGATGGGGAAGGCGCTGAAGCTGTCGACCAGGGCCATGATCACCAGCAGGTGACCGTTCACGACGATGAACAGCCACGACACCAGCGTCCCGAAGAAGCGGCTGGTGGCGGTGGCGGTGCTGGCCGACAGCGGGTCGAAGAAGCCGGCAAAGTTCAGGCCCATCTGCAGGCCGATGATCTCGCCTGCGAACTCCAGCGCGGCAAAGACCAGGCGCACCGCGAAACCCAGAGCCAGCCCGATCACGGCTTGCTGCGCCACCAGCAGCACCGCCAGGGCCGAATCGAGCGGCACCTGCTGCACTTCGGGCATGGAGGGCTGCGCTGCCAGCGCCACGAAGGCGGCCAGGCCGATGCGCACGCGCGTGGGCACCAGGCGCGTGCCCAGCACCGGCAAGGCCGCGAACAGGAACAGCGCGCGCAGGAAGGGCCAGATCAGCGGCGTGACCCAGGCCAGGATCTGCGCTTCGCTGAAGCTGATCATCGTGCGGGCAGGCGCTGAAGCGGCTGGCTCAACCCACGGCCGCGGGAATCGACTGCAGCGTGCGCTGCAGGAATTCGACCAGCGTGCTCATCATCCACGGCCCGGCAAACACCATCACCGCCACTGCTGCGATGATCTTCGGCACGAAGCTCAGCGTGGCCTCGTTGATCTGCGTGGCGGCCTGGAAGATGCTGACCAGCAGGCCCACCACCAGCACCACCAGCAGGATCGGCGCGCTGACGAACAGCAGCATCAGCAGCGCGTTCTGGCCTTCAGCAAGGACTTGTTGTGCATCCATGGTGTGGGCGGGTTCAGGTGACGAAGGAAGCGGCCAGCGAACCCAGCAGCAGGTTCCAGCCATCGGCCAGCACGAACAGCATCAGCTTGAAGGGCAGGGCCACGAGTACCGGGCTCAGCATCATCATGCCCAGGCTCATCAGCACGCTGGCGACGATCATGTCGATGATCAGGAACGGGATGAAGATCATGAAACCGATCTGGAACGCGCTCTTCAGTTCACTGGTGACGAAGGCAGGCACCAGCACGCGCAGCGGCACGTCCTCGCCTTTCACGTCGGCCGGCAGCTTGGCCAGGCGGGCGAACAGTTGCACGTCGCTCTGGCGCGTCTGCTTCAGCATGAATTCGCGCATCGGCACGATGCCCTTGGCGAAGGCTTCTTCGGCCGGCATGGTGCCGGCGGCAAACGGCGCGTAGGCCTGCTCGTAGACGCGGTCGAAGGTGGGCGCCATGACGAAGAAGGTCAGGAACAGGCTCAGGCCGATGATCACCTGGTTCGGCGGTGCGGCCTGCGTGCCCAGGGCCTGGCGCAGCAGGCTCAGCACGATGACGATGCGCGTGAAGCCCGTCATCAGCAGCAGCATCGCCGGCAGGAACGACAGGGCGCTGAAGAACAGCAGGGTCTGGATCGGCACCGAATAGCTGGTGCCGCCCGGGCCCTGGGCAGTGATCAGCGGCAGCCCGCCGGCCTGCTGGGCGATGGCCGGGGTGGCCAGCAGCAGCAGGCCCGCAGCCAGGCTGCGCAGGGACCAGGTGCTGCTGTTCATGTCGGCCCCGGGGGCTGACTGGCAGCACCGCCCTGGCGCAGCCGGCCGAGCAGCTGCGCAAAGGCCGCGGCCGGCGGCGGCGCTTGCTGCGCCGGGCCGGCCTGCGGCAACATGGTGTGCAGCGTGCTGATGCCCTGGGCGCTGACACCCAGCACCAGCCACAGCCTTTCCTCGCCCTGGCCGACTTCCACCGTCACCAGCCGCTGCTGGGCAGACAAGGGCAGCACGGCCACCGTGCGCGGCGTGCCTGGCGCCCCGCCACCCTGGCCGATGGGGGTGCGCTTGAGCAGCCACAGGCACAGCGGTATCGCCGCCAGGATGGCGACGAACCACAGTCCTGCGGTCAGCGCGGCGCTCGAGCTCATGTGCGCGACAGGCGGCGCATGCGTTCGCTGGGCGTGACGATGTCGGTCAGGCGGATGCCGAACTTGTCGTTCACGACCACCACCTCGCCCTGGGCGATGAGGTAGCCGTTGACGAGCACGTCCATCGGCTCGCCGGCCATGGTCTCCAGCTCCACCACCGAGCCCTGCGCCAACTGCAGGATGTGCTTGATGGGAATGCGCGTGCGGCCCAGTTCCACGGTCAGCTGGACGGGGATGTCCAGGATCATGTTCAGGTCGTTGCCGGTGGCCCCGACCGGCGCGCTGTCCTTGAAGTTCGTGAACGCGGCAGGCGCCACGCTTTCGGCCGGCATGGCCACTTCGCTGGCGGTGTCGTTGCCCGAGGGCTTGCTCTCGGCCAGGGCCGCAGCCCATTCGGCGGCCATCTTGTCCTCTTCGGACATGCCCGCGGTGTCGTCGGTGTCAGCCATTGGTGTTGGTCTCGCCGATCCAGGACAGGTTGGAACTCGTGATCAGGCGGTCCACCTTCAGCGCGTAGCGGTTGTTGCTGGTGCCGTAATGGCAGTCCAGCACCGGCACGCCGTCGACCTTGACCTGGATCATGGGGTCGAGGTCGAGTTCGATGAAATCGCCCGGCTTGAAGGCCAGCAGCTGCTCGACCGTGGCCGGCGCGGTGGCCAGCTCGGCCACCAGGTCGACCTCGGCCGACTGGATCTGCGTCTTCAGCAGGTTGATCCAGCGGCGGTCGGGTTCGGCCGAGTCGCCCTGGATGGTGCTGTAGAGCACGTCGCGAATGGGCTCGAGCGTGCTGTAGGGAATGCAGAAGTGCACCGAACCCGTGGTCTCGCCGATCTCCAGCGTGAAGTTCGTGGCCACCACGATTTCGCTGGGCGTGGCGATGCTGGCGAACTGCGGCTGCATCTCGCTGCGCTGGTATTCCAGCTCGACCGGGTAGATGCCCATCCAGGCCTTCTTGAACTCGGCCGTGATGACCTCGACCAGGCGCAGGATGACGCGCAGCTCGGTCGGGCTGAAGTCACGGCCCTCGATGCGGGTGTGGTACTTGCCCACGCCGCCGAACAGCGCGTCGATGACGGCGAACACCAGGCTCGGGTCGCAGACGATCAGGCCGTTGCCGCGCAGCGGCTTGACGTTGACGATGTTGAAGTTCGTGGGCACCACGATCTCGCGCAGGAAGGCACTGAACTTCTGCACCTTGATGCCGCCGATGCTCACTTCGGGGCTCTTGCGGATGAAGTTGAACAGGCCGATGCGGATGTTGCGGGCGAAGCGCTCGTTGATGACCTCCATCGTCGGCATGCGGCCGCGGACGATGCGTTCCTGGCTGGACAGGTCGTAGTCGCGGATGCCGGTTGCCGAGACCTCTTCCTGCTCGAGCTTCTGGCTTTCGCCGGTGATGCCCTGCAGCAGGGCATCGACCTCGTCCTGCGAAAGAATCTGCTGGTTCATGCGCAGGTGTTCACTGGATGATGAAGTTCGAGAAGTGCACGGCGGTGATCGGCAGCTCGGGTTCGGCGGCCTTCTTCCTGCGCTTCTTCTTTGGCGCTTCCTCGTCGGCGAACTCTTCGTTCTCGGGCGGGTCTTCCTCGATCTCGACCCCCAGGGCACGTGAGGTCTCGCGCTGGATGCGGCCGGCCAGCTTCGCCTTGCCTGCGCGATCCATCAGTTCGGCAGCGGTGTTGTCCGACAGGGCCAGCAGGATGTTGTTGCGGATGATCGGCATGTAGGCCTTGATCTGCGCGTCCATCGTCGCGTCGGCGACTTCCAGCGTGATCCCGACCTGGGCATAGCGTTCGGCATCGCGGTCGGCCAGGTTCACCGTGAACGGATCCAGTGGCACGAAGACGGGCGCCTGCTTGGGGTCCTTGGACGCAGCCTTGGGCTTCTTCGCCGGTCCTTCGCCGTCTTCTTCGGCTTCAGCAGCCTCGGCCGCAGCGGCAGCGCTCTTCTTCATCATCATCACGGTCACGCCGCCGCCGATCAGCAGCACGAGCACGGCCGCGGCGATGATGATGATCAGCTTCTTGTTGCCCTTCTTGGGCGGTGCAGCGTCGACAGCGGCGGTGGACATCGGGTCTCCTAGGGGCTGCCGCCCGCGGCATGCTGCGGGGGGCAGCACAAGCCGGGCGGTTCGGCCGGTTCAGACCATTATTGAGACCGACCCACCTGCTCCAAGGCCTGAAAAGCGGCTCGAAAAGCCAGCTTCCCCGGCCCCGCCGGGTCGCGTTCAGGCCACCAGATCGACCATGCCGCGCGGTCTGGCCACGGCAGCAGCCATGGCTGCGCTGCCTTCTTCGCCGTCGATGCTGGAGCCATCTGCCAGGCTGCGGCGGCTGTCGTTGTCGGGCGCACCTGCCGGCTGCCGGGCCTGGTCGAACACGCCGCCACCGGCCAGCGTGAAGCCGGCCTCTGCCAGGCTGCCCGCCAGCGTGGGCAGGGCCTGTTCCAGGGCCTGGCGTGTCAGTGCATGCTCGGCGGTGAAGCTCACCTGGGCGGCGGCGCCTTCGAGCAGGATCGCCACCCGCACCGGACCCAGCTCTGCCGGGTTCAGCTGCAACTGGGCCTGCTGCACGCCTTCGCGAACCCACACCGCGACCTGGGCGCTGAACTTCGATTCGAAGGCTTCGGTTCCGGGCCGGGCATCGATGCTGGCGCTGCGGGTGAGCGCGGCGAATGGCGCGGCTGCGCCGCTGCCGACGGCGGCCAGGGTCGGCGACGCCGCTGCGGCGCTGGCCGGAGCGGCGTCTGCGGTGGCGCTGGCGCTGGCGCCAGCGCCAGCGCCAGCGCCAGCGCCAGCGGCCAGGCTGGCGGCCGCTGCCGGCAGGGCTGCAAGCTGGATGGGAGCAGCCGTGGCCAGCGGGTCGGCCGCCAGCTTGCTGCCTTCGCCCGCACCTGCAGGCTTGCCCAGGCTGTCGGGCAGGGACTCGGCGATGAATTTCTGCAACGCCTGGGTGGCGGACTCTTCCTTCGCGGCAGGAGTGGCGGCCGCGGGCATGAATTCGACCGGCACCTCGATGATCGGAAGCGTCGAGGGCACGTCGTTCGGCTTGCCCGGCAACTGTTCGGGCGGGTTGCCCACCTGGCTTGCTGGCGGGTCCTCGGCCGGGATCGCGGGCAACCTGGCCGGCGTGGGGTTCGTCGAGGCCTTGAACAGCTTCTTCAGCGCGTCCGCATCCTTGTCGAACTTTCCGGGCATGTCGTGCGTGGCCAACTTGTCGGGATCGACGACGGTCGGCCTGGTCAGCAGCGGTGCCGGCTGGTTCTCGGCAGTGTAAGGACCGAGCGGAGCGCGTTTCAGGACTCGGGTCTTCTCGTCGGGCTCGGGCTGTGCGGGCGTATCGGCCTCCAGGCCGCCCGGGTCGGCCACCTTTTGCTCATCGGGCAATGGCTCGGGCCTGGGGTACACACCCAGCGCCGATGGGGTGCCGGGCTCGGGCCTCGGGGCTCTGGTCGGCGGCTGCGCCGGTGTCGGTGGCGCGGTCTGAGCCGCCGCCTTGGAGGCCGCGAGGCGGGCTGCATCGCGCTGCTGCGTGACCATCCGGTTGAACGGGTCAGGGGTGGGCGCCTCGGGCGGCTCGGGTGTACGCGCCGCTTCCCGCCTGGGTTGGACGGGGGCCGTGAAAACCACGGTGGGGCTGAAAGGCATGGGACGAATCATCGTGGGCCTCCGGGCGGTGGATGGTGCGCCGAACAGGCGCTCTGAAAAAGGTGATGGCGGATCGGTGTGGGGCTCAGCGCACAGGAACGACTGGCGGGCCATGGGTGCTGTCGCCAGACCGGGTGTTCCAGGGGTCGCCGCGGCCGGGGCGCAGAGCCGTCTCGTCGGTCTGGCGCTGCTCGCGTTGCTGCTGCACGCGCAGCGCAGCTTCGGCACGGCGGCCCAGCAGCTTGCGCACCGAGGCCACGCGCAGCTCCAGCGGCAGCAGGGCCAGCCGCAGGCGCTCGACCTGCGCCAGCGCAGCCAGGCGCTGCGCATGCTGCTGGTCGATGACGTCCTGCAGTCGACCCGAGAAGCTCTGGTGCACGTTCACGCTGTCCATGGCCGCTGCGTTGCCGCTGCCGGCCGGGTGGCGCTGGCGCAGGTCGCTGCGGTACTGGTGCAGTTGTTCGGCCTGGGCCTGCAGGCGCAGGGCGTGGTTCTGCGCACGGGCCAGGTCGGCCAGTGCCTGGTCGCGCTGGCGCTCGGCCTGGGCCAGCAGGGTGGTCAGTGCCTGAGTCATCTCACAGCCCCGTCACCGCACGCAGCTGGGCGCGGCTGGCGTCCATGCCGGCACGGTCGTGCATGCCTTGCTGCAGCAGGGCCTCGATCTGCGGTTGCTGGCGTACGGCGGTGTCCAGGTCGGGGTCGCTGCCGGGGCTGTAGGCGCCCAACTGGATCAGGTCGCGGGCCTTGTTCACTTTCGCCAGCCATTGGCGCAGCCGGCGTGCGGCCAGCACCTGGTCGGGCGGCACCACGGCGCCCATCACGCGCGAGACGCTCTTTTCCACGTCGATCGCCGGGAAGTGGCCGCTTTCGGCCAGTTCCCGGCTGAGCACGATGTGGCCGTCCAGGATGCCGCGCGCGGCGTCGGCGATCGGATCCTGCGGGTCGTCGCCTTCGCTCAGCACGGTGTAGAAGGCGGTGATGCTGCCCACCCCGTGCAAGCCGTTGCCGCTGCGTTCCACCAGCTGCGGCAGCTTGGCGAAGACGCTGGGCGGGTAGCCCTTGGTCGCTGGTGGTTCGCCGATGGCCAGGGCAATCTCGCGCTGCGCCATCGCATAGCGCGTCAGGCTGTCCATCAGCAACAGCACATGCTGGCCACGGTCGCGGAAGTGTTCAGCGATGGCGGTGGCATAACTCGCACCCTGCATGCGCACCAGCGGCGGTGCGTCGGCAGGTGCGGCCACCACGACGCTGCGCTTGCGGCCCTCGGGGCCCAGGATGTCCTCGATGAACTCCTTCACTTCGCGGCCACGTTCGCCGATCAGACCGACGACGATGACATCGGCCGCGGTGTAGCGCGCCATCATGCCCAGCAGCACGCTCTTGCCCACGCCGGTTCCTGCAAACAGGCCGATGCGCTGGCCGCGGCCGATCGTCAGCAGCGCATTGATGGCCCGCACCCCGGTGTCCAGCGCCAGGCGCACGGGGTCGCGGTCCATCGCGTTGATCGGGCGGCGGGCCATGGGTTCGGGCTGCACGTCGGCCAGCGGGCCCTGGCGGTCGATCGGGTGGCCGTGCGAATCGACGACACGGCCGAGCAGCCCGCCGCCCATCGGCAGGTGCAGGCCACGGTCTTCGCGCCGGCGCCAGGGATGGCGGTCGGTACCGAAGCGCGGCGGTACTTTCGGGGCTTCACGCGGCAGCACGCGCGCACCGCTGGTCAGGCCATGCAGTTCACCGGTGGGCATCAGGTAGGCGCGATCGCCGCTGAAGCCGACCACCTCGGCCAGCACCGGACGCTGTCCAGGGGTGAGCACTTCGCACACGCTGCCCACCGGCACGCGCACGCCGGCGGCTTCCAGCACCAAGCCGGTCACGCGCAGCAGGGTTCCCTCGGTGCGCAGTGGCTGCGTCTCGGCGGCGTGTTCCTGCAGGTCGGCCAGCCAGCGCAGCCAGTGGCGGTCGCGGCGCTCCACGCGTTCGGCGGTGGACAGCAGCTTGCCCATCAGAACTGGGTTTCCGCGGGTTCGTCGCGGTCACTGCTCTTCGGCCAGGGCACGTCGGCGCCGAGGGCGGCCGCGGCCTGGGCCCAGCGCGTGGCCAGCGTCGCGTCGACGGTGCCGGCGTCGGACACCACGAGTACGCCGCCACGTTCCAGGCTGGCGTCGGGCAGCAAGCGGGCGCCGCGCGCGCGCAGGGCTTCCTCGCAACCTTCCGCCACCAGTGGCAGGTCTGACGGGTGCGCATGCACGGTGATGTGGCGTGCGCTCAGCATCACGCTGTTGACGGCTTCGGTGGCCACGGCCACCACCACGGCCGGGTTCTGCTGCAGTTCGGCCCGCAGCACCTGCTGCGCCAACTGCACTGCCACCTGGCTGATGTTCTGCGCCAGCCGGCGGTCGAGCGCGGCGAACTGGTTGTCGAAGCCTTCGAGCAGGGCGCCGATCTGCGCCGTGGCCTGGCTCGTGAAGTTCAGCTTGAAGCTTTCCAGTGCCGCCGTGCCGTCGCGGTAGCCGTCCTGGTAGCCCTGCTGGCGGCCTGCCGCGATACGCGCACGCCACTCGGCTTCGGTGGTTTCGGGTGGTTTGGCGCCTGCGTCTTCGACATGCGATGACGGGTGTCCCGTGCGCGGTGTCTGCCGACGTTCGCCCACGATGCCTGGGTTCCAGCTGGCGAAGTCGCCCAGCTCCTCGCGCGGGATGAAGCGCGACAACGGCGTGCCGGCCTTGCTGCCCGGTGGCGGCGGAATGTTCTTGAAGCCCTTAAACGAATTGCTCATCACCGCCTCCTGCCAGCACGATCTGTCCTTCGTCGACCAGACGTCGGACGATCTTCAGCATTTCCTTCTGCTCGGCCTCGACCTCGGACAGGCGCACCGGGCCGCGCGACTCCAGGTCTTCCTTCAGCGTCTCGGCCGCGCGGCTGCTCATGTTCTTGAAGACCTTGTCGCGCAATGCCGGCGTGGCGCCCTTCAGCGCGATCACCAGGCTCTCGCTCTGCACTTCCTTCATCAGGGCCTGGATGCCCTTGTCGTCGATCTTCTCGACGTCGTCGAAGGTGAACATGTTGTCCATGATCTTCTGCGCCAGGTCGGCATCGGCTTCGCGCACGAAGTCGAGCACCGAGGTCTCGACGGCCGACCCGAGCATGTTCAGGATCTCGGCCGCGGTCTTCACCCCGCCCAGGCTGCTCTTGCGGCTGCGGTCACCGCCGGCCAGCACCTTGCTCATGACTTCGTTCAGGTCGCGCAGTGCCAGCGGCTGGATGCCGTCCAGCGTGGCGATGCGCACCATCACCTCGTTGCGCTGGCGCTCGGTGAAGAGCTTCAGCACGTCGGAGGCCTGGTCGAATTCCAGGTGGACGAGGATGGCCGCGACGATCTGCGGATGTTCGTTGCGCAGCAGTTCGGCCACCGAGGTGGGGTCCATCCACTTCAGGCTCTCGATGCCGGTGACGTCGCTGCCCTGCAGGATGCGGTCGATCAGCAGGTTCGCCTTCTCGTCGCCCAGGGCCTTGCGCAGCACGCCCTTGACATATTCGTTGCTGTCGGCCACGAGCATGTGCTCGGACGCCGCCACCGTCACGAAGTCTTCCAGCACTTCGTCGACACGTTCGCGCGTGACGGACTTCATGCGGGCGATGGTTTCGCCCAGACGCTGCACTTCCTTCGGCGCGAGGTGCTTGAAGACCTCGGCGGCCTGCTCCTCGCCCAGGCTCATCATCAGGATGGCGGCGCTTTCCAGACCCTTCTCGTCCATGTTGCCCGATGCCATGGCTTTGCGCTTTCCTCGTTCAGGCGGGTTCGCCGTTGACCCAGCCGCGCACGATGTTCGCCACCGCCGCCGGGTTTTCCTTGGCCATCACGCGGGCTGCCTCCAGCTTGTCGCTGCTGGCGGGTGCCGTCAGCTTGGGCAGCGCCTTGGGAACCGGCGGCGGCAGGAGTGCATCGCCGCCTTCGCCATCGCCGACGACCTCGTTCAGGCCGCTGCCCGGCACCGGGGGCGGAGGCGCCAGCACCTGCACCATGGCCGGGCGAATCAACTTGAACACCACCACCAGGGCCACCAGGGCCAGGGCCAGCGGTGCCGCCGCGGTCTTGAGCAGGTCCACCAGCCAGGGCTGCTGCCACAGTGGGGTCGATTCCTCGGGCGGCGGCACCTCGGTGCGGAAGGGAGCGTTGATCACGCGCACCGCGTCGCCGCGTTCGGCGTTGAAGCCGATGCCCTGCTGCACCAGGGTCGTGAGCTGCTCGATTTCCTTGTCGGTCAGCGGCACGGTGGTGGTCTTGCCCTTGGCGTCGGTGTTGGTCTTGTGGTTGACGACGACGGCGGCGCTGAGCCTTTTCACGTTGCCCACCGCGTTGCGCGTGACGGTGACGGTGCGGTCGACTTCGTAGCGCGTGGCCGCCTCGCGCCGCGTGTTGCCGCCGTTGGCACCGCCGCCTGCCGCCTGCAGCCCCTGGGGCTGGCCGTTGATGGGCGCGGCGGCTTCGGCCTGGGGCTGGTTGGCTTGGGCGCCGGGCACGCCGGTGGGCGTGGCTGCGCCCGGGCCGCTGGTTTCTTCGCTGCGTTGTTCGCGGACGGTGATCGGCGCATCCGGCCCCTGGTTCGGACGGAAGGCTTCGGCGGTCTGTTCCACCCGCGCGAAGTCGACCTCGGCGGTGACGGTGGCACGCACGTTGTCCGCGCCCACCACCGGCTCCAGCAGGGCCAGCACGCGCTTGAGGTGGCTGGCCTCGACGTCGCGGCGGTATTGCAGCTGCTGCGAGTCGAGCCCGTCAGCGCCGTCAGCCTCGCTGGCCGCCGACAGCAGCGTGCCGCTGCTGTCGATCACGCTCACCGCCTTGGCCGTCATTTCCGGTACGCTGGCCGACACCAGGCTGATGATGCCGGCGATCTGCGCCCGCTCCAGCGTGCGCCCGGGGTGCAGGCTCAGCACCACCGAGGCCGAGGGCTTCTGCTGTTCGCGGAAGAAGCCGTTCTGATTGGGCAGGGCCAGGTGCACCCGCGCCGACTTGACCGACTCCAGCGACTGGATGCTGCGCACCAACTCGCCTTCCTTGGCGCGCTGGAACTTCATGCGTTCGGCGCCCTGGGTCTGGCCGAAGCTGTTGGTGTCCAGCAGTTCGTAGCCAGGTGCACTGCTGCCGCCGGCGCCGCTGTAGCCAGCGCCCGGCAGGCCGGCGGCGGCCAGCTTCATGCGCACTTCGGCGACCCGACCCGAAGGCACCATGATCGTGCTGCCGCCTTCGGCGAAACGGTAGGGCACGTTCATCTGGACCAGACGTTCGATGACCTGGCCGCCGTCCTTCTCGCTCAGGCCGGGCAGCAGCACGCGGTAGTCGCTGCCCTGGCTGGTCAGGGTCAGCAGGCCGAGCAGCCCCACCAGCACCGCCACGCCCAGCAGAGCCATGGCCTGAACGCGGCCGGGCAAGGCCTGCCAGCGCGCGCCCAGGCCCGTCGGGGCAGGAACCAGGGGGGTCGGTGCGGTCGTGGCGATGGCGTTGTCCATGGGTCGGGGAATCAGGCAGTTCAAGGCGGCCGGGCAGGCGCCGCGATGTCCACATTCTTGAGGGCCGCCGCCGTGACCGGTGGCACGAGAAGCCCAGGGAAGGCTGCTTTGTTCACACCATCGGCGGGCCGGCTGCGGCCTAGAGTGCGAAGCCTGGAAAGACCATGAACGACCTCCGTCTCGCACCCTTCGATTTCAACCAGGCCGTGGCCCGCGCCGGCTTGCGCCCTGACGGCCAGCCGCGGGTGCAGCCAGCCCAGGACGGCGGCGGCTTCAAGACCGCGATGGCCGAAGCGCTGAAGTCGGTCAGTGCCTCGCAGCAGGAAGCGCAGGGGCTGCAGCGCGAACTGGCTCTGGGCAACCCCACCGTCAGCATCGAGCAGACGATGATGGCCATGACCAAGGCCCAGATCGGTTTCCAGGCCACGCTGCAGGTGCGCAACCGCCTGGCCCAGGCCTACAGCGAGATCATGAACATGCAAGTGTGACGGGCCCCCAGGCTGGTCGCTTTGCGCCTTCGCCACCCCCCCGGGGCTGGATCAGGCAGCGGTCTGGCAGAGCCAGCTCCGCGCCTGGGCTTGGGTCAAACAGCTGCTGGTTCCGGCTGCGTTTCATGCGCCAGCTTGCCCACGGGTTGAGGGCGGCCCAGCAGGAAGCCCTGCAGCTCGTCGCAGCCGTGGCGCACCAGGGCCTGGCGCTGGCCCTCGGTTTCGACACCCTCGGCATTGACGCGGATGCCCAGCGCATGGGCCAGCTGGACGATGGCGCGCACGATGACGCCGACCTTGTCGTCGGTTTCCAGGCCCTGGGTGAAGGCCCGGTCGATCTTCAGCTTGTCGAAGGGAAAGCGCCACAGGTAGGCCAGGCTCGAAAAACCGGTGCCGAAGTCGTCCATGCCCACTTTCAGGCCGAGCATCTGCAAGGCCTTCAGGGTGTGCAGCACCTGGTCGGTGTGGTTCATCAGCAGCGACTCGGTGATCTCCAGTTCCAGCCGCGCAGCGGGCAGACCGGCACTTTCGAGGGCGCCGCGCACTTCGTCGACCAGCGACTCGCCCTGTTCGAACTGGGCCGCCGAGAGGTTGACGGCCACCGTCAGCCCGTCGGGCCAGCGCGCTGCTTCCTGGCAGGCCGTGTGCAGCACCCACCGGCCCAGGGCTCGGATCAGTCCGTTTTCCTCGGCCAGCGGGATGAACTCTGCAGGCGATATCGGCCCTTGCAGCGGGTGATGCCAGCGCGCCAGTGCCTCGTAGCCCTGCAGTCGTCCGTCGCGGCCCTGAAACAGCGGCTGGAAGTGCAGCTGCAGGCGGCCATGCGCCAGGGCCAGTTCCAGGTCCAGGGCCAGCTGGCGTCGGCGCTGCAGGGCAGCGTCCAGGCCGGGGTCGTAGAAGCTGTAGCCGCCGCGCCCGGCGGCGCGGGCGCGCAGCAGGGCTTGTTCGGCGTGCTGGGTCAGCGACTCGCCGTCGCCGCCATCCACGCCCAGGATCGCGGCGCCGATGCTGGCGCTGAGCAGCACCTGGCCGTCGCCCACGTCACAGGGTTGGGCCAGCGTCGCCAGGATTCTTTCGGCCAGCGCCTTGACGTCGCCGCTGTCGGCCACGCCCAGCTGCATCACGGCGAAGCGGTCACCACCCAGGCGCGCCAGTGAATCGGCACCCCGCAGCACGCTGCGCAGCCGTTGTGCAGTGCTCGCCAGCACATGGTCGCCCGCGCGGTGGCCGTGGCGGTCGTTGATGCCCTTGAAGTCGTCGATGTCCACGGCCAGGACGGCCAGACCCTGGCCGGCAGCCACGGGCTGGGCGCAGGCCTGCTGCAGGCGCTGCCGGAAACCGGCGAGGTTCAGCGTGCCCGTCAGTGTGTCGTGCTGCACCAGGTATTGAAGGCGGTCGTGGGCTTGCCGTTCCACGGCGAGGCGGCGGCGCCAGACGGCAGCACCGATGGCAAAGCTGGCCGCGAGTGCGCCCCCGGCGAGCAGGGCCACGCGCCGGAACGACGCGGTCGTGAATGCGGCGCGGTCGGTCTGGTCGGCGTGGATCGCGATCACCCCGATCGCCAGCCCCTGTTCGAGCAGAGGCAGCCAGGTTTCGCTGGACACGGTCGGCCGCGTGATGCCGTTGCCCTGGTTCAGCAGAACCTGGCGCTGACCTGCAAGCACCTGCGCCGGAACCTCTGCGGCCTGGGTCTGGCCCGTGGCCAGCGGGTCCTGTGACTCGGACTGGAACCGCAGACGCCCTTGGCGGTCGTAGAGCCGGAAGCTCAGCATGCCAGCGCTGCCCTGCATGACGTCCAGCGCCGCCTGCGCCTCGGCCGAGGCGGACTGCCCGTCCAGGATCTGGCCCAGGCCCGGCACGCTGCGGGTCATCTGAGCCGCCCAGTCGCGTGCGGTGATCTCGACCTCGTCCTTCAGGTGGTCCGCCGCCAGTCGGTCGATGCCCAGCAGCACGCCGATCAACGCGACCAGGCCCGCCCCCAGCCAGACCAGCCGCTGAAAGTGCGGGGCTGGGTTGTCCTTCATCGGTAGGTGTTGCCGGCCTGGCAGTGCGGGTAGCGCGCGTGGCCTGCTCGATCGGCCTGTTCTGGCACGCAGATGCGACTGCGCCCCAGGGCCGCCAGCTCCACGCGCAGCCGCTGGCCCTGGGCCGACGCGAGCTCGGCGCTGGCCACCTGGCCGGCCTGGCCTTGTGGCTCCAGGCGTGCCTGCAACGGGCCGAGCAGCGCGATGCCGGGGTGGTCGCTGGCGCGTACGGTTTTCAGGCTGCAACCGGCAGCCGGGGTGGTGGCGCAGTCGCAGCCGGGCTGGCGGGCGATGCTCCAGCACCAGGCCTTGGCGCCGGGCTGCTGCGACTGCAGGTGCAGCGGCTCGCCGCTGCGCACGGCCTCGAATCGGGCCTCGCGCAGGTCGCCGGCCAGCGCTTCGGCCGCGGCCGCCAGCCGGTGGCCCTGCATCAGGCCACTGAGCGAGGGCATGGCCATCGTCGCCAGCACGGCCAGCACCGCCAGGCCGGCCAGCACTTCCAGTAAGGTCAGGCCGCGGCTGCGGGCGGGCCTGCGGCGGCGATTCATAGGTTCCAGCACCGCGGGCTGGGGCCGATGCTGGCGAATCCCTGTCGGACCTCGACGGTCAGGCGGGCGCAGTCCGGGTCCCTGGCTTGCCGCGTGCCCGGCCGGGCCGTGGCGCTGGCGCTGTAGCCGTCGCCGCTGGCCTTCTCCACGGTCACGTCGTAGAGCCCCTGGGGGCTGGTGCCGGCCACACCCTGCAGCGCGCGGGTGTCGTAGGCAAACAGCCCGTGATGAGCGTGGTGCCGGGCCTGCGCCAGTTGCAGCTGCGTCAGGGCCTGCACGGCGTCGGCACGGCTGGCGTCGACCAGGGCCGGACGGAGGGCCGGCCAGGCCACGGTGACGAGCACGCCGCTGATGGCGCAGACGATGGCCGCCTCGACCAAGGTAAAGCCGCGTCGCAGCGCCTGCTGGCGGCGGGGCCTCATAGCGTCAGCAGCCGGCGCCGCTTCTGCGCCTGGTCGATCCACAGTTGCAGCGTGCGCTCGGCCGCCCCCGACAGCGGTTGCCAGGCGCAGCCCAGGCGGACGCCACGGTCGCCGGCCTGAAGCACGGTGACGTGCTGCAGGGTCAGCGCCGCGCTGAAACGCGTGAGCTCGTCGAGTTCGATCACGACTTCGGCCAGTCGCGTGCCGGCCTGCAAGGCTGGCACGTCCTGCGGCAGCCAGAGCGCGCAACCGCCGGCGCTGACGTCGAGCACGCGCAGCGCAAGCTGCATTTCGGGCATCGACGGATGGCGCAGCCGGGCCTTGGGCTGCTGCCGTTCCAGCGGTCGCACGCGGTAGGCATTGCGGCGCTGGAAGCGGTAGATCTCGGCCGGCATCTTGCACTGCAGGGCGCAGGCGTTGAAGCTGCGCACCAGAACCAGTCCCTGCAGGTCGAATTGCAGCTTCACGCTTTCAAGGTAGGCCACGGCCACGACCTCGTCGGCGTCGACCAGGTCGTCGAGCTGCGGGTGGCTGGCTTCGGCGCTGAAGTTCAGGCGGCCGCGCTGGTCGTCCAGCGCCCACAGCGTCGTCGTCATGGTGCTGCCCTCGGGCGAACTCAGCATCACGGGGACGTTGCCGTCGCGCAGCTGGCGCATCAGGGCCAGGCGTTCACCGGGGTGGGTGACGCGAAACTCGGCATAAGGGTCGCTGCCCCCTGCGGCGTCCAGATCGGCGGGCCGTGTGTCTTGGAACATCGCCTTGCCCGCCGCTCAGTGCATCAGCTGGCGCCGGCCGGCCAGGGTGTCTTCCAGGTCCTGCAACCAGGGTTCCGCCAGCTGGCGGATCTCGGCGTCGTTGACAAGGATGCGCTGCATGATGCGCGACTTGGCGCGGGCGGCTTCCTGTTCGCTGCCGCTGCCGGTCGCACGGGGCGCGACGTTCGCGCCTTGGGTGTCGTGGCCAGCGTCCTCCTGGCGCTGGGCCTCGTGCTTGAGCTGGCTGATCAGCAGCACGCAGGCGCCTTCGAGTTTGACGACCTCGTCCCAGTGGCCTGCGCGGGCGGCGGCCAGCATGTCGGCGCTGGCGCGCTCGATGGCTTCGTAGTAGCTCAGCAGTTGCGGGTCCATCGGCTGTCCTGAATGCGCGGGATAGAAGGGTCGGCTTGCGCGGGGGGTGTTGTTGCGGGGCATGGTTTCAGCGCATCAGTGCCTGGCTGGGGGCGCTGGCGCCCGTCTCGGCGCCAATCGCCTGCCAGGCTTCACGCAGTGGCTGCATGAGGCGCTGGCATTCGTCGATGGCGTCTTCGTCGTTGCGCAGGTTGGCCAGGGTCAGGCGGCGGCTGATGTAGGTGTAGAGCTCACCCAGGTCCTGAGCCAGCGAGCCCCCGGCCCGCACGTCGAGTCCGGCGCGCAGGCCCTCTTCGATGATGCGGACGGCTCGACCGATGGCGACGCCTTTGGCGGCGGCATCGCGGTTGCGGATGGCGCCGCGGGCCTGGGCCAGGGCTTCCATGAAGCCGTCGAACAACATCGCCACCAGCGCGTGCGGGGTGGCATTGGCAAGCTGGGACTCCACTCCCACCTGCTGATAGAGGCCGGCCGATTGGCGGCGGTGGGAGCTTGAGCGAACCATGGGCGGGCTGGCGAACATCTGGGGGCTGTTGAGTCAGGCTGCGATGCCTGTTTATCGGCCCGGCGAATCCGCCACTTGAGTCGGCGACGGGTCGGAAAACCCTTCTGTTACAAGCCCGCCAGCAGGCTCAGCGGTTGTTGTTGTTGTTCGTGTTGGAGAACTGCTGCGTGACGTAGGCGCCCAGGGCGTTCAGTCGCGACAGGTTCGCGTCCATGGCGGTGTACTGGGCCACCAGGCGCTGCTGGAATCGCTCGACGCGGTCTTCCAGGCGGGCCTGGCTGTCGCTGTTCTTGTCGATCAGCTTCTGCAGACCTTCGGTGCGGGTGGTCAGGCTGCCTTCGACGTCCAGCAGTTGCCTGGCCAGGTTCGCGAATCGGCGTGTGAAGCCTTCGTTGGCAGGGTTGGCGCTGTCGCTGTTGGTGAAGGCCAGCCTCAGCTCGGGCAGGTTGGCCATGGCGCTGTCGAGCTTGGCCTGGTCGATCTTCAGCGTGCCGTCGCGCTGCAGCTGCAGCCCGATGTCGGAGATGCGCGGGAAGGCGGCCGCTGCCGCCGAAGGCATGTTCAGCACCGCACGCAGGCGGGCCTGGACGGCCGTGACGGCGCCGTCGCCCTGCAGGTTGCCGGCACGCTGGCTGCCCTCGTCGAAGCGCGTCTGGGTGCTGATGAACTTGGCCAGCGCGTTGTAGGCGTCGACGAAGCTCTTGATGGCGGCGTCGACGCCGGCGCGGTCCTTGGCCAGGTCGATGGAGACCTCGTCGGCGCCGGTTTCCTTGCGCAACCTCAGGGTCAGGCCGGGGATGATGCCGCTGAGTTCATTGCTGGCCGATTCGACGGGCACGCCGTTGACGTTGGCGACCGCGTTCCTGGCGGCCGTGTAGTTCATGCCCAGGGTATTGCTGGGCGGGTCGTAGGCCAGGCGGGACAGGCCAGCATCATCGTCCAGTACGCCGTCGGCGTCGACGGCCTGGATGCGAAAGCCATTGACGGCGCCGGTCTCGTTGGAGCGCACGCTCAGCCGGGTGCCATTGGCGTCGGTCACCAGGGTGGCGGTGACGCCTGCGCCCGCGGCGTTGATCTTGTTGCGCACGTCGGCCAGCGTGTCGGTGGCCGTGACCGTGATGTCCAGCGCGCTGCTGTCGGGCTTGGCCGTGAACTGCGCGGGTGCGCCGGCCCAGCTGCCCAGCTGCAGCGTCAGCGTACCGGCGCCGGCCAGGCTGCTGGCGCTGCCCAGCGAAGCGGCGGAGACGATGGTCTGGCTTCTGGCCAGTGTCTGCACCGAGACGGCGTAGTTGCCGGGCACGGCATCGGCGCCGCCGATGGCGCTGACCGCGGCTTCGTTGCTGCTGGTGGCCAGCGAGCGCTGCCACAGCGGTGCATTGTTCAGCGAGGTGCTTGCGTCCTGGAGAGTGCTGAACAGGCTCTTGAGCTGCCCGTAGGAAGACACCTGGGTCTGCAGTCGCGTCGCTTCGGTGCGCATCTGCTCCAGCGGACGGCGCTCCAGTGCCACCAGCTGCGTGACCATGCTGTTGATGTCCAGGCCGCTGCCGATGCCCAGCGATGTGATGGTGGCCATGATCTGCTCCAGCGGCGTCCACGCCGAGGTCGAAATTAAACAGGGTCCGGGAGATGGCTGGATGCCACCCCCCTGGACCCTGTTTCGGCAGCAACCGCGCGGACTTGAGGGCCGGGCCTTGCGACTTTTGTTTCAGTTCGTCAACGCTGAAGCAGCGACAGCACCTGCGCCAGCGACGGCAGCAGGTGCATCGCCCACGATCAACGCTGCAGCAGCGACAGCACCTGCTGGGGCAACTGGTTGGCCTGGGCGACCATGGCATTGCCGGCCTGCTGCAGGATCTGCGCGCGCGACAGGTTCGCCGTCTCGGCAGCGTAGTCGGCGTCCATGATGCGGCTGCGGGCAGCGCTCTGGTTCTCGCTGGCCACCATCAGGTTGGCGATCACGTTGTCGAAGCGGTTCTGCACCGCGCCGAAGGTGGCGCGCTGGCTGTTGATGGCGTCGATGGCGGTGTCGATCAGGCCGATGGCGGTCTGGGCGTTGACGCCGTCGACGCCGGAGATTTCCTGTGGCGGCACGCCGCCTGCACCCGTCAGAACCGCCGCACCCAGCAGGCCGGTGATCTCGGCGGTGGCAGTCCAGTCGAACGGGTCGACGGTGATGCGGTCGAGGTCGGCGACGTTGTTCGCGCCGATCTGGAACTCGTAGGACGTGGTCGAAGCCAGGATGTTGGCGCCGTTGAACTGGGTGCCGCCCAGCGTTCGCGTGGCTTCCTGGGCCAGCTGCACGTATTCCTCGTTCAGGCTGATGCGGTCGTCTTCGCTGTTGGTGCCGTTGCTGGCCTGCACCGCCAGTTCCCGCATGCGCTGGAAGATGTCTCCCACCTTGCCCAGGGCGCCTTCGCCCACCTGCGCCATCGAGATCCCGTCGTTGGCATTGCGCATGGCCACGTTCATGCCACGCGCCTGGGTGTTCATGCGTTCTGCGATCGCCAGGCCGGCGGCGTCGTCCTTGGCGCTGTTGACGCGCAGGCCGGAAGACAGGCGTTGCATCGCGGTCGCCAGCGAGCCCTGGCTGGTGCTCAGGTTGCGCTGGGCGTTGAGCGAAACCAGGTTCGTGTTGATGGTCTGGGGCACGGCAAATCTCCTAGAGGGCAGTGTCCGGTGAGGGACGGCGGTCGGTTCTGCTGGCGGTTCGAACCGACTGGGTACCGAAACGCTGATAAGGAGATTACGGCCGGCCTGAGCCTGGCGTTGCCGCGATAAGCGGCCTGGAAGACGGCCATTTCCGCCCCGTTGGCCCACAGACGAAAAAAGGCCTGCCGTTGCCGGCAGGCCTTTTCTTGCCAAGAAACCGCGCCTGAGCGCGCTGCGTCAGCGCAGCAGGGCCAGCACCTGCTGGGGCAGCTGGTTGGCCTGCGCGACCATGGCGTTGCCGGCCTGCTGCAGGATGCTGGCGCGCGACAGGTTGGCCGTCTCGGCGGCGTAGTCGGCGTCCATGATGCGGCTGCGTGCGGCGTTCTGGTTCTCGCTGGCCACCATCAGGTTGGCCACGACGTTGTCGAAGCGGTTCTGCACGGCACCGAAGGTGGCGCGCTGGCTGTTGACGGCGTCCATCGCGGTGTCGATGGCAGCGATGGCGGCTTGTGCGGCCGTGCCGTCGGTGCCGTTGATCTGCAGCGTGGGTGTTGCCGTGCCGGTCAGCACGGCAGCGCCGGTCAGCGCGGTGATGTCGGCTTCCGCGGTCCAGTCGAATCCGGTGACGCTGATGCGATCGATGTTGGCCTCGTTGTTCGCGCCGATCTGGAACTCGTAGTCCGTGGCCTGGGCCAGGATGTTCTCGCCGTTGAACTGCGTACCGCCCAGGGTTCGCGTGGCTTCCTGCGCCAGTTGCACGAACTCCTCGTTCAGGCTGGTGCGGTCGTCTTCGTTGTTCGTGCCGTTGCTGGCCTGCACCGCCAGTTCCCGCATGCGCTGGAAGATGTCGCTGACCTTGCCCAGGGCGCCTTCGGCCGTCTGCGACAGCGAGATGGCGTCGTTGGCGTTGCGCATTGCCACGCTCATGCCGCGTGCCTGGGCCGACATGCGTTCTGCGATGGCCAGGCCGGCAGCGTCGTCCTTGGCGCTGTTGACACGCAGGCCCGAGGACAGGCGCTGCATGGCGGTGGACAGCGCGCCCTGGCTGGTGCTCAGGTTGCGCTGGGCGTTCAGCGAGACGAGGTTGGTGTTGATTGTTTGGGCCATTGAAAAAATCTCCGTTCGGTTGGTGACCACAGGCTGTTCGCCCGGGCCTCCTAAAGGCAGTGGCCCGTGCCGATGCATCCTTGTTCGGCGACGGGCCCGCCAGCTGTGTTGGTCCGGACCCCGTGCTTCAGGAGGGTGAGTCGCAAAGCACGATGAAGCCTTTTTCGTCTGCCCGCTGCAAAGCTTTAGCGCTTTACGCAAAGTTGCTTCTTTCAAAGCCTGAAAAACGGGGGTGCCGGCCTGCTTTTGTGGGCCTCCAGGCCGCCCGTTGCCGGCCTTGGGATGACCCGGAAGACGCCGGGGCGGCAGAATGCGGGCATGTACGAAGTCGAAGACTTGCCCGCCACGCCCTGGCGCCGGCGCCTGCTGTGGTTGGTGGTGACCCTGGGCACGGTGGGGCTGCTGATGAGCGCCGTCACCGGCAGCCCGGTGCGCAGTGACTGGGAACCCCCGAAGCGGGCCGACCAGCCCCCCTGCGCTGCCGGCCAGACCACGGCTTGCGTGGGTGGCACGGCCACGGTCATCGTGGTGCCGGCCGCGGCCAGCCCGGCCACGCCGGCCAGCCCGGCCACACCGGCGCGCTGAAGGCTCTCAGCCCAGCGCGCGTGCAATACGCTGCCGCGCCACCGTGGTCCGCGGCACGCGTACGCTGAACCAGCTGCGCACGTCTTCCTCGATGCCGATGCCGTGCATGTAGTTGTAGAGCGCCTTCTTCAACCCCAGCCCGAGCGCATCGTGGTCGGTGCCGGTGGGGTCGTGGAAGCCGATGTCGTTCTTCGCAAAGCCACCCTCGGGTGGTGGCACCAGGGTCACGCCGTAGTCCTGCGGCGCCTTGCCCACCGGCGAATGCACGGTGCAGGTGAAGCGGTGGAAGTAGCCGCTCTGGATGCAGCCGGCCTGGAACAGCTGGCGCACGTACTCCAGCGCGTCCACCGTGTCCTGCACGGTCTGGGTGGGGAATCCGTACATCAGGTAGGCATGCACCAGGATGCCGGCATCGCTGAAACCCTTGGTGACCCGCGCCACCTGGTCGACCGACACGCCTTTCTTCATCAGCTTGAGCAGCCGGTCTGAAGCCACCTCCAGCCCGCCGCTGATGGCGATGCAGCCGCTGTCGGCCAGCTGCTGGCAGAGTTCGGGCGTGAAGGTCTTCTCGAAGCGGATGTTGCCCCACCAGCTGATCTGCAGCTGGCGCTTCTGGATCTCGGCAGCCAGGGCCTTCAGGGACTTCGGTGGCGCGGCCTCGTCGACGAAGTGGAAGCCGGTCTGCCCGGTTTCCTTCACGATGGCCTCGATGCGGTCGGCCAGGGTCTCGGCGCTGGCCGCGTCGAAGCGAGAGATGTAGTCCAGGCTGACGTCGCAGAAGCTGCACTTCTTCCAGTAGCAGCCGTGCGCCACCGTCAGCTTGTTCCAGCGGCCGTCGCTCCACAGCCGGTGCATGGGGTTCAGCATGTCCAGCAGCGACAGGTACTGGTTCAGCGGCAGGCCGTCCCAGGTGGGCGTGCCCACGTCCTCGAAGCGGATGTCGGCTTCGCCGATGTCGACATAGCGCACCACGCCGTCCTGGCGGATGAAGGTCCGCACCAGGCGGCTGGCCGAGCGCTTGCCGGCGAAGTGCTCCAGCAGTGCCAGCAGCGGGCGTTCGCCGGCGTCCAGCGTCAGCGCATCGAAGAAGTCGAAGACCCGCGGCTCCTTCAGTTCGCGCAATTCGGTGTTGACGTAGCCGCCACCCAGCACAGTGCGGATGTGCGGGTGTGCGGCCTTCACCGCCTGGGCAATGCGGAAGGCGCCGTACACCGCGCCGGGAAAGGGCACCGAGATCAGCAGCACATCGGGCTGGTGCAGCGCCACCGCTTCCAGCGCCAGGGCCTGCAGCGTGCTGTCCACCAGGTTCGGCGGCGCGGCCAGGGCCGTGGCCAGGGGGTCGAAGCTGGGCTGGCTCATGGCCAGGCGTTCGCCGTAGCGCACGAACTCGAAGCGCTCGTCCACGGCCTGGCGCAGCACGTCGGCCAGGTCGTTCAGGTAGAGCGTGGCGATGTGGCGAGCGCGGTCCTGCTGGCCCAGCGAACCAAAGGCCCAGGCCAGCGGGTCGGTTTCGGGTTCGCCTTCGGCCACGATGTGCGCGTCCAGCTGGGCGAAGCGCGGGCCTTCGGGCAGGAAGCCGCGCGGGGCGATCCGGTAAGCCAGCGTGGCGTCGCGGCCCTGCAGAAAGGCCAGGGTAGGGGCCAGCGTGGCCAGGTAGCGGTCGAACTGGCTGTCGAAGGCCAGCAGGCTGGGGCCGCGACGGGCTTCGGGCAGGGCCTGCACGGCCGCGTGCAGGGCCTTCAGGCCGGGCACGGAGAACAAGGCCAGCACCAGCCCCAGCGCCAGGTCGACCTGCTGCGCCGCGAAGCCACGTGAACGCAGGAAGCCCGTCAGATAGGCGGTGGACGGGTAGGGCGTGTTGAGCTGCGTCATCGGTGCGATGACGGACAGCACGCGCAGCCCGGAAGGCGGGGTCGGTGTCATGAACCGGCCGGATTCTGCCAGCCGGGCCCCCGCCCTGCCGCGGGCTGGGCCGGGTCAGGCCGTGGCTGTGGCCTTGGCCGGCCGGCGGCCGGACGTGGCGACAGCGGCCGTCTTCGGCGCGATGTCGTCCATGCGCTTGTAGACACCGCAGCCCAGCACCAGGCCCTCGTCGATGGGCTCGACGTAAGACGTCTTCCAGGCGGTTTCGCCGCTGGCTGGGTTGACGAAGGTGTAGTCGACCCAGCCGCCGCCCTGTGCAGCCCGCTCGAAGGCGTCGCTGACGAGCTTGTCGCCGTCGACGCCACGCACCTCGCGCACCGAGGTGCCGCACTTCGCCGCGTTGCCGCCGAAGGCGTGATAGACGCCGCGTCGGTCGAAGGCGAAGACGTACATGTCGCGGTCGGTCCACTCGGCGCCGTTGGCGGTGATCTCGTCCAGCGCCGGTTTGCCACGCTGGCGCACCATGGCCATGGCGCGCTTGACCAGGGCCAGCGCCTCGTCGGCGCTGCCCTGGCGCAGGCGGAACGAGGCCACCGCCCCGGCCAGCTTGTCGGCGCGCTGGCTGAGCTGGGCCGAGCTGCTCATGGCCTGGTCGACCATCTGCGCGTTCTGCTGGGTCAGGGTGTCGATCTGGTTCACGGCCTGGGAAATCTGGGCCAGGCCGCTGCTCTGCTCGCGGGCATTGCTGGCAATGCTGCCGACCTGGCTGGCAACCTCGCGGATGCCGCTGACGATGTCGCTGAAGCTCTGGCTGGCGCCGCTGACCTGCGTCACGCCGGCCTCGACATGGCGCACCGACTCGCCGATCAAGGTCTTGATCTCGCGCGCCGAAGCCGAGCTGCGCTGCGCCAGGCTGCGCACTTCGGCGGCCACCACCGCAAAACCGCGGCCCTGCTCGCCCGCCCTGGCGGCCTCGACCGCGGCGTTCAGGGCCAGCAGGTTGGTCTGGAAGGCGATGCCTTCGATGACGCCGATGATCTCGTGCACCCGGCGCGAGCTGGTCTGGATGTCCTGCATCGTCGTCACCGAGGTCTGGATGGCCTCGCCACCGGTCTCGGCCATGCTGCGCACGCGGGCTGCCAGGCTGTCGGCCGCCTGGGCGCCCTGGGCCATGCTGTTCAGCGCGCTCGTCAGGTCCTGCACGCTGGCCGAGGTTTGCTCCAGGCTGGCCGCCTGCGACTCGGTGCGTTCGCTCAGGGCCCGGGTGTCTTCGGCCAGCCGCATGCCGGCCTCGGTCACCATCGACGCGTTGCTGCGGATGTCGGCCACCATCGCCGATAGTCGGCTGCCCATGGCGTCCAGGGTCTGGCCGACGCGGGCGAACTCGTCTCGGCCCTCGATCGCCTGCTGGGCCGTGAAGTTGCCTGCGGCCAGTTCGGTGACCGACTTCTGGACCGATCGCAGGGTGCCCACCGAACCCCGGTAGAACGCCACCGACAGGTAGCCGATGCCCAGCAGCGTCGTCACGGTCAGGGTGCAGGCCAGCAGGAACTGCCATTGCAGGCTGCCGGCGCGTTCGTCGAGCAGCGTGCCCAGCCGCGTGCTGGCATGCCGGCCCACGGCCGAGGCCAGCCCGATGGCCTGGGTGCCGGCTTCGAAATAGGCCTTGGCGTCGGCTCCGGCCGGCCCCTGCTCGATCAAGGCCTGGGCCTGGTCGCTGAAGGCCCGCGCGCTGCCCAGAGCCTGGGCGAAGTTCGGCGGCAGGGGCTCACCGGCGCGTTCAGCGGCGCCGACGATGGTGGCTGCTGCGTCCAGGTGGTCCAGCAGCAGGGCCTGCTGCGCGGCCACGGGCAGCCAGGCCCGCAGATCGGCTTCGCCCCGCTGCACCAGTCCCGCACCCAGCCCGCGCATGCGGCCCAGGGCCTCGGTCCAGGGCAGCACACGTTCCACGCTCAGATGCATCAGGTGGAAGGTGGCGGCTTCCGGGTCCAGCAGCAGGCCACTGCGTTCCGCCGCCAGCAGCGACAGCGCCGACAAGGCCGCGATCTGGCGCGAATGCAGCGCGAAGCTGGCCGGAGCCTGTGCCGGGTACTGGCCGGCGACGAACTTCATCAGTTCGGTGCGCAGCGGGGTCCAGGCGGGGTCGAGGTCCAGGCTCCGGGCCGTGGCGATGTCGCGATCCATCCGCTCGACGGCGATCTTCAGCTTCGCGCGGGTCTCGCGCAGCGGCGCGTCCATGTTCGGTGCCTGTGCCAGCGCCAGGTTCACCTGGCCGCGGTGGGTCTGGGTCAGCAGCCCGACTTCGAGCGTGGCGGCCACCACGTCGCTGCCCAGCCGTTCGGCCTGCGTGGCGGCAAGCCGGCTTTGCAGGTTCAACACCGCAAAGCCCATCAGCCAGCCCAACGGCAGGGTCAGCACCAGGGCCATGAGGATCAGCTTGCGCGCGAAAGGCAGCCTTTGCATGACGGCCAGGCCGGGCTTGAGCAGGGCCGCCGACAGCTGGAAAGAGCGAGTTGACATCCGAGTTTCCTTCAAGGCGCTCCGAACGCCGGGTGCCTGTGCATTGGCATGGGTATCGGCCCCTTCGCAGGTCGGGTTTAGCTCGGCGCAGTGATGAATTCCCGCAGTGTCGACATGGCCAGGTCGGGTTCGTCGCGCCAGGCGCCGTGGCCGGCATTCGCGAACGTGGCCAGGCGCGCCCAGGGCGCCGGAATGGCCTGGACGATGTCCAGCGCGTCTTCCAGCGGTGTCACCGGGTCGTGCGCGCCGGCCATCACCAGCACAGGGCACTGCACCGCCGCCAGGCCCGGCAGCAACTGCATCGTCTGCTGTTCGCCACCGGCCGATGTGAACAGGATCTCCTCGTTCATCAAGGTGCGCAGGCGGGCATCGTCGTTGGCCGGGCGGGTGGTGTTGTAGAGCTCGCGGCAATGCGTGTTGTAGGGCCCCCAGGTCGCGGCACTGGGTGCTGTCCAGAAAGCCTGGGCGGCGGCGCGCGCGGGTTCGCCGCCGAGTTTTTCGAACATCGCCAGCTTGCGCTCCAGCCCCAGGTGGTGGCTGGTGCTGGACAAGATCACCTTCGCCGGGTGGGTCGGATGCCGCGCCAGGTAGCGCTGTGCAACGAAGCCGCCGAAGCTCTGGCCCAGCACGATGGGCCGGGTGATGCCCAGCGCGTCGCACAGGCGCACCACGTCGTCGGCAAAGGTGTCCAGCGTCCACTCGGCGGCAGGGCGGGGGTCGCTGCGTCCGTGGCCGCGGTGGTCGACATAGACGATCTGCGCCACATCGGCCAGGCGGCTGAAGATCGGCTTGAAGCTCGAATGGTCGTAGCCGGGTCCGCCGTGCAGCAGCACGAGGCTGGGCTTTTCGCGCAGACGCGGACCGTCGGGCACCCAGGCCGGGCCTTCGATGTCGACGAAAAGGCGGACTTCGGGCGTGATTCTGATCAGCATGGAATGGGGCGGCGACGCTGTGACTGGAGCCCTGTCGACTGTAAAGGTGCTCATCCGCGCCTGCGGACCTGCAACGGGGCCCGCCGGGCTGGCCACGGCAGTCCTGGGCTGCCAGCCTTGAAGAATGCGAAGTGGCCAGGCAATCTGGGTGTCGAAACCCGGGCTGTTCGCTGGACTCCAGCGTGTCATTGGCACCTACAGTGCAGCAAGGTGCCATTCCGTTCCGATGCTCCACGCAGGTATACCGTCGCCATGTTGATCGCCCCTGCGCTGCCGAACGAACGCGAACGTCTTCTGGCGCTCGAGCGGCTCGATGTGATGGACTCTGCGCCTGAGCGCGAATTCGACGCCCTGGTGGCCACGGCTGCGCTCGTGTGCGGAGTTCCGGTTTCGCTGATCAGCCTGGTCGATGGCAACCGGCAATGGTTCAAGGCCAACATAGGCCTGCCGGGGGTGAGCGAAACCCCCCGCGAACAGGCCTTCTGCGCCCATGCCATCCACGGCGAAGTCGTCTTCGAGGTGCCCGACGCGCTGGCCGACCCCCGCTTTGCCGACAACCCGCTGGTCAGCAGCGCGCCCGACATCCGCTTCTATGCCGGAGCCCCCCTGCGCCTGAGCAGCGGTGAACATGTCGGCACCCTGTGCGTGATCGATCGCATTCCCCGGCAGCTCAGCGGACACCAGCGCGAAGTCCTGCGCCTGTTGTCGATCGCGGCCGTGCAGGCCCTGGAGTCCAGGAAACTGGCGCGGTCGTTCCTGGTCAGCGAATCGCGCTTTCGCAGCCTGAGCGAATCCTCGCCGCTGGGCGTGTACGCCACCGACGCCGGCGGCGGGTGCATCTACACCAACGCGCGCTGGCAGGCGATCTATGGCCTGACCGGGGCCGAGGCCCTGGGCCAGGGCTGGAGCCATTCGCTGCACCCGGAAGACCGGGCCATGGTCTTCCAGCGATGGCAGGAATCTGCAGCGCAGAAGCTCGAATTCGACCTGCAGTTCCGCGTGCAGCGGGCAGACGGCAGCGTTCGGCATGTGCGGTCGGTCTCGCGGCCGGTGTTCGGCGCCGACGGGGCAGTGACCAGCCATGTCGGTTCGGTCGAGGACATCACCGACAGCCTGATGGCGCGGCGCTCGCTGGACGCCGAGGTCGCGCGCCTGGCGGCCATCATCCAGGCCACAGGCGCCGGCACCTGGGAATGGAACGTTCAGACCGGCGAACTCCGCCTCAACGAGCGCTGGGCCGAGATCATCGGCGACAGGCTCGAGGCACTCCACCCCGTCACGACCCGGGCCTGGACCGATCGGGTGCACCCGGAAGACCTGGTGCGTTCGAATGCGCTCCTGCAGGCCCACTTCAGCGACCAGACCGCAGCCTACGAGTGTGAGGCGCGCATGCGCCACCGCGACGGCCACTGGGTCTGGGTGCTGGCCTGCGGCAAGGTGCTCACGCGCACCCCTGACGGCCTGCCGGAATGGATGTTCGGAACGCATCTGGACATCACCGCGCGCAAGGCGCAGCAGGAACAACTGCGCATCAGCGAGGAAATGCTGAACCGCACCGGCGAACTGGCGAAGGTGGGCGGCTGGCGCGTCGACATCGCCAGCGGCGTCGTCCAGTGGTCGGAGCAGACCTGTCGCATCCACGACGTGGAGCCCGGCTTCCAGCCGCGGGTCGACCAGGCCATCCAGTTCTACCTACCCGAGGCGCGTCCCGTCATCGAGGCCGCCGTCGCCCAGGCCGCGATCGATGGCCGGCCCTGGGACCTGCAACTGCCCATGATCCAGCGCAACGGGCAGCGCATCTGGGTGCGTACCGTCGGCCAGGCCGAATTCGAAGCCGGGCGGCCGGTCAGGCTGTTCGGCGCCTTGCAGGACGTCACCCAGAGCGTCATGGCGCAGCAGGCGCTCGACGAAGCGCAGCAGCGGGCAGCGCTGGCCACGCAAAGCGGGGGCGTCGGCGTCTGGGAACGCGACCTGCGCAGCGACGAAAGACGCTGGGATTCGCGCACCTACCAGCTGTTCGGCCTTCCCGCAGACTGCCGCGAGGACCCCGCTGTCGTCTGGGCGCGCCACGTGCACCCGGCCGACCTGCTTCGCCTGGAAGCGGCCGTCGAGGAGACCATCGGCCAGGGCACGAAACTCGAGATCGACTTCCGCGCGGTCTGGCCCGACGGCAGCGTGCACCACCTGCACAGTGCCGGCCGGATGGTCACCGACGATCAGGGCCGACCAGCCAAGCTGATCGGCGTGAACTGGGACATCACGCCGCTGCGCGAGCTGAACGCCCGGCTCGACGAACAGCGCGAACTGCTGCAGGTGACCCTGCAGTCGATCGGCGACGCCGTGATCACCACCGATGCCCAGAGCGCCATCACCTGGCTGAATCCGGCGGCCGAGCGGCTGACGGGCTGGACTTCGCACGAAGCCCTGGGCAAGCCTGCGGTGCAGGTCTTCCGCATCCAGATCGACTCCGGCCGCCAGCCCGCGCACGACCTCGTGGCCCTGTGCCTGGAGAAGGGGGCCACCGTCGGCCTGGCGGGCAACACCGTGCTGCTGTCGCGCAGCGGCATCGAGTTTGGAATCGAGGAAACCGCCGCGCCGATCCGCAACCCGTCTGGCGAGATCCTGGGCGTGGTCCTGGTGTTCCGCGACGTCACCGAGCAACGGCGCCTGTCGGGCGAGATGAGCTATCGCGCCACGCACGACCCCCTGACCGGTCTGGTCAACCGTACCGAACTCGAAAACCGGCTTCGCCACAGCCTGGACAAGGCCCACCTGGACGGCAGCGAACACAGCCTTCTCTTCATCGACCTGGACCAGTTCAAGCTGGTGAACGACACCTGTGGCCATTCGGTCGGCGACCAGGTGCTGCAGCTGGTGGCCAAGCAGCTGAAGCAGACGGTGCGCGCGCGCGACACCCTGGCCCGCCTGGGCGGCGATGAATTTGCCGTGCTGCTGGAGCACTGCCAGGCCGAACAGGCCCTGCGCGTGGCGCAGAAGATTTGCGACTCGATGGAAGAGTTCAGGTTCGTGCACGACGGCAGGCGGTTCAGGATCGGCACCAGCATCGGCCTGGTGCCGGTGGACCGCCGCTGGGCCAACGCCGCAGCGGCCATGCAGGCCGCTGACCAGTCCTGCTACGCCGCGAAGGAGGCTGGACGCAACCGCGTGCACGCCTGGTTCGACACCGACGATGCCCTGCGCGCGCGCCAGGGCGAAATGCAGTGGGCCAGCCGGCTCGAGCAGGCGCTGGACGAAGACCGTTTTGTGCTGTACGCGCAGAAGATCGAACCGCTGGGCCCGGACTCTGGCGGGCTGCATGCCGAAGTGCTGCTGCGCATGCTGGATGTCGACGGCAGCCTGATCCCGCCGGCAGCCTTCCTGCCGGCCGCAGAGCGTTTCCACATGGCCACGCGCATCGACCGCTGGGTGCTTCGGCATGCCGTGCAGCGCATCCAGGCCATGCCCGACCTGAAGGTGCTCGACATGCTGTGCATCAACCTGTCGGGGCAGTCGGTGGGCGACCGCACCTTCCACCGCCATGCCATCGACATCCTGACCGAGGCGGGCGCCGCGGTCTGCCGCTGCGTCTGCCTTGAAATCACCGAAACATCCGCCGTCACCAACATGGCCGACGCCGCGGTCTTCATCGACAAGGTGCGCGCCCTGGGCGTGCGCGTGGCGCTGGACGACTTCGGCGCAGGCGCCTCTTCCTTCGGCTACCTGAAGCACCTGCAGGTGGACCTGCTGAAGATCGACGGCAGCTTCATCCGGGACCTGGTCGACGACCCCCTGGACGATGCCGCGGTGCGCTGCTTCGTCGACGTGGCCCGGGTGCTGGGCATCCAGACCGTGGCCGAATTCGTGGATCGCCCCGAAACGCTGGCACGCATCCGCGAGATCGGCGTCGACTATGCCCAGGGCTACCTGCTGCATCGGCCGGAACCCACCGACCGCGTGCTCGGCGCCCGGGTCGAACTGGCAAAGGCCTGACCCGGGCGGGCCCTGTTCGAGCGCATCGAGTCGCAGCATTCAGGCTTGAACAGCGGCGCATACGCCGTGGAAGAAAAAAACTCCGTGGCCGATGGCCCGGCTGCGGCCGAAGCTTCAGCCCCGCTGGGCTGCACGGCACCACGCTGCGGCTGACAGCCGAGGCGGTGGCGCCGGCTGCGCCAGCGCATGCTTGCCTACGCCGGCTTGTGCTGACCCTGGGCGTGCCGGGCAATGGCCCCGGGCGTGGTCATCCACAGCTCGCCGGCGTCGCGCGCTGCAGCCACACGCTGCAGGGCGCGGCGCAGGTGGCGCAGCCGGTAGGGCTGGCCGACGATATAGGGGTGCAGCGCGATGCCCATCACCAGGGCCGGGGCCGCGGGGTCGCGGGTCTGGTCGAGCATTTCCTCGAGCTGGTCGACGATCATCTGCGCGAAGTCCTTGCCGTCCATCTGCCGGGCAATGACCATGGGGATGTCGTTCAGCTCCTGCGGGTAGGGCACGGCCCACAAAGCCTGGCCGCTGCGCGTGCGCATGGGCAGGGGCTGGTCGTCGTGGCACCAGTTCAGGGTGTAGTCGTAGCCGGTTTCCGCCAGCAGGTCGGGTGTGTGCAGGCTTTCCGAGATCCAGGGCGACAACCAGCCGGCCGGCGCCGTACCGCTGTGCGCCAGCATCTGCTGGCGGCAATGCAGCAGCAGTTCACGTTCGCCGGCCTCGGCCAGCACGCCCTGGCGTTCGGCATTGCTGTGGCCATGGCCCACCAGTTCGTCGCCACGCGCCACGCAGGCCGCCACCAGTTCCGGGCAGTGGTCGTAAAGCGCGGTGTTGATCAAGGCCGCCGCGGGCAGGCAGAGGCTGTCGAACAGGTCCAGGCAGCGCCAGGCGCCGACTCGGTTGCCGTACTCGCGCCAGCTGTAGTTCAGCACGTCGGGCTGCGGGCTGGCCGGGCCGATGCCCGCGCCCAGGCCTTCGCCGAACGCGAAATGCTCGATGTTGAAGCCCAGGTACACCGCCAGCCCGGCACCGCCCGGCCAGCGGTAGCGCGGCCGGCGCGTGATGGGCAGGTAATCGAAGCGGCCGTGGCTGGGCAGCAGGCCGGTGTAGACCGGCGCAGAGGGCGCGGAACTCATGCCGGGCCTACAGCGTGGCCAGGCCGGCGCGCACCATCAGCCATTCGGCGCTGTCGTTCCAAACGTCCATGTGCGTGATCAGGCCGTCGCGCACCACGTAGCGGTCGACATAGCGGTTGCCTTCGAATGGCGTGCCATCGGGCCATTCGCCGTACAGCGTGCCCAGGCTGTAGACCACGTCTTCGGTGCCATCGCTGGGGCGAATCACCACTTCGGTGCGTTCGATGCGCTTTTTCACCCATTTGTAGCGCGACTTGTTGAATGCGGTGCACTCGGTGGGGTCGGCCATCGTGCGCCCGCCGGTGAAGCGGATGCGCAAGCCCGGGGCGACGAAGCGGCGGGCCGCCACCGGGTCGGGGATCATGATCAACCGCAGGAACTCGTCGACCACCTCGCCAGGGGTGGTCGGGTCGGCGGCAGGAGCGGCGGAGGCGGCAGGGTTCATGTCGACAGACGTAGTGGAAGCTGCCTCAGCCTATCACTTCGACATTGGACGTGCGGGCCACGGCGCGCCAGGTGTCGATCTGCGAACGCACCAGCTGCACGAAGTCGTCGCCCATCAGCGTGGGTTTGCGCGGCAGCGTCTGCAGTTCTTCCAGGCGGACCGCGACGTCGGGCCGGGTCAGCAGTTCGGGGATCAAGGCCGACAGGCGCTGCGTGATCGGGGCCGGCAGTCCCTTGGGCGCCGACAGGCCCAGCCATTGCGAGCCGGTCAGCTTGGGGTAGCCCAGTTCGGCGAAGGTGGGGATGCTGGGCAGTGCCGACAGGCGCTGCGGCGTGGACACCGCCAGTGCGCGCAGCGAACCCGCCTTCAGCGCCGCGACGTTGGTCGTGATGGGGTCGAACACGCCGTCGATCTGGCCGCCCAGCAGGTCCTGCATGGCCGGGGCGCTGCCCTGGTAGGGAACGTGGTCGTGCTCGGGGGCCTTGCCTTCGATCTTCAGCAGTTCACCGAACAGGTGGTTGGCCGAGCCGATGCCCGAGGTGCCGTAGCGCACCGGCTGCTTGCGCGCGGCAGCCACGTACTGGTCGAGGGTCTGGAAGGGCGACGCTGCCCGCACCGCCAGGATCATCGGCGCCTCGCAGAGCATGCCCATGTGGGTGAAGTCGTTCAGCGGATCGAACTGCAGGGTGCGGCGCGTGGCAGCGGCGTACACGTGCACCGCGGCATGGCTCACGAGCAGGGTGTAACCGTCGGGTGCCTGCTTGGCGACGAAGTCGGTGCCGATGATGCCGCCGGCGCCTGGGCGGTTTTCGACGACCACCGACTGGCCCAGTGCGCTGGACAGGTGTGGGGCCAGCAGCCGCGAGACGACGTCCACCAGCCCCCCTGCCGGGAACTGGGCCACCAGCTTGATGGGCCCGCGCGACGGCCACGCAGCCTGTGCGCTGACGACGGCAGGGGCCACCAGGGTGGCCGCACTGGCGGCCAGGAATACGCGACGCTTCATTCAGGACTCCATGCGTGGCGGGCCGGGGCCGGTGGCCAGCCACGCAGAGGATGCAGGTTGATTCAGGCCCAGGGGGTTGGAAAGCAAGCCCGATGCCAGACCGCCACCTGTACTCCTGGAGGGTGAACTTCAGTCCTCGCCCGATCGACCGAAAGCCTCGGGAGCGTCGAGCCCGGGCCTCCGGCTGACGCTGCCTACGACGTCAACACCCGTGTTCAAAACGCGGTCAACCTGCCGAATTCGCCACCGTGAGACTCCAGCCCCTCAGCCAACACCGCCAGCATGTCGTCCTGGGCCAGCCCCTGACTTTCGGCGTTCGTGATGCCTACGGCACCTTGCTGCTGGCCTTCGGCCACGTCATCGAGACCCAGGAACAGCTGCAGAGCCTGCTCGACCGGGGCACCTACATCGACCAGAGCGAACTCGAGGATCCGGCCGCGCAGGTGCGATCGGCCCGGCCCGAGGCCTTGCCCCAGCTGTGGGAGGAAAGTGTCGACCGCATGGGCCGGGCGCTGCGCGCCGAAGTGAATCCCGAATTCCGGCTGACGCTGGAAAAGGCAGCCAAGCCCGTGCTTGCCCTGGTCCGGCGTGACCCGGACCTGGCCATCCTGCAGGTGGTGCGCCAGGAAGATGGGCAGAAGGCACCGTATTCCAGCCGGCATGCGGTGCACGCCGCCGTCGCGGGCCAGCTGGCCGCGACGCGCCTGGGCTGGAGCGACAGTGCCGCGGCCAGCCTGTTCCGCGCCGCGCTGACCATGAACCTGTCGATGACCGAACTGCAGGACAAGCTGGCCACGCAGCGGTCGCCGCTGACGCCGCTGCAGCGCCAGACCATCCTGCACCACCCGGAGCGTGCTGCCGAACTGCTGGAGACGGCGGGCGTGACCGACAAGGACTGGCTGTCCGCAGTGCGCGGCCACCACCACCGCGAAGGTGCCGGCTATCCGCAGGGGCTGGGCGATGCCGGCGACCCGGCCCGGCTGCTGCAGCGGGCCGATGAGTTCGCAGCGAAGTTCAGCGCCCGGTCCACGCGCGCGGCGCTGGCACCCGATGTGGCGGTGCGCAACTTCTTCCAGTCCGATCCAGGCAACCCCATGACGGCGGCCATCGTGAAGGAATTCGGGCTTTATCCGCCGGGTTCGACGGTGCGGCTGAAGTCGGGTGAATACGGCGTGGTGATGAAGCGTGGCGCGCGCGCCAACGCGCCGATGGTGGCGGCGGTCACCGACTGCAACGGCGACGTGCTCATGCGCCCGGTGAGGCGCGACACGTCGGTGGCCGCGCACGCGGTTGCCATCACCGTGCCGGCCCAGGCCCTGAAGGTTCGGGTTCGGCCGGAAGCGCTGATGCGGGTGGTGTCTGGCTGACGCTGGCCGGCCGCTGAGCCGCCAGCCAGGTCAGGTACAGCCGCGTGTCGAATTCCAGCTGGTGATAGTCGGCCAGCATGTGCTGGCACAGCCCGTAGAAGGCCTTGTCGTGTTCGCGTTCCTTCAGGTGCGCGAGCTCGTGCACCAGGATCATTTCCAGCATCTGCGCCGGGGCTTGCTTGAACACCGCCGAGATGCGGATCTCGCGCTTGGACTTGAGGTTGCCACCCTGCACCCGTGACACGGTCGTCAAGGTGCCCAGCGCGCGGTGGTCGAGCTGCAGCCGGTTGTCGAAAACCACCTTGGCCAAGGGGCCGGCATGGCGCAGATGACGCTGTTTCAGCGCCGCGGCGTGTTCGTACAGCAGGGTGTCGCTCCGGATGCCATGCGCTTCGGGGTAGCGCCGCTGCAGATGTTCACCCAGCGTGCCTTCGGCCAGGGCCAGCCGAACCGGTGCCAGCAGCTGCTCCGGGTAACCGCCCAGGAAGGGCAGGGGTGTCTCGGCTGGGGTCGTCACATCCTTGCGCCTCAGGAGCCGGCGGAGCGTGGTTCGCGCAGGAAGATCTCGACGCGACGGTTGCGGGCGCGGTCGTCGGCGTTGTCGTTGCTGGCCACGGGTTCGCGTGAACCGCGGCCGGCGACCTCGATGCGCGATGCGGCCACGCCCCGGTCTTCCAGGTAGGCACGCACGCTCTCGGCGCGGCGCAGCGACAGCGGGTCGTTGATCGCATCGCTGCCGGTGTTGTCGGTGTGGCCGACCACACGCACCAGGGTGTTGCGGTCCAGCCCCTGGGCGAATGTGTCGAGCACCGGACGCAGGCGGGATTCGATGGCGGCGCTGTTCACGGCAAAGGAAATGTCGCTGGGTACCTGCACGCGCAGCTGGTCGTCGGCAGTGCGTTCCACCGCCACGCCCGAGCCGGCGGTGGCCTGCTCCATCGCCCGGCGCTTGTCTTCCATGTTCTTCGACCACAGGTTGCCGGCCACGGCACCGATGGCAGCTCCGGCCACGGCGCCAGTGCCGGCGCGCCCGCCCGTGGCGCTGCCGATGATGGCGCCGGCCACGGCACCGATGGCCGCGCCCTGGGCCGTGCCCTGCTCGCGCGCGGACATGGTGTTGGCACAGCCTGCCAGCAGTGCCAGTGCCGACAGGAGGGCGGTGATCGAAACGATGCGTTGCTTCATGGTGGTGTCTCTCGGTGAAACCTTCGGATCGCGTGAATATAGGACGAGCTTCGTGAGACAGTCGCTGAGTGGACTCATCGCGCGGCGCTGTCCTACACGGGCGAGCCGGATCGGAGAACCCCATGTTCAGAACTTTCGCGCTGGCCTTCTTGCTCGGCGCCATCAGCGTTCAAGCCCTGGCGCAGGCCGAGCCGCGCTTGCGCAAGCCACCCCCGGTGCCAGCGCAGCTGGGCCCGCGTCCCTTCTTTCTGGTCAACGACATGACCGAAAGCGCGCTGAAGCATGAACTGCTGGCCTGCGCACGACGCCCGCAGTTCGTGCGGTCTGACTTCTCCATCGGCCACCGCGGCGCCGCCCTGCAGTTCCCGGAGCACACGAAGGAAAGCTACGAGGCGGCGGCGCGCATGGGCGCCGGCATCCTGGAATGCGATGTCACCTTCACCAAGGACAAGGAACTCGTCTGCCGCCATGCCCAGAACGACCTGCACACCACCACCAACATCCTGGCCACGCCGCTGGCCGCCAAGTGCCTGCGGCCTTTCACGCCGGCCAGCTTCGACCCGGCGGGCCAGCGCATCACGGCGGCCAGTGCCGAATGCCGCACCAGCGAACTGACGCTGGCCGAATTCAAGACCCTGCGCGGCAAGATGGACGCTTCCAACCCGAATGCCCGCAGCGTGGCCGAGTACATGGCGGGTACGGCCCCCTGGCGCACCGACCTGTACAGCGGCCCGGGCAGCGGCACGCTGCTCACGCACCGGGAAAGCATCGAACTCTTCAAGCAGCTGGGCGTCAGGATGACACCCGAACTGAAGGGCGCCAGCGTTGCCATGCCTTTCGACGGCTTCACGCAGCAGGCCTATGCGCAAAAGCTGATCGACGAATACCGGCAGGCCGGCGTGCCGCCGAAGGACGTCTGGCCACAGTCATTCGACATTGCCGACCTGCGCTACTGGCTGGCGCACGAGCCGGCCTTCGGGCAGCAGGCGGTGTTCCTGGACAGGGCCCGAACGGTGGCCGAACTGCCCAGCGCGCGCCAGCTGGTCGACTACCGCGCCGAAGGCATCCGCATCTGGGCACCGCCCATCTTCGCGCTGTTGGAGGCCGGGCCTGGCAACAGCATCGTGCCTTCCCAGGCTGCACGCGACGCCCGGCGCGCGGGGCTGGAGATCATCACCTGGACGCTGGAACGATCGGGCCTGCTGGCCGACGGGAACAATGGCTTCTATTTCCAGACCATCGACAGCCAGGTCGGCCGTGAAGGCGACCTGATGCGGGTGCTCGACGTGCTGGCGCGCCAGGTCGGCGTGCGCGGCGTCTTCAGCGACTGGCCGGCCAGCGTCAGCTTCTATGCAAACTGCGCGGGCCTGAAGTAGCAGCGGCACGCAGCCGCTGCAGGCGTGTCCAGCGCAGGCGTCGCAGGCAGGGGCGGCAGGTCCTGAGCGGCGACGTTGCCCGGCATCGGCTGGCCCAGCTTCCAGGCGACGAGCTGGGCCGGCGCAAAGTCCACCGGCTTGATGACCAGCGTGCTGGCCGCGGCAGCCGCCAGCTTGGCGCGCAGCACGACGGCTGCGCCTGCAGCTAGCGAAATCCGGGCCCGTGGTGGCAGCATCTGGCCGAAGAAGGTCCCCAGCGCCATGGCCGGGGCCGCGACGGCGCAGTCGCTTCATCCGGGAGCCCCGCCGGGTTCCAGCAGCAGGCCTGTCACCCAGGGTGGACGGGCTGGGCGCTTTCGGTGACGATGCCGGCCACGCAGGCGGCCACGGCCAGGCTGGCGGTGAGCCCGGGCGACTCGATGCCGAACAGCTGCACCAGGCCAGCGCAGCCGTGGTGGGCCGGCCCGTCGATGCGGAAGTCGGCCGCGGGTTCGCCCGGGCCGCTGAGCTTGGGCCGGATGCCGCTGTAGGCCGGGGTCATCGCACCGGCCGGCAGGCCTGGCCAGTAGCGCCGCACCTCGGCTTCGAAGGCGGCCTGGCGGCCGGCGTCGACGCTGTAGTCGAGTTCGGCCCCTGCGGCGTCGCTCTCGAGCCACTGCACGTCGGGCCCGAAGCGGGCCTGGCCCGCCAGGTCCAGCGTCAGGTGCACGCCCAGCCCGCCATCCACCGGGGTGGGGTAGATCAGTCGTGAGAACGGCGCCCGTCTGGCCAGCGCAAAGTAGTGGCCCTTGGCCAGATGCCGGCGCGGGATGGCCGCGGCCGGAAAGCCCTGCATCGCGGCGGCCACGGCCTGCGCGTCCAGGCCGGCGGCATTGATGATCCAGCGGCAGTGCAGGGCAAAAGGCGCGGCTGCGGCCGTGTCCACCTGTACCCGCCAGCCGCCAGCGTGCGGCGCGGCGTCGACCAGCCCGCCGTGGCAGGCCAGCAGCGCACCATGCGCCTCGGCGTCGGCCAGCAGCGCCGTCATCAGGCCATGGCTGTCGACGATGCCGCTGGCAGGCGAGTGCAGCGCCGCGGTGCAGGCCAGTTCGGGTTCGAGGGCGCGGGCCTGCGCACCGGTCAGCAGTGCCAGGTCTTCGACACCGTTGGCGCGGCCCCGTTCGAGAAGTAGCGCCAGGTGGTCTTCCTCGCTGCTGCGCGTGGACACCACCAGCTTGCCGCAGCGCCTGTGCGCCACGTGGTGGCGCGCGCAGAAGTCGTAGAGCATGGCTCGCCCCTGTACGCACAGCCTGGCTTTGAGGCTGTCGGCGCTGCCATGCAGCCCGGCATGGACGACCTCGCTGTTGCGCGAAGACACACCTGCGCCGAAGCGCGCCTGGCGTTCGAGAATGACCACTTCCAGCCCGGCCAGCGCGAGCGCCCGCGCACAGGCCAGCCCGACGACACCGGCGCCGACGACGACGACCTCAGTGTGGTCCAAGCCTGCCAACCCGCTGCTGCCATGGTCCGGCCTGCGCCGGGCCGTCAACGCCTTGTCGCTTCAACTTCGCTCCTGCATCGGGCGCCGTGTGTAGGGCGGCCGCCCTGATGGCCGCGGGCACAACTCTATGCGCATTCGGTCCCGGTGCAGGCGCCACCGGCGCGCCAGCCGCGCTACTCCAGCCAGTCGGTCAGTTCGTCGCCGGTGAAATGGTCGCTCCTGAAGCGCTGCACGCCGACCAGTTCGGTGGCCAGCGAGTCGTTCGGCAGGCGGATGATGTCTTCGCGCCAGGGCCGGGGCGTCGATACTGGCTTCGAGCGGCAGGTCCCTCTGAGCCGGGACGACGTTGCCCAGCTCGCCCTGCGACAGCAGGGCCGGTACGCTGTCGACCCGGGCGGCGGAGAAGTCGTCGATCTTGTCGCGGAAGCGCTTGGAACTCCGCGGGATGCCGGGCCTCTTGCCGGGCCCGGGTCGGTCGTGAACGGGTGAACAGGGGTCAGCGACGTGGCCTGACCGGCTGGTCGTTTTCGGCGATATAGACCTCGACGCGGCGATTCAGCGCGCGGTTGGTGTCGGTGTTGTTGTCGGCAATCGGGTAGTCCTTGCCGTAGCCCACGGTCGTCACGCGGTCGGCTGGCACGCCCATGCGCAGCAGGCCATTGGCGACGGCCTGGGCGCGTCGCAGCGACAGGGTCTGGTTGACCTGTGCCGACCCGATGCTGTCGGTGTGCCCTTCGATCAGGATACGGCGTGCCGGGTTCTTCTGCAGGAATTCGGCCAGCTTGCGCAGGGCGTTCTCGGCGCCGGGCTTGACGTCGGCGCGGCCGAATTCGAAGAGAACGTCGCCAAGGGTCACGAGCATGCCGCGCTCGGTCTGCTGGGCCTGAAGTTCGGCCAGCTGCTGCTGGAGTTCAGCGGTCTGCTGCCGGGCCGTGGCTGCTGTGGCCTGGGCCACCACAGCCTGGGCTTCGGCGCCGGTGGCACGTTGTTCTGCCGAAGCGGTCTGCTGACGCGCGGCCTGGGCCTGGGCCGTGGCGACGCTGGCCTGGTCCTTCGCCATGTTGGCCTGGGCCAATGCGCGCTGGGCTTCGGCGGTGCGGATGTCGGCCCGTGCACGTTCACGTTCGACATCGGCGCTGGCGATCGCCGCGTCATTGGTTTTCGCCTGGGCGATGGCCATGGCCGTCTTGGCCTGGAGACTGGCGATGGTGGCGGTGCTCGCCACGTCGACCATCTCTTCGCCATCGGTCAAAAGCCTGTTGGCGCGGTTGAGCGAATCGGTGGCCCTCTTCAGCTCCAGCGGCGCCAGTGACAGCACGGCAGCGTCGAGTTCGGCGCTGCGAACGGCGCTGCGCGCTTCCACCAGTTCCTGTGGCGGAGCCTGGGTGGTGGCGCAAGCGCCGAGCAACAAGCTGGCCAGCACGGCGCCAGCGATCAGGGTACGGTTCATGGTGTTCTCTTTCTGAAGGAAATTCGGTTCGAGGCGCAGCCTGCGGGTCATCGCGGGCGCGCACGGTGCAGGTCACATGGGCTTGCGGTTCATCTCTTCACGCAGCATGCGGATACCGTCGCGCACCTCGTTCAGCGCCCGACCCGAGCGCAGGCTGCGTGAACGCGCTTCGGCCAGCGTGGCTTCGGCTTCGGCTTCTTCCGCCAGGCGCTTGGCCAGGGGGTAGTCCTTTGCCGCGAAAGCCGTATTCGCGCGGTTCAGCTTGTCGCGTGCCGCGGACATTTCGATGGGCGCTTCGGCGGCTGCCGGGCCGGTGGCGCGTTCGACGGCAGCGCGGGCCACCGCCATCTGCGCTGTCGGAGGGGGCACGCTGGCGCAGGCCGAGAGCACGGCAAGGCTGGCCGTTGCGAGCATGAGGCCCATGCCCGATGGGCGAAAGGCAAGGCGCTGAGACAGGCGGGTCCGGTCGGTCGTGTTCATGGCGGGTCCGTTTCGAAGAGTTCTGGATGTCGGCGTTGCCGGTTCGGGCAACACGTCGGTGGCATGCTGTGCCCTTGGCTTAAGTCTGGTGGGCGCCTGCGGCCTTGTCTCTCGGACGGATGCGCCTGGGCATGTGGGACATCGCCTACACCCGCTGTCGGCCGGCCTGGCGCGGCAAGGGCTAGAGTCCAGGGCATGCATCGAGCGATCAGCCCATGAGCCGACTGTCCCGGGAATTCAGCCGGCTTTACCGGGTCGAGCCCGATGCCGCCGCAGGCACAGGCCGGGTGCGTGCGCTGGTGCTGGAGCTGGCTCGCCCTGCGCACTGGCTGCCCCTGGCGACGATCTGGCAGGGTGTGCAGGTCGATCTGGAGCTGCCCGCCCCGGCCATCGCGGTCAATGGCGTCGACGGGCTGCAGCTCTGGTTCTCACTGGCACAGCCCGTGGACGCTGCGCTCGCCGACGCCTTCGTGCAGGCCCTGGGCCGCCGGTACCTGCCCGATCAGCCGCTGTCGTGCCTGGTGCGGGTGGCGCCGAGCATGCCTGGCCAGAACGTCGAAGGCGACCGTTGGTCGGCCTTTCTGGCGCCCGACCTGGTCACCCTGTTCGCAGAGACCCCCTGGCTCGACCTGCCGCCCAACAGCGAAGGCCAGGCCGAGCTGCTTGCGCCGCTGGCCAGCATCCAGCCAGCGCAGTGGCAGGCTGTCCTGGCGCAGTTGACAGCCGTTTCGACAGAAGCCCCCGAGCCCGCGCCGTCGCCACCCCAGGCCTCGCCGGCAGGCCTCCCGCACGGCGAGCAGGAGGCACGCCTGTTCCTGCTGTCGGTGGTGAACGACCCGGCTGCGCCCCTGGCCTTGCGCGTGGAAGCAGCCAAGGCGCTGGTTCAGGCGACCGCGATGTCCCGGTGAACTAGCTGGCCGCCGCCGACCAGGCGATGCTGGCAAGGCGCAGGCGCCGGGCCAGGTAGGACGCCAGGTTGCGGTACAGCCGGCTGCCCAGCGCCGGGTGCTCCTGCGCCAGCCCTTTCAGCGCTGAATCATCCAGCCGCAGCAGTTCGCTGTCGACGTCGGCCACCGCATCGGCCGTCCTGCCGCCGCCGTCGAGCAGCGCTGCTTCGCCGAACATCGTGCCGGGCGCCAGGCTGGCATAGCGCGGGCCCGTACCAATGCCGATGCTGGGTGCCTGAATGCGGATCGAGCCGCTGACGACGAGGTACACCGCGTCGGCTGCTTCGCCGTGGCGGAAGACGGTCTGGCCTGCAGCGACGTGACAGCGGTGCAGGCGGGAATGGACCAGCGCCAGCTCAGTGCTGTCCAGGCCTTCCAGCAGCGCGTTCACAGGTGCCGTGGCGGCCTCGGCTGCAAGACCTTGCGCCGTGGCCAGTGCGGGCTGCAGCAGGCGCTGTTCTGCGGCCTCGATGGCGTGGTCGGCATCCACGAACCACTCGATGCCGTCCCGCCCGGAATCTCCGAAAAGGCGCAGGCGCAAGCCCAGTGCCGTGTGGGACTGAACGCCGGACAGCAGCAGGGCGATGCCGCGCACTTGCAGTGACGCCGTCAGGCGGGCCAGAGCCTGCGCGCCTGTCTCGTCGACCGCGCTGACCCGTCGCAGGTCGAGCACGAGCACTGTCTTGCTGGCGCCAAGCGTGTCACTCAGGGGGGCCAGCTGTTCGGCATTGCCAAAGAACAGGGGCCCTTCCAGTTCGAGCACTTCGATGTGCTGGCGCAGTGGTGCCAGCATCAGTTCGCTGGGCGCAGGGTAGACGCGACGAGACGGGCGCTCGGCCGCGCTGCAGCGCGAACGCACCAGCGAGCGGCCCATCAGGCGCACGAAGTTCAGCACCGCCAGGCCGATGCCCAGCACGACCCCGAACAGCGGCCCTTTCCAGACCGTCGTCACCAGCACCCCGAGCACCACCGCCAGGCTCTGGGCCAGGGCCGCCGAGCGGTCACCCGCGAGCAGCTTGGCCAGCAGGCTGCGTGTCCACGGGTCGATCATCGCCCAGGCCACGCTCAGCATCACCCCCGCCAGCACCGCCACGGGCAGCCAGTTCAGCAGCGGCGCGCCCACCACGAGCAGCAGCAGCGAAGTGGCCGCTGAGGCCAGCGCCGCGATCTTGCCGCGGCCGCCTGCCTGCGCGGTGGCCGCAGTTCGAGCGCGTGAAGCCCCCAGAGGCAGCGCGCCACAGACGCTGCCCACCAGATTGGCCAGGCCTATGGCTGCCAGTTCGCGGCGGGAATCGGTGCGGTGTTGACTGCGCTGGTCCATGTCCATGGCCACCAGCAGGGACTCCAGCGCCCCGACCACGGCCAGCGCGGCACCGGTGCCGACCAGGGTTGTCCAGTGCCGCTGCAAGAAAGTCTGCAGCGTCTGCGCAATCGCGCCGCCATCGCTCGACAGGGCAGACCAGACCTGGGCGATGGGCAGGTCGAAGGTGATCGCGCCCACCGTCGGCCCCAGATTCAGCCCGGGCAGCCATTGCGCCGCGGCGCGGTGCACCAGCACGCCTGCCGCCAGCGCCAGCAGCGCCGCGGGCCAGCCTGGTCGACGTGCCAGTACGGCGCTCATCGTCAGTGCGGTCCCCAGGCCCAGCAGCAGGGCACCGGGTTGCAGGCGCGACATGGCGCCCCAGCCCTCGCGCGCCAGCGCCGTGATGTTCGACCCCAGCAGCGGCTGAAACTGCGCCAGCAGCACCAGCAGCGCGATGGCATTGACGAAGCCCGCCAGCACCGGCTGCGGCACCTTGCGCACCAGTTCGGCCCAGCCCAGCCCCGCGATGAGCAGTTGGACAGCGCCCATCACGGCCACGGCGCAGGCCACGGCGGCCAGTGCACAGGCCAGTCGGGCCGGCATCGTGGCGGGCAGCGCAGGGTCCGTCAGCACGCCTGCCAGCAGCGCCGCGATCATCACCGTGGTGATGGTGCTGGCCCCGCCGCAAGGCAGGCGCGACGCGGCTGCCAGCGCGTAGATCACGCCGCCCACCACACTGGTGGTGAACGCCGCCAGCGCACCCAGGCGTGCGGCTTCGCTGCCCAGCGGCGAAAAGGCCAGGCCGCCCAGGCTGAGCAGCAGCGCCAGTGTGACCACCCCGGAGACACTGCCGGCCGCCAGCTCCCGCGGCCAGTCTCCAGGGTGCGACGGGTTGCGGTGAAAGATGTTGTTGGAAATGATGGGTCCGCGACGGCGTCGGGCAGTTCGGGTGGCCGGGGACCTGCCGGGACTCGTTCCGCGTGCTCAGGGGCTTGCCAGACGATGGCGGCATGGCCAAAGGGTACAGCGCGCGTGGCGCGTGGGTCGGGCCCTTCGTGTGTGTCTGTTCAGGAAGCAGCGGCTGGGTCTGATGATCGTGCCGGGTCTGGAAACCGCAGGGCAGGTGATCGGGCCCGCTGAGGGCTTGGCCAACCAGGCCGTGCGCTCGGCGCCTGCCTGCGGGAAAACTGGCCCGAGGCTCGTGACCGGTGGCGTCGGGCTTCGCGTGCGCGAGCCCTCATGGTCGGTCGGCGTGTCTGGCGAAGCCGAAGGCAGGGACCCTCTGCGGGGCGGCCGACGAGGTCGCGGCAACAGACCCCACCATACCGGAGGTTCCTAGCCCGAGGTCAGACTGTGTCGGCGTTCGGCCTGCGACGCGGCTTCATCAACGGGTCGAATGTTCTGTGCCAGGTCGCCCTTTGGGCCCTGGATCAGTTCATATTCCACCCGGCCGCCTTGCTTCAAGGTACGAAAGCCTTCCATCTGAACGGCCGAGAAGTGCGCAAAGACATCGGCGCCACCCCCTTCGGGCTCGATGAAGCCAAAGCCCTTGGCATCGTTAAACCACTTCACTACACCGACTGTCATCGCACACCTCCGAACAGAATGCCCGTGCCAAATTCTGGGCTTGCTGCCGCCAAAGTGTCAAGACGAATTTACACTGCAACCTCAGGAAAGGTGTCAACCAAAGCGGACACTCGTGGCGCCAGCCCTCTGACCCGGTGCCGCGATCGGCTGCCGAATTCACGCGGCAGCGGGCCTCGCAGCGCGAGGTCGAGCGCAAAGGTGTCATCTCGATAGAATGGTTCATGCCTGATGAACAGCCCCCGGCGCCGCCAGCGCCACCACCCTCGGTCAAGCCGCCCCGTGAAGGTGGCAACGGCGCCGTGGTGGCCGAGCGCAAAGTGGCGCGCACGAAACCCCCATCCCTGTATCAAGTGGTGCTGTTGAACGACGATTACACCCCTATGGAGTTTGTCGTCATGGTTTTGCAGCAGTACTTTCAGCGTGATATCGACACGGCCACGCACATCATGCTGAAGATTCACCACGAGGGGCGCGGCGTCTGCGGCGTGTACCCGAAGGACGTCGCCGCGACGAAAGTCGAATTGGTGCTGACCGCCGCACGTCGCGACGGCCACCCCCTGCAATGCATTATGGAGGCCGCATGATCGCGCAAGAGCTTGAAGTCAGCCTGCACATGGCGTTTGTCGAGGCGCGCCAGCAGCGCCACGAGTTCATCACCGTCGAGCACTTGCTGATGGCCTTGCTGGACAACCCCAGCGCCGCCGAAGTTCTGCGCGCCTGCGCAGCCAACATCGAGGACCTGCGCAAGAGCCTGGCCACCTTCATCAAGGAAAACACGCCCACGGTGGGCGGCAGCGATGAGGTCGACACCCAGCCGACGCTGGGCTTCCAGCGCGTCATCCAGCGCGCCATCATGCACGTGCAGAGCACGGGCAACGGCAAGAAGGAAGTCACCGGCGCCAACGTGCTGGTGGCCATCTTTGGCGAGAAGGACAGCCACGCCGTCTATTACCTGCACCAGCAGGGCGTGACGCGGCTGGACGTGGTGAACTTCATCGCCCACGGCATCAAGAAGAGCGATCCGCCCGAGCCCGCCAAGGGTGCCGAAGGCAGCACCGGCAGCAGCGAAGGCGAAAAGGAAGACGGTGCCGCCGGTGACGGCAAGTCGCCTCTGGACCAGTTCACACAGAACCTGAATGCGCTGGCGCTGCAAGGCAAGATCGACCCGCTGATCGGCCGCGAGCACGAAGGTGCTGTGCCGCCGCCGCAAGAACAACCCGCTGCTGGTGGGCGAAGCCGGTGTAGGCAAGACGGCCATCGCCGAAGGCCTGGCCTGGCGCATCACCGAGAAAGACGTTCCCGAAGTGCTGGCCGACGCCACCGTCTACAGCCTGGACATGGGCGCGCTGCTCGCCGGCACCAAGTACCGCGGCGACTTCGAACAACGCCTGAAGGGCGTGCTCAAGCAGCTGAAGGACCAGCCCGGTGCGATCCTCTTCATCGACGAGATACACACGCTCATCGGCGCCGGCGCGGCCAGCGGCGGCACGCTGGACGCTTCCAACCTGCTCAAGCCCGCGCTGAGCAGCGGCGCCATGAAGTGCATCGGCGCCACGACCTTCACCGAGTACCGC
>LNET01000052.1 GCA_001464055.1 Burkholderiales bacterium Ga0077543
GGAAGTGCGCAACAAGATGAAGGCCAAGGAAGCCGCCGGCGGCAAGAAGACCCTGCTGCTGGGCCCGAACTGCCCGGGCCTGATCACACCCGAGGAAATCAAGATCGGCATCATGCCCGGCCACATCCACCGCAAGGGCCGCATCGGCGTCGTCAGCCGCTCGGGCACGCTCACCTACGAAGCCGTCGCCCAGCTCACGGAAATCGGCCTCGGCCAGAGCAGCGCGGTCGGCATCGGCGGCGACCCCATCAACGGCCTGAAGCACATCGACGTGATGCAGCTCTTCAACGACGATCCGGACACCGACGCCGTCATCATGATCGGCGAAATCGGCGGCCCCGACGAAGCCGAAGCCGCGCGCTGGTGCCAGAAACACATGAAGAAGCCCATCGTCGGCTTCATCGCCGGCGTCACCGCCCCCGCCGGCAAGCGCATGGGCCATGCCGGCGCGCTGATCAGCGGCGGCGCCGACACCGCCGACGCCAAGCTGGAAATCATGGAAGCCTGCGGTTTCACCGTCACGCGCAACCCCAGCGAGATGGCGCGGCTGCTCAAGGGCCTGCTCTAGCCCTGCCGGCAACGCCGCGCCTTGCAACACGGCCAGGCCGCCCTTCGGGGCGGCCTTTTCATTGGCGCCGGCGCATCTGTAGTTTCCGCAAGCTGAGGCTCGCGATTAACCACTAAAATTGTCGGGCTTATCTCCCAATGCGCCTGCCCTGACAAACCCCATGGAAATGTTCTCCGACCCCGCGTTCTGGATCGCCGTAGGCCAGATCATCATGATCGACATCCTGCTGGGGGGCGACAACGCGGTCGTCATCGCGCTGGCCTGCCGCAAACTGCCCCCTGCCCAACGCACCAAGGGCATCATCTGGGGAACGGCTGGCGCCATCGTCCTGCGCGTCATCCTGATCTTCTTCGCGCTGACCCTGCTCGCCGTTCCTTACCTGAAAATCATCGGTGCCTTGCTGCTGGTGTGGATCGGTGTGAAACTCCTGGCGCCTGACGAAGACGGCCATGGCGACATCAATGCTTCCGACAAGCTGCTGGCCGCCATCAAGACCATCATCGTGGCCGACCTGGTGATGAGCGTCGACAACGTCATCGCCATCGCAGGCGCGGCGCAGGGCGCTGGAGAACACCAGATGGCGCTGGTCATCTTCGGCCTTGTGGTCAGCATTCCCATCATCGTCTGGGGCAGTACCCTCGTGATCAAGCTGATGGACCGATTCCCCATGATCATCACCGCAGGCGGCATGCTGCTGGGCTGGATTGCCGGCACCATGGCCGTCACCGACCCGGCCATCGTCGGCTACATGCCCCTGGCCAGCGAGCTGGTCGAAGGCAAGATCCCCGACGTCCAGGCAGGCGTGCGCTACGGTGCCGGCGTGGCGGGTGCGCTGCTGGTGCTGGCCATCGGCATGCTGGTCAAGAAGCGCAACGCTGCGGCGGCCGCGGCGGCTTCCCGCGCCGGCTGAAGCCGCCAGCACAGGGGCAAAGTGGCCACGGCGGCTGATGCGAGAGGCTCCAAGGCCTCCAAGCCATCCCGACGCCTGCGGTTCGCAGACCGCTTCGACCTGTTGCGCCTGCTCGGGCGGGGCCTGAGCGGGCGCGTCTACGCTGCCCATGACCGCCGGCTGAACCGGTTGGTGGCCCTGAAGATCTATGCGCTGCCGCCCCCTTCGGACAGCGCCCGCCCCAGCGCGGCCCAGGCCGAGGCCCGCAGCCGCTCAGGCGCGGAAGCCGACATCACGCGCCGGCTGCGCCACGAAGACATCGTCCAGGTCCTCGACCAGGGCGTGTTCGAAGACCAGGCCTGGCTGGCCATGGAACTGGTGCCGGGCAGCTCGCTGCAGCGCTATACCGATCCGCAGCGCCTGTTGCCTGAACCGCTGTTGCTGCAGGCCGGGCAGCGCATCGCGCTGGCGCTGGACCACGCCCACGCCCAGCGGGTGGTGCACCGCGACCTGAAGCCCGCCAACGTGCTGGTGGACTGGCCCAGCGACACCCTGAAAGTCGTCGACTTCGGCCTGGCCCGCACCGAAGACGCCGCCGCCACCCGCACCGGGCTGATGCTGGGCACGCCGCAGTACATGGCGCCCGAGCTTCTGGCCGGCGCCCGGCCCGACGTGCGCAGCGATTGCTACGCGCTGGGTGTGATGCTGTTCGAACTGCTGACCGGCCGCCTGCCCTTCGAAACCACCAACATGGGCGAACTGCTGCGCCGCGCCGCGCGCGACCCCGCCCCCGACCTGCGCGAGCACAAGCCCCAGGCGCCCGAGCCGCTGGCCCGGCTGGTGGCCGAACTGCTGGCCACCCAGCCCGGGCAACGCCTGGCCGAGGCCTCGCGCGTGGCCGGGCGCCTGCGCAGCGTGCGGCTGGGCTGGCCTGGCGGTGCGATGTCACGCTGAAGCCCCCCGCCTCCGGGGGGGCGCGCCAACTTTCCAGCGCACAATCCGCTGACATCCGGCGCGCCCCGAGCCGCCTTTTCCCACTGCACCGACCACGACTGCCTTGGCCACACCCAACCCAGCGCCCCCGATGACCATCGAGCTGCATGCCGCCGTCGACCCCGGCCGGGCGCGCAGCAACAACGAGGATTCCGTGGCCATCGACCCGGGCGCCTCCCTGGCCGTGCTGGCCGACGGCATGGGTGGCTACAACGCCGGTGAAGTGGCATCCAACATGGCCACCAGCTTCATTCGGACGGAAATGGGCCGCTGGCTGCGCGAAGCCAGCCACCAGGCCACCGACGCCGAGGTGCGCCGGGCCATGGACATCTGCGTGGACAACGCCAACCGCGCCATCTTCGACGCCAGCACCACCAACCCGCAGTACGCCGGCATGGGCACCACGCTGGTGGTGGCGGTGTTCCGCGAAGGCAAGCTGCTGCTGGGCCATGTGGGCGATTCACGCTGCTACCGCCTGCGCGGCGGCCGGCTGCAGCAACTGACGCGCGACCACTCGCTGCTGCAGGAACAGCTGGACGCGGGCCTGATCACCCCCGAGCAGGCGGCGTTTTCGGCCAACAAGAATCTGGTCACCCGCGCCGTGGGCGTGGAAGACACCGTGCTGCTGGAAACCCATCAGCACGACGTGCACGGCGACGACCTCTACCTGATGTGTTCAGACGGCTTGTCTGACATGCTGGACGACGCCGCCATCGCGCAGCTTCTGCAGGCCCAGGCCGCACCGGAAACGACCGAATCGTTGGAAACGACCACCCAGGGGCTGATTGCAGCTGCCAATGACGCAGGTGGAAAGGATAATATCTCCGTGATCCTGGTGCGTGCCTCCGGCGGCGCAAACGCATCGGCGAAGTCGTGGTGGCCGTTCCGCCGTTGATGGTGCTGCCCCGTCCCCTGAATACAAGAACCGACGCCCAGGGCGTCACGCGTGTTGCGGCCGGCAACATGCAGCAATGAGGTCGTGCATGGGCAAGCTGGTCGTATCGCTCGACGGTGTGGTCATCAAGGAAGTCCAGATCACCAAGGACAAGACCACACTGGGTCGGCGGCCTTACAACGACATCGTCATCGACAACCTGGCGGTCAGCGGCGAACACGCCGTGCTGCAGATGGTGGGTGCCGACGTCTTCATCGAAGACCTGAACAGCACCAACGGCACCTACATCAACGGCAAGGCCATCAAGAAGCAGTTGCTGACGCACAACGACACCGTCGAGATCGGCAAGTACAAGATCAAGTACCTGGTCGACGACAGCAGCGACTACGAAAAGACACTGATCATGCGGCCGCCTGGCAGCCAGCAGGCCGCGCATGCGCCGCCGCCCTTCGCGGCCCAGAACGTCATGCAGTCGGGCCACCCCGGGCTGGGTCTGGGCGCGCCTTCGCCGGCACCTGCGCCAGGCAGTTATGCGGCTGCCGCCGCCAGTGGCACTGCAGCCTTGATCAAGGTGCTGAACGGCGCCGCGGCCGGGCGCGAAGTGGTGCTGACGAAGATCGTCACCACCGTCGGCAAGCCTGGCGTTCAGGTGGCCAGCATCACCAAGCGGCCCACGGGCTATGCGTTTGCGCATGTCGAAGGCAGCAGCAAGCCCAGCATCAACGGCTCGCCGCTGGTGGGCGATTCGGTGCCGCTGCGCAATGGCGACGTCATCGAACTCGCCGGCACCCAGATGCAGTTCATCTACCGCTAGGCCGGTCGCTGGCGCGCCGGCCCAGCTTGCCGCGTTCGACCGGACGCTGCTGCGCCGGCCCACTTGGCAGGATGAGGGTGGTGCCACCCCGTTGAGGGGGTGGGTCTGCCGTGAAGGGGGTCACGCACCATCCTTCAGAATGGTGAAACTGGGGCCAGGTGCCTTGCACGACGGGCGGGCTGCCTTCAGCATAGGGCAGCGCTGACGGGTGGTCCGGGCAGCGCGTTTTTTTCTCCACCGCTCCATGCAGATTCGTGTCCTCGGTTGCTCAGGGTCGATTGCCGCCGGCAGCCGCACCACCTCGTTCCTGGTCGACGGGTGCATCCTCATCGACGCCGGCACCGGCGTGGGCGACCTGACGCTGGAAGAACTGACCGCGGTCGACCACATCCTGGTGACGCATTCGCACCTGGACCACGTGCTGTCCATCGGCCTGCTGGCCGACAGCGTGGCCAGGCTGCGCACCGCCCGGCAGCGCCCGCCGGTGATGGTGCATGCGCTGCCGGCCACCATTCAGGTGCTGCGCACGCACATGTTCAACGGCCTGATCTGGCCCGACTTCACCCGCCTGCCCACGCCGGCGCATCCGGTGCTGGCCTTCAGCGAACTGCAGCTGGGCCAGGTGCTCAGCGTGGCCGGCCGCCAGGTGGAAGTGCTGCCAGCCGCCCACACCGTGCCGGCCGTGGGTTATGCCGTCTTGAACGCCACCGCCGACGGTGGCGCCTGGGTCTTCACCGGCGACACCGGCCCGAACCCGCTGCTGTGGCAACGCCTGGCCAGCCTGCACGTGGGCGCGCTCGTCATCGAAACCGCCTTCAGCGACGACGAACACGCCGTGGCCACCATCAGCCAGCACCTGTGCCCGGCCAAGCTGAAGCTGGAACTGGACAAGCTGGCCACCCCGGCCGACGTCTACATCACCCACATCAAGCCCGGCGAGGTGGACGCGGTGATGAGCGAGATCGGCGCGTTCAGCAGCCACCACCGCATCAGCGCGCTGCACACCGGGCAGGTGATGGGAAGCTGAGGGCTGGATGCGCAGCGCGTGATACCTGATACCTGATACCTGATGCGTGATGCGTGATGCGTGATGTACCATCGCGGCACCCAAGCCTGATGAACCGAAGCCGAACGGAAACCCGCCATGCGCACCACCCTGGCCATCGACGACGACGTCCTTGCCGCGGCCAGGCATCTGGCTGAGCGTGAGCAAAAAACGGTCGGCGAAGTGATCTCTGCGCTGGCCAGGCAGGCGCTGGCACCCCAGGGCCGCACCGCTCGTGTCGAGCGCAATGGCATTCCGCTGCTGCCCAGCAGCAAGCAGACGGCGGCTGTCACGCTGGAACTTGTGAACCAGCTGCGCGACGAGCTGCCTTGAGCCGCTACCTGCTGGACGTCAACGTCCTGATTGCCTTGGTCGACCCCGCGCATGTCGCGCACGAGCCCGTCCACGCATGGTTCGGCCGTGTTGGCCGCAAAGCATTTGCAACCTGTCCGATCACGGAAAACGGGTTGCTGCGAATCGTGGGGCATCCGAAATACCCCAACTCTCCCGGGCCACCGAGCCGTGTCGTGGGCGCACTGCTGGCCATCCGTGCACTGCCTGGCCACGCCTTTTGGCCCGACAGCATCAGCGTGGTGGACGACAGTGGGGTCGACAGCGCGCAGCTGTCCAGCCATGCCCAGCTGACGGACAGCTATCTGTTGGCCCTGGCCCGCGCCAACAAGGGCCAGCTTGCCACGCTCGACCGCAAGCTGGCCACCGAGGCCGTGGTCGAAGGCCAGGGCGCATTGGTCTTCATTTGACGCCACTGGCGCTGCCGGGTGACGGGTCCTGCCGCCACCGCATCAGCGCGCTGCACATCGGGCAGGTGGTGGGCCTGTAGATCCAGCGGGCGGGCGCCTTGCTGGCACCCGCTTCACGGCACGATGAACTGGCAGGTCAGGCCACCCCATTTCGGCCATTCGAAGGGCTGGTGCGATGCCAGACTCTCGTTCAGCCATGCCTTGGTTGGGCTTGTGTGCAAGGGGCGGCCCTGGGGTGACAGGCCTTGTCAGCCTGGGCCGCGGGCGGCCCGGGCCGCTTTGGCGCAAGTGACCAAACGCGTCGGTCGATGTGACGCTTTGCACGCGAAACACGCTGCTTTTGCGGCATTCGGGGCTGGCACGGTCGCTGCAAACTGTTCCACCGTTCCCACCCCCCACACCCCTTCACGGAGTTTAGAAAATGAACCGACTGCAACGTACCGCCAAGCGCGGTTTCACCCTGATCGAACTGATGATCGTCGTGGCGATCATCGGCATCCTGGCCGCGGTTGCGCTGCCGGCTTACCAGGACTACACGGTCCGTGCGCGGGTCTCTGAAGGTCTGGTGGCGGCTTCGGCTGCGAAGGTCAACGTGCAGGACATTCTGGCTTCGGGCAACCCGGCTGGCGCTGGCACCGGTTACGCCACTGGCTACACGGGGCCCCTCGCCACACGGAACGTCACCAGCGTCGCGATCGCCGCGGAGACCGGCATCATCACTGTCACGACCACCGCAGCGGCTGGCGGCGGCACGGTCATCGTCACCCCGAACGCACCGACCGGCACTCCGCTTCCGACTGGCACCGCAGCGTTTGTTCCCCCGGCGCAGTCGGTTGCGTGGCGGTGTGCTGCAGCAGGCGCCGATGTGACCGCATTCAGCGGCGCAACCGCTGGCACCCTGCCTGCTCGCTTCGCTCCTTCCGAGTGCAAGTAATCTTCAGTCTCCACTGAAATCCGCAAAGAGCGCTCCGGCGCTCTTTGCCGTTTCTGAACCTCATCCCGATGAACCTGACTCAACGACTGAGCGCCGCCGCCCGACCGGCCGGCATCCACCTCGGCGTCAGCATCCTCATCGCCGCACTCGCGGCCTGGCTGGTCTTCGCCGTCTGGTACCCCCATCCCTATCGCGCCATTTCTGGTGGCCGCGAGTTGTTCACGCTGTTGATCGTGGTCGATGTGATCATGGGTCCGGCACTCACCCTGGTTCTCTACAACCCGGCCAAGCCGCGCGCCGAACTGCTGCGCGACCTGGCGCTGGTGGCCGCACTTCAGCTGGGCGCCCTGGCCTACGGCATGTACTCCGTGCACGCCGCCAGGCCCGTGTTCATGTCCTTCGAGGGCAACCGTTTCCGCGCTGTCAGCGCCGCCGAGATCGACCCGAAGACCCTGCCCGAAGCGCAGCACGGCCTGGGCCGGTTCAGCCACTTCGGACCGGTGACCATCGCCGCCCGGCTGACGAAGAACACCGACCCCGACTTTGCCAACAGCATCAGGCAGTCGATGGACGGCCTGCACCCTTCGCTGCGCCCTTCCCGCTGGGAACCGTATGACGGCCACCGACAGGACGTGATCAAGGAACTGCGCCCGCTCGACGCCCTGCAAAAGCGCCCGCCTGAAGAACTGGCGGCGCTGAATGCCGCCATCGCCAAGGCCGGCGTGCCGGTCGAACACCTGGGCTACCTGCCCTTGCAGTCGCGCACGCACACCGACTGGATCGTGCTGGTGGACCGCCGCAACGCCGACCTGCGCGGCTACGCCGCCATCGACGGCTGGTGAAACCCGGCGGCCGCAAGGCCGCCGCTTGGACAGCCCGTGCGGCCCGGGCAGACCGGGGTGGCAAACCAGGGTGGCAGACCGGCCAGTTAGCATCGGCCACCGCCGGCGCATCCCCTCCCGCTCTTGTCAGCTCACCCGCTTTTGCATCCCGCCCACCCCGCGGCGCCGGCCGTTCCCCCGGCCCTGTGGCTGACGGCCGGGCTGGCAGTGGCCGCGCCCACGCTGCTGGCCTACAGCGTGTCGCCTTCGCCCACGTTCCTGAACCAGGCGCTGGCGCTGGCGCTGTGGGCGCTGTGGGTGCTGGTGTCGCAGCCGGCCTGGGCGGGGCGGGCGCTGGCCGCACCGCTGCTGGCGCTGGCGCTGATGGCCGCCGCGGCACTGTGGTCCTGGCTGCCGGGGGGCCAGCCGGCCAGCCTGGCGCTGTCGGCCCTGGGGCTGCTGGCCGCGGCCGCCCTGCTGCTGGCCGCCGGTGCCGGCGCACGTGCGCGCAGCGACGCAGCGCTGCTGTTCGCCGCCTTCTGCTGGGCCGCCCTGGCCGCCGGGCTGCTGAACGCGGTGCTGGCCGCCGTGCAGGTGTTCGCGCCAGGCTGGTGTGACGGCACCTGGCTGGCCGCTTCCGGCATTCCGGGCCGGGCGGTGGGCAATCTGCGCCAGCCCAACCACCTGAGCAGCGTACTCACCTGGGCCTGCATCGCCGTCATCGGCCTGCTGGAAATGCGCCGGCTGACACCCCGCTGGGCCGCGGCGGCGCTGGCGCTGCTGGTGGCGGCGGTGGTGCTGACGGCTTCGCGCACGGGGCTGCTGAGCGTGCTGCTGCTGGCGCTGTGGGGCCTGGCCGACCGCCGCCTGGGCAGCCGCACGCGGCTGCTGCTGCTGGCCACGCCTTTGCTTTACGGCGCCGCGTGGTGGGGGCTGGCGCAGTGGTCTGCGGCCACGGCCCAGGCCTTCGGCGGCGCGGCGCGGCTGGCCGAAACCGACATCTCGGGTTCACGCTTCGGCATCTGGGCGAACACGCTGGCGCTCATCCGCCAGCAGCCCTGGACCGGCGTGGGCTGGGGCGAGTTCAACTTCGCCTGGACGCTGACGCCCTTTCCGCAGCGCCCCACCGCCTTCTTCGACCACGCCCACAACCTGCCGCTGCAGCTGCTGGCCGAACTGGGCCTGCCGCTGGGCGGCGCGGTGCTGGCGCTGCTGCTGTGGGGCCTGGCCCGGGCGGTGCGGCTGGCCTTCTGGCGCAGCGCGGTGGCAGGCGATGAAGCGGATGCCGGCAGCGTTGCCGGGATGGCACCGCAAGACCTGGCGCCGCTGGCCGCCGCGCAGCGCTGCGCGGTGATGGCGGTGGTGATGATCGGGCTGCACAGCCTGCTGGAATACCCGCTGTGGTACGCCTACTTCCTGCTGCCCACGGCCTGGCTCTGGGGATTCGCCTTGCAGGCCGGCGCGCCGCGGCCGGCCGGGGCAGACCGCCCCGCACCCGCCCTGGCCGCCGCCGGCGTGCTGCTGATGCTGGGCACGGCGCTGGCGGTGGCCGACTACCGCCACGTCACGCGCATCTTCAAGGCCAGCCCGGGCGCCGCACCGCTGGAACAGCGCATCGACAGCGGCCGCGAAAGCCTGTTCTTCGCCCACCATGCCGACTACGCCGCGGCCACCGCGGGTGTGGCCGTGGCCGACACCCAGGCCGCCTTCGACCGCGCCACGCATTACCTGCTGGACACCCGGCTGATGACGGCCTGGGCCCGGTTCCTGGCCGACCAGGGCCGCACCGAGGAAGCCCGCCACCTGGCCCAGCGCCTGCGCGAGTTCCGCAAGCCCGAGAGCCAGGATTTCTTCAGCGCCTGCGAAATGCCGACGGCCGCATCGGCGCCGCCTGCCGCATCGGAGCCGCCGGCCGGGCTGCCTTTCCAGTGCACGCCGCCGCAGGGCCGGGTCGACTGGCGCAGCTACCTGCCGCGCTGAACCCGGGTCAGCCGCCCGACCAGTCGCCGCTCTTGCCGCCGCTCTTGTGCAGCACGCGAATGCCGTCCATCACCATGCCGCGGTCGGCGGCCTTGCACATGTCGTAAACGGTGAGCAGGCCCACCTGCACCGCCGTCAGCGCTTCCATTTCCACGCCAGTGCGGCCATGGGTTTCCACCTGGGCGATGCAGTGCACGGTGCTGGCGGCTTCGTCCAGCGTGAAGTCCACCGCCACGCGCGTGATGGGCAGCGGGTGGCACAGCGGCACCAGGTCGGCGGTGCGCTTGGCGCCCTGGATGGCGGCGATGCGTGCCACGCCGATCACGTCGCCTTTCTTCGCCTGGCCCTGGGCAATCAGCTGGAAAGTGGCCGGCTGCATGCGGATGCTGCCGGTGGCGCGGGCCACGCGGTGGGTCTCGGCCTTGGCCGACACGTCGACCATGTGGGCCTGGCCCTGGGCATCGAAGTGGGTCAGGGCTTGGGGGGTGTCGGGGCGGACGTCGGGGCTCATGGCAGCGCAGCAACCTTCGGAAACATGCAGGTGTCATGATTGTCCGGTGGAACGCTTCGCCGCCGCAGGCACTCCCACTTCCCTGGATTCCCCGAGCCTGCCCCGCATGAACGTGAACTCGTCACCCCGCCCCACCCCGATCTGGCAGCGCCTGCTGGCAAGCCTGCTGGCGCTGCTGATCGCGCTGCCCCTGCCGGCGCAGGCCCAGGGCACGGCACCCGTGCGGCTGCCATCGCTGGGCGAAAGCGCCAATGCCGACCTGAGCGTGGCCGACGAAAAGCGCATTGGCGAATCCATCATGCGCGAAGGCCGGCGCGACCCCACCTTCCTCGACGACCCGGTGCTGCTGGACTATCTGCAGTCGCTGTGGGTGCCGCTGGTGCTGGCCGCACGCCAGCGCGGCGACATCGACGCCGACACCGCGTCCTACTTCGCCTACGAAGCCTTCCTGCTGCGCGAACGCAGCGTGAATGCCTTCGCCTTGCCGGGCGGCTTCGTCGGCGTGCACCTGGGCCTGATCGCCATCACCAACACCCGCGACCAGCTGGCTTCGGTGCTGGCGCATGAACTGGCACACGTCACGCAGCGCCACATCGCGCGCAGCATCGCACCGGGCGCCCGTTCGTCGATGGTGGGGCTGGCGGCCATCCTGCTGGGCATCCTGGCCGCCACGCAGGGGGCCAGCGCCGACGTCGTCAACGCCTCGATCGCCGGCGGCCAGGCCGCGGCCATCCAGGGGCAGCTGAACTTCTCGCGCGACATGGAACGCGAGGCCGACCGCATCGGCTACGGCCTGCTGGGCGCCGCCGGCTACGCCACCGCCGGCATGGGCGAGATGTTCGAACGCATGGAAGTGGCCAACCGGCTGAACGACGCCGGCAACTTCCCCTACCTGCGCAGCCACCCGCTGACGGTGGACCGCATTGCCGAAGCGCGCTCGCGCACTCTGGTGCCCGGCAGCGCGCCTTCGGCACCGCCGCTGGCGCATGCGCTGATGCAGGCGCGGGCGCGGGTGCTGATGGACACCAGCGCGCTGGGGCTGCAGCGGCTGGTGGGCGGCGAGACTTCGTCACCCCAGATGCAGGACCGGCTGGCCGCCAGCTATGCCGGCGCCATGGCCGCGGTGATGCTGAAAGACAGCGCGCGCCTGGCGCATTTCGGTCCGGCGCTCGAGACCGCGCTGGCCCAGGCGCGCCAGGCCAGCCCGCGCGAACCCATGGCCGAACGCGCGCTGGCCATGCTGAAGGCCGAAGTGCAGATGGCCCGCGGCCAGGGCGCGGCCGCGATGCAGACGCTGGCCGAGCTGCCGCTGGTGGAAGCGCCCGGCGTCAGCGCCAGGCCGCAGCTGCTGCTGCGCGCCCGCGCCGCGCTGGCCGGTGCCGGCGGACAAGCCGATGCCACGGCCGTGGGCGGCGAATTGCGCCGCGTCACCGAAGACCTGCAGACCTGGGTGACCGACCAGCCGCAGGACGGCGCCGCCTGGGAACAGCTGGCGGCCACGGCCGAAGCCAGCGGCCTGCGCCTGCGCGCGCTGCGCGCTGGCGCCGAGGCCCGCGCTGCGGTGGGCGACCTGAACGGCGCCATCGACCGCCTGCGCGCCGCCCAGAGCTCGGCCGGCAGCGTGGCCGGCCAGGAATTCATCGAGGCTTCGGTCATCGACGCCAGGCTGCGCCAACTGGTGGCGCAGCGCCGGATGCTGGTGCTGGAAGCGCGCGGCGAGCGCTGAACACGGCCCCCGGCCCGTTCAGCCGCCGCGGCTGAACAGGCGTTCGGTGGCGACGTCGATGAGCATCGCGCACAGGCTGTAGAGCAGCGAGCCGATCAGCGCCGCGGTGAAGCCCGTGACGCCGAAACCCTGCAGCACCGAGGCCGCGGCCCAGAACATCAGGGCGTTGATGACGAACAGGAACAGGCCCAGGGTGATGAGGGTGACTGGCAGCGTCAGCAGCACCAGCAGCGGCCGCACCAGGGTGTTGAACAGGCCCAGCACCAGGGCCGCGATCAGCGCCGAGGTGAAGCTCGCGACCTGCACGCCGGAGTACAGATGCGCCACCAGCAGGAGTGCCGCGGCCAGGAGGAACCAACGCAGAAGGATCTTCATGGGCCCAGCATAGCGTGGTGCGGATGCATCTGATCATGCCCACCGACGCGAATCAGCGCGTTTCTCCTATGAAAACGCCTTCTCCTGGCGGTTGCCACGCAGTACGATCGCGCTTGCTCGGCCGACCATGACAACAAGGCAAGCCTCGTCACCGAACGCGGCGCCCCGAAATGTGATTCAGCAGGCGGCTGGCAGGTCACTCAACAACTGACGGAGAAATTCCAAATGGCAACTGCGAAGAAGGCTCCTGCGAAGAAGGCCGCACCGGCCAAGAAGGCTGCACCCGCGAAGAAGGCAGCACCGGCCAAGAAGGCGGCCCCGGCGAAGAAGGCAGCGCCCGCCAAGAAGGCGGCACCTGCAGCCAAGAAGGCTGCGGCAAAGGCCCCCGCGAAGAAGCGCACCCCCAGCGCTGCCTTCATGAAGGCGCTGACCCCCAGCGCAGCACTGGCCGCCCTGGTGGGCGACAAGCCGCTGCCGCGCACCGAGGTGACCAAGAAGGTGTGGGAATACATCAAGAAGAACAAGCTGCAGGACGCGGCGAAGAGAACGCTGATCAACGCCGACGCCAAGCTGAAGGCCGTGGTCGATCAGGCCCAGGTGTCGATGTTCGAGCTGACCAAGAAGATCAGCCAGCACCTGAAGTAAGGCGCTTCGGCGCTTTGGCGAGCGTTTTCACCAGCGCTTGAGCAACGGGGCCCCGCGGGGCCCCGTTTTTCATGGCGCGTGCAGCTTCGCGCTGCCGGCGCTTCTGTGGTTCAGGGGTTCAGCGCACGGCCGATGAAGGCCTCGAGGCGACGCATGAAGTCGGCATGGTTGGCGCTCAGCGCCCAGCCGTGGCCTTCGTCGTAGTTGACACGTTCCACGGCCACGCCGGCCCGGCGCGCGGCGGCCATGAAGCGGTCGGCGTGCTCGGGCGGTACGCGCCTGTCGTAGACACCCTGGCCCAGCAGCACCGGCACCTTGATCTCGGCCACACGCTGCAGCGGCGACGTGGCGCGCAAGCGCTCGGCGTCGCGCCCGGGCTCGCCCACCAGCGCGGGCAGGCCGTGGCGCTTGAACTGCTCGGTGGTGTCGCCCCAGGTCGCGGTGAAGATCAGCTCGATGTCGGTGACACCCACGTGGCTGGCGGCACAGCGGTATTGCCCGGGGTGGCGAATGGGGCCCATCAGCGCCGCATAGCCGCCGTAGCTGCTGCCGAAGATGCACACCCGCGCCGGGTCGACCCAGCCGGCCTGGGCGGCCCAGGCCACGGCGTCGGCCAGGTCGTCCTGCATGGCCAGGCCCCATTGCTGCCAGCCGGCGCGGAAGTGGCGCCAGCCGAAGCCGGTGCTGCCGCGGAACTCGACTTCGAGCACACGCCAGCCGCGGCTGGCCAGGAACTGGGCCTCGCCCGACCACAGCCGGTCGCTGCCGCGCACCCAGGGGCCGCCATGCACCAGCACCACGGCGGGCAGGGGCTTGGCCTGGTCCTGCCCCGCCGGGTGGGTCAGCACCAGCGGCAGGGGCAGGCCGTCGCGGGCGGGCACGCGGTGGAAGGTGCGCTTGCCCTGGGTGGCTTCGGGCAGCCAGGGCCGCATCTGGCCCAGCAGGCGCAGCCTGGAAGCAGCGGGCTCGAAGACATAGATCTCGCCCTGGTTGCGGTCGCTGCGCGACTGCACGACGAAAAGGTTGCTGGACTCGCAGCGCCCGCACACCAGCCGGTTGAAGCGGTCGGGCGGCAGCGCCGCGTCGACACGTTGTTGCACCGTCGCCAGCCTTTCGTCGAACCACACCGACACCGGCTGCGCGGCACGGGTGTGCAGGCCCAGCAGCGCGCCGGTGCTGCGGTTGCGCACCAGCTCGGCCTGGGCGTCGAAACCGTTCAGCGCAGCCACGGGCTCGGTGCCCAGCTTGCGCTGGCGCAGGTTGAATTCGAACACCGCCGAGGTGTCGCGGCCGTTGCGGGTTTCCACCAGCAGCTGTTCGGGGCCTTCCAGCGCCAGCGGCACCAGGCTGTCTTCGCTGATGGCGGGGCGGTCGTCGACGAGTTGCCAGTCGTCGCTGCCGGGCGCGCGCCAGTGCAGGCGTTCGCGGCCGTCGTGCACGACGCGCACCACGCGCGGTTCGCCCTGGGGGTCGAGCAGCCAGCTCGAGGCGAAGGCCGGCATGCCGGCGCCCACCGTGCGCATCGTGCCGCTGCGCGTGTTCAGCCGCACCAGCCGGCCGCTGACCGGGTCGCCGCGCGCGTCGCTGAAGGGGCGGTACATCAGCACGTCGTCGCTGCCATCGTCCAGCGTGTCGAAGAGAAACCAGCCGTAAGGCAGGACGCGGCTCTGGATGCGCGTGCCGATCTGTTCGGTGGTCTCGACCCAGGCCACCAGCTGGCGGCCGTTGCCGCCGTCGTGGTCGACGGCGAACAGGCCGGCACCGCCTTCGCTGACGATGTAGCCGGGCTGCGAACCGCCGTAGACCAGCCGGTCGTCGTTGACCCAGGTCACGCCGTTGACGTTGGCGTTAGAGAAGGCGCCTACGACCTTGAAGTCGCCGGGGCTGTCGAGCGAAGCCACCGCCGCTACCCGGCGTCCACCTTCGGCGCTCAGCACCACGGCCATGCGCCGGCCCGAAGGCGACACCGCCACCTCGCCGAACTGTGGCGGGCGCAGGAAGTGTTCGGCCGGCAGCGGCTGGCCGGGCGCTGGCAGGGCGGCCCCTGCAGGGGCTGCGGTTTCAGCCGCGGCGGTGGCAGAAGCGGCAGAAGCGGCGGCCAGGGCCAGCACGGCGGCGAACGCGCGAAGACCGCGGAAGTGGGGCAGATGCATGCTGGAACCCGGTAGACAGCAGGGCCGGCCAGTCTAGGCTAACGGCACAGTCGCAGGCTGTCCGGTCAGCAGTGCACGGACGCGACAAACTGCCCATGATCACGCCTGGGGATGTCGGCAGATGCGAAGTTCGGGCACTCTGCACCCTCGTGGCCCGACGCCGGCCAGCCGGCCCGCCTTCCCGCAGGCCTGTCATCACGCTCCAGGAGAACCCCCATGCCCACCGTGCACTTTGGCCGCAAGGACGAAGCTTCGTTCGAACTCGAGGCCAGCCCCGACCTGTTTGCGGTGCGCACCCGCAGCGGCCGGCCCTTGACCCGCGGCACGTCGCCGGTGGCCAGCCCCTGGTCGGCGCACGTGACCGACTGCAGCCTGGTGCTGGACTTCCCCGAAGCCGGCGTGCGGGTTTACCGCGCGCCGCTGCGCCGCGGTGGCCCCAGCCTGGAAGCCCGCAAGACCGCGCTGCGCGCCGCGCCCGACGTGCGCTTTGCCGGCGGCGTGCTCGTCGACGCGCAGAGCAAGGCCCCGGTGCTGTACACCGAGAACCTGTTCGTGAAGTTCGTCGACAGCGCCGACCCGGCCGCCTGCCGCGCGGTGCTGCAGGCCGCCGGGCTGACCGTGAAGGACGAACCGCGCTACGCCGTCAACGCCTTCGTGTGTGCCGCGCCCGAAGGCACCGGGCAGGCGGTGTTCGACATCGCCCAGACCCTGCTGCAGCGGCCCGACGTGGAATTCAGCCACCCGGAACTGATCCGCGAGCGCAGCGCCAGGCTGATCTTCGCGCAGCAGTGGCACCTGAAGAAGACACGTGTGGGCCAGGTCGACATCGACGCCCACGCCAATGTCGAGGCCGCGCACGCCATCACCCGGGGCGAGGGCGTCACGGTGGCTGTCATCGACGACGGCATCGACATCGACCATGTCGAATTCACCGGCGCCGGCAAGATCGTCGCGCCCCAGGACATGCTGCCGCGCAGCGACAACCCGCGCCCGCGCCTGGCCGTCAACAACCACGGCACGGCCTGCGCCGGCGTGGCCGTGGCCAACGGCAGCACCGGCGCCAGCGGCGTGGCGCCGGCGGCGCGGCTGATGCCGATCCGGCTGCAGGCCGGGCTGGGTTCGATGGCCGAGGCCGAGGCTTTCCGCTACGCCGCCGACCAGGGCGCCGACATCATCAGCTGCAGCTGGGGCCCGCCCGACGGCAACTGGTGGGACCCCAGCGACCCCGCCCACCAGGCCGTGGCCCCGCTGCCCGCCAGCACCCGGCTGGCGATGGACTACGCCGCCACCCAGGGCCGCGGCGGCAAGGGCTGCGTGCTGCTGTTCGCCGCCGGCAACGGCAATGAAAGCGTCGACAACGACGGCTATGCCAGCCACCCCGCGGTGCTGGCGGTGGCCGCCTGCAACGACCGCGGCCGCCGCGCCGTCTACAGCGATTTCGGCCGCGCCATCTGGTGCAGCTTTCCCAGCAGCGACTTCGAACTGCCCGAAGCCAACCACCCCGCCCCGCTGACCCCGGGCATCTGGACCACCGACCGCAGCGGCGCGCCGGGCTACAACCGGGGCCGCGGCGGCCCGGGCGGCGAAGGCGACGCCGCAGGCCTGTTCACCAACAGCTTCGGTGGCACCAGCAGCGCCTGCCCCGGGGCCGCCGGCGTGGCTGCGCTGGTGCTGGCGGTGCAGCCGGGGCTGCGCCGCAGCGACGTGGCCGACGTGCTGCGGCGCGCCTGCGACCGCATCGACCCGCAGGCCGGCGCCTACGACGCCACCGGCCGCAGTGCGCTGTATGGCTGGGGCCGGGTGAATGCGCTGCGCGCGGTGGAACTGGCGCGCCCGCAGCCGCGCAACGAAGTCACCGTCAGCCGCCGCTTCGACGCGCCCCTGCCCGACCTGGGCACGGTGCGCTTCGCGCTGGACGTGAGCGAAGAAACGCCGGTGCAGGCCGTGAGCGCGGCCGTGGACCTGCTGCACAGCTACATCGGCGACCTCGTCATCAGCTTGCTGCCGCCACCCGGCCTGCGCCTGCCGGCGGTGGTGCTGCACCGGCGCGCAGGCGGCACCCGCAACAGCCTGAAGCAGGTCTACGACGCCCAGAACACGCCGGCCCTGGCGGCGTTTGCCGGCAAGGCCTGCGCCGGGCGCTGGACCCTGCAGGTGCAGGACGCCGCAGCCCAGGACAGCGGCACGCTGGCCAGCTTTTCGCTGCGGCTGGTGCTGGCGGCACCCGGCGCGGTGGCACCGGCTGTGGCGCCACCCGCCAGGAAACGGGCTGCCGCTTCGAAACGGGCGCGTCGGGCTGCGTGAACTTCTTCACGGCTGCAGCGCAGGCGGCGGGCCCGCTGCGGCTGATTCAAGTTTCCAAGCCGGGCGTCCGAAATCAGGCTGTCGGGCGCCACGTGGGGTGGTGCTTCCAGCGGGAAACCCATGCTCAGCACCATCGCCGTCGAAAAACTGCGCATCGGCATGTACGTACACCTGGAAGGTGGCTGGCTGTCGCATCCCTTCCCGCGCTCGGCCTTCCTCATCGGCAGCGACGAGCAGCTGGCCACGCTGCGCGGGCTGGGCCTGAAGCAGGTGCGCTGGTCGCCCGACAAGAGCGAACTGCCCGCCGAGGCCTGTGCAGACGCAGCCGCAAAAGCCGCTGGCGCCGAGCCGGCAACCGAGGCCGCTGCCCCGGCCGCGCCACCCGAACCCGACCCCGTGCAGCTGGAACGCCGCCGCGCGCTGGAAGCCCAGCGCGCGACCGTGCAGCGCTGCGAACGCCAGTACGGCGAAGCCGCGCGCCACTGGCGTGAAGCCACCGCGGTGCTGGGCACCCGCCCCGACGCGGCACTGAAATGCAGCACCGCGCTCGCCGAGGGCATGCTGACCGAGCTGCTCGGCGACTGCGACATCGCCATCCGCCTGGTGAACGGCGCCGGGGGCGATCGCGCCGCGGCGCATGCGCTGAACGTGTCGGTCATGTCGATGCTGATCGGCCGCACGCTGAAGCTGCCGCAGGCGGACCTGCTGGACCTGGGCGTGGGCGCGCTGATGCACGACATCGGCAAGTTCGACCTGCCCGAGAGGCTGCGCCACGCCGAAGACGGCTTCACCGCCGCGGAAACCAGCGGCTATCGCGACCATGTCGCCAAGGGCCTGGTCCAGGGGCGGCGGCTGGGGCTGTCGCCCGGTGCGCTGGCGGTGCTGGCGCAACACCACGAACATGCCGACGGCACGGGCTTTCCGCTGCGCCTGACGGGCGAGAAGATGACGCAGCCGGCGCGCATCGTGGCCATCGTCAACCGCTACGACAACCTGTGCAACCCGCCGGCCCGGGTCCACCCGCTGACCCCGCATGAAGCGGTGTCGATGCTGTTCGCGCAGGGCCGCAACCGCTTCGACGCCCAGGTGCTGTCGGCCTTCATCAGGATGATGGGCGTGTACCCGGCGGGTTCACTGGTGCAGTTGACCGACGACCGCTACGCGATGGTGGTGGGCGTGAATTCGTCGCGCCCGCTGAAGCCGCGCGTGCTGGTGCACGACCCGAAGGTGCCGCGCAGCGAGGCGCTGCTGCTGAATCTGGAAGAGCAGCCCGAGATCGGCATCCGCCGCAGCCTGGTGGCCGCCAAGCTGCCGCCGGCCACGCTGGAGTACCTGGACCCGCGCCCGCGCGTGGCCTACTACTTCGAGGCACTGGCACCCACCTCGCCGCGGCCGGAGACCGCGGCATGAACGGCCCGGCGCCTGCCCCCTGGTCAGCCCTGCTGGAAGGCCTGCCCCACGCAGCCTGGCTGGTGGACCTGGCCAGCCAGCAGGTGGTGGCCGCCAACGCGGCCGCCGGCGACATGCTGGGCTGCACGCCGGTGCAGCTGGTGGGCCAGTCGGCGCTGGTGCTGGCGGCTTCGCCGGAGGACCTGGCGTTCTGGGACGCCTGCGCTGCAGGCGAGCGCGGCGCGCTGCTGTCGGACACCGTCGTCACCACCGCCGACGGCCGCCAGGTGCATGCCAGCCGCAGCATCCGCTTCGTCGGCGAAGCCCATGCGCTGGTGCTGCTGCGCGACCGCAGCAGCGAGGAACGAACCGAACGCGAGCGCGAGTCGCTGCTGTCAGAACTGCAGGCCACGCTGGAGAGCACGGCCGACGGCATCCTGGTGACCGACCTGTTCGGTCGCATCCGCGCCTTCAACCGCCGCTTCGCGCAGATCTGGGGCCTGCCTGCCGAGCTGATGCACCAGCGCGACGACGAGGCCGTGCACCGCTGGCTGGCTGACCACGCGGCCGACCGCGCCGACTACCAGCCGCGCCTGGACACCCTGAACCAGGCCCCGCTGCTGCACGCCAGCGACCGGCTGCGCCTGCGCAGCGGCCAGATCCTGGAACGCGTGACCCGGCCGCTGTACAGCGACGGCCAGGCCTCCGGCCGGGTCTGGAGTTTCCGCGACCTGACCGAGCGCATTGCCGCCGACGAGCGCATCGAAGCCCTGACCTTCAGCGACGCCCTGACCGGCCTGCCCAACCGCCGCCGCCTGGCCAGCCGATTCGCCGACGCTGCCGCTGCCGCACGCAGCAGCGGCAAGCCTTTCGCGCTGCTGGTCATCGACCTGGACCATTTCCGCCAGATCAACGACAGCCTGGGCCACGACATCGGTGACCGCGTCCTGCTGGACGTGGGCCAGCGCATGCAGGGCTGCCTGCGCGAACCCGACCTGCTGGCGCGCATGGGCGGCGACCAGTTCGCCGCCTTGCTCTGCCCCGCCGACGCCCTGGCCGCAGAGGCCAGTGCGCGCCGGCTGCTGAACGTGGTGGCCCAGCCCTGCAATGTGGAAGGCGCCCAGTTCACGCTGACATGCAGCATCGGCATGGCGCTGTTCCCTTCCCACGGCAACTGCATTGACGACCTGGTGCGCCACGCCGAAAGCGCGATGCGCAAGGTCAAGCAGGGCGGGCGCGCCAACTTCAGCCTGCACCAGGCCCGCGCCGAAGGCGACCGGCGTTCCCACATGCGGCTGGACCACGCCATGCGCCAGGCCCTGGTGAGCAACCGCTTCCGCCTGCACTACCAGCCGCAGGTTCGGATGACGGACAACATCATCGTCGGCGCCGAGGCCCTGCTGCGCTGGCGCGACCCCGAACTGGGCGAGGTCGCACCGGCCCGCTTCATCCCGGTGGCCGAAGACAGCGGCTTCATCGTCGCCATCGGCGACTGGGTGCTGTCGCAGGCCGTGCGCCAGGCGGCACTGTGGCACCAGCGGGGCTACCAGATGCCGATGGCGGTGAACGTCTCGGCGCTGCAGTTCCAGCAAAGCCAGTTCATCGACCGCGTGGCCAACGTGCTGGCGGTCAGCGGCCTGCCGCCGCATCTGCTGGAGCTGGAGCTGACCGAGAGCATCCTGGTGCACGACGCCGCCGACGCGCTGCAGCGCCTGGGCGCGCTGTCGCAGCTGGGCGTGAAGCTGTCGATCGACGACTTCGGCACGGGCTATTCCAGCCTGGCGTACCTGAAACGCTTCCCGATCCACAAGCTGAAGATCGACCGCAGCTTCATCAGCGGCCTGCCCCTGGACGACAGCGACGTCGGCATCGTGCGCGCCATCCTGCAGATGGCACAGGCCCTGGGCATGAGGGTCATCGCCGAAGGCGTGGAAACAGAGGACCAGCGCCGGTTCCTGCTGGAAGCCGGTTGCAGCGAATTCCAGGGCTTCCTGTTCTCGCCGGGGGTGGACAGCCTCAGTTTCGAGCAGCTGCTGGGCCCGCCGGTGGCGCCGGCTGCGCTGCTGTCGTCGGAGGCGTCGACCCGGCGTCACCAGCGCCGCATCCGCCTGGTGCGCAGCTGAGCCACGGCGGCCGGCGGCCTTGCCGCGGGCTTGGCAGCACAATCACGGTTTCGCAGTCCGTGAAAGCAGCGCCATGATCTACAAGTTCAAAAGCAAGGCTTGCGGCGACCTGGTCATGCTCGGCGAGCACGGCGACCGGCTGCTGCGGCTGCTGGGCCGGGAACCCGCGGCGCGCGGCATCTTCGAAGCCGCGGCCATTCCCGCCGTCCTGGCCACGCTGGAAGCGGCCGTCGCCGCCGAAACCCAGGCCGGGCCTGCCGGCCAGGACGAAGCCGAAGCCGAAGCCGCAGACGCGCCGGTGGTCACACTGCGCCAGCGCCTGTGGCCGATGGTGGAGATGCTGCGCCAGTCCCATGCCGCCGGCCATCCGGTGGTCTGGGGTGTCTGACCGATTCCTGAACAAGACCCTCTCGAGGACAACGCCATGAAGCTCTGGAGCAACAGCTGGACCAACGGTGACCGCATCCCCGAGCGCTATGCCGCCGGCCGCGCCGACGGCAAGGGCGCAGCCACCTTCAGCGACAACCTGAACCCGCACCTGGCCTGGGACGAACTGCCGGCGGGCACGCAGTCGATGGCCCTGATCTGCCACGACTTCGACGTGCCCAGCCGCGGCGACGACGTCAACCAGCCCGGCCGCGAAGTGCCCGCCGAACTGCCCCGCGTGGACTTCTTCCACTGGGTGCTGGTCGACCTGCCGCCGCTGCCGCGCGAGATTGCCGAAGGCGAGTTCAGCCGCGGTTTCACCGCTCGCGGCAAGCCCGGGCCGCAGGCCCTGAACGGCGCCCGCCACGGGCTGAACGACTACACGGGCTGGTTTGCCGGGCATCCGGAAATGGCCGGCCAGTACTTCGGCTACGACGGCCCCTTCCCGCCCTGGAACGACTCGCTGGTGCACCACTACGTGTTCACGCTGTACGCGGTGTCGGTGCCGCGCTTGGCGCTGGAGGGCGTGTTCACTGGCCCGCAGGTCCGCGAAAAGCTCGCCGGGCGGGTGCTGGGCGAAGCCACGTTCTCGGGCACCTACACGCTCAACCAGCGGCTCATCGACGCCGGTGTCTGAAGCGACGCAGCTGATCGCGCTGCGCCACGGCGAAACCGACTGGAACGTCGAGCAGCGCATCCAGGGCCAGCTCGACGTCCCGCTGAACGAGCTGGGCCGCTGGCAGGCCAGGCGCCTGGGCCAGGCCATGCAGGACGCCGGCGTGCAGGTGGTCTACAGCAGCGACCTGGCGCGCGTGGCCGACACCGCGGCCGCCTTTGCCGGCCCGGCCGGGCTGCCGGTGCAGCTTGACGAACGCCTGCGCGAACGCCACTTCGGCGAATGGCAGGGCTGTACCTACGAAGAACTGCACCAGCGCTGGCCCGAAGGCGCGGCCGCCTGGCGCCGCCGCGACCCCGATTTCGGCCCGGCCGGTGGCGAGACCCTGCTGGCGTTCCACGAACGCAGCATCGCCATCTATGCCGAACTGTGCGCGCGCCACCCCGGGCAGGTGATTGCCGTGTTTGCGCACGGCGGCCTGCTCGACAGCCTGTACCGCGCCGCCACCCACCAGCACCTGCAGGCGCCGCGCAGCTGGCTGTGCGCCAATGCCCGCATCAACCGCGTGCTGTTCAATGGCGAAGGCTTTTCGCTGGTGGGCTGGAACGACGACGCCCACCTGCAGGGGCAGTAGCACCCAGTCCAAGCTTCCCGCCAGCGAGCCCGGGGGCACCACTCATGGCCAGAAGACCACCGCCCAGGTGGCCGCGCACAGCCCCAGCGTCAGGAACACCGCGGCGCTGCCCAGGTCCTTGGCCCGACCCAGCAGCGGGTGGTGTTCGGTGGACACCGCGTCGGCCACGGCTTCCAGCGCCGAGTTCAGCAGCTCCACGATCCACACCAGCGCGATGGACGCGGACAGCGCCAGCGCCTGCCAGCGCGTAGGCGCCAGCACCCAGGCCAACACGAGCAGCGGCAGCCCCAGCGCCAGTTCCTGGCGGAATGCGGCCTCGTGGCGCAGCGCGGCGCGCAGACCGGCCAGCGAGTGGCCCGCAGCACGCCACACGCGCTGCAGGCCGCCGCGGCTCTTGAACGAAGGCGTCACGGCCGGGGCCGGGGCGGCGGTCGCGGTCGCGGTCGCGGTCGCGTCGGGGATGGGGGCGAGGGGGCGCGAGGGTTCAGGCCTCATGGTTCACAGCGTCAGTTCGACGGCAAAGCCGCCGTCGGCGGGTGGCAGGTGCACGCTGCCGCCGTGGGCACGGGCCACACGGTCGGCGAGCATCAGGCCCAGGCCGGTGTGGCCTTCGTAGGCCTGGCTGTCCAGCGCCTGCTGCAGGCGCAGGCGTTGCGGCTCGGCCACGCCGGGGCCGTCGTCGTGCAGGCGCAGCCGCTGCGGCGCGGGCTGGCTCACGCGCAGCTGCCGGGCGCCGTGACGGTGGCTGTTGTCCAGCAGGTTCACCAGCGCGGCGGCCAGCAGGTCGGCGTCGGCGTGGACCCGCAGGCCGGGCGGCACCTGCACGTCCAGCCCCGCCGCGGGCAGGCGGGCCAGCAAGGCGGAGACGTCCACATCGGCCTTGTCCACGCCCGAACCCGCGCGGAACAGCCCCAGCAGCGCCGCCACCACGCCCTGCAGCCGGGTGGCGGCGTCGCGCACGCGCTGCAGGCGCTGAGCCAGCGGCGGCGCGGCCTCGCGCAGCGCCAGTGCCAGCTGCGCGTCGATGCCGGCCAGCGGCGTGCGCAGGGCGTGGGCGGCGTGCGCGGAGAACGCACGTTCGTTCGACAGCCGGGTGGCCAGGCGCGCGACCAGCGCGTCGACGGCTTCATGCACCGGGGCCAGTTCGGCGCGCTCGGCCGCGCCCAGCCGGTCGGGGCTGGCGCCGGCGTCGACGTCGAAGCGCGCCAGCCGGGCCGACAGCGTCTGCAGCGGGCGCAGTTCGGCCTGCACCTGGCCGCGCAACCACAGCTGCCCCAGCAGGCCGACCGCCAGCGCCGCCAGCACCGCGGCCAGCGCCACTTCGGCCCGCGCCTCGGTGCGTTCCTCGCGCGTCTGCGCTGCGTACAGCATCCGGGCACGGCCGCCGGCTTCGGGCAGGGCCACGCCGTACAGCCGCCACGCGGGTACGTCGCTGAAACCCGCGCGCGCCTGTTGGTGCCAGGGCGTGGCCGGCGCCAGCGGCGAACGCAGCTGAAGGCGGCCGTCGGCGCCCACCACCTGCCAGGCAAAGTGTTCCGGCGCGCCACCGGCCCAGACCGCCGCCACCTCGTGAGGCCCGGGGGCGCCCGCGGGCTGGGCCAGCGCCGCCATCAGCGTGGCCGAGGACAGCAGGCCGGCGTCGAGCAGCTCATCGACTTCGGACACCGCGGCCAGCCAGACCGCCACGCCCACCGTGGCGCCCCAGAACAGCGAGAAGCCGATCAGAGCGCGCGCCAGCCGGGTGGCGATGGACGGCAGCCGCGCAGCGCGCGCCTGCACAGGCGGGGTCATGCCACGGCCATGCGGTAGCCCAGCCCGCGCACGGTCTCGATGTGCTCGCGCCCGAGCTTGCGGCGCAGCGCCGAGACATGCACCTCCAGCGCGTTGCTGGCCACTTCGGCGTCGAAGCCCAAGACCAGGCGCTCGAGTTCGTCGCGCGCGACGATGCGACCGGCGCGCAGCACCAGGGCTTCGAGGATCGCCCACTCGCGCCCGGTCAGCGGCACCGTGGACGAGCCGACGCGCACGCAGCGTGCGGTCAGGTCCACGACCACATCACCGCCCCCACCGCCAGCTTCCTCGCCGCCGGTGGCCTGCAGCCGGCGCAGCGCCGCGCCGCCGCCCGCGATGCGGCGGCCGAGCGCGCGCAAGCGCGCGGCCAGTTCCTCGGGGGCGAAGGGCTTGACCAGGTAGTCGTCGGCGCCGGCGTCCAGCCCCTCCACGCGCTGGGACAGCCGGTCGCGCGCCGTCAGCATCAGCGCCGGCGTGCGGTCGCCGCGGGCGCGCTGGGCGCGCAGCCAGTCCAGACCCGAGCCGTCGGGAAGCTGCCAGTCCACCAGCAGCACGTCGAAGGGTTCGCCGCGCATCGCCAGGGCCTGGTGCAGGCTGGTGCACCAGTCCACGCCGTGGCCTTCGGCACGCAGGAATTCGCTCAGGCTGTCGCCGAGCAGAGGGTCGTCTTCGAGCAGCAGCAGGCGCATGGCAGGGGTGCGGGGAGGGGTTGCAGGCAGGGCGGAAATCTGGCGGGAGCAACGCGCAAGTTACCACCCCTCGGCTTCAGCTGGGCTTCATCTGGGCGGCGCGGAATCGCTGGCCATGCCTGCCAATCCGAACCCGCTCCCCACCCGGCCCCGCCGGCTTCACGCCGCCCCGGGCAGCGCCGGCTTCGAGGTCTCGGCCGAGATCCTGATGCTGCTGGCCGCGCTGTTCTGGGCCCTGTCGGCCAACCGCGGCTTCCTGAACGCGGCGCTGCACGGCCGGCAGCTGGCAGACCCCACGGCCTGGGGCTTCGCGGCCGCGCTGCTGCTGGCGCTGGTGGGGCTGAACGTGCTGCTGCTGGCGCTGCTGGCCCACCGGCGCTGGCTCAAGCCGCTGCTGGCGCTGGTGACCGTGGTGACCGCGCTCGGCGGCCACTTCATGACGACCTATGGCGTCTACCTCGACCCCACGATGCTGCGCAACGCCCTGCACTCCAACCCGGCGGAAGCGCGCGAGCTGTTCACCGGCGAACTGGTGCTACACTTGGCGCTGTACGCCGGGCTGCCGCTGCTGCTGCTGCGGCAGGTGCGCATCGCGCCCGGCCCGCGCCGGCTGTGGCGCGCCATGGCACTGCGACTGATGGTGCTGCTGCTGGCGGTGGCGGTGGTGGCGGGGGCGGTGCTGGCGGTGTTCCAGCCGCTGGCTTCGCTGATGCGCAACCACAAGGAGCTGCGTTATCTCATCACCCCGGCCAACGTAGTCTGGTCGATGGCGGCGGTGGCCGCGGCCGACGCGCGCGGCGCCGCGCAGCCGCGCCAGCCCATCGGGCTGGACGTGCAGCCCGGGCCGTCCTGGGCCGCACGGCGCAAGCCGCTGGTGGTGGTGCTGGTCGTGGGCGAGACCGCGCGAGCCGCGAACTGGGGCCTGAACGGCTACGCCCGCCAGACCACGCCCGAGCTGGCGCACCGGCTGCTGAACCCGGCGGCAAACAGCGGCTCGCTCGTCAACTTCAGCCTTGTGACCGCCTGCGGCACCAACACCGAGACCTCGCTGCCCTGCATGTTCGCGCCAGTGGGCCGGCGCGACTACGACGAGGGCCGCATCCGCGGCCAGGAATCGCTGCTGCACGTGGCGGCACGCGCCGGCGTGGCCGTGCATTGGCGCGACAACCAGAGCGGCTGCAAGGGCGTGTGCGACACCCTGCCCGGCGACACCGTGAGCGCGGCCAAGGCCCCGGGGCTGTGCGCCGGCGGACAGTGCCTGGACGAAGGCCTGATCGGCGACCTGCCGCAGCGCTTGCGCGCTGCCGCAAACACCGTCACAGGCACCGTCGCAAACACCGCCAGCGTCGGCCCCACCACACAGCTCTGGGTGCTGCACATGCTGGGCAACCACGGGCCGGCCTATCACCGCCGCGTGCCGCCGGCCTTCGCGCGCTTCCAGCCGGCCTGCAGCAGCGACGACCTGCGCGAATGCACACCCGCGCAGATCGTCAACGCCTACGACAACGCCCTGCTCTACACCGACCACGTGCTGGCCACCGCCATCGCCGCGCTGCAGGCCGAGGCCGCGACCGTGGATTCGGCCTTGATCTACGTGTCCGACCACGGCGAGTCGCTGGGCGAACACGGGCTGTTCCTGCACGGCATGCCCTATGCCATCGCGCCCGACGTGCAGAAACAGGTGCCGATGGTGGCCTGGTTCAGCCCCGGCCTGGAAGCCGCCGCGGGGCTGCGCCCTGGCTGCCTGCTGCCCGCACTGACACGGCAGGCCGCAGCACCCGTCGCCCACGACCACCTGTTCCACACCGTGCTGGGGCTGCTGGACCTGCGCACCGCGCTGCACGTGCCGGCCTACGACCTGAGCGCGTCATGCCGCGCCGGCCCGCCCCCTGCGAAGGGCCCGCATTGAGCCCGGGCCGGCGCGACACGGCCTGGCTGCTGGCCGCGCTGCTGCCGCTGCTGGCCTGGGAAGCCAGTGGCGCCGACATGGCACTGATGCAGCTGTTCGCCGGCCCGCAGGGCTTCGCCTGGCGCGACGCGCCGCTGCTGATTGCGCTGCACCAGGGCGGTCGGATGCTGGCCTGGCTGCTGCTGGCGCTGTTGGCCTTCGACACCTGGCGACCCTTCACCCGGCAGGGCCCGCCGCGCGGTGAACGCGTGTTCTGGCTGGCCGTGGTGCTGGCCAGCGCCGTGCTGGTGCCCGGCTTGAAGCGGGCCAGCGCCACCAGCTGCCCCTGGGACCTGGAGCCCTTCGGCGGCAAGGTGCCTCACGTGCCGCACTGGCTGCTGGCGGTGGCCGACGGCGGGCCGGGACACTGCTTCCCCTCGGGCCACGCGGTGGCGGTGCTGGCTTTCACTGGCGTGGTGTTCCTGTGGCGTGACCACCGCCCGGGCGCGGCGCACGGGCTGGCCGCGGCGGTGGCGCTGCTGGGCCTGGGCTATGGCGCGGTGCAGGTGCTGCGCGGCGCGCACTTCGCCAGCCATGTGCTGTGGTCGGCCTGGCTGTGCGCGGCCATCGCGGTGGCAGCCGCCGCCGTGCAGCGCCGGTGGTTCAGCCGCCGAACAGGTCGTCGGCCGCCGGCCGCACCGGCGGCGTCAGCCCCAGGTGCTTCCACGCAGCCGCCGTGGCCACCCGCCCGCGCGGGGTGCGCTGGAGATAACCCTGCTGGATGAGATAAGGCTCGATCACGTCCTCGATGGTGCCGCTTTCCTCGCCGATGGCCGCGGCCACGTTGTCCAGGCCCACCGGACCCCCGTCGAAGCGGTGGATGACGGCTTCCAGCAGCTTGCGGTCCATCACGTCGAAGCCCTGCGGGTCGACGTCCAGCATCTTCAGCGCGCGGTCGGCGATGCCGATGTCGATGTGGCCGGCGCCCTTGACCTGGGCGTAGTCGCGCACGCGGCGCAGCAGTCGGTTGGCGATGCGCGGCGTGCCGCGGCTGCGGCGCGCGATCTCGAGCGCGCCCTCGGCGTCGGTGGGCACCTTCAGCAGGCCGGCCGAGCGCGTGACGATGCGGCACAGCTCTTCGGCGGTATAGAACTCCAGCCGCGCGACGATGCCGAAGCGGTCGCGCAGCGGGTTGGTGAGCATGCCCGCACGCGTGGTGGCGCCCACCAGGGTGAAGGGCTGCAGGTCGAGCTTGATGCTGCGCGCGGCCGGGCCTTCGCCGATCATGATGTCGATCTGGTAGTCCTCGAGCGCGGGGTAGAGGATCTCTTCGACGACCGGGCTGAGCCGGTGGATCTCGTCGATGAAGAGCACGTCGTTCTTTTCCAGGTTGGTCAGGATCGCCGCCAGGTCCTTGGGCTTTTCCAGCACCGGGCCGCTGGTCTGGCGCAGGTTCACGCCCAGTTCGCTGGCGATGATGTGGCTGAGCGTGGTCTTGCCCAGGCCAGGCGGGCCGAACAGCAGCACGTGGTCTAGAGCTTCGCCACGGCCGCGCGCGGCGTGGATGAAGATCTCCAGCTGTTCACGCGCCTTGGCCTGGCCCACGTAGTCGGCCAGGCCCTTGGGGCGCAGCGCACGTTCGATGGCTTCTTCGTTCGGTGAAGCCGCCGCGGCGCTGACGACACGGCGCGTCGGGGCGGGCTGGGAAGCGAAGTCGTCGGTCTGGATGGCCATACAGTGGATTATCACCAGGGGCACGTGCTGCTGGCTACACTCCGCTGGCCGTGAACACCTTGCGCCGCCGCCTGGCCGCCATCGTCTGGTTCGCCATCCTCGTCGTGGAAAGACCTCCCATGTTCCTGAAGAACACCCTCATCGCCAGCACCCTCGCCCTGGCCAGCGCCGCCGCCTGGGCCCAGGCCGTCAAGGTCGAGAACCCCTGGGCCCGCCCCACCGTCCAGGGCCAGGCCGGCGGTGGCGGCTTCCTGCGCATCGTTGGCGGCGCCGCCAATGACCGCCTGGTGGCCGCCAGCACCAGCGTTGCCGGCCGCGTCGAACTGCACACCATGACGATGGAAGGCGACGTGATGCGCATGCGCCAGGTCGACACCATCGAGGTGCCCGCCGGCCAGACCGTCGACCTGAAACCCGGCGGCCTGCACGTGATGTTCATGGACCTGAAGTCGCCGCTGAAGACCGGCAGCAGCTTCCCGCTGACGCTGAAGTTCGAGAAGGCCGGCGAAGTGAAGGTCGACGTGAAGGTGCAGCCCAGAGCACCGTCGGGCATGCCGGCGGCAGCCCCGGACGAGCACAAGCACCACAAGCACTGACAATGCGGGCTTCGCAGCGAAGCCCGTTCCAGCCATGCCCGCCTTTGCCCCGTTCCACCTGGCCTTTCCCGTCGACGACCTCGCCCGTGCCCGCCACTTCTATGGCCAGGTCATGGGCTGTGCCGAAGGCCGCAGCAGCGCCGAGTGGATCGATTTCGACTTCTTCGGCCACCAGATCGTGGCCCACCTGTCGCCACCGCGCCCGGCCGCCCCGGCAGACCCGGGCCGGGGCGACCACCACAACGAAGTCGACGGCCACGACGTGCCGGTGCCTCACTTCGGCGTGGTGCTGGCCTGGGACGACTTCCACGCGCTGGCAGAGCGGCTGCGCGCGCAGGGCTGCAGGTTCGTCATCGAGCCTTACATCCGATTCGCCGGCCAGGTGGGCGAACAGGCCACGATGTTCTTCCGCGACCCGGCCGGCAACGCGCTGGAGTTCAAGGCCTTCCGCGACATCGGCCAGCTCTTCGCGAAGTGATGCGGCCGTGACGGCCCCGGCGGGCCCCGGCGCCCACCCGTCCGTGGCACGCGTGCCGGCAGACTGGCCGCAGCGCCAGCACAGCCGCAGCCTGCGCGTGGGCGCCATCGACTGGCACGTGCAGGTGGCCGGCCAGGGCCCGATCCTGCTGCTGCTGCACGGCACCGGCGGATCGGCCCATTCCTGGGCCGGGCTGCTGCCGACGCTGGCGGCCCAGGCCACCGTCGTCGTGCCCGACCTGCCCGGCCATGGCTGGACCACCGGCGCCCAGCTGGCCGACCTGACGCTGCCGCGCATGAGCCAGCACCTGCTGGCGCTGCTGGCCGCGCTGCAACTGCCGGCGCCGGCACTGGTGGCGGGGCACTCGGCCGGCGCCGCCCTGGCCTTGCGCCTGGCGCTGGACGGCCCCGGCCAGGCGCCGAAGGTGCTGGGCTTCGCCCCTTCGCTGGTGGCCCCGCCCGAGGCCTACACCCGCTGGCTGGCGCCCTGGGTCAATCCGGTCGCCACCGCCGGCCCCGTGGCCGGCCTGATGGCGCGCCTGGCCTCGCCCAGCGGCCTGATCGACCTGCTGCTGGGCAGCACGGGTTCACAGCTGTCGCCGGCCCAGCGTGCACCCTACAAGCGCCTGTTCGCCGACCGCGCCCATGTGCGCGGTGCCGTCGGCTTCATGGCTGCGGCCGACCTGCCGGCGTTGAACGCCGACTGCAGCCGCCTGCGCGGCCCCGTGGCCCTGGTGCTGGGTGCGCGCGACCGCTGGATCCCCGAACGCCTGCTGCGCCCGGTGATTGCCCGCCATCTGCCCCATGCCGACGTGCAGGCCTGGCCTGGTGGCCACCTGGTCCACGAGGAGGACCCGGCCCGCGCTACGGCCCGCGTGCTGGCCCTTCTGAACGAGACGCCATGACCGAACTTGTCTTCATCCGCCATGGCGAAACCGACTGGAACCGGCAGGGCCGCTTCCAGGGCCAGATCGACGTGCCGCTGAACGCCGCAGGCCTGGACCAGGCCCGACGCCTGGCCGCACGCCTGGCGGCCGAACCCCCGGCGCTGCTGCTCAGCAGCGACCTGCAGCGGGCGCAGCAAACGGCTGCCCCGCTGGCCACGGCCTGGTCACGAGCACCCTTGCTGGTGCCCGGCTTGCGCGAGCAGAGCTTCGGCCTGCTGGAGGGACTGGACATTCCCACCATCCAGCAACGGCACCCCGATTTGTGGCGCGACTGGCTGGTGCAGCAAGCCGACTTTGCCCTGCCGGGTGGCGAAAGCAACCGCCAGTTCCACGCCCGGGTGTGGCAGGCCGTGCAATCGCTGGCCGCCGACTACGCCGGCCAGCGGCTGGTGGTGGTGACCCACGGCGGCGTGCTGGACATGCTGTGGCGCAGCGCCCGTGACGAAGCCCTGGACGGCCTGCGCCAGTGCCCGATTCCGAACACCGGCATCAACCGGTTGCGCTGGACCGACGGCCGCCTGGCCATCGAGGCCTGGGGCGACGCCAGCCATCTGGCGGACTGAGCCCCGACTTCAGGCGAACAGGCGTGGCGGCGGCAACCAGGTCGACGGTGCCGCCACGCTGGCCGGCGCGGGCAGGATCTGCGGCACCGTGAGTTCCCGCTGGCGCAGTTCTGCCAGCAGTGAAGGCAGGTCCAGCCTTTCACGCAGCACGGCGCTGAGCTTGCGCGTGCACTGCACCGGCACTTCGGCGAATGCGAACCAGCCGAAGCCGTCCATCTCGGGCAGGCGGCCACCACTGGCGTCGTCGTCGAAACGGCTTTCGCACCACAGCAGGCCGGGGTCGAAGCGCGGCACGCGGGCGGCAAACAGGTGCAGGTCCTTGCGCGAGCGGTAGGCCAGCTGGCCCAGGTCGAGCAGGCCGGCGGTGTCCAGCAGCAGGCCGGTTTCCTCGCGCGTTTCGCGCAGGGCCGTCTGCAGCGGGGTTTCGTCGTCGGCGGCGCCTCCCTTGGGCAGGTCCCAATGCTCCTGCCCCGTGACATGGCACAGCAGCAGTTCGGCGTCGTCGTTCATGATGACGATGCCGCAGCTCAGCCGCTTGCCGAAGGGCATGGCGGCAGAAGGCAGGGGCAGGGGCGACAACATGGGGCGATTGGACTTCATTCCAGCAATGAGCGTGCCACGGCCGCGTGAAACCCATGCGTCAAATAGCGCGTCTGATTCCACACGACTCTGCCCTTCGCGGTAAGGTTGCGATGGCTGAGGCAGACTGTGCCCTCCCGAACGGCCCTTATCCATGCCATGAGCAACTACTTCGACAGTGACGATCTGCCCCGCTTCGGCAACATCGGCGAGCATGGCCCGAAGCATGCCGAGGACTTCTTCAAGTACTACGGTGCCGTCGTCGGCAGCGACGGTGCGCTGAGCAAGCGCGAGAAGGCATTGATCGCGCTGGCCGTGGCCCATTCCGAACGCTGTGCGTACTGCATCGACGCCTACACCACGGCCTGTCTCGAGAACGGTTCGAACCCCGAACAGATGATGGAAGCCGTGCACGTGGCCGCGGTCATGAAAGCTGGCATCACGCTGGTGCATTCGGTGCAGATGCACAAGCACCTGGAGAAGCTGGTGTCATGAGCGCAGTGCTGCAGATCCACGCCGAGCCGCCCGCCGCGCCGCGTCCTCAGGCCCGCCACGACTTCGACGCCCTGCTGGCGCGGCAGGGCCTGGTGCTGCCGCCGCTGGCCATCAGCACGCTGCAAGTCAACATCACGCGGCTGTGCAACCAGGTGTGCAGGCATTGCCATGTCGATGCATCGCCCACCCGCACCGAGGCACTGAGCCGCGAAGGCGTGGAACGCTGCGTGGCGCTGCTGGCAGCCCACCCGGAGATCCGCACGCTGGACGTGACTGGCGGGGCGCCTGAACTGCACCCCGACTTCGACTGGCTGGTGCGCCAGGCCCGTGCACTGGGCCGCCAGGTGCTGGTGCGCCACAACCTCACCGTCAGCTATGAACCGCACCCGCAGACCGGCCAGGACATGGCCCACCTGCCCGACTTCTTCGCCGAGCAGGGCTGCGAGGTGGTGTGTTCGCTGCCCTACTACCAGGCCTACTTCACCGACGCCCAGCGCGGCCGCGGCGTCTTCGACAAGAGCATCGCAGGCCTGAAGCGGCTGAACGCGCTGGGCTATGGGCAGCCGGGCAGCGGCCTCGTGCTGAACCTGGTCTACAACCCTGCCGGCCCGTACCTGCCGGCGGCACAGGCCAGCCTGCAGGCCGACTACCAGCGCGAACTGCAGTCGCGCTTCGGCATCGTCTTCAACCAGCTCTACACCATCACCAACATGCCCATCCACCGCTTTGCGCTGCATCTGCACAAGGCGGGGCAGTACGAGGCCTACATGGACAAGCTGCTGGGCGCCTTCAACCCGCAAGCGGCCGAAGGCGTGATGTGCCGCAGCCTGGTGAGCGTAGGCTACGACGGGCGCCTGTACGACTGCGACTTCAACCAGCAGATCGAATTGCCCGTGGAGATGGCGGATTCAGCGCGACCCAGCATCTTCGACTTCGACTTCGCGGCGCTGATGCAGCGGCGGATTCGCTTCGGGCCGCATTGCCTGGGCTGCACGGCAGGGGCGGGGTCTTCGTGCGGCGGGGCGACGGCCTGAGGGTCTTGGCGGCTGCTAACGGCTCGTAGCGGACGTTGCACTCTGACTGGGTCCCGTGGGCTGGGGCTGGCTGTGGCGCGCATCTGAGGCGCCGAGGAGCACAGGGCCCGCGGCCCTCGCGCGCAGCGCGATTCGTCAACTGACTCATCGCGGGTGTCTGAACGGAGCGAGCGCAGCGAGCGCAGTGAGTTCCGCGATGGGGCCGCGGGACCGAGCACCGCAGGGCAGTCGGAGCGCCAGCGGAGACCGCCTCAGCTAAGCGCCACAGCCAGCCCCG
>LNET01000053.1 GCA_001464055.1 Burkholderiales bacterium Ga0077543
CCGGCGCCGCCGGTGGCGAACAGCGTGATCTTGCCTTCCAGGATGTGCACGTCGCCGGTTTCCATTTCCAGCGCGGTGACGCCCAGCACGTCGCCTTCAGCGTCGCGGATCAGGTCCAGCGCCATCCATTCGACGAAGAAGTTCGTGCGCGCCTTCACGTTCTGCTGGTACAGCGTGTGCAGCATCGCATGGCCGGTGCGGTCGGCAGCGGCGCAGGCGCGCTGAACCGGCTTCTCGCCGTAGTTCGCGGTGTGGCCGCCGAAGGGGCGCTGGTAGATGGTGCCGTCGGGGTTGCGGTCGAAAGGCATGCCGAAGTGCTCGAGTTCGTACACGACCTTCGGCGCCTCGCGGCACATGAATTCGATGGCGTCCTGGTCGCCCAGCCAGTCGCTGCCCTTGATGGTGTCGTAGAAGTGATAGTGCCAGTTGTCTTCGGACATGTTGCCCAGGCTGGCGCCAATGCCGCCCTGTGCCGCCACCGTATGGCTGCGGGTGGGGAACACCTTCGACAGCACGGCCACGTTCAGGCCGGCGCGGGCCAGGCGCAGGCTGGCCTGCATGCCGGAACCGCCGGCACCGACGATGACGACGTCGAACTTGCGACGGGGAAGCGTGGAAGAACCGATGTTTGCCATGAAAGACTGCTCAGAGAAAAGTCCAGTTCGGGCGGGATGGCCCTGAACTCAGGTGCTGCCTAGAGGCGCCACAGCACCTGAATGGCCCAGCCGGTGCAAGCCACCAGCCAGACCAGGGTCGCCACCTGCAAAACCAGGCGTACGGCGACGGGTTTCACGTAATCCATGAGGATGTCGCGCACACCCACCCAGGCGTGCCAGGCCAGTGCGATGAAGGTCACCAGCGTCAGCAGCTTCATCCACTGCGCCGAGAAGATGCCGGCCCAGCGGTCATAGCCCAGAGGGCCGGGCATCAGCACCTGAACCAGCAGTACCACCGTGAAGATGGCCATGAGGCTGGCCGTGACGCGCTGGCTGAGCCAGTCGCGCATGCCGTAGTGCGCGCCGACGACGACGCGCCTGGAACCATAGTTGACTGACATTTCGCGTGCCTCTTCAGTACAGACCGAACAGCTTGGCGCCCAGCGCCACGGTGAGCCCCAGGCTGCTGATCAGCGTGGAAACCGCCGACATGTGGCCCAGTTCCTTGGTGACGCTGTGGGTCATGTCCATCCACAGGTGGCGGATGCCGGCGACGAAGTGGTGCAGAAAGGCCCAGATGAGCGCCAGCACCGCCAGCTTGACAAACCAGCCAGGCACGAAACCGATGCCGGCGACGAAGGCGCTGGTGAACGTGTCGTAGCTGATCTCGGAGGTCACGCTGGTGTCGAACATCCAGACGATGAACGGCAACAGCACGAACATGATCATCCCGCTGATGCGGTGCAGGATGGACACCACCCCCGCCAACGGCAACCGGTACTTCACGGCGTCGATCAGACGCATCGTTCCGGGTCTTTGTTTTGTCATCTCTGCCATGGGCCTTGTCAATCCTTCAAACAACCAATTGAGTTTATTGCAATGGCGCCAGCTTACGCGGGGCTGGTGGCGCTCGAAGAAAACCTAGTTCAGCTCATTGCGATAGTGGTGGCCCTGCGTGTGGTAGAGGCCGCGGCGCAGCTCGACGGGCTGGTCGCCATAGGTGAACGACAGTCGCTCCACCGACAGCAAGGGTGTGCCCTCGGGAACCGCCAGCAAGCCGGCATCTTCCCCCGCAGCGGCCACGGCGCGCAGTTTTTCGACCGCGCGGATCATGCGAACCGAGAACTCGGCCTCGAACAGGCGGTACATGGCACCTCGCCAGGCCATCAGGCGTTCGGCCGTCAGGCCCTTGAACAGCGCTCCTGGCAGCCAGATATCGTCGAGCACGACTGGCGCAGGTTCGCCGCCTTCGGCCAGCGGAGCCAGCAGCAGTCGCCGCACCTGCACCGCCGGTTCGCCAGCCTTCAAGGCAAGCAGGCGCGCCACTTCTGCAGGCGCGCGCATGCGGCGGCAGTCGAGCAGCCGACGCTGCAGTCCGCCGCCCGCGCCCATGGGGCTGGCATCGGGCGCCAGACGCAGGAAGCGGTACTGGGTGCCGGCCTCGGCGTGGGTCGCGACGAAGGTGCCCTTGCCCTGGCGCCTGACCAGCAGGTTGTCGGTGGCCATCTCGTCGATGGCCTTGCGCACGGTGCCCTGGCTGACCTTGTAGCGCGCCGCCAGGTCCACTTCGCTGGGGATGGCTTGGCCAGGCTGCCATTCGCCGGCCCTCAGGCTACCCACCAGCAGGGCCTTGATCTGCTGGTAGAGCGGGCTGAACGCGGGCGCGGCTTCGACCGGGCCGGTGGCGTTCTGGGTGAAGGACGCTTCGGGCATGTGCCCATTGTCTTACATAAGACATAAGAGTTGTGTCAGGCTGGGAGATCTAGAATCGCGTGGACATCACGAACACCCCCGAAAACCCGAAGGAGCCCCCATGAGCAAGAAGCCCGTCCGCGTGGCCGTCACCGGCGCTGCCGGCCAGATTGGTTATGCCCTGCTGTTCCGCATCGCCTCAGGCGAGATGCTCGGCAAGGACCAGCCCGTCATCCTGCAACTGCTCGAAGTGCCGGTCGACAAGGCCCAGGAAGCGCTCAAGGGCGTGATGATGGAACTCGACGACTGTGCATTCCCGCTGCTGGCCGGCATGGAAGCCCACAGCGACCCCGTGGCCGCCTTCAAGAACACCGATTACGCCCTGCTCGTGGGCGCCCGCCCGCGCGGCCCCGGCATGGAACGCGCCGACCTGCTGGCCGCCAACGCCCAGATCTTCACGGCCCAGGGCAAGGCCCTGAACGCCAGCGCCAGCCGCAAGGTCAAGGTGCTGGTGGTGGGCAACCCGGCCAACACCAACGCCTACATCGCGATGAAGAGCGCGCCCGACCTGCCGCGCGAGAGCTTCACGGCCATGCTGCGGCTGGACCACAACCGGGCGCTCAGCCAGATCGCCGCGAAGACCGGCAAGCCGGTGGCCGCCATCAAGAAGCTGGCCGTCTGGGGCAACCACAGCCCGACGATGTACGCCGATTACCGCTTCGCCACGATCGACGGTGCCAGCGTCAAGGACATGATCAACGATCAGGTCTGGAATGCCGAAACCTTCCTGCCCACGGTGGGCAAGCGCGGCGCGGCCATCATCGCCGCGCGCGGCGTGTCTTCGGCGGCATCGGCGGCCAACGCCGCCATCGACCACATGCGCGACTGGGCCTTGGGCACCGGCGGCGAGTGGGTGACGATGGGCGTGCCCAGCAACGGCGAATACGGCATCCCCAAGGACCTGATGTTCGGCTACCCCGTCACCTGCGAAGGCGGCAGCTACAAGATCGTCGAGGGCCTGCCCATCGACGCCTTCAGCCAGGGCTGCATCGACAAGACGCTGGCCGAGCTGACGGGTGAACAAGACGGCGTCAAGCACCTGCTGTAAAGCACCCCGCGCCCCACGGGCGCAGACGAGCCGGCCTACACTGGGTCGGCTTTTTTTTGGCTGATTGAGAGTGCCCTCATGTCATCGATCCACCCCCGCGAGGCCCTGTTCGACCCCGAAGAACGCGCAGCCACCTTCCTGCCGGTCTGCGACCACTACGCCGGCGTCGAAGCGCGCATGCGCAAGAGCCTGCAGCTGCAGGCCGAACTGGGGCCGGTGTTCGACGTGACCCTGGACAACGAAGACGGCGCACCCGTGGGTGCCGAACTCGAGCAGGCTCACCTGATCCGTGAACTGCTGGACAGCGCCGACAACCGCCACGGCCGGGTCGGCGTGCGCCTGCTGCCGCTGGACCACCGCCACTTCGCCGACGTCGCCGGCATCGTCTTGCGCGCCACCCGCGCCCCGGCCTACCTGATGCTGCCCAAGCCACGTGGCCTGGCCGAGGTTCAGCGTGCCGCCACGGCGCTGGACGCGCTGGGCGCAACCGCGATCCCTCTGCATGCCCTCATCGAGACCCACGGCGCGCTGCGCGAGGTCTTCGCCATGGCCGCGCACCCGCGCATCGAATCGCTGTCGTTCGGGCTGATGGACTTCGTCTCGGCCCACCGCGGCGCCATACGCTCCAGCGCGATGGCCGGTGCAGGGCAATTCGACCACCCGCTGGTGGTGCGTGCCAAGCTGGAAATTGCCGCCGCCTGCCACGCCGCTGCGAAAACCCCTTCGCACTGCGTCTTCACCGAGTTCAAGGACACCGCAGCGCTGCGGGCCGCTGCCGACATGGCCGGCCAGCTTCTGGGCTACACCCGCATGTGGAGCATCCACCCTTCGCAGATCCGGCCCATCGTCGAAGCCTTCTCGCCAACGGCGGCCGAAACCGAACAGGCCATCGGCATCCTGCAGGCTGCGCAGGCCGCCCAGTGGGCGCCTGTCCGGCATGCCAACCAGCTGCACGACCGCGCCAGCTACCGCTACTGGTGGCAGCTGCTCGAGCGGGCCGAGCTCACCTCGTTCCGCGGCGGACCGCAATTGCCAGCCGAGGTTCGTGCCGACTGGTTCGGTGCTGCCTGAGCCGCGCGAAGCTGCTGCACACAACTTGCGGGCGGACAGGCCGCCCCGCCGGGGCATACTGCCGGCCGACCCGAGGCGCCCGCCGTGGGCGCCGAGCCTTGCCCGAAAGACTGCCCCGATGCCCACCCTGAACGCCTTCCGCGGCCTGGCCAGCGCTGCAGCCACCGCGGTATTCGCCGCTGCATTGCTGGTGGCCCCACCTGCTGCGCAAAGCCAGGCGCCCGCGGCCAGGCCGGCGGCTGCGAAGCCTGCGGCCCCACCCGCAGCCCGGCCAGCGGCCCGCCCGCCCGCCCGCCCCGTCGCCCGACCCCCCGCAGATGCACCCCTGCCACCGGCCAGTGGCGAGCAGATCGCCGCTGCGGCGCTGACCCACTTCGGACCCTACGACTGCGATTTCGGCCAGAAGATCAACATCGGCCTGAGCACCCGCCACGAAGGTTATGTGGAAGTGCAGTTCGGCAGGCAGACCTGGGTGATGAAACCCATCCTGTCGAGCACCGGCGCGCTGCGGCTGGAAGACGTTCGTGGTCGCACGCTGATGCTGCAGATCGCCAACAAGTCGATGCTGATGGACGTGGCCGCAGGCCGCCGCCTGGTCGACGAATGCGTGCATGCCAACCAGCGCGCGGCGATGGCCAGCGCCGCCCCGCCCGTGGCCGCAGGGCTGCTGGCCGGCGTCACGGGAACGGTGGGTGGCACCGCGCCGGCACTGGCGGCGGCCGTTGCGCCGGCCCTCGCGCCCGCCAACACCGACCTGCGACTGCGGATTCTTGAAACCACCGACATCCACGTCCACCTGCTCAACTACGACTACTACCAGGACAAGGCGACCGACGAATATGGCCTGGTCAAGACCGCGACACTGATCCGCCGCGCCCGCGCCGAGAACCGCAACACCCTGCTCTTCGACAACGGCGACCTGCTGCAGGGCAGCCCGCTGGGCGACTGGGTGGCCCGCACGCAGCCGGCCAGCCCGGCCCAGATGCACCCGGCGCACCGGCTGATGCGGGCGCTGGGCTTCGACGCCGCCACGCTGGGCAACCACGAATTCAACTTCGGGCTGCCTTTCCTGTCGCGGGCCCTGGAAACCGCCGGCATTCCGTATGTCAACGCCAACGTCGTCATCGACGACGGCAGCGGGCGGCCCGAGTCGATGCAACAGGCCTACACCCCCTATGTCGTGCTCAACCGCACCTTCTACGACAACAGCGGCCAGCCAGTGCCGCTGAAGGTGGGCGTGATCGGCTTCGTGACACCGCAGATCATGCAGTGGGATCGCCGGCATCTGCAGGGCAAGGTGCAGGCTCTGGACATCGTCGAATCGGCGCGGAAATTCATCCCGCGCATGAAGACCGAAGGCGCCGACCTCATCGTCGTGCTGGCGCATTCCGGCTTCGAACGCGGCGAAACCGCACGCCTGGCCGAGAACGCCGTCGCCCGGCTGGCGGAAGTGGCCGATGTCGACGCCATTCTCTTCGGCCATTCGCACGGCCAGTTCCCGGGGCAGTTCTTCAGCAACCATCCCAAGGTCGACCTGGCACGCGGCACCATCAACGGTGTGCCGGCCGTGATGGCCGGCCGCTGGGGCGACCACCTGGGCGTCATCGACCTCGTGTTGCGCCAGGAAGGCGGCCGCTGGAAAGTGGCCGAAAGCCGCGCCGAACTGCGCCCGGTCTACGACCGCCAGACACGCCAGCCCCTGGTCGAAGCCGACCCCGAGTTGCTGCGCCTGATCCAGCCCGAACACGAGGCGACGCTGGCCTTCATGCGCAGCCAGGTGGCCACCACCAGTGCGCCGCTCCAGAGCTATTTCGCGCAGGTGGCCGATGACGCGTCGGTGCAGATCGTTTCGCAAGCGCAGCTGGCCTACGCGCAGCGTGCACTGGCCGGCACGCCGCACGCCGACCTGCCTTTGCTGTCGGCCGCAGCGCCGTTCAAGTCTGGCGGGCGCCAGGGCTGGACGAACTACACCGACATCCCGGCCGGGCCGCTGGCCGTGCGCAACGTCGCCGACCTGTACGTCTTCCCCAACACCGTGAAGGTGGTGAAACTCAGTGGCGCGCAGGTGCGCGAATGGCTGGAGTTTTCGGCAGGAGCTTTCAACCGCATTGACCCGCGTGGCCCGGCCGAACAGGACCTGCTGAACACCAGCTTTCCCAGCTTCAATTTCGACACGCTCGACGGCGTGCGCTACAGCATCGACCTGACCCAGCCGGCGCGCTACGACCGCAGCGGCAAGCTCGTGGCACCGCAGGCCCGGCGCATCCGCGACCTGCAATTCAACGGCAGGCCGGTGTCGGACCGCGATAGCTTTGCCGTCGTCACCAACAGCTACCGCGCCTCGGGCGGCGGCAACTTCCCCGGCCTGGACGGCAGCAACATCATCCTCGACGCGCCCGACGAGAACCGCGAGGTGCTGCTGCAGCATCTGCAGGGCCTGGGCACGGTCGAACCCGCGGCCGACCAGAACTGGCGCCTGCTGCCGGTGCGGGGGGTGAAGCTGCGCTTCGTGTCCAGCGCCGCGGGCCGGGCACACCTGGCGCAGTCGCCCCAGGTCCGCTGGGTGCGCGACAACGGTGACGGCTCGGCGCTCTACGAAGTGGTCCCGGCCGCCGGCCGCTGAGCCTGCTGCCACAGCCCATGCCCCGGTCGACCGCGAAGCCGAAGACGCGCCGTCGCGGCTTCGTCATCCTGGGCAGCCTGGTGCTGGCCGGGCTGATGGCACTGCTGCTGGGCGCGCTGGTGCTGGGGGCCATGGCCTTGTGGCACGCGCAGGACCTGCCGCCGCTGGACAAGGCGACGCAATATCGCCCGCAGCAGCACCTCCAGGTGCTGACGGCCGACGGCGTCGAGATCGCGCAGTACGGTGCCGAGCGCCGCATCTTCGTTCCGATCGGCATGACCCCCGAACGGCTGCGCCAGGCGGTGCTGGCGGTCGAAGACCGCCAGTTCTACGAGCATGGCGGCATCAGCTTTCGCGGCCTGGCGCGGGCGCTGGTGGCCAACCTCGGCGGCGGCGTGCCGCAGGGTGCATCGACGATCACGCAGCAGGTGGCTCGTACCTTCTTCCTGAGCACGCGGCGCACCGTCGAACGCAAGATGAAGGAAGCCATGCTGGCGCTGCAGCTGGAGCGCGAACTCGGCAAGGACGAGATCTTCGAGCTGTACCTGAACCAGATCTACCTGGGCCAGCGCAGCTATGGCTTCGGGGCCGCAGCCCGGCAGTACTTCGGCAAGCCGCTGGAAGCGCTGAGCCTGGCCGAAACGGCGCTGCTGGCCGGCCTGCCGCAGAACCCGGTTCACGCCAACCCCGTGGCCAGCCCTGAACGCGCCATCAAGCGCCAGCGCTGGGTGCTGTCGCGCATGGTGGTGGCTGGTTATGTCAGCGAAGCCGAAGCCGAAGCCGCGCGCGCGGAAAAGCTGGTCTTCCGCCGCCCCACCCATACCGAGCTGCAGGCCCAGCATGCTGCCGAGATGGCGCGCCGCGTGGTCGTCGAACGACTGGGCGAACAGGCCTACACCGAAGGCGTGCGCGTGATCACCTCGCTGCGCGCCGACGACCAGCGCGCAGCCCATGCCGCCGTGCGCCGCACCCTGCTGGCGCGGGAACGGCAGCAGCCCTGGCGCGGGCCGGAAGACTTCGAGGCGCTGCCGCCGCCATCCGAGCTGCCGTCGGAGCAGCTCCGCGTCGAACGCGCTGCCGCCAACGCCCTGCGCGAGGCTCGCGACGACGAGGAACTGCGCGTCGCCATCGTGCTGTCGGCCAGCCCCACCGAGCTTCGCGCGCAACTCGCCAGCGGCGAAGTGGTGGAACTCACCGGCGTGGCGCTGAAGGCCGAGGCGCCCCGCGGCCTGGCTGCGGCGCTGGCGGACCAGGCGCCGCAGGCGCTGGCGGTGCGCCGCGGCAGCATCATCCGCTTGCAGCAGCAGCCGGTGCGGGACCGGCCAGCGCCGAAGACCCGCAAAACCAGGGCGGAGTTGCCGGCCACACCGGCAGCGCCACCTGCGCCCGAATGGCGCATCGTGCAATGGCCACAGGCCGAAGCGGCGTATGTGTCCCTGGACCCGGCCACCGGCCGCATCCAGGCACTGGTGGGTGGATTCGACTTCGAGCGCCAGCAATTCAACCGCGTCACCAGCGCCTGGCGCCAGCCCGGATCGGCCTTCAAGCCCTTCCTCTACGCCGCGGCACTGGAACATGGCTTGATGCCCGAGACCCTGGTCAACGACGCCCCGCTGCTGGGCGACGACGGTGAACCGGGTCGCTGGAATCCGCAGAACAGCGACGGCCGCTTCGACGGCGAGATCAGCCTGCGCGAAGGCCTGGTTCGTTCGAAGAACCTCGTCAGCATCCGGCTGCTGCAGCACATCGGCCTGCCCGCAGCCAGCGCATGGGTGGCGCGCTACGGCTTCGATGCAGCCAAGCAACCCGACAACCTGAGCTTCGCGCTGGGCGCTGGCAGCACCACGCCTTTGCAGCTGGCACTGGCTTACGCGGTGCTGGCCAACGGCGGCCACCGGGTCGAGCCGGTGCTGATCGAACGCATCGTCGACGCCCAGGGCACAGTGCTGTTCCAGGCACCGGCGCCGACACCGATTACCGAAGCCACGCGCGTGGTGCCGGAACGCAACGTCGCGCTGCTGAATTCGCTGCTCAACGACGTCACGCTGCGCGGCACGGCGGCGCGGGCCCAGGCCAGCCTGAAGCGGCGCGACGTCTACGGCAAGACCGGCACCACCAACGACGCCGTCGACGCCTGGTTTGCCGGCTTCAGACCGGTCGGCGACATCGCCGGCCTGGCTGTTCACGGGCCGGGTGTGGTGGCCGTGGCCTGGGTGGGCTTCGACGAACCGAAGAGCCTGGGCGAAGGCGAGTCGGGTGGTGGCCTGGCACTGCCGATCTGGATCGACGCCTTGGCCCCGGTGCTGCGCGGCAGGCTCGTGCAGCCTGCACCCGCGCCCGCGCCCGGCCTGCTGGCCACCGGCAGCGATTGGCGCTACGAAGAATGGGCCGAAGGCGGCCATGCCGAACGCGTGGGGTTCCCCGACCCGGCGCCCGCGGCACCCGTGGAAACGCTGCCGGCCACGCAGACACCCACACCGCCCGGTTTGCCGATGCCGCCTGCGCCGGCATCTCCGCCACGCTGAACCGCCAGCCCAGGACGTCGCCCGGGCCGCTGCTCAGGCATCGTCGGGGGCAATGCTTTCGGCGTAATCGACCAGTTGCTCCAGCAACAGCTGCGCGCGTTCGTCCTCGCGTTCGATCGCAGCTTCGGCGAGCACGTCGATGCGTTCGAAATAGGCGGCCAGTGTCATGGCGCCCGCGTGGCCGTGCAGCAGCCGATCGACTCGGTGTTGATGCCAGCGCGCCTGCTCGGCTTCGCTGAGCGTGGTGTCGAAGTTGCGTGCACGGTAGCGGAACAACAGTTCCTCCAGCCGGCCGTCTTCGAAGGCCGGGCGCTTGGCGGCCAGTGCCGTGGGCGAGAGTTCACGCAAGCGCTGCAGCATGCGCCGGTCTTCGTTGCCGACGAAGCCGTTGTACAGGTCTTCGTCCACGTCTGGCGCGCCGGCCGGCTGGCCGCGGTCGAAGACCGGCTTCCACAGCGCGTCGAGACTGCGGCCCAGCGCGGCGGCATGTTCGGCATGGCGAAGCGCCAGCGTCAAGTCCAGGCCCCACTTCGCCGCCACCGGTTCGACCGTGCGCAGATTGCCGATGACGATGGGCGACTTGTTGATGTGGATGGTCTTGATCGGCAGCCGCAACTCACCCGCTGGCAGTTCTTCCTGGCGCGTGAACATGCGCCTGCGCACGGTGTCGGCGTCCAGCGCGGCGAGCTCGCGCGGGTCGTGCGCCAGGTCCCAGACGATGACTTCGTTCTTGTTCTTCGGGTGCGGCGCCAGCGGCCACACCACGGCCAGGCAGCCGCGCTCCACCGCATACATGCCCGACAGATGCACAAAAGGCCGGCCGGTGCCGATTTCGGCCAGCACCGCGTCCTTCTTGCGCAGCTTCAGGCAGAAGTCCCAGAGCCGTGGCTGCCTGTCCTTGACCAGACGGGCCAGCGCGATGGTGGCGCGCACGTCGGACAGCGCGTCGTGCGCGGCTTCATGGGCCAGGCCGTTGGCGGCGGTCAGGTGTTCCAGCCGGAAGCTGGGCCGGCCCTGCATCGGGCCTTCGCCATGCACCGGCCACTGCAGGCCGTCAGGCCGCAGCGCCCAGGCGGCGCGCACCACGTCGAGCAGGTCCCAGCGGCCGCAGCCGTTCTGCCATTCGCGGCCGTAGGGGTCGATCAGGTTGCGCCAGAACAGGAAGCGCGTGACCTCGTCGTCGAAGCGGATGCTGTTGTAGCCCACGCCCACCGTGCCGTCGCGGGCCAGTTCGGCTTCGATGCGGCCGGCGAATTCATGCTCGGGCAGGCCGCGCTGCAGCGCGTGCTGCGGCAGGATGCCGGTCAGCAGCACGCTTTCCGGGTCGGGCAGGGTGTCGGGCGCCGGGCGGCAATACAGCATGGCCGGCTCGCCGATCTCGTTCAGGTCGGCGTCGGTGCGCACGCCGGCAAACTGCACCGGGCGGTCGCGGCGCGGCACCACGCCGAAGGTTTCGTAGTCGTGCCAGTAGAAGCTGAAGTCGGGCATGGCCAGCACGATAGCGCACGGCTGGGCGACCGAGGTTAGGCTACGGGCCTCCGCAGTTGCACAGCCCCATTTCATGCTCACGTTGCCCGGCCGCAGAAGCTCCTACCAACCCCTTCGCTCCCAGCCCCGCCGCATCCCGGTTGCCGCCCTGCTGCTGGCCACGGCCATGGCCTGGCCTGCACACGCTGCCGGCGAAGCCACCGCCTGCAGCGACTTCGACGACTACGTCAACGGCCGCTGGAAGGCCGCCACCGAACTGCCTGCCGACCGCGCCCGCGTGGGCAGCTTCGACACCCTGGCCCGCGCCAACGACAGCCTGCTCGAAGCCGCGCTGAAGGAACTGGCCGCCGACCCGGCCCGCCAGACCAGCCCGGGCCTGAAGCTGCTGGCCGCCTATTACCGCAGCGGCATGGACCAGGCCGCGATCGAACGCCAGGGCCTGAGTGCGCTGCAGCCGCTGCTGGACCGCCTGGCCCGGCTCGAACGCAAGGAACTGCCGGAGATGCTGGCCGAACTGGCGCGACTGCAGGTGGCGGCACCGCTGGCGATGTTCGTCGGCATCGACGCCAAGGACGCCAGCCGTCACGTGCTTTCGCTCAGCCAGGCTGGCCTGGGCCTGCCCGACCGCGACGACTACACCAAGACCGACGCGACCACCCTGCGCGTGAAGACGGCCTACCGCCAGCACGCTGCGACGCTGCTGAAGGCAGCCGGCAAGGCCAGTGACGCCAATGTCGAAGCCCAGGTCGACACCCTGCTGGCCTTCGAGGGCGAACTCGCCGCCGCGTCGATGGACCGCGTGCAGCGGCGCGACCCGAATGCCGTCTACCACCCCGTCAGCATCGAATCGCTGCAGACCCAGGCACCGGGCCTGGACTGGCACAGGCTGATCTCCGGCTACACCGGCCAGCGCGACAGCGCCGACCGCAAGACCCCCATCATCCTGGGCCAGCCCGGCTTCGCCCAGGCCATGGCCCGGCTGGCGCAGACCGCGCCCATGAGCACCTGGCGCGACTACCTGAGCGTGCGTCTGCTGGATACCGTGGCAACGCATGGCCCGACACTGCTGGCGCAGTCGCACTTCGACTACACCCAGGGCGCGCAGCGCGGTCTGAAGACACCGCCGCCGCGCGCCGAGGAAGTCATACAGCACATCGGCGGGCGCACCGGCAGCCTGCCGCTGGGCCAGACACTGGGTGAACTGTTCACCGCCAAGGCCTTCTCGCCGCAAGCCCAGGCCCGGGCGCTGCAGATGCTGGACGACATCCGCGCCGGCATGCGCCAGCGTGTGCAGGCCTCGCCCTGGATGAGCCCGGCCACGCAGGTGCTGGCGCTGCAGAAGCTGGACGCGATGACGGCCAAGATCGGCGCACCCGAACGCTGGCGCACCTATGACGGCCTGGTCCTGCAGCCTGACGACCACCTGGGCAATCTGCTGCGGGTCAACGCCTGGGCCACTGCCGACCGCCTGCCCGACCTGCAGCGCCCGGTCGACCGCACCCGCTGGAACACCAGCCCGCACATCGTCAACGCCTTCGCCGCCAGCGGCAACCAGATCGTGTTTCCGGCCGGTATCCTGCAGCCGCCCTTCTTCGATGAGAAAGCCGACGACGCCAGCAACTTCGGCGCGATCGGCATGGTCATCGGCCACGAGATCACGCACCACTTCGACGACCGCGGGCGCCAGTTCGACGCCCAGGGCAACCTGCGCGACTGGTGGCTGCCGGCCGACGTGGCGGCCTATCGGGCGCGAGCCGACCGCGTGGCCGCGCTCTACAGCGGCTACGAGCCGCTGCCGGGCGAGCGCATCAACGGCCGCCAGACCCTGGGCGAGAACATTTCCGACGTGGGCGGCATGCAGATCGCATTCGCCGGACTGCAGATCGCGCTGGAACGCCAGAAGAAGGCCGGCAAGCCCGCGCCGTTGATCGAGGGCCACACGCCCGAGCAGCGCTTCTTCATGGCCAACGCCATCGTCTGGCGCATCAAGTGGCGCACCGAAGCCCTGGTCAACCAGATCCGCACGGGCCAGCATTCGCCCGGGCGCTGGCGCATCCTGGGGCCGATGAGCAACATGGCTTCTTTCGCCCAGGCCTTCGACTGCAAGCCCGGCGACGCCATGGTCGCGGGCGAACCCATCATCGTCTGGTGAGTTCGACGAGCATGCGCGCCAGGCTGGCGGCCGTGGGCCCCATGGGTGCGCGCGCTGGCGCGCCGCCACCGAGCACGCGGCGATAGATCTGCCAGCCCAACCAGGCCCGGCGGCCCCAGCGCCAGCCGAACCGCCAGGCCCGGCCCGGCCGCAGCACCACCACGGCAACGGCCAGGCCGGCCGGCACTTCGGGGTGACGGCGCAGCCACAGCCAGCCGGTGCTGACGGTAGAGCGCACCTCATCAGCGAGCGCCAGGCGCTGCTTCCAGGGCGCCATGTCGTCGGCCACGCGCCCGCGAAGCTGGGCACTGCGCGCCAGCAGTTGCTGCTGGCGAAGTGCCAGCGCGAGCGTGCGTTCTTCGTTCATCGGCGGGTTTCTGGCGTCGCCGGCGAAGTAGTTGCCTCGGACCGCAGGCTTTCACGGTCCTGCCGGAGTTCGCCCAGCGTCAACGCAAACGGCCCGCCGTCGCGGGCCTTGAGCCCGGAGCGCGCCCGGTGCAGCAGCCAGGCACCCAGGCCGGCAAACAGCAGGGTCAGTACGCCGATCGCCGGCAGGCGATAGCCGTCCCAGAACAGCAGCACGATGAAGCCCAGCGCACCGACCAGGGCCAGCCCCAGAAGCACCAGCCCCATGGCCGCGTTGAACAGCGCGTCGAAGACACGCAGCTTCTCGGCTTCGAGTTCGCTGCCGAACAGTTCCAGCCGAACCAGGGCCAGGTCCAGCAGTGAATCGATGGCGCGCTTGCCGCTTTCGAACAAGCCCTTGCCTGGAACGCCCGCGCCGGCCACGTTCAGACCTCGGTCATCAACGACGGCCAATCAGCAGACCGACGATCATGCCGACACCCGCGCCGATGGCCACCGACTTCCAGGGGTGCTGGTGCACGTAGTCGTCGGCAGCGTGGCCTGCCGCCTTGGCCTTGTCGGTGGCGGTGGCTTGCAGCTCCACCAGGCTGTGCTTGGATTGCGTCAGGCGGTCTTGAAGGCGCGCACGCAGGCTGGCCGTGCTTTCGCTCATGTCGCTGGCGGTCAGCTTCAGCAGCTCTTCGGCGTCGGCCACCACCACCTTCAGGTCGGACATCAGCTTGTCGCGTTGGGCTGTGGTCAGTTCGGACATGGTCTCTCCTTGATATTGAAAAAAACAGGGCTCAACCGTACCACTCCCCGCCATGGCCGCTTGTAGGCCGAGGCCTCAACGACGCGGGGTTTTCTTGGCCGGTGCGCCGCCTTGCAGCGCTTCGCTCATGCCGATGAGCACGCCGCTGACCATGGCGGTGTAGCTTTCGGCCATGGCCTGGGCCGCGCGCAGCGAAGCGGCACGCGTGCTGCGCATGGCGTCCTGCATCTGCTGCGCCAGCTGTTCGGCGGTGTTGGCCGCCTGCGCGCCCGACAGCGTGCCGCCGGCCTGCATCTTTTCCAGCACCTGGCCCCAGGCGCCGGCCATGGGCGCGCTGGCGCCCGCGGCGGTCTTCTTCAGCGCCGCGAACATCGTGTCCTCGAACCGGTCCAGGTCGTCCAGGGCCTTCTTCAGGTGCTTTTCACGCAGGTCGGCGCCCTGGGCCACCAGGGTTTCCAGCGCCACGCGGTTGGCGTCGACGGCCTTCAGCAGCGCGGCATCCATGCCGGCCACGGCCTGCTCCAGCATCGATTCGACGTCGATGTTGGGCATGACGTTCTTGGCGGCCCCCTGGCTGGCAGCCTCGGACACCGACTTCAGCGTGCCGCGGATGTTCTTCAGCGACAGCTCACGCGCCTGCAGCGCCGCCAGCGTCGCTTCGCTGACGCCCTTCTTGAGCTGGGCACCCTGTTGCGCGGTGGCGTTCTCGAACATCGAGATCAGGGCTTCGGGGTCGATCAGCGGCTTGGCCATGGCTTTGTTCTCCGGGTTGAGGTGTCCCGCGATGCTCTCATCGCCCCGGCCGCCGGGCAAGGCGCCAGGGATAATCCACCCGCCTTCCGCCATTCCGAGCACCGTTCATGACGCGCGTTTACAACTTCAGCGCCGGCCCTGCCGCCCTGCCCGAACCCGTGCTGCACCAGGCAGCGCAGGAAATGCTGGATTGGCAGGGTAGCGGCATGTCGGTGATGGAAATGAGTCACCGCGGCCCGCAGTTCATGGCCATCATGGCCGACGCGCTGGCCCGTTTCCGTGCGCTGCTGGGCGTACCGCCCGACTACGAGGTCCTGTTCATGCAGGGCGGTGCGCTCGGCGCGAACGCCATAGTCCCGATGAACCTGCTGGGCAGCCACCGGAGCATCGACTTCATCGACACCGGCGAATGGTCGAAGAAGTCGATTCAGGAAGCGGCCAGGTATGCCCGCGTGAACGTGGCTGCCAGCGCCGCCGACAGCGGCTACACCCGCATTCCCGCACGCGAGACCTGGCAGCTCGACCCCGAGGCCGCCTACGTGCACATCTGCAGCAACGAGACCATCGGCGGCGTCGAGTACGGCTTCACCCCCGACGTCGGCGCCGTGCCGCTGGTGGCCGACATGTCCAGCAGCATCCTCAGCCAGCCGGTCGACGTGTCGCGCTACGGGCTGATCTACGGCGGCGCCCAGAAGAACATCGGCCCGGCCGGGCTGACCATCGTCGTCGTGCGCAAGGACCTGCTAGGACGCGCGCTGCCGGTCACGCCCACGGCCTTCGACTACCGGGTGGTGGCCGACAACGGCAGCATGTACAACACCCCGCCCACCTACGCCATCTACATCGCAGGTCTCGTGTTCAGGTGGATCGAGGACCAGGGCGGCCTGGCTGCGATGGCCGTGCGCAATGCCGAAAAGGCTGCGCTGCTGTACGACGCGCTCGACCGCAGCGCGCTGGAACGCGGTGGCCTGTTCGTGACGCGCGTGGCGCGCGAATGCCGCAGCCGCATGAACGTCACCTTCCACCTGCGCGACGAGGCACTGACCGCACCCTTCCTTGCTGGCGCCGACGCGCGCGGGCTGGTGCAGTTGAAGGGGCACCGCGTGGTCGGCGGCGTGCGCGCTTCCATCTACAACGCCATGCCGCTGGCCGGGGTGCAGGCCCTGGTGGCCTACATGGCCGAGTTCGAGGCCAGCCACGGCTGAAGCCGGGCGGCGGCGCTGCGGCGGTTGCCAGCAGCCGCTGCCCGGTGCCATGCACAATCGCAGGCCTGTTGTCTGCAGAAAGCTCCTTGTGGATTTGAAAGTGCCCATCGTCATCACCGACGAACTCAGCGAAGAAGTGGTCATGGCCAAGGGACTGCTCGACCTGGCCAGCGGCGAGATCTTTCGCGTCGAATACGACGATTGGGACGTCGAGGAACGTGGCCTGCCCTGGGAGGGCGAGGACTACGAATTCACCAGCGGCACCTTGTCGAACAACGGCAAGGACGTCGAATTCAAGATCGACGTCAATCAGGTCACCGGCCAATACAGCGTCAGCGCCACGGAACTGCTGGAAATCAAGGTGCGGGCGGCACAGTTGTTTGCCGGCATCAGCGGCAAGGACCTGGCCCTGGGCGGCCCCACCCTGCGTGCATCGGCCGCGCCGGTGCCCACGAAGACCGCAGGCAAGACAGCCGCCAAGACAGCCGCCAAGAGCGCTCCGGGTGGCAAGCCCCGTGGATCGCGTTTCCACTGACCAAGCCGTCACCGGCCCGCGCTGGAAGGCGAGGCCGGCGACAGTCGGGGTGGCCCTGGCTTGTGCGCTGCTGGCACTGCAGCCGCCGCCGGCCCAGGCCCAGACCCAAGGTACCAAGGCCCAGCCCGACAGCGGCATCGACTGGGTCGCCCTGCCCGGCTTGCGCATCGCCCGCACCGAAACCACCATTGGCCAGTTCGCGCGATTTGCCCAGGCCACGGGCCTGGTGACACGGGCCGAGCGCAAGGGCGGTGGCCAGGTCTACGAAGCCGGCTGGACGAACAAGCCCGGCTGGACCTGGCGCGCACCCTTCGGCCCCGGCCACACCGCTTCACCCGACGAACCTGCGGTGCACATCAGCTTCGACGAAGCCCAGGCCTTCTGCCGCTGGGCCGGCGGCCGGCTGCCGACCGACACCGAATGGCTGGCTGCAGCCTATACCGAGAGCCGCTCCCAGCCCCCGGCCCCCTGGGTTCAGGGCAGGCGCTACACCTACCCCACCGGCGACAGCCCTGCCGGCGCCCAGTGCCTGGGCGACTGCGGGCCCCTGGCCGCTGCGCGCGCGGTGCGCCACGGCACGCGGCTGTGGCGCGGCGTAGGCCACGCGCCGGCCGGCAGCACGCCTGCAGGCGTCAACGGCCTGTTCGACATGGGCGCCAACGCCTGGGAATGGGTGGACGAACCGGTCGGCGCCACCGGCAACGCCGAACGCCGCACCCGTGGCGGCAGTTGGTGGTACGGCAGCGCCACGATGCAGGCCAGCGCCATCCAGGGCAAGCCTGCTGACACCACCGTGGTCTACATCGGCTTTCGCTGCGTGCGCGACTGAAGTCGCCGGTGACCTGGGCACCGCGGCGGCGCCCCAGGGTCCCGGCGTCAGGCCGTACCGGCCGCGCCCTGCAGGCGGAACACGCCTACCACCTGGGCCAGCTGGCCGGCCTGCGCGCGCAGTGACTCGGCCGCCGCGCTGGACTGTTCGACCAGCGCTGCGTTCTGCTGTGTCACCCCGTCGAGCTGCGACACGGCCCGGCTGATCTCGCTCATGCCACTGCTCTGCTGGTTGACGGCGCTGCTGATACCACCGATGACCTCGCTGAACCGCTGTACCGACGAGAGGATGTCCTTCATCGTTGCGCCCGCTTCGCCGACCAGGCTCGTCCCCGACTGCACCTTCTCGGCGCTGGCGGAAATCAGCCCCTTGATCTCGCGCGCGGCCGAGGCGCTGCGCTGCGCCAGGCTGCGCACTTCGCTGGCCACGACGGCAAAGCCACGGCCCTGCTCACCGGCCCGTGCGGCCTCGACGGCGGCATTCAGCGCCAGGATGTTGGTCTGGAAGGCGATGCCGTCGATGACGCCGATGATCTCGGACATGCGGCCCGACGAATGGTGGATCTCACCCATGGTCGAGACGACCCGCGTGACGAGTTCGCCGCCGCGCTGGGCCACCGCCGCGGCGGTGTCGGCCAGTTGGCGCGCCTCGGCCGCCGAGGCTGCCGACTGACGAGCCGTTTCTGTCAGCTCTTCCATCGAACTGGCGGTCTGCTGCAGGCTGGCGGCAGACTGTTCGGTGCGCGCCGACAGATGGTGATTGCCCTGGGCGATCTCGCCGCTGGCGCTGTTGATGTTCTCGCTGCTGCTGCGCACCTGGACCACGGTGGCGTGCATGTTGGCAAAGACCTGCTTCAAGGCCATGCCACCGGGGCTGTAGGCCGGCACCTGGCTGACGTCCAGCGAGATCTGGCCTTCGCGCTGCACGGCCTCGAGCAGGGCTTCCAGTTCCTCGCTTTGGGTGGCCAGCGTGCGCAGGCGCACGGCCATGAAAACTTCCAGCACCGTCTGCACGACGACGTAGCCGGCATGCATCACGATCTTCAGGAAGTCGGGCTCGGGGGTGCAATAGACGCCGAAACCTGCCGCCTGCAGGCGATCGAACAGCACATGATGAACGGCGAAGAAGGCGGCCACGGCCACGATCGGGCGCCAGTCGCGGTAGACCAGCATCAGCGCCAGCGTGACGAACACGCCGAAGTGGAACTCCAGCGTGCCCCGGCCCAGGTGGATGTGCAGCGCCACCATGGCCGCCAGAGAGATGCCGAGTACCAGCCGGCTCGCCAGCGTGCCGCTGGCCAGCGCGACGGCCAGCGCGCCGGCACCGAGAAGGGCCAGCGCACCCATGACGGCGGTGCCTGTCTGCCCATAGTGCCAGCCAATGGCGAAGGCGGCTGCAGCGGCCAGGGCCAGCGCAGCAAGGATGGCTCGGTCGCCGGTGGCGCCGATGTCGGAACGGGGTGGGGCGGTCATGACAAGGCCTCACAGCTGAGAAGCCTTCTTTATCGGCAGGAATGACAGCAACCTGACCGAAAGTTGTGCAACCCGGTCTAAGGCTCAGACTTGGCGGAAACAAGGCTGCCCGCGGCCTGCAGCAGCTGTGCCGTGACGCTGATGGCGATCAGCTCGGGCTCCTTGCCGTCGATGCCGGGCAGACCGATGGGGCAAACCATGCGCGCCAGCTGCGATTCGCTGAAACCGCGATCGCGCAGCCGGGACTCGAAGCGGGCGCGCTTGGTGCGGCTGCCGATCAGGCCGAAGAAGGCGAAGTCGTCCCGCGCCAGCACGGCTTGGGTGATGGCCAGGTCGAGCACGTGGCTGTGCGTCAGCACGATGAAGCAGCTGCCGGGCGGGGCATTGCGCACCTCGGCTTCGACGGGCTCGACACACAGCTGCTGAATGTGCGCAGGCAGGGCCTCGGGCGGAAACTCGGTCTCGCGCTCGTCGACCCACTGCACGCTGCAGGGCACGCCCACCAGCAGGCGCACGATGGCGCGGCCGACATGGCCGGCACCGTACAGCTGCAGGTGGAAACGCGCCTCGGGCGGCTGCCAGAAAGCCGGCGGCGTGTCGGCCAGCAGACTGTGGTGCAGGTCGACGGCGCCGCCGCAGCACTGGCCCAGGCTGGGCCCGAGCGCGACATGACGGTCGAAATGACCGGAACCCCGCAGCAGCAGGGCGCGGGCATCGGCGATGGCCTGCAGTTCGAGCTGACCACCGCCGATGGTGCCTAGCACGGCGTCGCTGGCCACCACCATGCGGGTGCCGGCTTCGCGCGGCACCGAGCCGCGGGTGGCCGTCACTTCCACGACCACGGCGCTGCGACTCGCCGCAGCCCAGGCGGCGGCCTGCCTTTGCAGGGTGTCGAAGCTCAAGAATCGCCTTCCGGTTCAGCGCTTGCCGGGGCGGTGGCCGTGCTGGTCGTGTCCGGGCCTGCGGCAGCCATGACGGCGGTCAGCGCGCGCAGGATGGCCTCGGGCGTGGCCGGCGCCTGCAGCGGCGGGTCGACACGGTGGCCGCCGGCGCCGGAGATGGCGTCGCGGATGGCGAAGAACACGCTGAAGGGCAGCAGCAGCGGCGGTTCACCCACGGCCTTGCTGCGGTGCACGGTGTCCTGCACGTTGGCGCGGTCGAACAGCCTGGTGTTGAACACGGCCGGGACGTCGTTGGCGGTGGGGATCTTGTAGGTGCTGGGCGCGTGGGTGGCCAGCAGGCCGGCGCGGGGGCTGCCATCGGCAGGATGCCAGACCAGTTCTTCGCTGGTGAGCCAGCCCATGCCCTGGATGAAGGCCCCTTCCACCTGCCCGATGTCCAGCGCCGGGTTCAGTGACTGCCCGGCGTCGTGCAGCAGGTCGGCGCGCAGCAGCTTCCATTCGCCGGTGAGCGTGTCCACCAGCACTTCGCTGCAGGCCGCGCCGTAGGCGAAGTAGTAGAAGGGCTTGCCCTGAAGCGTGGCCTTGTCCCAGCTCAGGCCGGGGGTGGCATAGAAGCCGTCGCTCCACAGCTGCACCCGGGCCAGGTAGGCCTGCTGCACCAGGGTGGCGAAGTCCAGGCTGTGACCCGCCACGCCGACGAGGCCGTGGGCGAAATGCACCTCGGCTTCGGTGCCGCCGTACTTGCCGGCGGCAAAGGCCGCCAGGCGCTGGCGCAGCTGGCGCGCGGCGTCCTGGGCGGCCTTGCCGTTCAGGTCGCTGCCGGTGCTGGCCGCGGTAGCGCTGGTGTTGGCCACCTTCTGGGTGTCGGTGGCGGTGCAGCGCACACGCTCGAACGGCAGGCCTAGTTCATGCGCCACCACCTGCGCCACCTTCGTGTTCAGGCCCTGGCCCATTTCGGTGCCGCCATGGTTCACGAGCACGCTGCCGTCGGTGTAGATGTGCACCAGGGCGCCGGCCTGGTTCAGGTGCACCACGTTGAAGCTGATGCCGAACTTCACCGGTGTCAGCGCCAGGCCCTTCTTCAGCACCGGGCTGGTGGCGTTGAATTCGGCGACGGCAGCACGGCGCGCTGGGTAGTCGCAACTGCCTTCCAGTTCCGACACCAGGGCATGGATGATGTTGTCCTGCAGCTTCTGGCCGTAGGGCGTGACGTTGCGCAGCTCGCGGCCGTAGAAGTTCGTGCGGCGCACTTCCAGCGGGTCGCGCCTGAGAAAGCGGGCGATGCTGTCGATGGCGTATTCGATGGCGAACGCCCCCTGCGGGCCGCCGAAGCCACGGAACGCGGTGTTGCTCTGCGTATTCGTCTTCGCCGAATAGCCGTGAGCGGCCACGTGCGGCAGCCAGTAGGCGTTGTCGAAGTGGCACAGCGCGCGCGTCATCACCGGGCCCGACAGGTCGGTCGAATGACCTGCCCGCGAAACCATCGTGACTTCGGCGCCCATGATGCGGCCATTGCCCTCGAAACCGACTTCCACCTCGTGGTGGAAGCAATGGCGGCGGCCGGTGATGAGGAAGTCGTCGTCGCGGTCCACACGCAGCTTCACCGGCCGGCCGCTGCGCACCGCCGCCACGGCGGCGACGCAGGCGAAGAGGCCGCTCTGCGATTCCTTGCCGCCGAAGCCGCCGCCCATGCGGCGGCATTCCACCTGCACCGCATGCGCCGGGCGGCCCAGGGCATGCGCCACCAGGTGCTGCATCTCGCTGGGGTGCTGGGTGCTGCACCACACCTTCATGCCAGCGTCTTCCAACGGCACGGCATAGCTGATCTGGCCTTCCAGGTAGAACTGCTCCTGCCCGCCCAGCTCGAAGCTCAGCTTCAGCCGGTGCGGGGCCTGGGCAATGGCCAGCTTGGCGTCGCCGCGCAGCAGGTGCATGGGCGGCACCACGTACTGGCCGGCGGCATGCGCTTGCAGCGGCGACAGCAGCGGCACCAAGGGTCGCGCCTGGATGACGTGGCGGGCCTCGGCCGCGGCGCGGCGCGCGGCGTCGCGGCTGCGCGCGATGACGGCGAACACCGGCTGGCCGACATAACGCAGCGTGTCGCCAACCTCGCCGGCCAGGATGGGGTCGTCGTGCACCAGGCTGCCGCAGTCGTTGACGCCGGGCAGGTCGCGCGCGCTGAACACGTCCACCACGCCCGGCAGCGCGCGAATGCGGTCCAGGTCGATGGCGTCGATCACGCCGTGCGCCAGCGGCGACAGGCCCAGCGCGGCATGCAGCGTGCCGGCCAGTTCAGGGATGTCGTCGGTATAGGGCGCGGCTCCGGCCACGTGCAGGTGGGCGGCTTCGTGCGGGCGGCTCACCCCCACCTGGGCGAAGGCAGCGGGCACTTCGACCACCTCGGTCAGTTCGGGCGGCAGGTCGGCCAGTTGATTCATGTGGCAGCTTCCCAGACGCTGAGGGCCGCCGCCGGCAGGGCGTCCACCGGCCGGGTCTCGAGCCAGAAACGGCGCAACAGGTTCTGCGCCACCTGCAGGCGGTAGCCGGCGCTGGCGCGCATGTCCGACAGGGGCGTGAAGTCATGCGCCAGGGCGGCTTGCGCGGCCTGCAGCGTGGCGTCGTTCCAGGGCTGGCCCAGCAGCGCGTTTTCGGCACCCCAGGCGCGCCGCACGATGCCGGCCATGCCGCCAAAGGCCAGGTGCACGCCATGCACGGTGTCGCCTTCCAGGCGGATCCACAGGCCGGCGCAGACAGCAGAGATGTCGCAGTCGAAGCGCTTGCTGATCTTGTAGGCGCGCAGCTGGCCGCCCTGCTTGCGCGGGACCGCGATCCCGCTGAGAAATTCACCGGGCATCAACGCGTTTTTCATGTAGTCGATGTAGAAATCCTGCAGCGGCATGCGGCGCACCCATTCGCCCTGCTGCAGCTCGACCTGCGCGCCCAGGGCGATGAGCACCGGTGCAGAGTCGCCGATGGGCGAGCCGTTGGCGACGTTGCCGCCCATCGTGCCGCTGCCGCGGATGGGCGGCGAAGCAAAGCGCAGCCAGACGTCCTGCAGCGCCGGCCAATCAAGCGCCAGGGCCTGCCAGGCGGCTTCCAGCGGTGCGGCCGCGCCAATCCACAGGCTGTCGTCGTAGGTGTCGATGCGCTGCAGCTCGGTCACGCGGCCGATGTAGATCAATTCCGACAAGGGGCGGAACTGCTTGTTCACCCAAAGGCCGATGTCGGTGCTGCCGGCCAGCACCTGCGCCTGAGGCAGGGCCTGGCGCAGCGCCGCGAACTCGGCGCGGCTGCGCGGGGCGTGAAAACCTTCGGGCGTGTGCAGCGAAACGTCTTGCGCCAGCGCCTGCAGCGCGTCGACCACGGGCTGACGCGCCAGCGGGGCTGCCGGGCGGTCGAACATCTGTTGGCCGGCGTCGAGGATGGGGCGATAGCCGGTGCAGCGGCACAGGTTGCCCGACAGGTCGTCGGCCAGCTGCTGCCGCGTGGGCGTGGTGCCGGCCACCTGATGGCGTTCGTAGCAGGCCCACATCGACATCACGAAGCCGGGCGTGCAGAAACCGCATTGCGAGCCGTGGCAGTCGACCAGGCTCTGCTGCACCGGATGCAGTTTTTCGGGCGCGCCGAGCGCGGCGATGTCTTCCACCGTGAACAGGGCGCGCCCGTCCAGCGTGGGCACGAACTGGATGCAGGCGTTCACCGGCTTGAGCTGCAGCCTACCTTGGGCGTCCAGTTCGCCCAGCACCACGGTACAGGCACCGCAGTCACCTTCTGCGCAGCCTTCCTTGGTGCCGGTGCAGTGCTGGTCTTCGCGCAGCCAGTCGAGCACGCTGCGGGTGGCGGCTACGCCGGTCACTTCGGTGACGGCGCCGCGGTGATAAAAGCGGATGGGGCGGGTGTTCATGAGGGCAGCGGTGATGACTGGCATGGCCTGTGCGATGCTTGGCGGCCACCATAGCAAACATTGCAATTGTCGGGCCGCTGGCTGCGTGAACTCCTGGTCAGCCCATACCCAATCACCAGTTTTGCGCCCTCAGCCCTTCATCTGCCGACTTTTCGCCCTTCCATGACCCGCCACGCGCTGCGCGCCGACCTGCTGGACTTCAGCCATGCCCCAGCCTGGGGCAGCACCGGAACCGACGGCGTGCGTTTTCGGCCCGACCACTGGTTGCTGGTGGACGGCGAACGCATTGCCGGCACCCTGCCTGGCCAGCAGCCGCCGGGGCCCGACTGGCAGCAGCACGACCACCGCGGCCGCCTGCTCATGCCCGGCTTCATCGACACCCACGTGCATTGCCCGCAGCTGGACGTGATCGCCAGCTATGGCACCGGCCTGCTCGACTGGCTGAACACCTACACCTTCCCCGCCGAACAACGTTTCGCCGACCCCGGCGTGGCCGCAGAGGGCGCAGCGCGCTTTCTCGACGCCCTGCTCGCCCATGGCACGACCACGGCCGTGGTGTTCCCCACGGTGCACAAGGTCTCGGCCGAGGCGTTGTTCGACGCCGCATCGGCCCGCGGCATGGCCCTGGTCACCGGCAAGGTGCTGATGGACCGCCATGCGCCGCCGGCCCTGCTGGACGACGTGGCCGGCGCCCGGCGCGACTGCGAAGACCTGATCCGGCGCCACCACGGCCAGGGCCGCAAGCGCTACGCCATGACGGTGCGCTTTGCCGCCACCAGCACCCGTGAACAGCTGGCCATGGCCGGTGAACTGTGCCGCCGCCATGGCGGCCCGGGCGGCATCCACATGCAGACCCACGTGGCCGAAAACACCGACGAGGTGCGCTGGATCGCCGAACTCTTCCCGGAATCGCGCAGCTACCTCGATGTCTACCACCGCCATGGCCTTCTGAACGAACGCGCCGTGCTGGCCCATGGCATCTGGCTGGACGCCGGCGACCGGGCCCTGCTGCGCGACACCGGCGCGCAGATTGCCCACAGCCCCAGCAGCAACCTTTTCCTGGGCAGCGGCCTGTTCGACTGGCAGGCCGCGGTGGACACGCCGTACCGTGTCAGCCTGGCCAGCGACGTCGGCGGTGGCACCAGCCTGAGCCTTTTGCGCACCATGGCCGAGGCCTACAAGGTGCAGGCACTGCGCGGCACCCGCCTGTCGGCCTGGACGGCGCTGCACGCCGCCACGCGCGGCGCCGCCGAAGCGCTGGGGCTGGCGCACGAGATCGGGCACCTGGATACCGGGGCGCTGGCCGATGTGGTGCTCTGGGACTGGGCTCGGGGCCCCGTCGCGGTGCACCGCGACGACATCGCACGCGGCGCGGTGGCGGGCGTGGCCGCGCAGGACCTGCACGCACGCGTGTTCGCTTTCCTCACGCTCGCCGATGAACGCAACCTCGTGGCCACCTGGGTGGCGGGGCAGTGCCGCCACACGCAAGAGCGCGGAGGCTGAACGAAGGCAGGGGAATTGCTAAGGAGTTGCGACAACGCTTCACAACAACCCCTGGAGGTTTCCCGATGACCCGTCTTTCCGCCCTGGCCACCGCTGCCAGCATCGTTGCATTGCTCGCCAGCCAACCTGCTGCCGCCCAGTCCAGCGTCCAGGCCTATGGCTTGATCGACGCCTCATTCGGACAGTTCCAGGTGGCCGGTGGCCCCAAGCTCAGACGCCTGGACAGCGGCAACATGAGCACCAGCTACATCGGCTTCAAGGGCAGCGAAGACCTGGGCGGCGGGCTGAGGGTGGGCTTCACGCTGGAAAGCTTCCTGCTGGTGGACAGCGGCGGCGCCGGCCGGGTGCCGGGTGTCGACGCTTTCTGGGGGCGCAACTCCAACGTCAACATCTCGGGCGGCTTCGGCAACATCCGGCTGGGGCGCATGGGCCCGCCCCTGTTCGTCAGCACCCTGCTGTTCAACCCCATTGGCGACTCCTTCGGTTATTCGCCGGCCATCCGCCAGTACTACAACGCACCCTACGGCACGCCGCTGGTCGGTGACTCGGGCTGGAACAACGCCATCGGCTACACCACCCCGCGCATGGGCGGCCTGACGGCCACGGTGCTGGTGGCTGCCGGCGAAGGCGCAGCCAATGCGCGCGGCCCGAACATCGGCGCCCACGCCCTGTACTTCGCCGGCCCGCTGGCGATGACCGCGGCCTGGCAGAAGGTGGAAGCCCAGGGCACGCTGGGCCGACCGATCGCGGCCTTTCCCGGGTTCAGCAGCCAGACCGCGTGGCAGCTGGGCGGCAGCTACGACCTGAAGTTCGTGAAGCTCTTCGGCCAATACGGCCAGGTATCCACCGACGCCGCTGCCGACGTCGACGTGAAGACCTACCAGCTGGGCGTCTCGGTGCCCATCGGCGCGGGCAAGCTGCTGGCCAGCTACGGCAACTCGAAACTCGACTTCGCGGCGCCCACCGCCGACACCACGAGCCAGATGATGACCATTGCATACGACTACCTGCTGTCCAAACGCACCGACGTCTACGTGCTCTACATGAGCGACCAGTACACCGGCCGCAGCAACGGCAACACCTTGGCGGCGGGGATTCGCCACACCTTCTGATCGCGGGGGGTCTTGCTGCGACTGAAAGCCGCAAGGACCACCAAGCCACGCACAGTCCGACCGCCAGGTAGCGACGTGCCGGGCCTGCCCCGGCACTGAAGGCCAGGAACGGGAGCCCCGCTCCACATCGGCTGGCCGCCGAATCAACCACTCAGCCACCGCAGCTCGCTTCGGTGGCTGTTTCGTTTCCGGCTTCACCTCGGTGCGCATGGCCTGGCTCCCGTGCAAAGCATCACGAAGTGCCGATCTGTGCCAAGGCGAACTCAAGTTGTCTCCGGAACGATCCGATACCCGAACGACATGAACCGGTTGGCGTGTGCCCGTCAAGCCACCGTCACCCCACCAACGTTCGCCAAGGAATCCGTCCATGCCCTCCATCATCACCAGCCTCAGCACCGCCCAGATCGCCGGCCTGAGCACCCTCACCATCGCTGGGCTGAACACGGAGGACTGGGCCGCGTTCAACAGCGACCAGATCCAGGCACTGACCTCGACCCAGGTCGGGGCCATCCCCACCAGCGGGATCGCGGCCCTGAACACCGACCAGATCGGCGCATTCGTTCCGACGGTCGTGGCTTCGATCACGACCAGCGCCTTCCAGCAGATGTCTTCGGACCAGCTGGCGGCATTCAACTCCGACCACTTCGGCGCCCTGGGCACCCAGCAGGTGCGGGCCCTGACGACCAGCCAGGTGGCCAACCTGACCACCGAAGACCTGACGGCCCTGGGAACCCAGCACTTCGCGGTGCTCACGACGGCGCAGATGGCCGTCCTGGGTACGACCCAGGTCTCGGCCCTCCAGACTCAAGACCTCGCCGTGCTCGGCAGCGCCCAGATCCGCGCCATCGGCAGCGACGCGATCGCCGCACTGGGCACGGACCAGATCGTTGCACTGACGACGCAGCAGTTCGCGGCAATGACGACCGCCCAGGTCGCAGCCCTGGAAACGGCCGATATTGCCGCCATCGAGACCCAAGACCTGCGCGCGCTGAACACCGCCCAGCTGCGTGCGCTGGGCAGCGACCAACTGGATGCGTTGACCACCGACCAGATGGGCGCCTTGAGCTCTGCCCAGCTGCGCGCACTCAGCACAACCCAGATCGCCGGCCTGTCGACCGAGAACCTGAACGCACTGGCGAGCGAACAGATGGCCTCCCTGACCACCGCACAGGTGGCCAGCCTGACCACCGACCAGATCGAGAACCTGACGACCGAAGACTTCGCCGCACTGAACACGGCCCAGATCCGCTCGCTGAGCACCGACGCCATCGTCGCGTTGACGTCCGACCAGGTCGTGGCCCTGGGCACCCAGCAGATCGCCGCATTCGGCACGGCCCAGGTGGCCGCGATCGAGACCGCCGACATCGCCGCCATCGAGACCCAGGACCTGCGGGCCCTGGGCTCGGCCCAGATGCGCGCCCTGACGACCGACCAGCTCGACGCCATGACCACCGACCAGATCGGTGCGCTGAGCAGCGCCCAGCTGTGGGTACTGACGACGAACCAGGTGTCCAGCCTGTCGACCGACAACCTCAACGCGCTGTCCAGCCAGCAAATCGCCGCACTGACCACGCAGCAGGTCGGCAACCTGACGACTGCGCAGGTGTCGAGCATGACCACCGAAGACGTGGCCGCGCTGGGGTCCGCACAGATCCGGTCGCTGAGCACCGACGCCATCGTGGCGCTGGACTCCGACCAGATCGTGGCCCTGGGCACCCAGCAAGTGGCCGCCTTGTCGACCAGCCAGATCGCCGCCATCGAGACGGCCGACATCGCCGCCATCGAGACCCAGGACCTGCGGGCCCTGGGCTCGGCTCAGGTTCGGGCACTGAGCACGGACCAGCTGGATGCGCTCACCACCGACCAGATCGGCGCCCTGAGCAGCGCCCAGCTCCGGGCACTCGGCACCGACCAGGTGGCCAGCCTGTCCACCGACAACCTGAACGCCCTGGCCAGCCAGCAGATCGCGGCACTGACCACGGGCCAGGTGGCCAGCCTGACCACGGCGCAGATCGCCAACCTGGACACCCAGGACGTGGCCGCATTCGGCACCGCTCAGGTGCGATCGATCAGCACCGACGGCATCGCGGCCCTGGGTTCCGACCAGATCTCGGCCCTGGGCACCCAGCAGATCGTGGCCTTGTCCACGGCGCAGCTCGCGGCCGTCGAGACCGCGGACATCGCCGCCATCGAGACCCAGGACCTGCGTGCGATGAGCTCGGCCCAGATCCGCTCGTTCACCAGCGATCAGTTCGCTGCGCTCAACACCGACCAGATCGGCGCACTCAGCAGCGCCCAGCTGCGCTTCCTCACGACCGACCAGTTCGCCGGTCTGTCCAGCGACAACCTCAACGCCCTGACCAGCCAGCAGATCGGCGCGCTCACCACCGCCCAGATCGCCAGCCTGACGACGGCCCAGGTCGCCAACATGACCACGGAAGACGTGGCCGCGCTGAACTCGGCGCAGATCCGCGCGCTCGGCAGCGACAGCATCGTGGCGCTGACCTCCAACCAGATCGTCGCCCTGTCGAGCCAGCAGGTGGCTGCGCTGAGCACGGCCCAGGTCGCCGCCATCGAGACGGCCGACATCGCCGCCATCGAGACCCAGGACATGCGTGCCCTGGGCTCAGCTCAGGTGCGTGCGCTGACGACCGACCAGCTCGACGCGCTGACCACCGACCAGGTCGGCGCCCTCGGCAGCGCGCAGGTGCGGGCGCTGGGGACGGACCAGGTGTCCAGCCTGTCCACGGACAACTTCAACGCGCTCGGCAGCCAGCAGATCGGGGCGTTGACGACCACGCAGGTCGCCAACCTGACGACGGCCCAGGTCTCCAGCATGACCACCGAAGACGTGGTCGCGCTGAACTCGGCCCAGATCCGTTCGCTCAGCACCGACGGCATCGTCGCGCTCGGCACCGATCAGGTCGTTGCGCTGTCGAGCCAGCAGGTTGCGGCCTTGACGACCACCCAGGTCTCCGTCATCGAGACGGCCGACATCGCCGCCATCGAGACCCAGGACCTGCGTGCGATGAGCTCGGCCCAGATCCGCGCGCTCGGCAGTGATCAGCTCGCCGCGCTCGACTCCGACCAGATCGGTGCGCTCAGCAGCAGCCAGGTCGCCGCACTCACCACCAGCCCGCAGCTGGATTCGATGACCAGCGCCAGCCTGAACGCCCTGACCACCCAGCAGTTCGTGGCCCTGACCACCGCGCAGATCGCCAGCCTCAGCACCAGCCTCGTGTCGACGCTGGAGACGGCCGACCTCGCCGCCATGACCACCGCCCAGGTCCGGGCCCTGACCACCGACGGCATCGCCGCGCTCGGCACCGACCAGATCGTGGCCCTGGGCAGCCGCCAGATCGCCGCGCTCACGACCCAGCAGGTCGCCGCCATCGAG
>LNET01000054.1 GCA_001464055.1 Burkholderiales bacterium Ga0077543
CCGTCGACGGTGCTGCTGCAAGTCGCCGAACGCGCTGCAGATTCAGCGGCGCGCCACGCTCACGCCGACGCGGCCAGCACACGCATGCTGCGCGTGAAGATGGCGGTGCGCCTGTGCCGCTGGATGGTGGCAGACCGGCCCGAGGGCAAGGGCCGCGGCGGGAGAGCGACGCCTGGATTTCAGGATCTGGCGCAGATGTACGCCCGTGAAGGTGCCTTCGTCGATTGGGCGCGCTTCAAGCTGATCGGCGGGGACGATTTGCCGGGCCTGTCGTCCGCCTACGTCGCACTTCGCGATGCGGCGCGCAGAAAGGCCGACATCTTCAACCAGGCCTTCGCCCAGGCGCTGCAGGTGTGGAACCGCGAGCCCCGGGCCGAGGCCGCCTGCATGCCGGTGGAGGCGATCCTCGAACGGTTGGTGGCCCCGCTGGCGCAACAAGCACCGGTGCTGTTGCTGGTGGCCGATGGCCTGAGCTACAGCATCTTCCGCGAGCTTTGTGAGGACCTGGAGGCGCTGGGGTGGGACGAGCATGTGGCCGGGCCACCGCCAACCCTGGCGGTTGGTGTTGCGGCCCTGCCGACGATCACCGAGGTGAGCCGCACCAGCCTGCTTTCGGGCCGGCTGGTCGTGGGGGCGGCATCGCAGGAGAAGTCTGCGTTTGCCACCCACGCAGCCTTGGTGGCTGCGTCTCGAGCAGGCGCCGCGCCGGTGGTGTTCCACAAAGGGGATCTCGCTGACTCCGAGGGCCTGTCGTCCACGGTGCGCGATGCCATCGCTTCGATGCAGCAGCAGGTGGTGGCCGTGGTCTACAACGCTGTCGACGACCACCTGAGCGGCTCGAACCAGATTCATGTGCGCTGGACGATTGACGATCTGAGGCTGCTCGGGCCGTTGCTGAGCGAAGCCCGGCGGGCACGGCGCGTGGTGATCGTCACCGCCGACCATGGCCATGTGATCGACGATGGCACGGTGCAGCGCGGCCAAGGGGATGGCGACCGCTGGCGACTGCCGACAGGGGCGCCGGACGAGAGCGAACTGGTCTATGAGGGTGGCCGCGTGAAGACGGCTACCGGCAACACGGTACTCTGCTCTTGGTCGGAAGGCGTGCGGCACGGCGCCAAGAAGAACGGGTACCACGGTGGCGTCTCGGCGCAGGAGGTGGTGGTGCCCTTGAGTGTGTTCACGCCGAGAAACATGGCGCTGAAAGGCTGGCAGGTGGCGGCAGCGCCGCAACCGGACTGGTGGGCGCCGCTGGAAGCCGTTGCACCTGCGCTCGCACCCGAAGCGCCAGCATTGGCCCGCAAACCCCCGAAGCCCAAGCCGGTGCCTTTGCCGCAGCCAGACCTGTTCGGTGGTGCCGCTGCCGTGGTGGCGCCGGCGCCCGGCGTGCACTGGATCGACGCGCTGCAGGCATCGCCCGCCTATCTGGCGCAGAAGGCCCTGGCCGCGCGCGTGGCCCCTGCAGATGCCGACGTGCGATCACTGCTGGACGCGCTTGCGGCCCGCGGGGGCAAGCTCTCGAAGGCATCACTTGCCCAACGCCTGGGCATGCCCGCGATGCGCATCAGCGGCTTCGTGAACGCCGCGAAGCGCGTGCTGAACGTCGACCAGGCAGCAGTGCTGGTGCTCGACGAGACGGCCGGCACGGTGGAACTGAACCGGGATCTGCTGTCCCGGCAGTTCCGGGTGACGGTGCGATGAGGGCCGCGACATGATCAGCCCACAACGCAGAGCCGAGGTCGTTGAAGCCTTGAGGCGTGGCACGGTGCCCAAGGCCGGACTGGACGCGCTGGCCGTCGGCTACGGCCGGCTTCAAGGCACGCTCGACGAGGAACTGGACGCGGTGGCGTCAGGTCGTGGCGCCTTCAAAGCCATTCGCGGCGAGTACGGGTCAGGAAAGACCTTCTTCGGCCGCTGGCTGCAGGAGCGGGCACGAGCGCGGGGCCTGGCCACCAGCGAAGTGCAGATCTCCGAGACCGAGACGCCGCTTCATCGACTGGAATCGGTCTACCGCCGTCTGGTGGAGCGCATCGCGACGGCCGACAGTGGCGAAGGCGCTTTCCGCGGAATCGTGGACGGCTGGTTCTACGCCCTCGAACGCGATGTGCTGGAGGATGCCAGCCTGGACCCGAGCGACGAAGCGACCCTGCTTGCCAAGACCGAGGCGTTGATGGAGGCCCGGCTCGCCAGTGTGACCAAGGTGGCGCCGGCTTTCTCCGCCACGCTGCGGGCCTACCGTCGCGCGCTGCAGGCCGGTGACAACGCCACCGCCGACGGCTTGATGGCTTGGCTGAGCGGCCAGCCCAACGTGTCGGCTTCGATCAAGCGCGCTGCTGGCGTGAAGGGCGACATCGACCACTTCGGTGCGACCAACTTCCTGTCCGGGTTGCTGACCATGCTGCGCGACTCCGGGTACGGCGGCCTGCTGTTGGTGCTGGACGAAGTCGAAACCTTGCAGCGCATGCGTGCTGACACCCGCGAAAAGGGCCTGAACGCGCTGCGGCAATGGATCGACGAGATCGATGCCGGCCACTTCCCCGGCCTGTACCTCTTGATCACCGGAACCCAAGCCTTCTACGAGGGCGCACAGGGCGTTCAGCGCCTGGCACCACTCGCCCAGCGACTGCATGTCGACTTCGGCACGGACTCGCGGTTCGACAACCCGCGTGCGGTGCAGGTTCGCCTGCCGGCGTTCGGGCACGAGTCCTTACTGGAGGTCGGCCGCAAGGTGCGCGACATCTACGCCGAGGGTGCCGCGGCAGGCGACAGGGTTCGCGCGCTGGTCGACGACGCGTACGTCGAGTCGCTGGCCAAGGCCGTCACGGGGAACCTGGGCGGCAAGGTCGGCGTCTCGCCCAGGTTGTTCCTGAAGAAGCTGGTGGCGGACGTGATGGACCGCGTTGATCAGTTCGAGGACTTCGAGCCCCGCAAGCACTACGCGTTGACCATCACCGAGTCGGAGATGACGGCGCAAGAGCGTGCATCGGTCGGCGTGGGCTCGGTCGATGACATCGAGTTGTAGTCTCTCGAGGCCTGCCAAGGCTGTCCCATGAGCCAGGAGGCCTTCGACCGCCTGCACGGCGCGCTGCAGTACCACATCGTCAACTCGATGGGCTGGACGGGCTTGCGCTCGACGCAGGCTGATGCGGTGGCGCCGATCCTGGCGGGCAAGCACTGCCTGATCCTCGCGCCCACGGCCGGCGGCAAGACCGAGGCAGCCACCATCCCCGTGCTGTCGCGCATGGCCACGGAGGAGTGGCCCGGGCCGAGCGTGCTGTATGTCTGCCCGATCAAGGCGCTGCTGAACAACCTGGAATCCCGCCTGTCGCGCTACGCCGGCTTCGTCGGCAGGACGGTGCAGGTCTGGCATGGCGATGTCGGGCAAGGCGCCAAGGCGCGTGCAAAGCGCACACCGCCGGACATCTTGCTGACCACGCCCGAGTCGCTGGAGGGGATGCTGATCTCCACCAAGGTGGACCGAGCGTCCTGGTTCGGCAACGTGCGCGTGGTCATCGTTGACGAGTTGCATGCGTTTGCCGGCGACGACCGCGGCTGGCACCTGCGCGCCGTGATCAAGCGCATCGAGGCCTACGCCAGGCAGCCGATCCAGCGGATTGGCCTGTCGGCGACGGTGGGCAACCCGGGCGAGTTGCTGGATTGGTTCGCCGGATCGGGTGAGCGCCAGATCGTCGGCTCATCGTCGGTGACCACAGATGCTGACGTCACGATAGATCACGTCGGCTCGATGGCCAACGCCGCGATCGTGATCTCGCGGCTTCACCGAGGCGCGAAGCGACTGGTCTTCTGCGACAGCCGCTCCAAGGTTGAGGAGTTGGCGGTGTCTTTGCGCGCGGTCAATACCAGGACGTTCGTGTCGCACTCGTCGTTGAGCGCGTCGGAACGCAGGCTGGCGGAGACAGCCTTCGCAGAGGAGCAGGACTGCGTCATAGTCGCCACCAGCACCCTGGAGTTGGGCATCGACGTGGGCGACCTGGACTACGTGATCCAGATCGACTCCCCCAGCACGGTGTCTTCGTTCCTGCAGCGCATGGGACGCACGGGGCGGCGCGCAGGTGGCCGGCGTAACTGCCTCTTCCTGACGACGAGCGACGAGGCCTTCATACTCGCTTGCGCGATAACGACCCTGTGGCGCCGGCAGTATGTGGAGCACATAAAACCACCGGCGCTGCCTTGGCACATGGTTGCTCAGCAGATGATGGCACTTGCTCTTGAAAGACCGGGGCTTCCGGCGGGGGAGTTGATCGGCGCCGTGCAAGCCCAGTTCCCCGAGCTGGATCCGACGACCGTGTCCACGACATTCGAGTTCATGGTGGACAAGGAGATCCTGTTCTTTAGCAGCGGCCTTGCTTCGATGGGCCCAGCAGGTGAAAAGCTGTTCGGACGTGGCCACTTCCTCGACCTCTTGTCCGCCTTTGCAAGCCCGATGGTCCTGGCGGCACGGCATGGCGCCACTGAGCTAGGGTATGTTGATCCAATGGCCGTGCAACAGCAGAAGGACGGTCCGACCATTCTGCTTCTCGGTGGTCGAAGCTGGAAAATTACTGGCGTGGATTGGTCCAAGCGCCTCGTCTCGGTCGAGCCGACCGACGACAGAGGCAAGTCTCGATGGCTCGGAACCTCGCGGTGGCTGGGGTTCGATGTATGCCAGGCGATGCGCAGCGTGCTACTCCAGGAAGGAGACGCGCAGCTCGGCCTATCGCGACGGGGTGGTCAGCAGCTGGAAGAGGTGCGCGCGCTGTTCATCTCGCCCGAGCGCTGCGGATCCTTGGTGCTTGAACACCTCTCGTCTGGTCGTCTGCGATGGTGGACGTTCGCCGGTGGCGCAGTGAACAGTTCGTTGGCACTGAGGCTTGGCGAAAGCGGAAGTACGAGAGTGGACGACATGTGGGTGGAGACGGACTCTGGGGTTTCCGTACCTGAGCTTGCACATCGTGAGGTCAGTCAAGCAGTGCTTTTAAGGTTTGCGCAAGCTTTGGCGGAACGCGCCGAGCTGAAGTTCTCGGCTTGCCTGCCCGTTGGTCTGCTGGCTGCCGTGGTCGCTAGCCGATCACTCGATGAAGTAAACCTTCGGCGCCTTGCGCCGCTGTAGTGCAGTAGTCACGGAGATTGCAATTGACTGGATTCACAACGGACTACGTCAATCAGATTGCTATCAATCTGCGCGATCGCTACAGAAGCGGCTTCCCGATCTTGAAGGAGCTGGTGCAGAACGCGGACGACGCCGGAGCGAAGTCTCTGGCGTTTGGATATCACGCAGGCCATGGAGCGGCTGCCGAGCACATGCTGCTCAAAGGGCCTGCACTTTGGGTCCTGAACGACGGCAAGTTCAAGGGTAGTGATCGCCGCGCAATTCGGTCTTTTGGACTAAACGCCAAGGCGGGTGATTCCGGAGCGATCGGGAAGTTCGGCCTCGGCATGAAGAGTGTCTTCCACCTTTGCGAGAGCTTCTTCTACTTGGCAAGCCATGGAGGAGAGCTGAGCCAAGACTTTCTGAATCCGTGGCGTGCGGAAGACTATGACTGCTCGGAGATGCACCAGCGTTGGGAGACCGTCACAGACAAAGACGTCGGTTGCCTGGAGTCGGTGGCGAGAGTGCAGCCAGAGGCGTCCAGCGGCCGTGATTGGTTTCTTTTGTGGGTTCCTCTGCGTCTGCAGTCGCATGTTCCTCGATCTGGTGATCGCCCCATGGCTGCAATCATCGAGCGGTATCCCGGTGAGAACCCCGCCGAGGACCTCGACTTCTTCTCCGACCCCCGTGCCGACCAGCGCATCGGGGGGCTGCTGCCGCTTCTTCGAAACCTGAAGCAAGTGAGGTTTGCCGGTGCGGACATGCGTGAACCGTTCACGGTGACTCTGGAGTCGCATCCTTCGGATCAACGGCTGGATCACGAGACCGACGACGTTCAGATCTCCGGCACTGTCAGGGATGATCGCCCGCGCTCTGAACACATGCACTTCCTGGTTCGCCAGCGCGTGCCCGGTGCCGCATTGCCCTTCGGCGCGCTGCGTGCAGCCAAGAGCTGGCCGACGTCTATGGTCATCACGGAGGCTGGGACCCGCGAGCCGAGACCCGACAAGGCGGTCGCCGAAGCAGCCGTGATGTTTGCTCATGCGGACAAGCGTGCCGGTCGACTGGACCTGCAGTGGGCCGTCTTTCTTCCAGCCGAGGAGCAGCGTTTCAGCTACGAAGCCTGGATACCAGGGTCTTCCCGGGAGTATCGAATCGTCCTGCACGGGCAATTCTTCGTTGATGCGGGTCGTCGGGGTATCGCCGACATGGACGCTTTGGACAAGCCTTGCGAGGTCTTGCCAGAAAGCCCCTCGCAGCATGTAGTGCTGAAGCAATGGAACCAGTCATTGGCGCAGCAGGCCGTGCTGCCGGAGTTCCTCCCCGGACTCTCGGAGTACGTCAAATCCGCTGGTCTGAAAGACGACGAGACTGCGGCGCTGACCCGCGCCATCGTGGAGTGCGCTGCGGCGGGCGATGCGGGGTCGCGCGTCGCGTTTTATCCGACGTTTCAGCAATTCATATGCAAGCGCTTTGCCTGGATTCGACGGCTGACGAAGTCAGGGTCGTGTTGGGAGCTCGTCGAGCCGGCCATTGAACCGGTGTTGTCCTTGCCAGCTCCACCCCTGCACGATGCACAGAGATCCGAGTGTTCGTGGTTCGCTCGACCGTCGCGTCTTATGTGGATGGGGTCAGAGAGGATGGCCTTGGCAGGATACCTAGCTCGGAAGACCCCGAGGCTGTGTTGCGCGCAGCGGGTGCACAGGCGACGCCGCCGCTGCTTGGCGATAACTTGCAGCGCGCCGACCTCCTCACGCTGGTCGCAACCGCGAAACTCGACGATCCGGTCGTGATCCGAGGCGTTCGATACCTGCTGCACGGATCGCCGGACCACTATCTTGGTAGCGATGTGCTATGGAAGGATCCGGTCGGTCAGAAGTCACCCTGGGTCAGGCTATGGCGAATGGTCGATGAGGCGCCGTGGCGCGTGCTGGCCGACAGCCTGTGCAGTTCCATACCGGACAAGTGTGCACAGCCACTCAACGTCAAGGCTGTTGATGAGATCTCCGTGCTCAATCGACTTCGCGTGTGCAACGATTTCAGCCGGGTCGACGCGACTGAATTCACTTCCGAGGAGATCGATCTGTTGCTCGGACGGGTGGTGGAGGAGCACGCTTGGATGCGCCTGCCGCTTCACCGGGATTTCAGCGGCCACCGCGGTGCGGTGCAGGGTGAATGCTTCTTGGGCCGAGATCCTGAACTCCCTGATGGCCTGAGTGCTGGCGTTCGGTTCATTGAACCATCTGTCGATGCTGACCACTTGCGGCAGCAGAACCGATTCCTGGGGCCCTGGGGCGCGACGACCGCCGCATCGGTCGTCTTGAGAGCAGCGAGCCCTGTTCAGCATTGGCGGTGCCTGATGGACCTGTTGGGCGCACATCGAACGCTTGCTGATCGACTGCCGCAGGCCTGGAGTGAAACGGCATGGTTGCCGCTGGAGACAGGTGACGCAATCGCGTTGAACAGTCTCATCCGCATCAGCAATCTCGACGCTGAAATCCGAGGCCTTGCACGCCGATGTGACTATGCATACGCCGGCCCGGACGACTTGTCCGCCGAACTCCGGGCTCACCCCGCCTTCCCGGCACTGCTGGCTCAAGTCAGCAGTGGGGAAGAAGCGTTACCGGTTCTGGGGCAGTTGATGTCTGAGGCCGGCCTTTCGATTGGTCGGGCAGCACGTACCGGCTATCGTGATTTGCAGCAATACATGTCCACCTTGGTCTCCATCGACCTGCTGCCCGCATGGGGAATTCTTGAGCGGGCGACGGTCGCAACCTCGATCGATGCGGTCGAGAAGCATCTGGTTCCCGAGGTTGCCAAACAGCTGTCTGCGGACATCTGTCGGAGGACGTTGCCCGACTTGTACAGCGTCGCCCATTCGAGCGCGACAGCGCGGGCGGCCGCGACGGTCAGTCCACCCGAGGAGCCTGGTTTGGCGTAGAAGCCGATACTCAGCCTGACCTGGGCCCGATCCGGCCCCGTGTATCGGAAGTAGAAGAGCTTGTTCCCGCTGGGCGTGATTCGACCGAGGAAGGTGCCTTCGCCGCGCTGGCCGGACTCCACGAACCACTGATCGGCGTCCGTCGGATTGGAATCCATGTGCTTGCTGGTGATCTTCACGTCCGACCCCTTGGCGTCAGGCGGCCTCGGCGGATTGGGCGGTTTCCGAAGCCTACAAAAAGCCTACAACTCGATGGCTGTCAGTGTATTTCGGAAGACATTGGTGGACGACGATATTCTGTAAGTGGTTGATTTATAAGGATTCTAGTTTTTGAATGGACGTCATGAGTCGACAAAAAACAACATCCATTTTGCCTACGAACCAAGGGGTCGTGGGTTCGATTCCTGCCAGCCGCACCAGAACAATCGTTCTAGACCGACGGGTCAGTTCCTCCAGGAGCTGGCCCGTTTTTCTTTGGGTGCGCAGCCGCGGAGGCCGACACGTCAAGGACATCTCATGAATTCACCTGCCCACACCCTGCGCCCTGCTGCGCCTGCCGACCTGCCCGCCATCGTCGGCCTGATCCGCGAACTGGCGGAGTTCGAAGAGTTGCTGCACCTCGTGGTGGTCACGCCAGAATCGCTGCAGTCGCATCTCTTCGGTGCGCGCCCTGCCGCCGAGGCGGTGGTGGCCGAGGTCGAGGGGCAGGTGGTGGCCTTTGCCCTGTTCTTCGGCAATTTCAGCACCTTCCTGGGCAGGCCAGGGCTGTATCTGGAAGACCTGTACGTGCAGCCGGCTCACCGCGGCAGCGGCCTGGGCAAGGCCTTGCTGCGCCACCTGGCGGCGCTGGCCGTGGAGCGTGGCTGCGGGCGCTTCGAGTGGAGCGTGCTCGACTGGAACGAAAACGCGATCCGCTTCTACGAGACCATGGGCGCCACGGTGATGCCCGAGTGGCGTATCTGCCGTGTCACCGGCGATGCGCTGGCGGGTCTGGCCACCCCGGGCCCGGCGCTCAGCCCGGCATCGCCAGCAGCTGCTCCAGAGTCGGGCGCACCGTGACACTGCGTTCGCCCACCACCGCCTCGACGGCATAGGCCTTGTGGGCGGTGTCGCGCCGCACCGGGGCCGGCAGCGGCGCGCCGCGCGGGTTGCTCAGGCAGGCGACGATGGGGGTGGTGATGCTGCTGCCGCGCGCCACCACGATCGCCAGTTCGCCCGACACCAGGCGCACATGGCAGCCGGGCGGGTAGATGCCGAATTCCTTGACCAGGGCCGCGGTCATCGGGTGGCCGGGGTCTTCCATGAAGATCTGGCGCCCGGCGATGTCCGCGGCCACGGCATCACGGTGTGAACGCGAGGCAAGCTTGGCGGTGTAGACGTCGGCGCGGCGGGCCAGTGAAGCCAGGTCGGCAACGTCGCTGCGGCCGCTGGGATAGCCACTGCCGTCTTCATGCTCGTGGTGCTGCAGCACGGCCTGCAGCCAGTCGGCGTCGGTCACGCCGGCCAGCTCCAGCATCTGCACGCTGCGCATCGGGTGCGACTGCAGCGCCTTGCGCTGCTCGGGGGTGGGTGGCGTGCGCTGGCGCGACAGCTGGCCCTGCAGTTCCAGCATCGAGATATTCATCGTCAGTGCCACCTTGAAGGCGCGTTCTGCGTCTTCGCCGGCCCAGCCCAGGCGCTGGGCGACAAGCTGGCTGGTGATGGCGCAGTGCAACGATCGGCGTGCGCCGTATTGCTGGTCGGCATTGGCGTCCTGGCGCAGCACCTGGAAGATGGCCAGGTCGGGGTCGCGCTCGATCAGCGCCAGAACGGGCTCGGCAGCCTCGTTCAAGCTGTCGCGGAAGCCGGGCTTGGTGCTGTTGCGCATGGCCTGGGCGACGCCGTTCATGCTGTCGGTCCACAGACGTCCGAGTAGCGCGCGAGGCGCCTTCAGCACGTCTTCGCGGCGCTGGGTCAGTTCGGCCAGGTCGACGATACAGCCGCGTTGCAGCAAGGCGTCCAGCTGTGCCTGCGACTGCAGGCGCTGGCCGCGTGCCAGCAGCAGCGTGCGGTCGGCGTCGCGCACGTTGAAGGGCAGGGGCATGCCCAGCAGGATGCGATTCTTGACGGTGGCCAGGGCGGCGAGTTGCATGGTGGGGGCGGTGTCGGAAGTCGTTGTCTAAGAACCGGAGGCGCCGGATCGAAGCACGGCGTCCCATGGTCTGTTTTTCGGCCCGCGCCGGCTGAACTTGACCGCGCCGGGCCGCCGCTGCACTCCTGGGCAGTGCCTGCAACAGGGCGGTACAAGCCCGGCTTTTCGAACTCAAGTGGCGGCCCTTAAGCTCGACGCCCATGTCCCGACCCCTTCGCACCGCCATGACGCCCCGGCCTCGGCCCATGTTGCCCGACGCGCCCGACGCGCATGCCGCGCTGCACGCGGATTTCCGCTGGAAGGTGCCGGCCGACTTCAACATCGCCTGGGCCTGCTGTGGCCGCTGGGCCGCCAGCCCGGCCACCGCCCGGCTCGTGGCCGTGGCCTGGGAAGCAGAAGATGGCCGCAGCGGCACGCTCAGTTACGGCCAGCTGCAGGACCAGGCCTTGCGCCTGGCCGCCGGGTTGCAGCGCATGGGCGTGCAGCGCGGCGACGTCGTCGCGGTGGTGATGGCCCAGCGCCCCGAAACTGCCGTGTGCCACATCGCGTTGCAACTGCTGGGCGCGGTGGTGATGCCGCTGTCGATGTTGTTCGGGCCCGAAGCGCTGGCTTTCCGCCTGCAGGACAGCGCCGCGGTGCTGGCCGTGGCCGACGAAACCTCGATGGACCACCTGCTGCAGGTGCATGCCGCCTGCCCGGCCTTGCGCCACGTGCTGGCGGTGGGCGCGGCTGCTGGGCAGGGCAGCATCGACTGGCGGACCGTTCTGGCCCGGCCGGCTGGCCGATTCGAACCGCTGGTCACGGCCGCCGACGATGCGGCCCTTCTCATCTACACCAGCGGCACCACCGGTCCGCCGAAAGGTGCGCTGATCCCGCAGCGTGCGCTGCTGGGCAACCTGAGTGGCTTCGTCTGCAGCCAGAACTGGTTCGGCAGTGGCGCGCCGCAGGCCAGCGACGAAGTCTTCTGGAGCCCCGCCGACTGGGCCTGGACCGGCGGCCTGATGGACGCGCTGCTGCCCACGCTGTATTTCGGCCGACGCATCGTCGCGTTCCAGGGCCGGTTCACGCCGGAACGTGCTTTCGACCTGATGCAGCGCCATCGCGTCACCCACAGCTTCCTGTTCCCCACCGCCTTGAAGGCGATGATGAAGGCCGTGCCGGCACCGCAGGCGCGCTACCGGCTGCATCTGCGCTCGGTGATGAGCGCGGGCGAAGCGCTGGGCGATGCGGTGTTCGGCTGGTGCCGCCAGGCGCTGGGGCTCACCGTCAACGAGATGTTCGGACAGACCGAGATCAACTACATCGTCGGCAATTGCGGCCGTTTCGTCGACCGCGATGGTTGCAGCCAACCCGGCTGGCCTGCCCGGCCGGGCAGCATGGGCCGCGCTTACCCGGGCCATCGCGTGGCCGTGATCGACGACGCCGGCCGGGAGTGCCCGCGCGGCACACCAGGCGACGTGGCCCTGCACCGGCTCGACGTGCATGGCCAGCCCGACCCGGTGTTCTTCCTGGGCTACTGGAAGCAGCCCGCGGCCACGACTGCGAAGTTCACGGGCGACGCCAACGACAGCTGGTGCCGTACCGGCGACACCGCGGTGATGGATGCCGACGGCTACCTCTGGTACCAGGGCCGCAGCGACGATGTCTTCAAGTCCGCCGGTTACCGCATCGGGCCCAGCGAGGTCGAGAACTGTCTCGTGAAGCATCCGGCCGTGGCGAATGCCGCCGTCGTGCCCAAGCCCGACAGCGAGCGCGGCGCGTTGGTCAAGGCCTACGTGGTGCTGGCACCCGGGGTGGTGGGCAATGCCGCGCTGGTTCAGGCGCTGCAGCAGCACGTGAAGGGGCGGCTCGCGCCCTACGAATACCCGAAGGAGATCGAGTTCATCGAGACCCTGCCGATGACGACCACCGGCAAGGTTCAGCGCCGGGTGCTGCGCCTGCAGGAGGAAGCGCGGGCGCGGGGGGCGGCCTGAGGCCCGATGCCGAGCACGCGCGCGCCAGGCTCAGCAGCCGTCGACTTGCCGCGGTTTCGGGCTGACGCTGTGGTTGAACGGGTCCAGGGCGCCGACCCTTGAAGGCCGCACGATCACACAGGTGTTGCCGCGGCGCAGGCGCAGGCTGCCGTCGGGCATGGGCTCTTCGGTGATCGGGCCTTCAGACGAGCCCATCACCTCGGCCAGGCGGCTTTCCAGGGTGAGCGATCGGGTGTTGCTGCGCGGGTCGTCCAGACCGGGGTGACGGGGCTGCGCGCTGCGCTGGCGCGGCAGGCGCAGGTCCAGCGGCGGGGGCCGCAGCGGGTTCGATGCCGGGGGTTCGGCGCCGGGCGCAGCAGTGCTGGCGGTGCTGCTGCTGGCGTCGCTGGTGCCGCCTGTGCTCCCTGCCAGGTTGGGCGGCGCTGCGATCGGCGTTCGCGGCGCCAGGAACAGCGTGGTTTCGGGTGGCGTCCGGGGTGCGGCGATCGGCGCCGAGCGCCTGGCAGCGGCCGGAACCCGGGGCGCTGCTGCGGCGCGCATGGGCTCGGCCGGCGCGGCCGCACGGGGTGAAAGCAGCAGCCAGACCGGCGACGGCGCTTCCCCGGCCTGGGGATCGGGCCGCACCTGGGTGCGTGACAGGGCCAGCAACAGGCCAAGATGCAACAAGACCATCCCGGCGATGGCCAGCCCGGGTCGGCGCGCGAGAGAATCGGCGGTATTCGTGTTCATCACGCCGCGCCTCGTTCGCGGCCTCTTCTTCATGGCCCACCTCATTGTCCACGGCGGCACGCCCCTGACGGGCCGCATCACCCCTTCGGCCAACAAGAACGCTGTCCTGCCCATCCTGTGCGCGACGCTGCTCTCCAGCGACCCGATCAGGCTCATCGGCATCCCCGAGATCACCGACGTGCGCAAGATCCTCGAGATCTTCCGCATGCTGGGCAGCGAAGTGAAGGTGGACTACGCCACCGGCGTGCTGGAACTGCACCACGCCAGGACCCACTTCGACCCGAAAGTGCATCACCTGCCCGAGGAAATGCGCTCCAGCGTGATGCTGGTGCCGCCGCTGCTGGCGCGCTTCGGCGTGGCGCGCATCGAAAACGACGTGCAGGGCTGCACCCTGGGCGTGCGCGAGATCGACCCGCACGTCGAGGTGATGGAGCGCTTCGGCGGGCGCGTGGAGCGCAGCCGCAGCCACCTGCTGATCGAAGTCGATGGTGAACTGCGCGCCAACCACCACTGGCTGGATTACGCCAGCGTCACCACCACCGAGAACTTCGTGCTGTGTGCGGCGCTGGCTCAGGGCACCAGCACGCTGATGAACAGCGCCAGCGAGCCGCACGTGCAGGAGTTCTGCCAGTTCATGGCCCTGCTGGGCGCGCAGATCGAAGGCATCGGCACCAGCCGCCTGACGGTGCACGGCGTGAAGAAGTTGGGCCGGCCCGAAGGCGTGGAGTTCCGCTTTGCCGAAGACTTCCATGAGGCCGTGACCTTCATGGCGCTGGGCGCCATCACCGGTGGCTGCATCACTGTGAAGAACAGTGCGCCAGAGCAGTTCCCGCTGATCGACCGCACCTTCGCCAAGTTCGGCGTGCAAGTGGTGCACGAAGGCGGCTGGAGCCACACCGTCGTGGACGAACCGCTCAAGGTGCGCGAGCCCTTCACCAAGAACATCCTGCAAAAGATCGAGGCGGCGCCCTGGCCCTATCTGCCGGTCGACCTGTTGCCCATCTTCGTGGCCCTGGGCGTGAAGGCCGAAGGCAGCGTGATGTACTGGAACAAGGTCTACGAAGGCGCCATGGGCTGGACCAGCGAACTCAGCAAGTTCGGAGGCCATGCCTTCCAGAGCGACCCGCACCGCATCATCACCTTCGGCGGCAAGCCGCTGCAGGCGGCCGAAGTGGAAAGCCCGTACATCATCCGCGTGGCCATAGCCCTGCTGATGCTGGCCGCCAGCATCCCGGGGCGCAGCGTCATCCGCAATGCCACCCCGGTGCGGCGCGCCCACCCGCGCTTCGCGGAGAACATCCGCGCGCTGGGTGCGCAGATCGAATGGGTGGACGGGGACTGATAGGTCCCCGCTGGCCGCTAGTGGGCGCGGCGGCGGGCCAGCAGGCCGATGATGGCCATGCCCGCCAGCAACAGCGCCAGGGGCTCGGGCTCGGGCACCAGCGTGACGGCCAGGTTGCCGCCATAGGAAGCGCCAGCGGGGCTGTTCGTACCGATCAAGGCCAGCGAATAACTGCCGGCTGCCACGGTGATGGTCGCCAGGCCCCAGGTTTCGAAGGGGTCTGACATCAGTTGCGTGAAGTTGAACACCCCGGATGGCCCGGTCAGGAAGACGCCGACGAAGTCGATGTCCTGCAGACCGTTGACGATCGTGGTGATGCTGCCGCTGAGCGTGGCGGGCGTTGCCAGGGAAAAGGTGTAGATGTCGGTGAAGCCACCCACCATCGGTGTGCTGGAAAAACCGGCGCTGCCGCTGGTCAGGTCGAGCGGCCCGCCGGCTGCGATGGACCACTGGGAACCGAGCACCAACGCGGTCCCCGCCAAAATGCTGGATAGTTTCACTGCATCCTCCTGATGACTCGCCGCACACCCGGAATGGGCTTGCCGGCCGTGATCTCGACCTTGCGTGACAGACTTGGCAAAAGCTACGTAGAAACCCTGTTGAATGGCTACCAAAGGTAAGCACGTCAGCGAGACACCGGCCACGCAGATGCTCCGGCGTGCCCAGGTGGAATTCACCGAGCATCCCTACGATTACGTCGAACACGGGGGCACGGCGGAGTCAGCGCACCAACTGGGGGTTCCGGAGCACCATGTTGTGAAGACTCTGGTGATGCAGGACGACAAGGCGCGCCCCCTGATCGTGCTCATGCACGGGGATTGCCAGGTCAGCACCAAGAACCTGGCGCGCGAAATTGGTGCCAAGTCCGTCGAGCCCTGCAAGCCCGAAGTCGCGCAACGTCACAGTGGTTACATGATCGGTGGCACCTCGCCCTTCGGGCTGAAGAAGCCGATGCCGATCTACGTTGAACAGACCGTGCTGGACCTGCCCCGCATCTGCATCAACGGTGGCCGGCGCGGCTTCCTGGTGGGCATTGCGCCGGTCGTTCTGGTGGAACTGCTGTCGGCCCGGCCGGTGCGCTGCGCGCTGGGCTTGCCCGGTCGCTGACCCACCGTGCCGGGCCGCGCCGCGGCTACCATCGGCCGATGCATCCATCGATCGCGCTGTTCCTCGCCTGCTGGATGGGCCTGGCGGGCGCTCAGACCCTCATGAGTTCACCCGTGCCCCCCGTCGCCCCGCAGATTCCGCATCTGGTGAAAAGCCTGCATGGCGACCGCAACGACGAGTACTTCTGGCTGCGCGACGACGACCCGAAGTCCAAGCGCGCCGAAGTCATGCGTTATCTGGAAGCCGAGAACGCCCACACCGAGGCTGTTCTGGCGCCACTGCAAGGTCTGCAACGGCAACTGCTGGCCGAGATGCGCGCGCGCATCCGGCCCGACGACAGCAGCGTGCCCACCTACAACCATGGGTGGTGGACCTGGACGGTGTACGAACCGGCCGCCGAGTACCCGCAACTGATGCGTCAGCCAGGCACGCCGGAACGCCCCGACCCGCGGGCCAAGGCCGAGGTGCTGCTCGACCTGCCGGCACGCGCCGCCGGGCAGGCTTTCTACAAGCTGGGCGACCATGCCATCAGCCCTGACGGCCGCCTGCTGGCCTGGACCGAGGACACCTCGGGCCGGCGCATCCATACGCTGCGCGTGCGCAACCTGGTGACCGGGCATCTGCTTGAAGACAGCGTGCCCGGCGTGCTCGAGTCCGTGGTCTGGTCGGCCGACAGCCGCAACCTGTTCTATGTCAGGCAGGACCCGGTGCTGCTGCAAAGCGGGCCGGTTTACCGCCATGCCCTGGGCACGCCGGCTGCTGCCGACGTGAAGGTCTACGAGGAAGCCGACCAGACCCTGTTCACCGAGATCCGCGCCAGCGCCTCGCGGCGCTATCTGCTGATCGACCTGCGCGGGGGCGACATCGCCGAGACACGGGCCGTGCCGCTGGCCCGCCCGGGGGCCCCTGTGCAACGGGTGCTGGCCCGCCGCGTCAAGGTGCGCCACGAAATCGACCACCACAACGGCCGCTGGTTCATCATGACCAACGAAGGCGCGGTGAACTTCAAGCTCGTCAGCGCGCCCGAAGGCGCCGTCGAGGCTCGGCGCCTCTGGCGCACCCTGGTACCTGGCCGCGACCAGGCCACCATCGAAGGCTTCGTGCTGCTGCGTGACGGTGTGGCGGTACAGGAACGCGTGGACGCCGACCGTCGCATCCGCGTGCTGCAGCGCGGCCGCAGCCTGCCGCTGCAAGCGGCACCCGGCACCGCCGTCAGCCTGGGCGCCCGGCCCGACCCGGCCGCGGCCCACCTGCGCTACGACCTGAGTTCGATGGTCCGGCCCCTGGCCACCTACGACCTGCACCTGGTCAGCGGCGAAAAGCTGCTGCGCAAGCAACGCGAAGTGCCCACCTTCGACGCCAGCCTCTACGAGACCCAGCGCTTCTGGGCACTGTCGCGCGATGGCAGGCGCATTCCGGTGACGCTGGCCTGGCGGCGCGACAAGGCGCGGGCCGACGGCAGCGCGCCGCTGCTGATCGACGGCTACGGCGCCTATGGCTTCTCGATGAACCCCGGTTTCCGCGCCAACCGCGTGAGCCTGCTGGACCGCGGTTTTGTCGTTGCGCTGGCCCATGTGCGCGGCGGTGCCGACCTGGGCCAAGCCTGGTTCGAGGACGGCCGCCTGATGAACAAGCGCAACAGCTTCAACGACTTCATCGACGTCACCGACGCGCTGCTGGCAGCGGGCTGGGGCGCCAAGGACAAGGTTTTTGCCAGCGGCGGCTCGGCTGGCGGTCTGCTGATGGGGGCGGTGGCGAACATGGCTGGCGAGCGGTATCGCGGCATGCTGCTGGCGGTGCCCTTCGTCGACGTCGTCACCACGATGCTCGACGCCACGATTCCGCTCACCGTCAACGAATACAGCCAATGGGGCCACCCGGACGACAAGGCGGCCTACGACTACATGCTGTCTTACTCACCGTACGACAACCTGGCGGCCAAGCCGTACCCGGCGATGTATGTCAGCACCGGGCTGTGGGACGCGCAGGTGCAGTACTTCGAACCCGCCAAATACGTCGCGCGTCTGCGCGCGCGCAAGACCGACAGCAACCCGCTGTTGCTGGACACCGACCTCTCGTCGGGCCATGGTGGCGCTTCCGGACGTTTCGCTTCGCTGCAGCGGCAGGCACGCGAATACGCCTTCCTGATCGATCTTGCGGGCCTGGCCGCCCCGGCCGCGGCGGCGGGCGCCCCGCGATAGCGTGTTGCGCTTGGCCGTGAATGGCGGCTTCGACGTGCAGCCTTGCAGTGGCGACCGGGCCTGGTCTGGTGTTCCATCGCGCCGTTCTGGGCAGGGGGCTCGGGGGCCTGGTTGACGCAGATCAAATTTCAGGCGTGGGTCCAGGCTTGATTCCGCGGCTGGCAGCCTCATTTGGCTGGCATACCGGAGGAAACTCACCATGCGTGCCGACAAACTGACCACTGCCTTCCAGCAAGCCCTGGGCGACGCCCAGAGCCTGGCCGTTGCCCGCGACAACCCCTACATCGAACCCGCGCATGTGCTCTCGGCCATGCTGCAGCAGCCCGACGGGCCCAAGGCGCTGCTCGACCGCGCCGGTGCCAACACCGCGGCCCTGGTCACGGCCATGGACACCGCGATGCGCAACCTGCCCCAGGTGCAGGGCGGCGGGCAGCCCATCCAGCCCAGCCGTGACCTGATGGCCTTGCTGCAGGCGGCCGACAAGGAAGCCAGCCAGCGCGGTGACCAGTTCATTGCCAGCGAGACTTTCCTGCTGGCACTTTGCGACGCCAAGACCGACCTCGGCGGCATCGTGCGCGGCCACGGCCTCACGCGCAAGGCGCTGGAAGCCGCCGTCACCGCCGTGCGCGGCGGCCAGCGGGTCGATTCCGCCGAAGCCGAAGGTCAGCGCGAGGCGCTGAAAAAGTACACCCTGGACCTGACCGAGCGCGCGCGCCAGGGCAAGCTGGACCCGGTGATCGGCCGCGACGACGAGATCCGCCGCGCCATCCAGGTGCTGCAGCGGCGCAGCAAGAACAACCCGGTGCTGATCGGCGAGCCGGGCGTGGGCAAGACGGCGATCGTCGAAGGCCTGGCGCAGCGCATCGTCAACGGCGAGGTTCCGGAAACGCTCAAGGACAAGCGCGTGCTGGTGCTGGACATGGCGGGCCTGCTGGCTGGCGCCAAGTACCGCGGCGAATTCGAGGAACGACTGAAGGGCGTGCTCAAGGAAGTGGCGGCCGACGAAGGCCGCATCATCCTGTTCATCGACGAACTGCACACCATGGTGGGTGCGGGCAAGGCCGAAGGCGCCATCGACGCCGGCAACATGCTCAAGCCCGCGCTGGCACGCGGCGAACTGCATTGCATTGGCGCGACCACGCTGAACGAATACCGCAAGTACGTCGAAAAGGACGCCGCGCTGGAGCGCCGCTTCCAGAAGGTGCTGGTCGACGAACCCAGCGTCGAGGCCACGGTGGCCATCCTGCGTGGCCTGCAGGAAAAGT
>LNET01000055.1 GCA_001464055.1 Burkholderiales bacterium Ga0077543
CCACCTGGACGCCGAGTCGGTGGACTGGCTGGAGCAGTTCCTCAAGCGCTTCCCCGGCACCGTGGTGGCCATCACCCACGACCGCTACTTCCTGGACAACGCGGCCGAGTGGATTCTCGAACTCGACCGTGGCCAGGGCATCCCCTGGAAGGGCAACTACTCCGACTGGCTGGACCAGAAGGAAAAGCGTCTGGAGCTGGAACAGAAGACCGAAGACGCACGCATGAAGGCGATGAAGGAGGAGCTGAAGTGGGTTCGCTCCAACGCCAAGGCCCGCCAGACCAAGAGCAAGGCGCGCCTGGCGCGTTTTGAGGAACTGAGCGACGTCGACTACCAGAAGCGCAACGAGAGGAACGAGATCTTCATCCCCGTGGCCGAGCGCCTGGGCAATGAAGTCATCGAGTTCAAGGACGTCAGCAAGAGCTTCGGCGACCGCCTGCTCATCGACAAGCTCAGCTTCAAGGTGCCGCCCGGCGCCATCGTCGGCATCATCGGCCCCAACGGCGCCGGCAAGTCGACGCTGTTCCGCATGCTGCAGGGCGAGCAGAAGCCCGATTCCGGCGAAGTCGTCATCGGCAAGACCGCGCAGCTGGCTTTCGTCGACCAGAGCCGGCAGACGCTGGCCGACGAAAACACGGTCTGGCAGGACATTTCCGGCGGCCTGGACAACATCGTGGTCGGCAAGTTCGTGATGCCCAGCCGGGCTTACCTGGGCCGCTTCAACTTCAAGGGCAACGACCAGCAGAAGCTGGTGGGCAGCCTTTCAGGCGGTGAGCGTGGCCGTCTGCACCTGGCCAAGACCCTGGCCAAGGGCGGCAACGTGCTGCTGCTGGACGAACCCAGCAACGACCTGGACGTCGAAACGCTGCGCGCGCTGGAAGAAGCGCTGCTGGAATTCGCCGGCAGTGCCATGGTCATCAGCCACGACCGCTGGTTCCTCGACCGCATTTGCACCCACATCCTGGCCTGCGAAGGCGACAGCCAGTGGTTCTTCTACGCCGGCAACTATCAGGAATACGAAGCCGACAAGAAAAAGCGGCTGGGTGAGGAAGGCGCACGGCCCAAGCGCGTGCGCTTCAAGCCCATTCGCTGAGGCAGCGCCCCCGCGCCAGGGCTTTGGCGCAGAATGCCCCGGACACAGGCCGGCGTCGGGCCTGAAGGGATTTTTCTGCATGGCTCATCCGATTCCCCTTCCGCGTTGCGTTCTGTTGGTTCTGGTCGCAGCGCTGAGCGGATGCGCCACCGTGCCGCCCGCGGTCACTGCCAGCGCGTCGGCGGTTGCCGCAACGCCAGTGGCCGCGGCGTCGCCAGCAGCCCTGCCTGTCGTTCCCGCTGTGGTGCCCGTTCCCGCGGCCAAACCTGGAACCGCCGCCGCACCGGCGGCTGCGCCCGCCCCGGCGGCCGGCACGCCGCCCACCTTCGCCAGCATCATCAAGGACGCGCGCCGCGTCGAAGGCCCGCTCACCTTGTGGCAGAAGGAAGACAAGGTCTGGATCGAGCTTGCGCCCGACCAGTTCAACAAGCCCTTCCTGCTCAGCCCGAAGATCAAGAACGGCATCGGCGAAGGCGGCGTGCTCGGCGGCCTGATGGTCTACGACAGCATCAACGGCATCGGCGGGCCGCTGGTCGTGGAATTCGTGCTCGTGCACAAGACCGTGCGCCTGCAGGCCCGCAACATGGACGTGATGGCGCGGCCGGGAACCCCCGAAGCCCGTGCGCTGGCCGCTTCGTACTCCAACAGCCTTTTGGCCGCCACGCCGGTGGCCAGCGGCCCGCACCCCGACCGCAAGAGCGTGCTGATCGAGGCCAACGCGCTGTTCCTGAACGACCTGATGGCCATCGGCCAGCGCCTGCAGCGCGGGCTGCGCGCGGGCTACAGCTTCGAACGCGGCAACTCCGTCATCACCGCGACCCGTGGCACGGCCGAGGCCACCATCATCGAAACGCAGATGCACTTCGTCGGCGGCGGCTCCCAGCCACAGCAGCCCGGCTTGCTGGGCGCGCTGCTGGGTGCACCCCCCGCCAGCAGCGCACGCTTCCTGCCCGACGCCCGCAGCATGCTGGTGGGCATGCATTACTCGCTTGCGCCGCTGCCCGCCACGCCCATGGCCACGCGCCCGGCAGACCCGCGCGTGGGCCTGTTCACGACCAGCATGCTCGACTTCAGCGACGACCTGCAGCGCAGCCCGCGCCAGCGCTTCGTCAACCGCTGGCGCCTGGAGAAGAAAGACCCGGCCGCGCCCATCAGCGAACCGGTGCAGCCGATCGTCTTCTGGATCGACAGGAACGTGCCGCTCGCCTATCGCGAGACGGTGCGCAGCGCCATCCTGGAGTGGAACAAGGCCTTCGAGAAGATCGGTTTTCGCGACGCCATCGTCGCCCGCCAGCAGCCCGACAACGCCGACTGGGACACGCTGGATTACGGCCGCGCGTCGGTGCGCTGGATGCTGAACGCAGAACCGGCCTTCGGCGCCATCGGTCCCAGCCATGTCGACCCGCGCACGGGTGAAATCCTCGACGCCGACATCGCCTTCGAAGGCATGTCGGCGCGCATGGTGCGCGGCGTGCGCAGCCAGGTGCTGGCCGGCAACCGCCTGGGCGACATGACGGCCCGGGTCGACATCGGCCCGGCTCCCGACTTCGCACCCCGGCTCGACCTGGGCCTGCTGCAGCCCGGCGCGGTGCACGAGCACGGCGCGCATTGCCTGCACGCACAGCTGGGCATGGAGCAGATGGGCTACGCCATGGACGTGATGGAAGCCCGCGGCGAACTCGAGCCCGACAGCCCGATGGCCCAGCAGTTCGTGCTGGACTACGTGAAGGACTCGATCATGCACGAGGTGGGGCACGCCCTCGGGCTGCGCCACAACTTCCGGGCCTCGCGTGCCTACACCGAAGCACAACTGTCCGATCCCGAATTCACCCGCGCCCACGGCACCACGGCTTCGGTGATGGAGTACAACGCGGTGAACCTGCCGCGTCCCGGCGAACGGGGTGGCATGCCTTTCCAGTCGACGCTGGGCCCCTACGATTACTGGGCCATCGAATATGCCTACAAGCCCCTGAGCGCAGCGCCCGGCAGCGCCGAGGAAAAGGCACAGCTGCAGGCCATCGCCGGACGCAGCGCCGAGCCCTTGCTGGCCTTCGGAACCGACGAGGACAGCGCTTTCGGCCTCGATCCGGAGACGCTGCAGCTGGACCTGGGCAGCGACCCCGTGGCCTTCGCCGCCAAGCGCCTGGAAATCGCGCGCGACCTGTTCAAGCGCCAGGAAACCCGCGCGCTGGCCGCCGACCGCGACTATGCGGTGCTGCGCCGCTCGGTCGACTATGCGCTGGGCGACGCCACCCGCGCGGTGGGCGTGCTGGTGCGCCAGATCGGCGGGCTGCGAACACTGCGCGACTTTCCGGGCAGCGGCCGCGACCCGCTGCAGCCGGTGGACAGCGCGGTTCAACGGCAGGCCCTGGACCTGATCTCGACCTCGGTGCTGTCCCGCAGCGCGCTGAGCCTGTCGCCGGCCCTGCAGCGCCGCATGGCCCCCGACTTCCTGGATCGCGGCGACGGGCTGGCGCCCGCGACCGACTATTCCATGTCCGAACGCTTGCTGAACCTGCAGCGTGCGGTGCTGAACTACCTGATGAGCGATTTCGTGGCCCGTCGCGTCCTCGACAACGCCGAGAAGTTCGACCGACCCGCCGAAGCTTTCGCGCTGAGTGAGCTGTACGCGCGCCTGGACCGCGACGTCTGGGACGGCCTGCCGGCCCAGCTGGCCAGCAGGAGCGGCATCCCCGGCCCGCGGCGGGAACTGCAGCGCGATCATGTCAACCGGCTGGCCGGCGCCGTGCTGCGGCCGGCGGGTCAATCGCGCGCTGACGCGCGAGGCCTGATGCGCGAGCAGGCTCTGGCCCTGCAAACCCGGCTGCAGGCCGCCCAACGCCAGGCAGCGCGCGCCGACACGGAAACCCGGGCCCATCTGGCCGACAGTCTGGACACACTGCGCCAGGCGCTCTCGGCACCGCTGGCCCGGCAGGCCCTCTGATCCTGAGTGACCGCCCCGCCGACACCCGGCGGGCTTGTCACTGAGCTGTCACCGGCCGGCGTCAGCATGCAGCATGGCCGAGATTTCCACCCGTGCACCCGCCGCCGTCGTCCTGCTGCTGCCGCGCAACGGCGAACCACTGTCTGGGCTGGTGTTTCACGTGGGCGATCAGACCCAGCCGCAGCCGATGCTGAACGGCCCCAGTGATGACCTGCTGCAACTGGCCAGCCGGCTGCTGCAGGCGGCCAGCGAATGGCTCGTCCCTGGCACGACGCGGCAGGTCGATTTCCCCGCGCCGACAGAACACACATCCCACAAGGCCGGCCCGCGGCGGCCGCTCAAGGCCGGGCCCTTCCATGTCGACGGACCCCACCGCCTGGTGCGTTGGCGTGGCCCCAAAGGCTGGCGCCCCATCGATCTGACGGACATCGAGCGCCGCCTGCTGTGCCAGCTGCTGGCGGCTCCGGGCCAGGTCTGCAGCCGCAGCGACATCGCCACAGGGGTCTGGGGCAGCGAGGCACACAACCTTCGCACCGTCGATCAGTGCGTGCGCCGCCTGCGGCGGTCGATGCTGGCTGCCGGTGTGCCCGATTGCATCAAGACCGTGCGCGGCGTCGGCTACCGATTGGTGCCGGCCGTGGCCCGGCCCGGCAGCACGCGGGACATCGATGACGTGAATTGAGGCACCCCGGCCGGCCGCTGTCACACGGCTTTCACGGCGGCGCCATAAATTTCCTCCATGGCACACATCCTGATTGTTGAAGACGAGCCCGCGATCGCCGAACTGGTGGCGATGAACCTGCGGCACGACGGTCACCAGGTCAGCATCGCCGGCCATGCCGACGAGGCCCAGCGCAGCGTGCAGTCCGAGCTGCCAGACCTGGTCCTGCTGGACTGGATGCTTCCCGGGGAACCCGGCATCGCGCTGGCCAGGCGTTGGCGTGCCGACGCCCGCACTCGCCAGATGCCGATCGTGATGCTGACCGCGCGAAGCCAGGAAGGCGACGTGGTGCAAGGTCTGGACGTGGGCGCCGACGACTACCTGGCCAAGCCCTTTTCCACGGCCGAGTTGCTGGCGCGCATCCGTGCCGTGCTGCGCCGCAAGGCCCCCGAGACGCTGGACACCGCCGTGCAGGTGGGCCCCTTGCGGCTGGACCCCACCACCATGCGCGTGAATGCGTCCAGCGGCGACGTGCATCTGGGCCCTACGGAATTCCGCTTGCTGCGCTACCTGATGACCTACCCTGAACGTGTTCACAGCCGCAGCCAGCTGCTGGACCGCGTGTGGGGCGACCACGTGTTCATCGAAGAGCGCACTGTCGACGTGCACATCAAACGCCTGCGCGACGCGCTGGCCGACACCGGCTGCGCCGGGATGATCGAAACCGTGCGCGGCGCCGGCTACCGCCTGGCCAAGCCCGCCACCGCTGCCCTGGCTAGCTGACCAGCCTGCCGGCTTCGATTCGCAGCTGCCGGTCGCAGCGCGCGGCAATCTGGCGGTCGTGGGTCACCAGCACCAGGGTGGTGCCGGCCTCGCGGTTCAGTTCGAACATCAGCTGCATCACCGTTTCCCCGGTGGCGAAGTCCAGGCTGCCGGTGGGTTCGTCGGCCAGCAGCACCGCCGGGCGCACGACGAAGGCGCGGGCCAGCGCCACTCTTTGCTGTTCACCACCCGACAGCACCTTCGGGTAGCGCGACAGCCGTTCGCCCAGCCCGACGCGCTTGAGCATTTCGGTGGCGGCGGTGCGGGCGTCGGCCCGGCCCATCAGTTCCAGCGGCAACATCACGTTTTCCAGGGCGGTCAGGTTCGCCAGCAGCTGGAAGCTCTGGAAGACGAAGCCCACATTGCGGCTGCGCAGTTCGGCGCGCGCGTCCTCGTTCAGCTTGAACAGGTCTTGCCCGGCCAGCAGCACGCTGCCCGAAGTGGGGGTGTCCAGCCCGGCCAGGATGCTGAGCAGGGTGCTCTTGCCCGAACCCGAAGCACCGACGATGGCCACGGACTCCTGCGGGAGAAGTTCGAAGTCGATGTCATGGAGTATGGTCAGTGACCCGGTGGAATCGGCCACCTGCTTGGTGATCTTCTTGACGGCAATGATGGGTTCCGACATCGACTCTGCTTTTGATCTTGACGTGACAAGCCCGGCGCGGCGCGCCTGGCTGCGCAACTGTAGCCTGGGCCTGGCTTCGGCCTGGTTCGCCCAGGCAGCCGCCGCACAGGCCGCAGGGCCGCGTCACACGGTGCTGGTGGTGGGCGACAGCCTGTCGGCGGAATACGGCCTGGCGCGGGGTGCCGGCTGGGTGGCGCTGCTGGAAAAGCGGGTGGCGGCCGAAAAGCTCGGCGCCCGCATCGTCAATGCCAGCATCAGCGGCGACACCACCTCGGGCGGGCGTTCGCGCCTGCCGGCGCTGCTGAAGCAGCACAAGCCCAGCATCGTGCTCATCGAACTGGGCGGCAACGACGCCCTGCGCGGCCTGCCACTGTCGATGACCCAGGACAACCTGCTGGCCATGACGCGCGCCAGCAAGGCGGCAGGCGCCAGGCCCGTGCTGCTGGGCATGGCCGTGCCACCGAACTATGGCCGCCAGTACGGCGAAGACTTCACCAGACTCTTCGCCACCGTGGCCAAGGCCGAGAACGCGGCCCTGGTGCCCTTCTTCCTGGCCGGCGTGGCCGACGGGCCCGACGCCGACAAGATGTTCCAGCCCGACCGCATTCACCCGAGAGCCGAAGCCCAGCCGCGCATGCTGGACAACGTCTGGCCGGTGCTGAGGCCGCTGCTGCGTTGAGCTGAAGACCGGCGCCTGAACGGCTGGCCGGCCGTTCGGGCGTTCAGGGCTCGGCGTTCCCGCGCCAGCCGCCGCGGCCCGGGCCCATCGGCTGCTGCTGGGGTCTCTCGGGCGCCTGGGGTGCTTCAGCGCGCTGCGGCGGCGGTGCTGGCGGTGGCGGCGCTGCGGGCGCTGGTGCGGGCCGGGCAGCGGGTGCCGGTGCCATCGTCACAGGCCGCGGTGGGCCCATGGGCGCGATTGCTGCGGCCGGCGGCGCAGCCTCGCCCGGGTTCCGACCGGGCTGCATGTCGCGACGGCCGTCGCCCCGGTCGTCACGACGCTCGTCGCGCCGATCTCCCCGATCGTCCCGACGTTCGTCGCGGCGGCCGTCCTGCCGGTCGTCACGCCTGTCTTCGCGACGGTCCATGCGCCAGTCCCTGCGTTCGTCGCGCAGTTCCGGGCGGGGGCCGTCGATGCGGATGCCGTCGATGCGCACGCCGTCGATCCGGGTGCCGTCGCGGCGGCCGCCGTCGGCGCGCCAGTCGGGCCGGCCCGCCAGCGGCGGCCTGTCGCCGCGGCCGAAGGCCGGGCCGTCGATTCGCTCGGCGTGGCGCGGTGTGTGGCGGTAGCCAGGCACATAACGTTCCCGCGGCGACAGCGGCGCCCAGCCCGCCCCCGGGCCGTGGCGGCCCCCGATGCGCACCGTACCCGACCAATGCACCAGGCCCGGGCTGAACACCGGCCGCGCGACATAGGCCCCGGGCACCCAGCCCCAGCGGTTGTTCCATTGCACCCAGCGGCCATAGTGGAAGGGCGCAAAGCCCCAAGGGGCGCTGTCCACCCAGGTCCAGCCCCAGGGGCGCACCCAGGCCCAGCGGCCGTGCTTGTAGGGCGCCCAGCCCACGCTCACCTGCAGCGGATACCAGACCGGGCCGTAGTCGGGGTGGCGGTCCCAGCGGCCGTGGCGGTCCAGTTCGGCCACGCCGGTCATCTCGGGCGAAACGAACTGTTCGCTCGCCGTTCGGGTTTCCTCGCGGCCGTCTTCGCGCAGCACGCGTTCGGCGAAGACGTCGTCGGCAGGGTTGCCCCAGGCGTGGCGCAATTCGGTCCGGTCGCGCCAGAGTTCGGCCTGTTCGCCGGTGGCGATGTCGAAGCCGAACTCGTCGTCGACGCGAAGCTCACCGCGCCAGCTGCTGGCATGGGTGCGGTCGTCGGTGCGGTCGATGCGGTAGTGCCCAGCACGCAGCGGCCGCAAGCGGGCTTCGGGGGTGACGATCTCGATTTCGCCCGCCACCTGGCCCGAGCGCACGCGCAAGGCCAGGCTGCCAGTCTTCAGCTGGAACAGCATGCGTTCGTCGTCCAGGCGCACCACTTCCAGTTCGGTGCGGCTGTGCAGGCGCAGCGTGGTCGAACCCACCTGCAGCTCGGCCCGGCCCACCGGGCCGGTGGAAATGCGGTCGCCATCGGTCAGCGGCAGGTTCGGCTCGGCCGGCGACCAATCTCCGGCCACGCTGTCGAAGCCGTAGACCTGCCCCTGCACCGCGGCCAGACGCCCCACCCTGCCGGGCGGGTCCTGCTGTGCCAGGGCTGGCGTCGACAGCCAGGCGAACAGGACGATGAAGAAAGCCAGTGGGGTGCGGTGTGTCTTCATAGGCCCTCAACGCACGAGCCGCGCAGGGCGACGACGGGTGCAACGTAAAGCAATGTGAGGCTGCTGGCAAGCGCGGCGCCGCCCCGGGCTCAGTCGTCGGCGTCGACCGGCAGTTCCGGGAACAGCACGCTGGTGAAGCCCAGTTTCGTCAGGTCGGTCATGCGGGTGGGGTACAGGCGTCCGATGAGATGGTCGCATTCATGCTGCACCACGCGGGCGTGGAAGCCGTCGGCTTCGCGGTCGATTTCCCGGCCCCGGGCGTCGAAACCCCGGTAGCGGATGCGGGCATGGCGCGGCACCTCGCCGCGCAGGCCGGGCACGCTGAGGCAGCCTTCCCAGCCGTCGACCATCTCGTTGCCCAGCGGGGTGATGACGGGGTTGATCAGCACCGTGGGCGGCACAGGGGGTGCGTCGGGGTAGCGCACGTTGTGGGTGTAGCCGAAGATGACGAGTTGCAGGTCGACACCGATCTGCGGTGCGGCCAGGCCGGCGCCGTTGGCCGCGGCCATGGTCTCGAACATGTCGGCGATCAGCGCATGCAGTTCTGGCGTGTCGAACTGCTGGACAGGCTGGGCCACGCGCAACAGGCGCGTGTCCCCCATCTTCAGGATCTCGTGAACGGCCATGGTCGGGGTCTCGGTGAGGGGTCGAAGGGGCGAAGGGGCGAAGGGAGGGGTTTCATCCCGACCAGCGCAGCCAGAGCCAGGTGATGAGCAGCGTGGCCGCGGTGACAGGCGCGCCGGTGCGCAGGTGGGTCTTCCAGTCGATGATGACACCGCAGCGGCGCGCCGCGTCGACGACGATGATGTTCGCGATGGAGCCCACGATGAGCAGATTGCCCGCCAGCGTGCTGACCAATGCCAGCAGCGTCCCCGCCTGCAGGCCCTGCCCAGGCGGAACCGCGGGCAGCAGCAGCATCACCGCCGGTACGTTCGACACCAGGTTCGACAGCAGCAGCGTCATGCCGAACATCGTGTCGGTGTCGGTCAGGTCGACACCGGCCTGCGCCAGGGCCGCCATGCCCTGCTGCGTGAGCCCGCTGACTTCGAGCGCGTGGTTGACGACGAACAGGCCGACGAACAGCACCAGCAACTGCCAGTCGACCAGGGCCAGCAGGCGCGACGAGTGGAAGCGTTGGCTCAGCAGCAGCAAGCCTGCAGCCACCAGGGCCGCCACGTCGCGCGGCCAGTCGGTGAAGAGGAACACCGCCACCAGGGCCAGCGCCACGGCCAGTCCCAGGGCGGTTTGCCAGGCATCGAAGGCGGGCTCGTCTTTCGCCAGCGGCAGCGGCAGCGCTGGCGCGCCCGTCACGCCAGTCACGCCAGGGCGGGCCTGCTGATGCCGCAGTGGCCAGGCCAGCAGGCCCCAGAGCGCCAGCAGCCCCAGCAGCACCGGCACCAGCGCCTGTTTCAGGTAGGCGGCGAACGACAGGTCCAGCACCTCGCCGATGAGCATGTTCTGGGGGTTGCCGATCAGGGTGGCGGCCGAACCGATGTTGCTGGCGCAGGCCAGTGCCAGCAGGCAGGGCACGGGGTCGACACCGCGACGCAGGCAGGCCTGGGCCAGCACAGGCGCGATCGCGAGGCAGACCACGTCGTTGCTGAAAACGGCCGAGAGCATGCCGCTGACGGCGATCACCACCCCCAGCAGCCCCGCCGGCCCCAGCGGCAGGCCGGCCATGTGGCGCGTCACCGCGCCGTAGAAGCCGCCCAGCCGCATCTGGGCCGACACCAGCATGAACGAGAACAGCAGCAGCACCGTGGGCAGGTGCACCGCCTGCGCGGCCTGCGCCGGGCTGAGGCCACCCACGCCGACGACGGCGATGGCCCCCAGCAGCGCCACGCCGGTGCGATCCAGCCGCAAGCCGGGCAGGCCGCCCAGGATCATGCCCAGGTAGACCAGGCCGAAGATCAGGCCCACGACGATCACGTCGCCGCCGGGCGGCAGGAAGTTCATGCCTTCAAGCCACGGGGGGCGCCAGGAGGGCCTGCAGGCCGGCCTCGTCCAGCACCGGCACCCCCAGCTCCTGGGCCTTGGCCAGCTTGCTGCCGGCCTCTTCGCCGGCCACGACGTAATCGGTCTTCTTTGACACCGAACCCGCCACCTTGCCCCCGGCTGCCTCGACCAGCGCCTTGGCCTGGTCGCGGCTGAGCGTGGGCAGGGTTCCGGTGAGCACCAGGGTCTTGCCCAGCAGCGGCTGCGGGCCGAGCGCGGCTTCGTGTTCCGGCCAGTGGATGCCGGCGGCACGCAGCTGCTCGGCCACTTCGCGGTTGTGCGGCTGGTCGAAGAAGGTGCGGATGCTCTGGGCGACGACGGGGCCGACGTCGTTCACCTGCAGCAGTTCGTCCAGCGGCGCGTCCATCACCCGGTCCAGGCTGCCAAAGTGGCGCGCCAGGTCCTTGGCGGTGGCCTCGCCCACCTGGCGGATGCCCAGGGCGTAGATGAAGCGGGCCAGGCTCGTCTTCTTGCTCTTTTCGAGCGCCGCCACCAGGTTGGCTGCGCTCTTTTCGGCCATGCGCTCCAGCGCGCTGAGCTTGGCCACGCCCAGGGTGTAGAGCTCGGGCAGGGTGCGGACGAAGCCACCGTCCACCAGCTGGTCCACCAGCTTGTCGCCCAGGCCTTCGACGTCCATCGCGCGCCGGCCGGCAAAGTGCAGGATGGCCTGCTTGCGCTGCGCGGCGCAGAACAGGCCACCGCTGCAGCGGTGGTCCATGCCGCCGCGTTCACGCACCACGGCGCTGGCACAAACGGGGCAGTGGCGCGGCATGCGGAAGTTCGGCACATAGGGCTGGCGCGGGCCCGGCACCGCAGCGACCCGGCCGACGACCTCGGGGATGACGTCGCCCGCCCGCCGCACGATCACCGTGTCCCCCACCCGCACCCCCTTGCGCCGCAGCTCGAAGAGGTTGTGCAGCGTGGCATTGCTGACCGTGGTGCCGCCGACGAACACCGGCTCCAGCTTGGCCACGGGCGTGAGCTTGCCGGTGCGGCCCACCTGGATCTCGATGCCACGCAGTGGCGTCATCTGTTCCTGCGCCGGGTACTTGTGGGCCACGGCCCAGCGCGGCTCGCGTGTCTTGAAGCCCAGCTGCTTCTGCAGCGCCAGGCTGTTGACCTTGTAGACGATGCCGTCGATGTCGAAAGGCAGCGCGTCGCGGCGGATCAGCATCTCGGCGTGGAACTGCACCAGGCCTTCAGCGCCCTGCACCACGCGGCGGTCGGCAGAGACCGGCAGACCGTAGACGGCCAGCCGGTCCAGCAGCGCCGCGTGGGTGGCGGGTTCAGCGCCCTCAGGCCAGCCCTGCACCTCGCCCAGTCCATAGGCAAAGAATGACAGCGGGCGTTGCGCGGCCACCTTGGCGTCGAGCTGGCGCACCGCGCCGGCTGCGGTGTTGCGCGGGTTGATGTAGGTCTTCTCGCCCCTGTCGCGCTGGCGTGCGTTCAGGGTTTCGAAGTCGTCGCGGCGCATGTAGACCTCGCCGCGCACTTCCAGCACGGCCGGCCAGTCGGCGCCCCGCAGGCGCAAGGGAACCTGGCCGATGGTCTGGACGTTGTGCGTCACGTCCTCGCCCGTCTCGCCGTCGCCGCGCGTGGCGGCCTGCACCAGCGCTCCTGTCTCGTAGCGCAGGTTGACGGCCAGCCCGTCGAACTTCAGCTCGGCGGCGTATTCGACGGGCGGCGCGTCGTCCGGCAAGGCCAGTTCGCGCCGCACCCGGGCGTCGAAGGCGGCGGCGCCGGCCGCCGTGGTGTCGGTCTCGGTCTGGATCGACAGCATCGGCACCGCATGCCGCACCGGCTGCAGCCCGTCGAGCACGCGACCGATCACGCGCTGGGTGGGCGAATCGGCGGTGAGCAGCTCGGGGTGCGCGGCTTCCAGCGCCTGCAGTTGCTGGAACAGGCGGTCGTACTCGGCGTCGGGCAGTTGCGGCGCGTCGAGCACGTAGTACAGATGGGCATGGTGGTGCAGCGCTTCGCGCAGCTGCGCGGCGCGTTCGGCAAGGTCGGTGTCGGCCATGTGCCGATTGTCGGCGAGCGCGCGCTCCCAGGGCAGCCCGGCAGCAAAGCGGATAAGGTTCGGGTTCACGCAACCACGACGGACATCTTGGCCATGGCTTTCGACTTCGACCTTCTCGTGCTGGGCGCCGGCTCCGGCGGCGTGGCGGCTTCGCGCCGCGCCGCGCTGCATGGCGCCCGCGTCGCCATTGTCGAAGGCAGCCGCGTGGGCGGCACCTGCGTCATTCGCGGCTGCGTGCCAAAGAAGCTGCTGATGTACGCCGCCCAGCTGGGCGAGGGCTTTGCCCAGGCCCGTGGCTACGGCTTCGAGCTTGGCGACACCCGCTTCGAGATGCCGCGCTGGGCGGCCAGCAAAGCCGCCGAGATCGACCGGCTCGAGGGCATCTACCGCAAGATGCTGGCGGGTTCGAAGGTCGAGCTCATCGAAGGCTGGGCGCGCATCGCCGGCCCGAACACGGTGCAGGTGGGCGAGCGTCGCATCACCGCCCGCCACCTGCTGGTGGCCACCGGCTCGGCGCCGGTGAAGGACAGCATCCCCGGCATCGAGCACTGCGCCACGTCCGACGACCTGCTGGACCTGCAGACCCTGCCCGAGGAACTGGCCATCCTCGGCGGCGGCTTCATCGCAGTGGAGTTCGCCAGCATGCTGGCGCGGCTGGGGCCGAAGGTGACGCTGTACTACCGCGACCGCCTGCCGCTGCGCGGCTTCGACGAGATGCTGCGCACCGGCGCCGCTGCGGCGCTGCAGGCCGCTGGCGTGGAACTGCACCCGGGGGTGATTCCGCAGCGCGTCCAGCGCACCGACGCCGGCCTGGTGCTGGTGCTGGGCGAAGACCGCATCCGCAGCTTTCCCTGGGTGCTGAACGCCACCGGCCGCCGCCCGAACACCCAGGGCCTGGGTCTGGAAACCCTGGCCATCGCGCCCGACGCCAAGGGCGCCATCGTGGTCAACGACGACCACGACACCACGGCGCCGCAGGTCTACGCCATCGGCGACGTCACCAACCGCATCAACCTCACCCCCGTGGCCATCGCCCAGGGCCGGGCGCTGGCCGACCGGCTTTTCGGCGCCGGCGCCAGGCGCATGAACTGGGCCCAGGTGGCCAGCGCGGTGTTCATGATGCCGCCCATCGGCACGGTCGGCCCCAGCGAGGCGCAGGCGCTGGCTGCGGGCCACCGGCTGAAGGTCTTCGAGACCGACTTCAGGCCGATGAAGCAGGCCTTCATCAACGGCAGCGAACGCACGCACATGAAGCTGCTGGTCGACGCCGACAACGACCGCGTGCTGGCCGTGCACATGCTGGGCGCCGACGCCCCCGAGATCGTGCAGAGCCTGGCCGTGGCGCTGACAGCCGGCGCCACGAAGGCGGACTTCGACAACACCGTGGCCATGCACCCCACAGCAGCCGAGGAATTCGTGCTGCTTCGTGAAGTGACCCGCGAGGTGTCGCCCGACGCCGGGCACGAAGACAGGTCGAGGGCCTGAGACCCCTCAGCTGAACAACCGCCGCGCGGCCGGGCTGCCGGCCGCCAGGTCCAGCGCTTCGAGCTTGTCGTACAGCTCCTCGAGTTCCTGGGCAATGCTGGCAAAGGCGGCCAGCGGCAAGGGTGCGCCGTGGTCGTCGACGACGGTGGCGTCCATGTCGTCGGCCAGCGCGGTGGCGGCGCGGTGCCAGGCTGGATAGGGTTCGGCCGAGCGCGCAGTTTGCGGCACGTCCAGGCTGAGCGTGAACGAGCGAACTGCCGCGGCCTGCGGGTCGGGCCCCAGCGCCGCCAGCGCGGCCTGCGCGTCGACCGACAAGGCCAGCATGGGCGGCGCAAAATCCTCGGCGGCCGGCACCACCATGCGTCCCGGCACGGTGCCGGCCAGGAAACCATGCCGCGCCGCGCACTGATGGATGTAGCCCACCGACCAGGATACGCCGTTGGACTTGAGCGTCAGGGTCAGCTGCGCGTCGAGCGGGCTGGTCAACCCGTCGAGTTCCCGCGCCCGGGCCACCACGTCCAGCATGTCCGGGGCGTCGGGCGTGGCCCCCAGTGCATCGGCAAACACCTGCACCTTCTGCACGAATTCAGAGTATTCGATCTCGTTCAGCGCCCCGCCGCGGTTGGCCATCTGCACGCCCGCCTGCAGTTCGCCGTAGCGGCGACCGGGGCTGGGCGGCTCCCATTCACCGGTCTCGGTGTCCAGGCCTTCGATGTAGAACGGCTTGCTGCCGGCGCGGCGTGTGGGGGGCAGGTGGGCAAGCACGGCTTCGCCGGCCACTGGGGCGTCCAGCGCCAGCGGCACCAGGGCGTCGATCAGGGCATCCAGGCGCGGCACCTGGCGCTGCGGCATGCGCGCCGCTGACAGGTCGGGCTGGGTGTCGTCGGCCTCGGGGCTGGCGCCCAGGCTGGGTTCCTGGCGCTCGCTGGCCGTTGCAGCAAGCCCGGGCTCCACGGCCACCGCCGCCGCTTTCGGCCGCAGCCGGCGGGTCTGCCACCAACCGTGCAGCACCACCGCGGCCAGCACGGCCGCACCCAGCAGCAGCAGGGCCTGAGTGAGCGTGAGTTCGACGCCCATGGCGGCGTTCAGGCAGCCTCGACCAGCGAAACGGCGGATTCCATATCGACCGCGACGATGCGGCTGACGCCCTGTTCCTGCATGGTCACGCCAATCAGCTGTTCGGCCATTTCCATGGCGATCTTGTTGTGGCTGATGAACAGGAACTGCGTGCCCTTGCTCATCTCGGTGACGAGATTGCGGTAGCGCTCGGTGTTGGCGTCGTCCAGCGGCGCGTCCACCTCGTCCAGCAGGCAGAACGGCGCCGGGTTCAGCTGGAAGATGGCGAACACCAGCGCAATCGCCGTCAACGCCTTTTCGCCGCCGCTCAGCAGGTGGATGGTGCTGTTCTTCTTGCCGGGTGGCTGCGCCATCACCTGGACACCCGCGTCCAGGATCTCGCCGCCCGTCATCACCAGCCGCGCATTGCCGCCGCCGAAGAGCGTGGGGAACATGCGGCCGAAGTGTTCGTTGACCTGGTTGAAGGTGGAGGCGAGCAGGTCGCGAGTTTCCAGGTCGATCTTGCGGATGGCGTCTTCCAGCGTGCCGATGGCATCCAGCAGGTCGGCGTTCTGCGCGTCCAGGAAGGTCTTGCGTTCGCGCGCCTGCACAAGTTCGTCCAGCGCCGCCAGGTTCACCGCACCCAGCGCCGCGATCTCCTTGTTGATGCGGTCGATCTCGGTCTGCAGGCCCCAGAGCTTCACGCTGCCGGCCTCGATGCCCTGGGCCAGCGCAACCAGGTCGACCTCGGCCGCGCTCAGCTGTTCCATGTATTGCGCGCCACCCAGCTGCGCGGCCTGAAGTTCCAGCTGCAGCCGTGTGATGCGTTCGCGCAGCGGTGCCAGGCTTTGCTCGAAGCCCATGCGCTGCTCGTCGGCACGGCGCATCTGGGCGCTGAGCTCGTCGTATTCACTGCGCGCGGCGGCCAGCAGCTGTTCACGTTCCAGGCGCACCGCCAGCGCTGCCTGCAGGCCCGACTGCGCCGCCTGGTCGTCGAAGGCGCCCAGTTCCAGCTGCAGCTGTTCACCGGCCTGCACGTTCGCCGCCACCTGCTGGGCGGCCGTGTCGATGCTGCGCTGCAGTTCGGCCTGGCGCGCCACCAGCGCGCGGGCCTGGAAGCGGGCTTCCTGGGCCTGGCGTTCCAGGCTGCGTTGCTGTTCGCGGGCGTCGGACAGGCGGCGTTCGCAGGCGATGACGGTGTCGTCGAGTTCGGCGTGCTTTTCCTGCGCGGTGCCCAGGTGAACGTCGAGTTCCTCGAAACGGCCTTCACCGGTGGCGCGGCGCTCTTCCAGGCCTTCGAGCTGGGCGTCGATCTCGGCCAGTTCCTCGTTCAGCTGATCGCGGCGCGAGCTGGCGGCGTCGGCCTGCTGCGACAGACGCAGCAGTTCGACATGCAGGCTGTGCGCGCGGGTCTGGGCCTCGCCGGCTTCGCGGCGCACGCTGGCCAGGCGCTGGGAGGCTTCGGTGTAGGCCGCTTCCAGACGCACCGACTGCGTCTTGGCGTCGTCGGCCAGCATCGTCTGGGCGCGTTGCTGGCGGGTCAGGTTCTCGATTTCCTGGGCACGTGCCAGCAAGCCGGCCTGTTCGCTGTCGGGTGCGTAGAAAGCCACGGCGTGCTGGGATACCGCATGGCCTTCACGCGTCATGATGACTTCGCCGTGGGTGAGCACGCTGCGCCCGGCCAGGGCTTCGTCCAGGCTGGTGGCGGTGTAGACACCTTCGAGCCAGTCGCCCAGCAGCGCCCGCAGGCCGACGTCGCCCAGGCGCAGCAGGTCGGCCAGCAGCGGCAGGCTCTGGTGGGTGCGCGGGGCCACGCCCGTGGGCAGGGCATAGAACGCCAGCTTCGCGGGCGGCGCGTCCTGGGCGAAGGCCCGCACCATGTCGAGCTTGCCCGCAGAGATCGCGCTGAGCCGTTCGCGCAAGGCCGCCTCCAGCGCGGTTTCCCAGCCGGTTTCGATGTGCACCTGTGTCCACAGCCCGGCCAGGCCTTCCAGGCCATGGCGCTGCAGCCAGGGCTTGAGCTTGCCTTCGGTCTGCACCTTGTCCTGCAGCGCGCGCAAGGCCTCCAGGCGTGCGGCGATGTCGGCCAGCCGGCCCGATTCGGTGTTCACGGCCGACTGCGCGGCGCGGCGCTGTTCATCCAGCGCGGGCACCTGTTCGGCCAGTTCCTGCAGGCGGGCATCGGCCAGAGCGTGGCCTTCGGCGGCATCGGCTTCCTGCAGCTTCAGCGCTTCCAGCTTCGCGGTGTCGGGCGCCTGCAGGCCCTGGCGTTCCTGAGCACGGCGCTCGCGCTGGGTGCGCAGCGACCGCAGTTGTTCGTCGATGCTGCGGCTTTCGGCCGCCAGCACCTGGATCTGCTGCTGCACCTGGGCCACCGCCGCGCGCTGCGCGTTGCTGGCAGCCTGCGCGGCGCGCACTTCATCTTCCATCGAAGGCAGGCTCAGGCCCTGTTCCTCGGCCTGCGCGGCCAGCACACCGGCCTGTTCCTCGGCGCCTTCGATCTGCGCGGCCAGGTCCTCGAGTTCGTTGCGGGCGTCCTGCTCGCGACCGGCCCACTGCGCGTTCTGCGTCTGCAGTTCGGCCAGCCGCGCCTGCGCACGCTGGCGGCCTTCGACGACGTAGCGGATGCGCTCTTCCAACCGGCTGACTTCCAGCGCCGCTTCGGCCAGGAATCCCTGCTTGCCATGCAGCGCGTCGCTCGCGGCGTAGTGGGCCTGGCGCACGGTTTCCAGCTGGGCTTCGACCTGGCGCAAATCGGCCATGCGGGCTTCCAGCGCGATGGCGGCTTCGGCCGCTGCGGTCTTCACGCGGGTTTCTTCGCCCGCGGCGTCGCGGTGTTTCAGGAACCACAGCTGGTGCAGTTTCAGCGTGCCTTCGTCCTGCAGCCGGCGGTAGCGCGTAGCCACCTCGGCCTGGCTTTCCAGCTTGTCGAGGTTGCTGTTCAGTTCGCGCAGGATGTCGTCGACGCGGGTGAGGTTCTCGCGAGTGTCTTTCAGCCGGTTTTCGGTCTCGCGCCGGCGTTCCTTGTACTTGCTGACGCCCGCGGCTTCTTCCAGGAACAAGCGCAGTTCCTCGGGGCGGCTTTCGATGATGCGGCTGATGGTGCCCTGGCCGATGATGGCGTAGGCCCGCGGGCCCAGGCCGGTGCCGAGGAACACGTCCTGCACGTCGCGGCGGCGCACGGGCTGGCCGTTGATGTAGTAACTGCTGGTGCCGTCGCGCGTGAGCACGCGGCGCACGGCGATCTCGGCGTAGGTATTCCACTGGCCGCCGGCGCGGGCGTCGGCGTTGTCGAAGACCAGCTCGACGCTGGCGCGGCTGGCCGGCTTGCGGTGGCCGCTGCCGTTGAAAATGACGTCCTGCATGGATTCGCCACGCAGCTCGCTCGCCTTGCTTTCGCCCAGCACCCAGCGCACGGCGTCCATGATGTTGCTCTTGCCGCAGCCGTTCGGACCGACCACGCCCACGCGCTGCCCAGGCAGCTGGAAGGTGGTGGGTTCGGCGAAGGACTTGAAGCCCGAGAGCTTGATCTGGTTCAGGCGCATGGCTCGCGCCGCAGGGCTGCGGCGGGGTGTCCGGGTGGATTCTGTAACTTGTTGATTTGCTTCGCGTTTTGCGCTTTGAGCGAGGCTGGCGAAGGGGCTGGATGATAGCATCGCGACCATGCCCAAGACCCCCATCCGCAAGACCGGCGAGCGCCCCAAACCGGCAGTGCCGCCCAGCGCACCGTCGCGAGAACTGCAGGCCTTCCCGAACCCGGCCCCCGAACGCGACTACGTCATCCGGTTCGACGTGCCCGAGTTCACCTGCCTGTGCCCTTTGACCGGTCAGCCCGACTTCGCGCACTTCAGCATCGAGATCGTCGCCGACAGGCTGTGCGTCGAAACGAAGAGCCTGAAGCAGTACTTCTGGAGTTTCCGCAACGAAGGCGCGTTCCACGAGAAGGTGACGAACACCATCGCCAGCGACATCGTCGCTGCCATCGCGCCGCGCTTCCTGCGCATCCACGCCGACTGGTACGTGCGCGGCGGCATCCGCACCTACGTCACGGTGGAACATCGCCGCAAGGGCTGGAAGCCGGCGCCGAAGGTGGAGCTGCCGGCGGCATGACGGCCGGCCCGGCTCCGGCCCGGCCGGCTTATCAGAAGTTCGCGGTCGACGTGGCGCCCAGCGCCATCGACGGACAGGGCGCCTTCGCCGCCGAGCCCATTCCCCCGCGGCTGAAGATCGGCGAGATCCGGGGCGAAAGCATCAGCGTGGCCGAGGCCCGCATCCGCGCCACGCGCAGCGAACGCATCATGATCGTGGAGCTGTCCAGCCGACGCGCCATCGACTTCAGCAAGAGCGTCGACCCCATGCGCTACACCAACCACAGCTGCCAGCCCAATGCACGATTGTGCATACGGCAGGGGCGGGTGGAGTTCTATGCGCTGCGTGCCATCCATGCGGGCGAAGAGATCACCGTCAACTATGGCGAGACCCACCACGAAGGGAGACTGACCTGCCGCTGCGGCGCGGCGGGTTGCAGCGGCCGACTCTAGACAACACGGTTTGATGTTGGATCTGGACAAGGCTGGTGCATACGTCCCATCTGCGAGCCCTGCGACCTTTCCCGGCCTTTTCCCTCGCCGCCCAGGACCAGAAGCTGCAGAAACCCATGCCGCAGACGCCGGCCGGTGACGAACGCATCGCCGCCAAAGGGCCTGTGCGAGAGCGAGACGCGGCGGCCGAGATAATCACGATCCATGAACCCGCTGCTTTCCCGCCTGCATCCCTATCCATTCGAACGCTGGCGCGAGCTGACGCGCAACATCACCCCGAACCCGGCCCTGCGCCCCATCAGCCTGGGCATCGGCGAGCCGAAACACGCCACACCCGCGCTGATCGAGGAAGCGCTGGTTCGCGCCCTGCCCGGCCTGAGCAGCTACCCCGCCCCCGCGGGTGAACCGGCGCTGCGCGAAGCCATTGCCGGCTGGGTGCAGCGCCGTTACGGTGTGACGCTGGACGTGGGCACGCAGGTGTTGCCGGTCTCGGGTTCCCGCGAAGCCCTGTTCGCCTTCGCGCAGACCGTCATCGACCCCAACCGGCCCGGCGCCACCGTGGCCTGCCCCAATCCGTTCTACCAGATCTACGAAGGCGCAGCCCTGCTGGCCGGTGCGCAGACGGCCTTCGTGGCCAGCGACCCGGCCCGCAACTTCGCTGCCGACTGGGCTGCCGTGCCGGACGAGACCTGGGCACGCACGCAACTGCTCTACGTCTGCAGCCCCGGCAACCCCACCGGCGCGGTGATGCCGCTGGCCGAATGGCAGCAGCTGTTCGAACTGAGCGACCGGCACGGCTTCGTCATCGCCAGCGACGAGTGTTATTCCGAGATCTACTTCCGCGAGGAAGCGCCGCTGGGCAGCCTGCAGGCCGCCCAGGCCCTGGGCCGCGACGACTTCCGCAACCTGGTGGCCTTCACCAGCCTGTCCAAGCGCAGCAACGTGCCGGGCCTGCGCTCGGGCTTCGTCGCCGGCGACGCGAAGCTGCTCAAGGCCTTCCTGCTCTACCGCACGTACCACGGCAGCGCGATGAGCCCGGTGGTGCAGCGCGCCAGCGTCGCCGCCTGGAACGACGAGGCGCATGTCGTGGCCAACCGTGCGCTGTACCGCGAGAAGTTCGCACAGGTCACGCCGCTGCTGGCGCAGGCGCTGGACGTGGCCCTGCCCGACGCCGCCTTCTACCTGTGGGCGCGCGTGCCCGAGCGGAAGGGCGGACGCGACGAAGTCGCCTTCGCCCAGGGCCTGCTGGCTCAATACAATGTGAACGTCCTGCCCGGCAGCCTGCTTGCACGCACGGCCGACGGGTCCAACCCCGGCACCGGCCGCATCCGCCTGGCCCTGGTCGCCTCCACCGAAGAATGCCTGGAAGCCGCGCGCCGCATCGTCGCGTACTGCCAGGCACCCAGCCCCCACTCCTGCGAAAGCCCTGCATGACCGTCCAACAGCTTCAGCCCGTCATCGACCTGGCCTGGGAAAGCCGTACCGAGATCAACGCCATCAACGCGCCCGAAGTGCGCGAAGCCGTCGAGTCCACGATCAAGGAACTGAACGCCGGCCGGCTGCGCGTCGCCGAGCGCCGGGGCGTGGGCGACTGGGTCGTCAACCAGTGGGTGAAGAAGGCCGTGCTGCTGAGCTTCCGGCTGAACGACAACCAGATCATGCGCGCCGGCGACCTGGGCTTCTTCGACAAGGTGAAGACGAAGTTCTCCTGCATGGACGAGGCCCAGATGCGCGCCTCGGGCGTGCGCGTGGTGCCACCGGCCGTGGCGCGGCGCGGCAGCTTCATCGGCCGCAACGTCGTGCTGATGCCCAGCTACGTGAACATCGGCGCCTATGTGGACGAAGGCACGATGGTCGACACCTGGGCCACCGTGGGCAGCTGCGCGCAGATCGGCAAGAACGTGCACCTGAGCGGCGGTGTGGGCATCGGCGGCGTGCTGGAACCACTGCAGGCCAACCCCACCATCATCGAAGACAACTGCTTCATCGGCGCGCGCAGCGAAGTCGTCGAAGGCGTCATCGTCGAAGAGAACTCCGTCATCAGCATGGGCGTCTACATCGGCCAGAGCACCAAGATCTACGACCGCGTGAGTTATGGCCGCATTCCGGCCGGCAGCGTGGTGGTTTCGGGCAGTCTGCCCAGCAGCGACGGCACGCACAGCCTGTATTGCGCGGTGATCGTGAAAAAAGTCGACGCCCAGACCCGTTCCAAGACCAGTATCAACGACCTGCTGCGGGCATGATGTCCTGTTGACCTGACAGGAGCGGAGCGGCAATGTCGAACAATCTGGAACGTGTACTGCGCCTGATGGCGGAGAAGAATGCGTCCGACGTCTACATGTCGGCGAACACGCCCATCCTGATCAAGATCCACGGCCAGATCCTGCAGCTGTCCGACCAGGTGCTCAGCACCACGCAGACCCGCCAGCTGCTGGCCGAGCTGTTGACCCCGCAGCAGCTCGAAGAGCTCGACGACACCGGCGAACTGAACGTGGGCATCGGTATCCCGCGCGTCGGCAGCTTCCGCTTGTCGGCATTCAAGCAGCGCGGCTCGATCGCCGCGGTGTTCCGTTGCATTCCCTTCGTCATCCCCTCGCTGGACAGCCTGGGCGTGCCCGAGCTGCTCAAGCGGCTGGTGATCGAGAAGCGCGGCCTGATCCTGATGGTGGGCGCCACCGGCACCGGCAAGAGCACGACGCTGGCGTCGATGCTGGAGCACCGCAACACGCAGATGACCGGGCACATCCTCACCATCGAGGACCCGATCGAATTCCTGTTCACGAACAAGAAAAGCATCGTCAACCAGCGCGAAGTGGGGCGCGACACGCAGACCCTGCAGGTGGCGCTGAAGAACGCGCTGCGCCAGGCACCTGACTGCATCCTGATCGGCGAGATCCGCGATCGCGAGACCATGACGGCGGCGATCAGCTATTCACTGTCGGGGCACCTGGTGCTGGCCACGCTGCACGCCAACAACAGCTACCACGCGCTCGGCCGCATCCTGTCCTTCTATTCCCCCGAAGCGCGGCCCACGTTGCTGTCCGACCTGGCCAGCGGCCTGCGTGCCATCGTCAGCCAGCGGCTGCTGCGCGCCAACAGCGGCGGCCGCGTGGCGGCGGTGGAGGTGCTGCTGAATTCGCAGCTCGTCAGCGAAATGATCGAAAAGGGCGACATCAGCGACGTCAAGGCCGCGATGGAAAAGAGCCTGGCCGAGGGCTCGCAGACCTTCGAACAGGACATCGCGCGGCTGATCGAGCAAGGCGTGATCAGCCGCGACGAAGGCCTGTCGCACGCGGACTCGCCAACCAACCTGCTGTGGCGCCTGCAGAACGACCAGTCGCCGATCTCGCGCGTGGCGCCCAAGCGCGAAGAGTCGGACGCGCCCACCTTCACCGAGATCACGATCGAGTCACACGCCGAGGACGCCCGTCCGGCCAACGAGACACCCTGGAGCGTGCGCAAGTGATGCGCCCGCCGGGCATGGACTGAATGCAGACGCTGCGCCTGGCCGAACAACTCATTGCCTGCCGTTCCGTGACGCCGGCCGACGCCGGCTGCCAGGAACTCCTTGCCAACACGCTGTCGGCCGCCGGTTTTGCCGTGGAACGGCTGGACGCCGGCCCGCCAGATGCGCGCGTCGCCAACCTGTGGGCAGTGCACGGCAGCGGCCCGGCCGGGCCTACCCTGGCCTTCGCCGGACACACCGACGTGGTGCCCACCGGCCCGCTGGAACGCTGGACGAGCGACCCCTTCGTGCCCAGCCACCGCAACGGCCGGCTGTACGGCCGCGGCGCCGCCGACATGAAGGCCGCTGTCGCCGCGATGACCCTGGCCGCCTGTACATTCGTGCGGGCGCAGCCCATGCACCCGGGGCGCGTGGCCCTGCTCATCACCAGCGACGAAGAAGGACCTGCGCTGCATGGCACGCGCCATGTCGTTGAATTGCTGCAGGCCCGCGGCGAAAGCATCGACGCCTGCCTCGTCGGCGAACCGACCTCGGTCGACCGGCTGGGCGACATGGTGAAGAACGGCCGCCGCGGCACGCTGTCGGGACGGCTCACCGTGGTCGGCAGGCAGGGCCACATCGCCTACCCGCAACTGGCCGCGAACCCGCTGCACCTTCTGGCGCCGGCGCTGGCCGAACTGGTGACCACGCGCTGGGACGAAGGCAACGCCTTCTTCCCCCCCACCAGTTGGCAGGTGAGCAACGTACACGCTGGCACCGGCGCCCTGAACGTGATTCCCGGCGAACTGGTGCTGGACTTCAACTTCCGCTTCAGCACCGAGAGCACGCCCGAGGCCCTGCAGGCCCGCGTGCAGGCCGTGCTGCAGCGTCACGGCGTACCGCATCACATTTCCTGGACTCTGGGGGGCGAACCCTTCCTGACTCCACCCGGTACGCTGAGCGCGGCCCTGGTCGCGGCGATCCAGGCCGAGTGCGGCCTGACGCCCGAGCTGTCGACCACCGGCGGCACTTCCGACGGCCGCTTCATCGCCAGGCTGGCGCCGCAGGTGATGGAATTCGGCGTCGTCAACGCCAGCATCCACCAGATCGACGAGTGGGTCGATGTCGATGCCATCAAGCCGCTGGTGCGCATCTATCGCGGCGCGCTGGAACGGTTTCTGGCATGAACACGCCCGCTTGCGCCACCGTCATCACCGCCATCGAAGCCGCAGCAGCCCGGCTGGAGGCCGCCGGCGTGGCCTTTGGCCACGGCACCACCAATGCCTTCGACGAAGCCGCCTGGCTGGTGCTGTGGCGCCTGGGCCTGCCGCTGGACGCCCTGGACGAGGTGGCCGAGCAAGCCGTCGATGCGGCGCAGGCGCTCGCCGTGGAAGCCCTCGTCAGCGAACGCATCGCCAGCCGCCGCCCCGCGGCCTACCTGACCGGCGAAGCCTGGCTGCAAGGCGTGCCCTTCTTCGTCGACGAACGCGTCATCGTTCCGCGCTCGCTGATTGCCGAACCGCTGGCCGATGGCACCCTGGACACCTGGCTTTCCGCCAGCACCCGCCGCGTGCTCGACCTGTGCACCGGCAACGGCAGCCTGGCTGTGCTGGCCGCGCTGGCCTGGCCCGAAGTGCAGGTGGACGCCACCGACCTGAGCGCCGAGGCGCTGGCCGTGGCCGCGAAGAACGTCGAACGCCACGGCCTGCAGCAACGCATCACGCTGCGCCAGGGCAACGGCCTGGCGGCAGCGCGCGGCCCCTACGATCTGATCCTTTGCAACCCGCCCTACGTGAACCGTGCCTCGATGACCGCCCTGCCCCCTGAATACCAGGCCGAACCCGCCATCGCGCTGGACGGCAACACCGAAGGCGGCCACGACGGCATGGACTTCATTCGCCGCCTGATCAAGGGCGTAGCCCGCCAGATGAGCGAGGACGCCGTGCTGGTGCTCGAAGTGGGCAATGAACGCGCCCACTTCGAAGCCGCCTTCAAGCGCCTGCCCGCCATCTGGTTGCCCACCAGCGCCGGCGACGACCAGGTGCTTCTACTGACACGGGATCAATTGACATGAGCCGCCACGCTCGCTTGCGCTCGCTGCCCCCCAAGGGGACGCGAATCACCCTTGGGACGGCCCGGCAGGTGATTCAAAGCCCCCACGCTCGCTTGCGCTCGCTGCCCCCCGCGGGGGCGCAAATCACCCTTGGGACGGCCCGGCAGGTGATTCGATGATCACCATCCGCGACATCACCCTTCGCCGCGGCGTGAAGGTCGTGCTGCAGAAGGCCAGCGTGGTGATGCAGCCTGGCGAAAAGGTGGGGCTGATCGGCCGCAACGGCGCCGGCAAGTCCAGCCTGTTCAGCCTGCTCACGCACCGGCTGCAGGCCGATGCGGGCGATGTGGAGATCCCCCCGCGCTGGCGCGTGGGTGAAGTGGCACAGGACATGCCCGAAACCGAGGACGGCGCGACCGAATTCGTGCTGCAGGGCGACATTCCGCTGATGGAAGCCCAGGCCGAACTGGCCACCGCCGAAGCCGCCGACGACGGCGACGCCATGGCCCACGCCCATGTGGCGCTGGACGAAGCCGGCGCCTTCGACGCCCGCGCCCGCGCCCAGGCCCTGCTGATGGGGCTGGGCTTCAAGGGTGAGGAGCTGGACAAGCCTGTCAACAGCTTCTCGGGCGGCTGGCGCATGCGCCTGCAGCTGGCGCGTGCGCTGATGTGCCCGGCCGACCTGCTGCTGCTGGACGAGCCCACCAACCACCTGGACCTGGACGCCCTGGTCTGGCTGGAAGCCTGGTTGAAGCGCTTCGAGGGACTGATGGTCGTGATCAGCCACGACCGCGAATTCCTCGACGCCATCTGCCGCGTCATCGTGCATCTGGACGATTGCACGCTCACGCGCTACAGCGGCAACTACAGTGCCTTCGAAGAGATGCGCGCAGAACGCCTGAGCCAGGCCGCTGCAGCCTTCGGCAAGCAGCAGGACCGCATTGCCCATCTGCAGAAATTCATCGACCGTTTCAAGGCCAAGGCGAGCAAGGCCAAGCAGGCGCAAAGTCGCGTGAAAGCGCTGGCGCGCATGGAAAAGCTGGCGCCGGTGTTGACCGCCAGCGACTTCAACTTCGAGTTCCGCGAGCCGCTGAGCCTGCCCAACCCGATGCTGTCGTTCGACGGCCTTCAGTGTGGTTACGGTTCGACCCAGATCGTCGGCAACATCAGCCGGTCGGTACTGGCCGGCCAGCGCATCGGCATCCTGGGCGCCAACGGCCAGGGCAAGAGCACGCTGGTGAAAACCATCGCGAAGGCACTGCAACCGCTGGGCGGGGTGATGACCGAAGGCAAGGGCCTGAGCATCGGCTACTTCGCGCAGCAGGAACTGGACGTGCTGTCGATGGACGACGGCCCGCTCATGCACATGGTGCGGCTGGCGCGCGATGTCGGCCCGGCCGGGCGTGAACAGGAACTGCGCGACTTCCTAGGCACCTTCCGTTTCACCGGCGCGATGGTGACGCAGGCAGTGGGCTCGCTGTCGGGCGGCGAGAAAGCCCGCCTGGTGCTCGCGATGCTGGTCTGGCAGCGCCCCAACCTGCTGCTGATGGACGAGCCCACCAACCACCTGGACCTGACCACGCGCGAGGCGCTGTCGATCGCGCTGAACGAATTCGAGGGCACGGTCATGCTGGTGAGCCACGACCGGGCCTTGCTGCGCGAGGTCTGCGACGAATTCTGGCTGGTCACCCGTGGCGGCGTGTCGCCGTTCGACGGCGACCTGGACGATTACCAGAAGTGGTTGCTCGACGTCTCCCGCGCATTGAGCAAAGGCCAGGAACCGCCGCCCGTGCCGGGAAATGCCCTGGCCGCGGCCACCGCGGTTTCCTCCCCCGCCGCTGCTCCGGCGCCTGCTGCCAAGGCCACGCAGAAGCCCGCCAGCCGGGACGACCGCAAGCAGGGCGCGCAGGCCCGCTCGCAGCTGGCCAACCGCACCCGGCCGCTGCGCATGGAAGTGCAGCAGATCGATGCCCGGCTGGCGGCGCTGGGCGCCGAGAAGCTGGACCTGGAAGGCCAGCTGGCGCGCGGAAAACTGCCTTCGGGCGGTATTGCCGACATCGGCCGCAGGTTGAACCACATTGCCGCTGAAGTGGTGACGCTGGAAGAGCGCTGGCTCGAACTGCAGGGCGAGATCGAGGCCATCAACGCCGCGGCCTGACCGGCCCTGCGATGATCGGGGGCGGTTCGCCGACGACGACATCGCCGGGCTGATCCGCGAGCGAATGCCCGGCAAGCACCAGACCCCAGCCCGCGGACATCACGCCGCAATCCACCCGAAGGAGACTCACCATGGCCATCGACGCCAAGATCTACACCGCCACCGCCACCGCCACGGGCGGCCGCGCCGGCACCGCCAAGAGCAGCGACGACCGCCTGGCGGTCACCCTGTCCACGCCCAAGGCCCTGGGCGGCGACGATGGCCAGGGCACCAACCCCGAGCAGTTGTTCGCAGCCGGATACTCGGCCTGCTTCATCGGTGCGATGAAGGCCGTGGCTGGGCGCCAGAAGCTCAGTTTGCCGGCCGAGGTCTCGATCACGTCCAGCGTCGCCATCGGGCCGATGACAGGCAAGGCCGGCGCCTTCGGTGTTTCTGTCGACATGGCCATCAGCGTCCCCGGCATGGACCGCGCTGCGGCCGAGGCCCTGGTCGCCGCGGCCCACGAGGTTTGCCCGTACAGCAATGCCACGCGCGGCAATATCGAGGTCACATTGAAGGTGGTCTGACGACGGCCGCGTGACACCCCCGTGACCCGGGGGCTCGATCCGCCCCTGGCCGGCCAGGCCGTCACGGCTTCGTCACAAGGGGTTTTTAAGGTCAGTTTCTGCAACGCACAGGAGCTCAGACCGTGACACTTCGCCCCATCCTCTCTGCAATGGCCGCCGCCGTGGCGCTGGCTTTCGTCACACCGTCCCAGGCCGCCAACCCGATTGCCGCGATCACCCCGCTGTGGACCTTCAACCACAACGTCGCACCGACCATCGGTCGTTCCTCGGAAATCCTGCTCTTCGACGCCGCAACGCAGGCCCTGTGGGTCACGGGTGGCAACGGCCTGGACGTGCTGGACCTGGCTGGCAACCGCATCCAGACCTTCACCAGCACGGCCTTCGGCAGCATCAACAGCCTGGCCATCAGCGGCAACACGCTGGCCGTGGCCTTCACCAACGGCACCGACGCCGGCCTGCCCGGCAACGTGCAGTTCTTCGACACCACCACCTTCCTGAGCCAGGGCGCGAACGCCGCCCTGCTGGGCGGAGTCACGGTGGGTGCCGTCCCGGACATGCTGACCTGGACCGCCGATGGCAACCGCCTGCTGGTGGCCATCGAGGGCGAACGCCAGAGCGACAGCAACAACCCTCCCGGCGGTGTCAGCCTGATCGACGTCAGCCGCACGGGGAACAGCCTGTCAACCAGCGTCAACACCGCCAACTTCACCGCCTTCGACAGCCAGGTGGCCAGCCTGCGCGCCAGCGGTGTGCGCATCGTCGGCAACACGCTGCCCTCAGTGGCCTTCGAGCCCGAGTACATCGCGATCGCGCCCAACGGACTGACGGCACAGGTGACGCTGCAGGAGAACAACGCCATTGCCGAACTGAACCTGCAGACCGGCCAGTTCACCCGCATCCTGCCGCTGGGCAGCAAGGACTTCAACGCAGCCGGCAATGCCATCGACCCGAGCGACCGGGACAATGCCGTCGGCATCTTCCGCAACATTCCGGTGAAGGGCCTCTACATGCCCGACGCCATCGTCAGCTACAGCGCCGGCGGCCAGGCCTTCTTCGTGATGTCCAACGAAGGCGACGCCTTCGTCGACGACGACGACATCGTGCGCCTGGGCAATGACGCCTATGTGCTGGATGCCACGGCATTTCCGGACGCGGCGGTGCTGAAACAGGACAGCAATCTGGGCCGGCTGAACGTGCTGCGCAACGGCGCCACCGGAGAACTGGCCACGGGCACCCCGGCAACGGAGATCGTGACACTCGGCGGGCGCAGCTTCTCGATCCGCGACGCCGACGGCAACCTGGTCTTCGACAGCGGCAACCAGCTCGAGGTGGCGGCCCTGGCCGCAGGCGTCTATGCCGACGGCCGCAGCGACGACAAGGGTGTGGAACCCGAAGGCGTGGCGGTGTTCGAGCTGGCCGGTCGCACCCTGGCCTTCATCGGCCTGGAGCGCACCACACGCAGCGCCGTGGCCATCTACGACATCACCGACCCTGCGAACTCCAGCTTCCTGCAATTGCTGGTGTCCAGCGACACGAGCGTGCTGCGACCCGAAGGCCTGGCGGCGTTCGAAAGCAACGGCCGCTTCTTCCTGGCCGTGGGACACGAGTCGACCGTCGACAACATCATCGCCGGCAGCGGGTCCAACCGCACCGTGCTGTTCGAGATCTCGCCCGTGCCCGAGCCCGGCACCTATGCACTGATGCTGCTGGGCGTGCTGGGCGTGGCCGCTTTCGCCAGAAGGTCGAGCAGCAAGGCCACTCGAGCCTGAGCGGCACTGCTCTCGGCGCTGGCTGCCCGGCTGCGCGCCAGGTCCCCCACCACGCGGCCGCTGGCACAGCGCGTGCTCAGGCGCAAGGCCACCCCGGCTTGCGCAGCGCGGTCAGCGGCGGCCTCCAGCTCGGCGTGCAGGGTGCCATTGCCGGTGCCCGCCAGCACCAGGCCGTCGAAGCCGGCGGCCACGGCAGCGTCGACCAAGGCTGCATCGAAGCCGGCGTGGCTGGTGATCCAAGCGACGCGAGGCCAGCGTGCCAGCGGCCAGTCGCACAGCGCAGCACCCAGGGCCTGCCCCTGCGGCCAGGGCCTCAGGGGCAGCACCCGCCCTTCTTCGACCAGGGCCACCGGGCCGGCGGGCGCTGAATCGAAAGCCTGAAGCCGGTACGCGTCGACCTTGCGCACCTCGTCGCCGGCATGCACCTGGCCGGCGAAGGCCAGCAGGACACCCCGCGCGCCTGGTGTTCTTGCCACGGTCACCGCATCGACCAGGTTCTGCGGGCCGTCGGCCTGCAGCGAAGTGGCCGGGCGCATCGCTGCGGTCAGCACAACGGGCTTGGCCGGGGCCAGCACCCGTTGCAGGAAGAAGGCGGTTTCCTCGAGCGTGTCGGTGCCATGGGTGATGACCACGCCCACCACCTCGTCGCGGGCCAGTTCTGCCGCCAGCAAGCGCACCAGTGCCTGCCACAGCGCATGCGACATGTCCTTGCTATCGATCTGCGCCAGTTGCAGCGTGCGCAGCGGAACGCCTGCCAGCGCCGGCACGGCCGCCACCAGTTCGGCCACGCCAAGCTCGCCAGCGCGGTAGCCCAGGTTGTCTTCGGCATGCGCGGCACGGCCGGCGATGGTGCCGCCGGTGGCGACAAGCAGCAGATGCGGCGGGGTGTTTGCCATGAACGCGGTTTATGGATGAAAATACAGTGGCTGGACAAAACGACAGTCCAGGAAGGGTGAACCCAGATGAAGTCCAGCACGACCGAAAACCCGAAACTCACGCCGCGCCAGCAGCAGATTCTGGACCTGGTGCAAAGCGCCATCGAACGCACCGGCGCGCCACCCACCCGCGCCGAGATCGCCGCCGAACTCGGCTTCAAGTCGGCCAACGCCGCCGAAGAACACCTGCAGGCCCTGGCGCGCAAGGGTGTGCTGGAACTGGTCAGCGGCACCTCGCGCGGCATCAGACTGAAAAGCGACACCCTGCGTTCGCTGGCTCAAGCCCGGCTCAGCCAGTTCGGCAAGCAATACAGCCTGCCCCTGCCAGACCTGGCCCAGCTCTGCCTGCCCCTGGTCGGCCGGGTCGCCGCCGGCAGCCCCATCCTGGCGCAGGAACACATCGACCAGACCTTCCAGTTCGAGGCCTCCTTGTTCCAGCGCCGCCCCGACTACCTGCTGAAGGTGCGCGGCATGAGCATGCGCGACGCCGGCATCATGGATGGCGACCTGCTGGCGGTGCAGAAAACCAGCGAAGCAAAGAACGGCCAGATCGTCGTCGCCCGCCTGGGCGACGACGTCACCGTCAAGCGCCTGCACAAGGTCGGCAGCCGCATCGAACTGCTGGCCGAGAACCCCGACTTCAGACCCATCGTCGTCGCGCCCGGTACCGACTTCGCGCTGGAAGGCGTGGCCGTGGGCCTGATCCGCAACACCCTGCTGATGTAGCGCCATGAACACTGCCGCTGCCCTGTCGCCCCCGCGTGCTCTGAAGCCGCGCAAAGCCCGCCATGCGGGCGAATGTGAACAGCTCGAACAGCTGCCGAACATCGGCCCCAGCCTGGCTGAAGACCTGCGCAGCATCGGCGTGGTGCTGCCGCAGGACCTGGTCGGCGGCGACGCCTTCCAGCTTTATCAGGCACTGTGCAGGGCCAGCGGCAAGCGCCAGGACCCTTGCGTGCTCGACACCTTCCTGGCCGCCACCGACTTCATGCGCGGGGCACCGCCCCGACCCTGGTGGACCTACACCGCGCAGCGCAAGCTGCAGTTCGGCACGGTCTGAAGCAGCGCCCTGGCTCAGGGCTGGGTGGAGGGCAGCACCAGCACCTGCTCCGGCGGCACATCGGCCCACAGGGGAACGTAGTCGCCGCGCCGCCAGGGCTCGGCAAAGCTGCGGTACAGCGGCGAAAAGACGATGCCGCTCTGACCGGTGGAATGCATCACCCGTGAATTCGCCGGTGTGCCCAGGTCGTACAGCGCCCGCAGGCTTGGACCGTGCTCGTCCAGGTAGAGCTCGCCGGTGGTCTCGTCAGGACGCAGACCCACGCGTGACACGTTCACCGTGTGCGTGTCGCCCCCCACAGGCACGCGCAATTCGAACAAGCCCGCCAGGGCCTTCACCCGGCTGAACGGCCGATGTTCAGAACGTGCCAGGTGGGCCCGGCCCCATTGCCAGCGCGCCGGATCGTCCCCGAAACGGGCTTGCAGTTCGGCCAGCGCCCGCGAGAAAGCGGCGTCGGACTGCATCGCGCAGGTCTCGGGCACAGGCGTGTTGCGGTCATCGCACCAGCTGTTGTCGCCAGCCGCCATGGTCGTACCCAGCACCTCGCTGTGGGTGCGGGTGCGCAGGCTGCGTTGCCACAATTCGGCACCCGCATCGTCGGCGAACAAGCCTTCGGCCAGTTGCCGGTGCCAGGCCCAGAAAATCAGCGGTGCAGCGGCTTCGGCCGTCATCTGCCCGTCGAAACCCTGAAGCTGCGCCTGCGCCGCAGTGGCCAGCGGGTGGCTGGACTGCGCCTTCAGCAACCAGGGCAACAGCACCGGCACGGCCAGCGAACGGGTGTCCATCTGCAGTGCGGCCATGTCGTCCAGTGTGTGCTTCGGACGTGAGCGCAGCACCTGTTCGATGCGCTGCTGGCGCCACGGCGGGGCCCATTCGCTGGTCAGGAAGTGTGGATAGCCGGGCTCGGTGATGCGCTGGTTGGCGGTGGCAATGAAGCCTTCGGCTGCCTGCAGCACACGCGGCGTCTCGTCGGCTGGCACCCAGCCCACCCAGTCGTAGCGCGCATCCCAGCCGGGGGCGGGCACGTAACCCATCAGGTCGTGGTCGGGGCCGCGCAGTGGCACGCGGCCGGGTGCCACCATCGCGATCCGGCCGTCTCGGTCGGCCACCACCATGCTCTGCATCGGGGCCACCCAGCGCCGGCTGGCGGCCAGGAAGTCGTCGACCGACTGCGCACGGTTGAAAGCCAGCGCCGGGCCCAGGGGGTCATTGTCCGGGTCCAGGGCGGTCCAGCGCATGGCCAGCACGAACGGCATGGCCGTGGGTGTTCCGGGTTTCCCGAGCACATCGTCGGCATGGCCGGCGTCGCTGATCACTGGCCCGTGGCGGCTGCGACGCACGGTGATCTCGACGTCGGGGCGGCCCTTGACGCGGATGATCTCGGTGTCCGTTTCAAAGCGCGCCCAGCCTTCGGGAGTGCGGTAGCGGCTGGGGTCGCTGGGGTCGACCTGCTCCAGGTAAAGGTCCTGCACGTCGGGCGCGGTGTTGGTGAAACCCCAGGCCAGGTGCTCGTTCGCGCCCAGCACCACCCCGGGCAGGCCAGGCAGAGTGGCGCCGGCCACTGTCAAGCCCGGTGATTCCAGACGCGCGAAGTACCACAGCGCGGGCGTGCTCAGCTTCAGATGCGGGTCGTTGGCCAGCAAGGGCTTGCCAGTGGCGCTGCGCTTGCCTGCCAGGACCCAGTTGTTCGAGCCCACGCCCTCCACTCCCGAAGGCGGCGCAGCATCGGCCATGCGCGTCAGACCGTCGAGCCAGCCCTGCTTCTGCGTCGCCGTTCCCAGCTTCAAGCCGCGGTACAGGGCGGCGTAGTCCGCCACCGGCAGCGGCACTTCGCCCGGGTAGGGCGGCAACAATTGCTGGATGCGGTGCACCGGCATCACCAGGGAAAGCCGCAGTCGCAGCAGCTCGCTCGACCAATTGCCGCCCAGGTCCCAGGCCATCATCAGGGCCCAGGCCAGGCTGTCGACCGGGGTCCAGGCCTCGGGCTGCAGGCCCAGCAGCAGGAATTCAGGCGGCCGGGCGCGCAGGCCGTCGGAGATGACTGCGTTCACGCCGTCGGTGTAGGCCTGCAGCAGCGTCCGCGACTCGGGCGCCAGGTTGTTCCACTGCACTTGTGCCGCCCGGTGCACACCCAGCGCCCGCAGGAAACGGTCGCCGTCCAGGGCTCCCGGGCCGAAAGCCTCGGCCAGGCGGCCGGCGCCGATGCGGCGATGGGTTTCCATCTGCCAGAGCCGGTCTTGCGCATGGGCCACGCCCAGACCCCAGGCGAGGTCGTGTTCGCTCGTGGCTCGGATGGTGGGGATGCCGTGCAGGTCGCGCTCGATCCGGACCTCGGCCCTGGCACCCGGCAGCATGAGCGTACCGGCCGTCACCGGCAAGGCGCGCTGGGCGTAGCCAAGCAGCAGCGCCGCGCACAGCGCCAGCAGCATCAGCAGGCCGAAGGCCAGACGTCGAATCCACTTCATTCCGGGTTCCAGGCTGCGCAGGGCCGGCAAGACTAACCCGGCGCGTGTCGCAGTCGTGAACTGCCCGGCGAAGCCGCCGCTTCTCGCGCCATTGGCTCAGTGGCCGCAGGGGCACCATGGGCTCAGGTTCAAGCACCGCCCATCCGATAACCAGATCATGAGACCGCTGAACATCCTGTCGCGCTGGCACCCCAGGTCCACCCTGGGCCCGGGAAACAGCACCCACCTGGGTGTACAGCCGCCGTCGCTGCGCCAGGCACCGGAATCGGCCTGGCACCGGGTGTTGTTCTGGCTGTTGGCACCGGCGCCCGGCCAGGCCGCGCCGCCCATGAATCGTGTACCGGGCATCCGCGTGGAATTCATGCGCGCGGTGGCCGATGTCGACAGCGAAGAAGCCGACCAGCTGCGCGACCGCATCGCCCTGGCCCGCTCGCTGCGCGAACTGTGGCACCTGCGGACCGAAGTCTTTCGCGTCGTCGGACTGGCCTACAGCCAGCGCGAGGCTGAGGGACGGCTGTCCTTGCTGAACCGCCATTTCCCCACCCGTGCACCGCGTTCGCAGTTCGGATCCCTCTGATGAATTCTCCGCTCCTGACCCCTCCGGCCTCGGCTCCGCGCCACTTCACGAGCGCCCAGACCCTGGGTGTCGGCCTGCCAGGTGACCGCCAGGCCCGCATCGCCGCCCGCCGCGCATTCGTCGACCTGAAACAGACCTACCTGCTGGCCCTGGGCGAAGTGCCCGAAAACGAAGCCGGGTGGCTGCGCACGCAAGTGCGCTCAGCCGAAGAACCCGCCGACTTGTGGCTGCTGCGCGGCCCGGTGTTCGCCGCCTTGACAGGTGTCGACCCGGAAACCCGCCGCCGCCGCCAGATGCTGCGTCGGGGGCTGGATTCGGTCTTTGCCGACAGCGAACCGCCCAGCAGCTTCGCGCCGCTGTAAAGCGGCACCTGGCCCGTTCAGGCCAAGGCGGCCTTGACGCGGTGGCGGAAGGTCTGGCGGAACTTCTCGACCTTCGGCGCCACGACCATCGCGCAGTAACCCTGGCCGGGGTGCTGGGCAAAGTAGTGCTGGTGGTAGGCCTCGGCCCGCGAGTAGCTGTCCTCGCGCTCGATTTCGGTGACCACCCGGCCCTTCAGATGCTCGTTCAGTTCGGATCGCACCGCCTGCGCCACGGCCTCCTGGTCGGGCGTGTGCCAGTAGATGCCGCTGCGGTATTGCGTGCCAATGTCGTTGCCCTGCCGGTTCAGCGTGGTCGGGTCGTGAACGACGAAGAAGATTTCAAGCACCTCGCGCAGGCCGATGCGCTCGGCGTCGAAGCTGACGCGGATGACCTCGTTGTGCCCGGTGGTCCCGGTGCACACCTGTTCGTAGCTGGGATTCGGCACATGTCCGTTGCTGTAGCCGCTTTCGACGGCGAGCACACCGTCGACCTGCTCGAACACCGCCTCGGTGCACCAGAAGCAACCTCCGCCGAGGGTGATGACCTGTTGTTTCATGGACTTTCCTGCGCTTTCGGGGTTGTCGCCAGAATGCCAGCGGCCACGGCCGGGGACTCTTTACACTGAAGCCTGATTATCCGGAGATGCACCATGGCCGCGAAGTTCCAGTGGGATGACCCTTTCCAGCTCGATGCGCAACTGAGCGACGACGAGCGTGCGGTGCGCGACGCCGCCCACACCTACTGCCAGGAACGCCTACAGACGCGGGTGTTGATGGCTGCACGCCACGAGAAGTTCGACCGCGAGATCATGAACGAGATGGGTGAGCTGGGCCTTCTGGGCAGCACCATCGAAAACTATGGCTGCGCCGGCCTGAACCATGTCTGCTACGGCCTGGTGGCACGCGAGGTCGAACGCGTGGACAGCGGCTACCGCAGCGCGATGAGCGTGCAGAGCAGCCTCGTGATGCACCCCATCCACGCCTACGGCAACGAGGAACAGCGCCAGAAATACCTGCCGAAGCTGGCCAGCGGCCAGTGGGTGGGCTGCTTCGGCCTGACCGAGCCCAACCACGGCAGCGACCCCGCCGGCATGCTGACCCGCGCCACCCCCGCCATGCGCGACGGCGTGGCCGGCTTCGTGCTGAAAGGCAGCAAGATGTGGATCACCAACAGCCCCATCGCCGACGTCTTCGTCGTCTGGGCCAAGAAGGTGAACGACGATGGCACGGTCGGCGGCCAGGAAGCCATCCACGGCTTCATCCTGGAAAAAGGCATGAAGGGCCTTTCGGCGCCGAAGATCGAAGGCAAGATGAGCCTGCGTGCCAGCATCACCGGCGAAATCGTCATGGACGACGTCTTCGTGCCCGACGCGCAGCTTCTGCCGAACGTCAGCGGCCTGAAGGGCCCGTTCGGCTGCCTGAACAAGGCGCGCTACGGCATCGCCTGGGGCGTGCTGGGTGCGGCTGAATTCTGCTGGCATGCCGCGCGCCAGTACACGCTGGACCGTCAGCAGTTCGGCCGCCCGTTGGCCGCCAACCAGCTCATCCAGAAGAAGCTGGCCGACATGCAGACCGAGATCACGCTGGGCCTGCAGAGCGTGCTGCGCGTGGGCCGGCTGATGGACGACGGCCAGGCCGCCCCGGAGATGATCAGCCTGATCAAGCGCAACAGCTGCGGCAAGGCGCTGGACATCGCGCGCGCGGCGCGCGACATGCACGGCGGCAACGGCATCCACGACGAATACCACGTCATCCGCCACATGATCAACCTCGAGACCGTGAACACCTACGAAGGCACGCACGACATCCATGCGCTGATCCTGGGGCGGGCGCAGACGGGATTGCAGGCCTTCTTCTGACACCCATGCGCCAAGGTGCGGGCGGCGCTGGCGGAAGCGCATGAACGCGGCGCTGCTGGCGCTGGGCATCGAGTCGTGGAAACCGGCCATCGGGGCGCTGCTGCTGCCGCCCGTGCCCTTCCTGCTGCTGGTGCTGTTGGGCGCCTGGCAACTCCTGCACAGGCGGCTGTTGGGCTGGTCCTTGCTCCTGCTGGCTTGCGCCGGCATCTGGCTGTCGGCCACCACCGCGGTGTCTCACCACGCCCGCCAGACGCTGCTGCGGCCACCGCCAGTGCTGCCTCCGGCCGAGATCGAGCGGCTGCGCCGTGCGCCGCAGACTGTGGTGGTCGTGCTCGGCGGCGGGCGCATTCCGCTGGCGCTGGAATACGGTACCGCGCAGCTTCACCCGCGCAGCATCGAACGCCTGCGTTACGGCATCCACCTGGCCCGGCAGACCAGCCTGCCCATGGCCTTCAGCGGCGGTGTGGGCTGGGGCGGGCGAGACGGTGCTTCGGAAGCGGAAATCGCCGGGCAGACGGCACAAACCGACTTCGGCTTCAAGATCCGCTGGCAGGAAGGCGAGTCACGCGACACCCGCGAAAACGCCGCGCGCACCGTGGCCCTGCTGCGCGATCAGGGCGTGCGCCACATCGTGCTGGTGACTCACGGCTACCACATGCCCCGCGCCGGTCGGGCCTTTCGCGAGGCCATCGCCGCCGGGCCTGTGCCGATCCAGCTGACCCTGGCGCCGATGGGCGTGGGCGCCGACACCCGACTGCGGGCCGGCAACTGGTTGCCCAGCCTCAGCGGGGCCGAGGAAACCAGGCTGGTGCTGCACGAATGGCTGGGTCTGCTGATGGGTGCCTGATCACCGCAGAACTGCAGCCTGGCGGCCGTCAGATCAGCAGCGCCCCGATGAAGATGCCCACCATCATGAAAGCGATGACGACCTTGGCCACCAGCCCGGCCATGATGCCCAGCCAGGTGGCCACGCCCACCTTTACGGCGTTCTTCTGGTCGCGCCGGGCAAGATATTCGCCCACGGCGGCACCCACCAGCGGCATGAAGAGCACCCCCACGATGCCCATGAACAGACCCACCACCGTGCCGATGGCCGCACCCACCAGGGCCTGCCGGCTGGCCCCCACCCGCTTGGCACCCAGCAGCCCGGCAACGAAGTCCAGCACCCAGGCCAGTACCGCCAGCACAGCCACGAAGACGAGGGTGGTCACGGTCACGCGGCTGAAATCGTCGATCCAGGCCCCCAGCACGATGCCGGCCAGCACGAAGGCCGTGCCCGGCAGCGCCGGCAGCACGGTGCCGGCAAGACCGACCAGAATGAGGGCAACGCTCAGGGTCCAGAGCAGGGCAATCGACATGTGAGGGCGTCAGGCGCAGGTGAACACGCCAGTCCGGCGCCGGCGAATATTGCATGCTGACGGGTCATACTGCACCCACACCGAAAGGGGCCTTGGTTTGCCATCTGGCGCCCCCATGTGCAATGGCGTCACACTTCGGTTTGAATGGGCCGCGGGCCCGATCTCGAGACAAAGGACTGCTTGAATGAACATCTGGATGAATCGCGCCATGACCCTGGCCCTCGGCGCAGCCGTTTGCCTGACCACGGTGATTCCCCTGGACGCCGAAGCCAAGCGCCTGGGCGCTGGCCGTTCGCAGGGCATGCAGCGTGACATGCCTGCGCGCACGGCACCCGACGCACCGCCCGCCAAGCCGGCCCAACCGGCGCAGGGCGCCAACCCCGGCGCACCCGCTGCTGCGGCTGCTGGCGGCGCGGCTGCGGCCGCAGGCAAGCGTTCCTGGCTGGGACCCATTGCCGGCCTGGCCGCCGGCCTGGGCCTGGCAGCATTGTTCAGCAGCATGGGCCTGGGCGCAGAACTCGCCAACTTCGTGATGCTGGCCCTGCTGGGTGTCGCTGCGTTCTTCCTGGTGCGATTCCTCATGGCGCGGTTTGGTCGCGGTGCCAACCAGGGCGGCCCGGCGCTGGCCAGCGCTGCCGGCGGCAACGGCGGCAACAACAGTTTCCGCCAGGCCAGCCCGCAGACCGCCACGCCGGTCAAGCCCGCCGCTCCTGTGTTCGTCGACGAGCGGCCTGCGGCCTTCAAGCCCGCGCCCGAGCCCGTGGCGGCGGCAGCCCCTGTGGCTGCGGCTGCACCGGTGGCAACCGCCGCACCGGTGGCAGCGGCATTCGTCCCGGCTGCTTTCGACAGCGAAGGCTTCGCACGCATCGCCAAGATGATCTTCATCCGCATGCAGACGGCCAATGACGCTGGTGACCTGAACGACCTGCGCCGCTTCACCACGCCGGAAATGTTCGCTGCCATCCGCCTGGACATCCAGGACCGCAACGGTGCTGTCCAGACCACCGACGTGGTGAGGGTCGACGCGCAGGTGCTGGACGTGGCCGACGAATCCGACCGTCAGATCGTCAGCGTGCGCTTCACCGGACAGGTGGTCGAAGAAGCCGGCGCTGCCGCGACCGACTTCGACGAGATCTGGCACCTGGTGAAGGACGCCGACAGCGCCGACAGCGCCTGGGCCATCGCCGGCATCGAGCAGAACCAGAAGTCCTGAAGTCCCGGGCGGAGGGCGCGCGGCCGCTACCATCGCGGCCATGAGCCTTCCGTTCCACGCCCGCCGCCGCGCCACCCTGGTGCTGGCACTCGTCGCAGCCGCCTTGAGCGGCTGCGCTGCTTTGCAGGCTCCACCTGTCGCGCCTTCAGGCCCGCCCCTCGTGCCGCCCGCCGCCATGCGGGTCGAGGGCGTGCCCGCACTGTCCCTGGCCGTGCTGGGCCCGATTCAGCGCTACAGCCAGGTGCTGGGCCATGGTGTCGTCGACTGGCACCCGCAACGCCGCGAGATGCTGGTAGCGCACCGGCTGCCCGGTTCCAGCACGACCCAGATCTTCCGCCTGCGCAGCCCGATGGCGGCGCTGGAGCCGCTGACCGACAGCGCTGACCCGGTGAGCAGCGCGCGCTGGGAACCTGCCCAGGGCCGCCATATCGTCTTCACCCGCGGCACGGGCGGCGACGAGGTCTTCCAGCTGTTCCGGCTGGACCCGGAAAGCCGCAGCACCACGCAGATCACGCCGTCGGGCCAGCGCCACGCCTTCGGTGCCTGGGTGCCGGCGGCACCTGGGCAGGCGTCGCAGCTGCTCTACACCTCGGTGCCCATCGACCGCACTGCGCAAGGCGGCAGCCGGACCAGCATCAGCACCAGCCTGACCCTGGTCGACCCGATGAACCCGGCAGGCGCGCGCCAGGTGGCCGAATTGCCAGGCGGCGGCTGGTTCGGGGTCGAGGTCTCACCCGACGGTCGGCAGGCCGCCATGACCCGCTATGTCTCGGCCACGAACAGCGAGGTCTGGCTCGTCGACCTGGCCAGCGGCCAGCGCCGCCAGATGCTGCCCGCTGCCGGCGAAAGCCTGACGGCGAGCCACTTCGCCGCGGGCTGGTCGCCCGACGGCCAGGCCTTGTTCGTCGTCAGTGACCGCGCCAGCGAGTTTCGCGAACTGATGCGTCTGGACATGACGACGCCAGCCCCGGCCGGGCTGAAGCGCCTGACCGCCCCGATTCCCTGGGACATCGAAGACGGCAACCTGGCCCCGGGCAGCGGCCTGCTGGCATTGACGGCCAACGTCGACGGCCGCGACGAACTGCGCCTGCTCGACGCCAGAACAGGCGCCGAGAAGCCCCTCCCTGCCGCTGCCCGGCTGCCCGTGGGCAGCGTCGGCAGCCTGCGCACCCATCCGGCCACCGGTGAGCTGGCCATGGTCATCAGCGGGGCGAAGGCGCCAGCGCAGGTCGTGACGATGGACCCGAAGACCGGCACCGTCGACACCTGGACCCGGCCCGTCACCCCGGCCGGGCTGGACCTGAGCAACCTGCCCGACCCCGAGATCGTGCGCTGGAAAAGCTTCGACGGACGCACCATCAGCGGCATCCTGTACCTGCCGCCGGCGAAGTTCACGGGTCGGCGGCCGGTCTACATGTCGGTGCACGGCGGGCCCGAGGCGCAGTCGAAACTGGGATGGAAGGGCCGGCTGAACTACCTGACCCAGGAAATGGGCATCGCCGTTTTCGAACCGAACGTGCGCGGCTCATCGGGCTACGGCAAGACCTTCCTGAACCTGGACAACGGCCGCCTGCGGGAAGACTCGGTCAAGGACATGGGCACGGCCATCGACTGGATGGCCACGCACCCGAGGCTGGACAACCGTCGGGTGGTGGTTGGCGGCGGCAGCTACGGCGGCTACATGGCGCTGGCCGCCAGCGTCAGGCTCGCCGATCGCATCGCAGGGGCGGCATCCACGGTCGGCATCAGCAATTTCGTCACCTTCCTCGAGCGCACTGAAAGCTATCGCCGCGACCTGCGGCGCGTCGAATACGGCGACGAGCGCGACCCGGCAATGCGCAGCTTCCTGGAAAGCATTTCGCCGCTGAACCTGACCGACCAGATCAGCAAGCCGCTGCTGGTGGCGCAGGGCAAGAACGACCCGCGCGTGCCCTGGACGGAAAGCGAGCAGATCGTGCGCAAGCTGCAGGCCAAGAACCGCCCGGTCTGGTACCTGCTGGCCGACAACGAAGGGCATGGATTCGCACGGCGCGAGAACGCCGACTTCTACTTCGCCACGCTGGTGCGGTTCCTGCAGGACACCGTGCTGAAATAGCCTGAGGCCAGCAGCGCTTCAGGCCCTCAGCAGACCCCGCGCTTCGCCCCAGACACGCTGCACCCAGACAGCGGCAGGCTCACCCGGGCTGCACAAGACGGCGGCCTGTCCGGCCCAGGCTTGCAGACGCTGCAGGTCGCCGGCCTGTTCTGCTTCCCGGCGCATCGCGGCCGTCAGGCCACGCTGCACCGGATACGGCGCTGGCGCAGGGGCGTCGGCCGCCGCCGCCGCACGCACATAGGCATTGCCGATGGCGCGAGCCCAACGGCCGGAGAAGGCCTGGGTCAGTCGCGTGTCAGTCGCCGCCAGTCCGGGCAAAGCCTGGGCCCAAGCCGCTGAAATGCCCGCTTCAGGGCTGGTCAGCAAGGCCGTACCGACCTGCACCGCACTGGCACCGAGCATCAGCGCAGCAGCCACGCCGCGGCCATCAGCCACAGCCCCCGCGGCCACGACGGGCACGCGCACGGCGTCCACCACCTGCGGCAGCAGCGCAAACAGGCCGACAGCATCGTCTCGGCCACGCGAGGCATCGAAACAGCCGCGATGGCCGCCGGCCTCGGCACCCTGGGCGACGACGACGTCGGCACCGGCGGCTTCGGCCAGCCGCGCTTCTGCAGGCGTGGTCACGGTGGCGAACCAGGCCACACCGGCGGCCCGGAAGCGTTGCACCCAGGCGGCGGGCAGCAGGCCCATGATGGTGGACACCGCCGCGGGCCGGGCCTGGAGCACGGCGAGGCACTGGGCGTCGAAATCGGGCGGGGCGGCGTCGCCGGCGGCGGCCGGCACCTGCGGGCCGAACCCGGCGAGGAACTGGCGCAGAGCCGCTTCGTGGCGGGCGTCGCGCACCGGGGTCGGGTCGGGTACCCACAGGTTCAGCTGCAGCGGGCCTGGGGTCTGGAGGCGGAAGTCGCTCACCCAGCGGGCAATGTCAGCGGGCTCGAGCAGCAAGGCCCCGGCCGCGCCCATGCCACCGGCGTTCGCCACGGCCGCGGCCAGCGCCACCGGCGATGCGCCAGCCATCGGCGCCATCAGCAAGGGCAGGCCCAGGCCGAAGCGGTGGGCAAAGGCCTGGCTGCGATCCAGCGGCCGCTCAGCCAAGGCCGTTGCTCGCGCGCTTCAGTGCGGTGACCTCGATCTCGATGCGCATGCGCGGGTCGGCCAGGCCGGCCTGCAGCATGGTCGCCGCCGGCCGCACCTCGCCGAAAGCGGCGCGAAGCACGGGCCAGCACGGTTCGAAGTCCTCGGTCTTCGGCAACAGGTAGTGCACACGCACCACGTCGGCCAGGCTGGCTCCAGCCTGAAGCAGGGCGGATTCGATGTTGCGCAGGCATTGAGCGGCTTGCTCGACGACGTCGTCGCTGATCGTCATCGCCGCATAGTCGAAGCCCGTGGTTCCCGAGACAAAAACCCAGTCGCCGGCAACAACGGCGCGCGAATAGCCGATGTCGGCCTCGAAGCGCGAACCCGAACCGATCAGTCGCCGCTCGTCGGCCACTGCCGCTGCAGCCTGCCCTGCGCCTTGCCAGAGCTGGAAGATATTGCCTTCGGGATCGTGCCCGTCGCACATCGTGCGGGTCTGCCCCAGACGGGTGGTCGTCCATTCGCGCACCACCGGGTCGACCGCGCCGCCCAGCGCCGCTGCGTATGCCCGCGACGCGGCGAGGCTGGCCACGCCGAACACAGGCTTGACGGGCGTGTTCTCGCGCCTTTGCGGCGGCTGGACGATGACGATGCCTTGTGCGTACCGGGCCGGTATGGCGTGCACGGTCAGCTGCGAATCGCCCGCCAGCAGCACCGCATGCGTCTGGTCGCCGCCCGCGGCTGCCATGCCGCAGACCTGCTGGTAGAAAGCCGCCAGGCGCGGCATGTCCTTGGCGAAGATGACGGCGCCGGTCAGTCCTGTCGTCATCTCAGGCCACCCAGGCTCTGGCGTTGCGGAACATCCGCATCCATGGGCTGTGCTCGCCTGGCGCGCCCGGCGACCAGCTCATCTGGATGTTGCGGAACACCCGTTCGGGGTGCGGCATCAGAGCCGTGAAGCGGCCGTCGGCGGTGGTCACCGCGGTCAACCCGGCGGGGCTGCCGTTCGGGTTGAACGGATAGGCCTCGGTGGCCGCGCCGGTGTTGTCGACGAAGCGCATCGCGCGGTGCACGGCGCCAGGGTTGCCGCGCTGGCTGAAGTCGGCACGGCCTTCGCCATGGGCCACGGCAATCGGCATCCGGCTGCCGGCCATGCCCTGGAAGAACAGGCTCGGGCTGTCCAGCACTTCGACCATCGACAGCCGGGCTTCGAACTGCTGGCTGGCGTTGCGCGTGAAGCGCGGCCAGGCGGCGGCGCCGGGGATGATGGGGCTGAGCGCGGCCAGCATCTGGCAGCCGTTGCACACCCCGAGTGCAAAGCTGTCGGCACGGTTGAAGAATGCGGCGAAGGCTTCGGCCAGCACCGGATTGAACAGGATGCTGCGCGCCCAGCCTTCGCCGGCGCCCAGCGTGTCGCCATAGCTGAAGCCGCCGCAGGCCACCAGGCCGCGGTAATCGGACAGCTTCGCGCGGCCGGCCTGCAGGTCGGACATGTGAACGTCGAAGGTGTCGAAGCCGGCCTGGTCCATGGCCCAGGCCATTTCCAGATGCGAGTTCACGCCTTGTTCGCGCAGGATGGCCAGCTTGGGCCGGGCGGTGTGCACGAACGGGGCAGCGACGTCCTGCTGCGGATCGAAGCTCAGATGCTGGTGCAGGCCCGGGTCGGCCGGGTCGCCAGCGGCCGCATGTTCTGCATCGGCGCAGGCCGGGTTGTCGCGCTGCTGCGCGATGCGCCAGCTCACACCGTCCCACTGCTGCTGCAGGTCCTGCACGCTGGCGCTGAACTGCAGCTTGGTGTCGCGCCAGACTTCGACCACGCCGCGCTCGTTGGGCTTGCCGATGAAGTGCGCATGGCGGCTCAGCCCGTGTTCGCGCAGGGTCTGCACCACCTCGTTGCGCACGGCGGTGGGCACCTGGATGACGACGCCCAGCTCTTCGTTGAACAGCGCCTGCAGCATCAGTTCGTTGCGGCGTTCGCTGACCTGGGTGGCCCAGTTCTTCGAATCGCCGTATTCGGCGCGGCTGTCGGCAATGCCGTCGCCTTCGGTGACCAGGATGTCCACGTTCAGGCTGACGCCCAGCCGGCCGGCGAATGCCATCTCGCACACCGCCGCCCACAGCCCGCCGTCGCTGCGGTCGTGGTAGGCCAGGATGCGGCCCTGCGCGCGCAGCGCGTTGATGGCGCCGACCAGCGACTTGAGCTGCAACGCATCGTCGACGTCTGGCACTTCATGGCCGAACTGGCCCAGCACCTGCGCGAGCATGCTGCCGCCCATGCGCTTTCGGCCCTGGCCCAGGTCGACCAGCAACAGGGTGGTGTCGCCCGACTGCAGCTGCGGCGTGAGCGTGCCGCGCACGTCGGCCAGCGTGGCGAAGGCGGTGACGACGAGCGAGACCGGCGCGGTGACCTGCAAGGCCCGCCCGCCCTCGGTCCAGCGGGTGCGCATGGACAGCGAATCCTTGCCCACCGGGATGCCGATGCCCAGCGCCGGGCACAGCTCCATGCCGATGGCATGCACGGTGTCGTACAGCGCCGCGTCTTCGCCGGGTTCGCCGCAGGCCGCCATCCAGTTGGCGCTGAGCTTGACGCGGTCGAGTTCGATGGGCGCGGCCAGCAGGTTGGTGATGGCCTCGGCCACCGCCATGCGGCCGCTGGCCGGGCCGTTCAGCGCCGCCAGCGGCGTGCGCTCGCCCATCGCCATGGCCTCGCCGCGGAAGCCGGCGTAGTCGGCCAGCGTGACGGCGCAATCGGCCACCGGCACCTGCCAGGGGCCGACCATCGGGTCGCGGTGGCTCATGCCGCCCACCGTGCGGTCGCCAATGGTGATGAGGAACCGCTTGCTCGCCACACTCGGGTGACGCAGCACGTTCAGCGCCACCGTCTCCAGTTTCACGCCAGTCAGGTCCAGCGGCGCTTCGCTGCGCGCCACGCGCCGTACCTCGCGGTGTGTCTTGGGCGGCTTGCCCAGCAGCACGTCCATCGGCATGTCGATGACACGCTCGCCCCCAGGGCCGTCTTCCAGAATCAACTGGCGTTCGCCGGTCGCCGTGCCCACCACCGCAAAAGGGCAGCGTTCGCGCGCGCACATCTGTTCGAACAGCGGCATCAGGTCGGGGTGGATGGCCAGCACATAACGTTCCTGGCTTTCGTTGCACCAGGCCTCCTTCGGTGCCAGGCCGCTTTCTTCCAGCGGCACCTTGCGCAGGTCGAAGCGGGCACCCTGCCCTGCGCCGTCCACCAGCTCCGGAAACGCATTGCTGATGCCACCGGCTCCGACGTCGTGGATGGCCAGCACCGGGTTGTTCGCACCCAGCGCCCAGCAGTGGTTGATGACCTCCTGCGCCCGGCGCTGGATTTCGGGGTTGCCGCGCTGCACGCTGTCGAAGTCCAGCGCCGCGGTGTTGGCGCCGGCTGCCATCGAACTGGCGGCCCCCCCGCCCATGCCGATGCGCATGCCCGGCCCGCCCAGTTGCACCAGCAGCGTGCCTGCGCCAAACGGCAGCTTGTGCGTCTGGGTCGCATCGATCTGCCCCAGGCCACCGGCGATCATGATGGGCTTGTGATAGCCGCGCATCACACCCGCCACCGACTGCTCGAAGACGCGGAAGTAGCCGCCCAGGTTGGGCCTTCCGAACTCGTTGTTGAAGGCAGCACCGCCCAGCGGGCCTTCGGTCATGATCTGCAGCGGGCTGGCGATGTGCGCGGGCTTGCCGATGGTACCGGCTTCCCAGGGCTCGGGCAGCCCGGGCAGGCGCAGGTGGCTGACGGAAAAACCCGTCAATCCGGCCTTGGGCCTGGCACCCCGACCGGTGGCGCCTTCGTCGCGGATCTCGCCGCCCGCGCCCGTGCTCGCGCCCGGGAAGGGGCTGATGGCGGTAGGGTGGTTGTGGGTTTCCACCTTCATCAGCACATGGGCGGTGGCTGCGCGCGCCGTGTACTGCGGCGCGTTGGTGAAGCCGTCCGGGCCCCAGCGCAGCACCGGGCTGCCGGCCATTACCGCGGCGTTGTCGCTGTAGGCCACCACGCTGTGCTGAGGGCTGGTTTTCTCTGTATGGCGGATCATGCCGAACAGCGTGTGCGGCATGGCCACGCCGTCGATGCCGAAGCTGGCGTTGAAGATCTTGTGGCGGCAGTGTTCGCTGTTGGCCTGGGCGAACATCATCAGTTCGACGTCGCTGGGGTTGCGGGCCAGGGTCCTGAACGAGGCTTCCAGGTAATCGATCTCGTCGTCCGACAGCGCCAGACCGAATTCGCCATTCGCCTGCTCCAGCGCCGCACGGCCCCGGCCCAGCACGTCCACATGCACCAGCGGGGGTGCGGGCCGGGGCTGGAACAACTGGGCGGCGGCATCGCGTTCGAAGGCCACGCTTTCCGTCATGCGGTCGTGCAGCAGGGTCGCGACGGCATCGCGTTCCTCTGCCGACAGTGGCTTGGCCGCACTGAACAGTCCGCTTTTCAGCGCCAAGCGGTACTCGGTAACCCGTTCGATGCGGCGAACCACCAGGCCGCAGTTGCGGGCGATGTCGCTGGCCTTGCTGGCCCAGGGCGACACCGTGCCCAGGCGCGGCATCACCACCACCAGCGCGCCCTCGGCCTGACCGGTGCAGGCATCGCCGTAGGTCAGGAGGGCAGCCAGCCGGTCGTGGTCGGCGGCGGCCAGCGGCTGCTCGGTGTGCACCCAGTGCACATGGCGGGCCGACACGCCCGTGACACGGGCGCAGGCCGCCTGCACCTGGACCAGCAGCGCCCGCGCGCGAAAGTCGGAGAGCGCATTGCCGCCCTCGAAGGAAACCGGTGGAGTCGGCATGGAAGAGGGCATCGAACGCTTCTGCAACGGGGCCGCTTCGGGCCAAACCACGATTTTAGGGGCCGAGTGGGATAATGCCCGGATGGCGATTCCCATCAAAACCGCTGCCGACATCGACGGCATGCGCCTGGCCGGCCGACTGGCTTCCGAGGTCCTGGACATGTTGACCCCGTACGTGAGGGCCGGCGTCACCACCAAGGAAATCGACCGTCTGGCGCATGACTACATGGTCAATGTGCAGGGCGGCATCCCGGCCACGCTGGGCTATCAGCCGGCAGGCTATCCGGCCTACCCGGCTTCACTGTGCACCAGTCTGAACGACGTCGTCTGCCACGGCATTCCCGACGACCGGCCCTTGAAGAACGGTGACGTCATCAACATCGACGTCACCGTCATCAAGAACGGTTGGCATGGTGACAACAGCCGCATGTTCGTCGTCGGCGAAGGCAGCATCGCCGCCCGCCGGCTGTGCAAGATCACCTTCGACGCGATGTGGAAAGGCATCGTCAAGGTTCGCCCTGGTGCGCGCCTGGGCGACATCGGTCACGCCATCCAGACCTTTGCGGAAAACGAAGGCTTCTCCGTCGTGCGCGAATTCTGCGGCCACGGCGTGGGCGCGAAGTTCCACGAAGAACCGCAAGTGCTGCACTACGGCCGCCCGGGCACGCTGGAAACGCTGGAGCCCGGCATGATCTTCACGATCGAACCCATGATCAACGCCGGCAAGCGCGACATCAAGGAAGACCGCAAGGGTGCCCGCCCCTACGACGGCTGGACCATCGTCACGCGCGACCGCTCGCTGTCGGCGCAGTGGGAACACAGCGTGCTGGTCACCGAGACCGGCTACGAGGTTCTCACGGTATCGGCCGGCAGCCCCGACGCGCCGGAGTTCGCCAGCGCCGGCTACGGCGGCAGTGTCGGCCGGCACCCGTCGGCCACGCTCCAGGCACCGGCGGACCGCGCCTCGGCGCTGGTCACGTCGCCCTGAGCGGCCTGCGCCCATCCTGCCTGCCATGCCTCCTGCAACCCCGCCCGGCGGCACGGCAACCGGGTCGGTGGCTGCGCTGCGCGCGCAGTTCCGAAGCGGCAAGGCGGAGTTGCTGGCCCAGTTCAACGCCAGCCGGCCGAGTTCAGCCGCCGTCACGCGCCTGTTGCGGGGCTTGATGCGCCACGTCGACGCCACTCTGGCAGAAGCCTGGGCCGATGCGATGATGCCGGCCGAGGCCACGCTGGTAGCCGCGGGCGGTTACGGCCGGGGCGAGCTCTTCCCGCATTCGGACATCGACGTGCTGGTGCTGCTGCCCAACGACGTCAAGCATGTGGCGCAACCACGCGGTGACCGCAGCGCCCCGGGCACGCCGGGCGAAGCCCTGCGCCTGGCGATCGAGCGCTTCGTCACTGCCTGCTGGGATATCGGGCTGGAGATCGGCTCCTCGGTGCGCAGCGTCGAAGAATGCCTGGAAGAAGCGCGCCGCGACGTCACCGTGCAGACGGCCTTGCTCGAGTCGCGGCGCGTGTGTGGCTCGCAACGGTTGTTCAAGCAGTTACAGGACACCCAGGCCCAGGCCATGGACCCGCGCGCCTTCCTGCGCGCCAAGACCCTGGAGATGCAGCAGCGTCACACCAAGTACGAGGGCACGCCGTACGCGCTGGAACCGAACTGCAAGGAAAGCCCTGGCGGGCTCCGTGACCTGCAGGTCGTGATCTGGGTCGCGCGCGCGGCCGGCCTCGGACGCACCTGGACAGAACTGGCTGCAAAAGGCCTGATCACGAAGTTCGAAGCCAGCCAGCTGAGCAAGCACGAGTGCACGCTCAAGCTCATCCGGGCCCGGCTGCATGCCGTGGCAGGCAGGCGCGAGGACCGCCTGGTCTTCGACCTGCAGACTGCCGTGGCCGAGAGCTTCGGCTACAAGGCCACGAAGGAACAGCGCAGCAGCGAAGTGCTGATGCACCGCTACTACTGGGCGGCCAAGGCGGTGACGCAGCTCAACCAGATCCTGATGCTGAACATCGAGGAGCGCGTCACCGACAGCGAAACCCTGCCGATGCGCCCGATCACCGCGCGCTTCCTGGACCGCGCGGGCATGCTCGAAGTGGTCAGCGACGACCTTTACCTGACGAACCCGCACGCCATCCTGGAAACCTTCCTGGTCTACCAGCAGACGCCAGGTCTGTCCGGACTGTCGGCGCGCACGCTGCGGGCGCTTTACAACGCGCGCAACGTGATGGGCGCCGACTTCCGCAAGGACCCCATCAACCGCGAACTGTTCCTGGACATCCTGCGCCAGAAGTCAGGCACCACGCACGTGATGCGGTTGATGAACCAGACCAGCGTTCTGGGCCGGTACCTGTGGGTGTTCCGCCGCATCGTCGGGCGCATGCAGCACGACCTGTTCCACGTGTACACGGTCGACCAGCACATCCTGATGGTGGTGCGCAACATGCGCCGCTTCTTCATTCCGGAGCATGCGCACGAATACCCGTTCTGCAGCCAGCTCGCGGCGCAATGGGACGCGCCATGGTTGCTGTACGTGGCCGCCATCTTCCACGACGTCGCCAAGGGCCGCGGCGGCGACCATTCCGAGCTGGGGGCCGTGGACGCGCGGCGCTTCTGCCGCGACCACGGCCTGTCGCGCGAAGACACGGCGCTCATCGAATTCCTGGTGCTGCAGCACCTGACGATGAGCCGCATCGCGCAGAAGGAAGACCTGTCCGACCCGGAAGTCATCCAACGCTTTGCCGAACTGGTGGGCACGCCGCGCCGGCTGACCGCGCTGTACCTGCTGACGGTGGCCGACATCCGGCCTGGAAGGGCAAGCTGCTGGAAGACCTGTACCGCTACACCCTGCGCGCGCTGGGTGGCGCGCAGCCGAATCTGGACGCAGAGATCGAGGCGCGCAAGCAGGAAGCGCGGCAGAACCTGGCCCTGCATTCGGCGCTGCCCGGCACCGAAGAGCCGCTGTGGAAGACGCTGGAAGTCAGCTACTTCGCGCGCCACGACGCCGCCGAGATCGCCTGGCACGCCCGTTCGCTGTGGCGGCACGTGCAGGCCCAGGTGCCGATCGTGCGCGCCCGACCGTCGTCAGTGGGCGACGGGCTGCAGGTGCTGGTCTATGCGCCTGACCGACCCGACCTGTTCGCGCGCATCTGCGGCTACTTCGACAATGCCGGTTTCAGCATCCAGGACGCCAAGATCCACACCACGCGCGCCGGTTACGCGCTGGACACCTTCCAGGTCGTGAGCCTGGTCGGCGGCGCCCTGGCCGATGCCGCGCACGAGCACGACGTGCCTTACCGCGACCTGATCTCGCTGGTCGAGACCCAGGCCACGCTGGCCCTGGCCAGCAGCGGCCCGCTGCCCGAACCGCAGCGTCGCCGTGTCTCGCGCCGCGTGAAGAGTTTCCCCGTGACCCCACGCGTGTCGCTCAGCCCCGACGAACGTGCCCAGCGCTGGCTGCTCACGGTGTCGGCCAGCGACCGGTCGGGCCTGCTTTACGACGTGGCGCGCGTGCTCGCCCGCTATCAGGTCAACCTGCAACTGGCCAAGGTCAGCACGCTGGGCGAACGGGTCGAAGACACTTTCCTGGTGGACGGCGCTGCCCTGCAGCAGAGCAAGGCGCAACTGCGCATCGAGAGCGAGCTGCTCGATGCCGTCGCTTCGCCTGCCAACTGAAGGGGCCCAAGACCATGGCCATGCGCATCATCACCGCCGTCGAGGCGGTCGCCCGGCTGGCGCAGTTCGACACCGTGATCGACGCCCGCAGCGAAAGCGAGTTCGCCGAAGACCATCTGCCCGGCGCCGTCAACTGGCCGACGCTGAACGATGCCGAGCGCGCGCTGGTGGGCACCGAATACAAGCAGGTTTCAGCGTTCGACGCGCGCAAGCATGGCGCCGTGCTGGCCGCACGCAATATCGCCAGCCACATCGAACGCGAAGCACAGCAGCGCCCGCAGAGCTGGAAGCCTTTGGTGTACTGCTGGCGCGGCGGGCAACGTTCAGGCTCTCTGGGCACGGTGCTGGGCGCCATCGGTTTCACGGTGCAGGTGATGGAAGGCGGTTACCGGGAATTCCGCCGCGTCGTACTCGCTGAACTGCAGACCCTGCCGGAACAGCTGCAGTTCCACGTGCTCGGCGGCCGCACCGGTTCGGCCAAGAGCCGCTTGTTGCAGGCACTGCAACATGAAGGCGCGCAGGTGCTGGACCTGGAAGCACTGGCCGCCCACCGCGGCTCGGTGCTGGGCCCATTGCCCGGGCAGCCGCAACCCAGCCAGAAAAGCTTCGAGACGGCAGTGTGGCAGGCTTTGCGTGGCTTCGACACCGAACGCCCTGTGTTCGCCGAAAGCGAAAGCCGCACCATCGGCCGCCTGCGCGTGCCCGAATCGCTGCTCGAAAGGCTGCGCGCTTCGGCCTGCACCGCGGTGCAGATGCCGGTGGCGTCGCGCGTGGCCTTCCTGCTCGAGGACTATGCCCACTTCCTGGGCGACCCGGACATCTTCTGCAGCCGCCTGGACGTGTTGCGACCGGTGCAGGGAAATACCGTCATCGAAAGCTGGCAAGAGCGCGCCCGCGCCGGCCATTGGGCCGAAGTGGTGCAGGAACTGCTGGTGCAGCACTACGACCCTGTCTACGACCGGTCGACGGCACGCAACTACCAGCAGTTCGGCCAGACCGGGCCTCTGGTCCTGCCCGACGGCGACCCCGACACCCTGGCCGCCGCAGCCCGTCGATTGATGACCAGCTGCACCCAGGCCCTCGCATGAACGGCAGAGCACCGCCGACGGCCGCTCCCCCGAACGTGCGCAGCGTCGGCTTTGACCGCCCCCTGGCCTGGCTGCGGCTGGGCTGGGCCGACCTCTGGCGCCATCCGCTGCCGGGCCTGCTGCATGGCCTGACGGCCATGCTGTTCGGCTGGTTCATGCTGGCCTGGGCGCACGAAGACTTCTGGATCCTGGCAGGTTCCTTCAGCGGCTTTCTCATCGTCGCGCCGATCGTGGCCACCGGCCTGTATGCGGTCAGCCGCGGGCTGGAAACAGGCCAGCGCCTGCGCCTGGCCGACCTGCTGGACGTCTGGCGATCGCAAGACCCTCGGCTGATGCATTTCGGTCTGCTCCTGGGCCTGGCCGGCACGGGCTGGGTGATGACCTCGGCGGCGATGGTCACGAGCTTTGCCGACCTGCCCATCGTCCGCCCCATCGACTTCCTGCGCCACGTGGTGCTGCACGAGACGAGCTGGGTGTTCGAAGCCTGGCTGATGCTGGGCGGCGTGCTGGCAGCACCGGTGTTCGCGTCGAGCGTGGTCGCCATCCCGCTGCTGCTGGACCGGCCGGTCGATGTGCTGGGTGCGGTGCTGACGAGCTGGAAGGCTGTGGCGGCCTCGCCCGGGCCGCTGGCCTTTTGGGCGGCCTTGTTGTGGGTCATTACCGGGCTGGGCATGGTCACCGGCCTGCTCGGCCTGATCGTGGTGGTGCCCTGGCTGGCCCATGCCAGCTGGCACGCCTACCGCGAACTGGTCGAGTGATGTTCGGCTACACCGAAGAGCAGATCGCGAATTTCGGCCTGACGTTCGGCGTCAGCGCCTTCATGCTCTACATGGCGTTCATCATCTGGCGCCTGGCGCGGGACACCAAGGCAGGCAAGCTGGGTACCTTCGTGCTCTTCCTGGCACTGGGCTTCGGCATGCTGGGCTTCGTGGCCAAGGCCATCATCAAGGCCGTGATCGGCGAAGCGGCGGAATAAAGAAACGCCGCCCAGGGATGGCTGCCCTGGACGGCGTTTCAGGTCGAACGCGCGAAAAACGCGTCAGCCCATGTGCATGCCGCCGTTGCAGCTGAAGTCGGCACCCGTCGAAAAGCCCGAGTCTTCGCTGGCCAGCCAAGCCACGATGGAGCCGATTTCCTCGGGCGTGCCCAAGCGCTTGACCGGGATGGTGGCAACGATCTTCTCCAGCACTTCAGGCTTGATCGCGCGCACCATGTCGGTGCCGATGTACCCCGGGCTGACGGTATTCACGGTGACACCCTTGCTGGCCACTTCCTGGGCCAGGGCCATCGTGAAACCGTGCATGCCGGCCTTGGCAGCCGAGTAGTTGGTCTGTCCGGCCTGACCCTTTTCACCGTTGACCGAACTGATCTGGATGATGCGGCCCCAGCCCTTTTCCACCATGCCCGGCACCACCTGCTTGGTGACGTTGAACATGCTGTTCAGGTTCGTGTCGATGACGGCTTTCCAGTCCTCGGGCGTCATCTTCAGGAACATGCGGTCCTTGGTGATGCCGGCGTTGTTCACCAGCACGTCGATCGCGCCATGTTCGGCATTGGCCTTGGTGAAGGCGTCGACCGTGCTCTGCCAGTCGGCGACATTGCCGACGCTGGCGTAGAAGGTGTAGCCCAGGGCTTTCTGCTCGTCGAGCCACTTGTTGAAGTCGCGGCTGGGGCCGCAGCCCGCAATGACCTTGAAGCCTTCCTTGTGCAGGCGCTGGCAAATGGCGGTTCCGATGCCACCCATGCCGCCGGTGACGTATGCGACTTTCTGAGCCATGTTCTTGAACTCCTTGATGTTGGATTGGTGATTCTCAGCGTTCAACGGTCAGGGCGACACCCATGCCACCCCCTATGCAGAGACTGGCAATGCCCTTCTTCGCGTCACGGCGCACCATCTCGTGCAGCAGCGTCACCAGGATGCGGCAGCCGCTGGCGCCAATCGGGTGGCCGATGGCAATGGCACCGCCGTTGACGTTGACCTTGCTCGTGTCCCAGCCCATTTCCTGATGCACGGCGCAGGCCTGGGCCGCGAAGGCTTCGTTGATTTCCAGCAGGTCCAAGTCCTGCGGCTTCCAGCCGGCGCGCTCCAGCGCGCGGCGCGCCGCCGGCACGGGGCCCATGCCCATGATCTTCGGGTCCAGGCCGGCGCTGGCATAGCTGGCAATGCGCGCCAGCGGTGTCAGGCCCAGGGCCTTCGCTTTGGCGGCCGACATCACCACCACGCCGGCCGCACCGTCGTTCAGGCCGCTGGCATTGCCCGCGGTCACGCTGCCGGTCTTGTCGAAGGCCGGGCGCAGGCCGGCCAGGGCCTCGGCGCTGGTCTTCTTGTTGATGTACTCGTCGGCCGCGAAGACGACCGGGTCGCCCTTCTTCTGCGGAATGCTGACCGGCACGATCTCGTCCTTGAAGCGGCCGGCTTCCTGGGCGGCGGCGGCCTTCATCTGGCTGGCCAGGGCCAGGGTGTCCTGGGCCTCGCGGCTGATGCCGTACTGGCGCGCCACGTTTTCCGCCGTGGTGCCCATGTGGTACTGGTTGTAGACGTCCCACAGGCCGTCGGTGATCATGCTGTCGACCATCTTCCAGTCGCCCATGCGCTGGCCGTCACGCGAGTTCATCAGCACGTGGGGCGACAGGCTCATGCTCTCCTGCCCGCCAGCGATGACGATCTCGCTGTCGCCGTCGCGGATGGCCTGCGCCGCCAGCATCACCGCCTTCAAGCCCGAGCCGCAGACCTTGTTGATGGTCATCGCCGGCACGGTGTCGGGAAAACCGGCCTTGATGACGGCCTGGCGCGCGGGGTTCTGGCCGACGCCGGCGGTCAGCACCTGGCCCAGGATGACCTCGCCGATCTGCCCGGCTTCGAGCCGGGCGCGTTCCAGCAGCGCCTTCAGCACGGTGGCTCCGAGTTCGGAAGCCGGCGTCTTGGCCAGGGTACCGCCGAACTTGCCCACCCCGGTGCGGGCAGCGGCGACGATGACGATTTCGGTGCTCATGGGACTCTCCTGAAAAAGGACATGCTGCTCAAAAGGGAGACAAGACCCAGCTTACCGCCGCGGAGGGTAGCGAGCGCCGGCGAGCTGGGGCGCTTCATTTCATGCCTTGACTTTGACGTAGCGGCCGGGGGCGGGTTCGATGGCCTTGAATTGGCGGTTTCCCGGGGTCTTCGGCGCGGGCACCAGCTTGCCGCCGTAGGGCTTGAGCCAGTCGGTCCACTGTGGCCACCAGCTGCCGGGCACTTCGGTGGCGGTGTCGAACCACTCTTCGGCACTGACAGGCAGCTTGTCGTTGACCCAGTGGCTGCGCTTGACCTTGGCCGGCGGGTTGATGACGCCGGCAATGTGGCCGGAAGCCCCCAGCACGAATTTCACCTTCGGCACGCGTGCGCTGCCCCTGAGCAGGGGCACCGATGCGTAGGCGGCCGTCCAGGGCACGATGTGGTCCTCGCGCGACCCGTAGATGAACACCGGCGCCTTGATCTGCCCGAGGTCGACCTTTTCGCCGCAGACCGTCAGCGCGCCCGGCTTCTTCAGTTCGTTCTGCAGGTAGGTGTGGCGCAGGTACCAGCAGTACATGGGCCCGGGCAGGTTGGTGCTGTCGCCGTTCCAGTACAGCAGGTCGAAGGGCGGCGGGCTTTCGCCCTTGAGATAGTTCGCCACCACGTAGTTCCAGACCAGGTCGTTCGGACGCAGGAAGCTGAAGGTGGTGGCCAGCTCCTGGCCTTTCAGCAGGCCGGGGCCGCCTGGCGCCTGGTTGCCCAGCGTCATCTCGCGCAGCTTGACCATCTGCTCGTCGATGAAGATGTCCAGGATGCCGGTGCTTTCGAAGTCGAGCAGGGTGGTCAGCAGCGTCAGGCTGTGGGCTGGCTGTTCGCCGCGCGCGGCCAGCACGGCCAGCGCCGTCGACAGCAGGGTGCCGCCGACACAGAAGCCCAGCATGTTGATCTGATCCAGGCCGGTGATGGCCTGCACCGCGGCAATGGCGGCCAGCGGACCCTGCTCGATGTAGTCGTCCCAGCCCATGGCCTTGAGCGACTCGTCGGGGTTGCGCCAGCTGATGACGAAGGTGCGGTGGCCCTGTGCCACGGTGTGGCGGATGACCGAGTTCTCGGGCTGCAGGTCGAGGATGTAGAACTTGTTGATGCAGGGCGGCACGAACAGCATCGGCCGCTCGAAGACCTTGGCCGTGAGCGGCTTGTATTCGATGAGCTGCATCAGCGCGTTCTCGAACACCACCGTGCCCTCGGTGGTGGCGACGTTGCGGCCGACCTCGAACACGGTCTCGTCGGTCTGCGAGACATGGCCTTTCTTCAGGTCTTCCAGCAGGTGCTGCATGCCGTGGGCGATGCTTTCACCCTTGGTCTGGATGGCCTTGTCCAGCGCTTCGGGGTTCAGCGCCAGGAAGTTGCTGGGGCTGGCGGCGTCCACCCACTGCTGCACGGCAAAGCGCACCCGCGCCTTGGTCTTGGCGTCGGCTTCCAGGCTGTCGGCCATCTGCATCAGGGTACGGGCGTTCAGCAGGTACATCTGGGCGGTGAAGGCCGCGGCAGGATTGCCCAGCCAGGCACTGGAGGCAAAGCGGCGGTCGCCCAGGGCCGGCGCCGGCGCCTTGGCATCTGACTGCAGTCGCTGCAGCGAGCTGTTCCACATCTCGGTGGCCTGCTGCAGGTAATCGGACTGCAGTCGGGCCAGGCTGGTCACGGGCAGACTGGCCATCGGCATGCTGCCGGTGGGCAGGGCAGCAGCGCCGGTCATCGCACGCCACATGTCCCCCATCGCTACCCCGAATGCATCGGCCGGGTCGGACGCCATTTTCTTGCCCGGGTTAGGCTCTTGCTTCATGTGTGTCTCCTGAGGCTGTGCTGGGGTTCCAGGCCCGATCGTCGCCGGGTTCAGGGCAGTTGCCCGTGCGAGGTTGTACTTAGCCCGGCTTACCTTGCCATGACGCCGGCTTGGCGTCCTTCGAGAAAATCATACGTTGCCCACACCATGTATCTGGTTGCCATCGGTTGGATCTACGTCGTGCTCATGATGGCCCTGGCCGAGGCCATGTCGCCCCAGGGCACGGTGCTGGGCGCGTTGATCACTTTCGTGTTCTACGGTCTGATTCCCATCAGCATCATCGTCTACATCATGGGAACACCGGGCCGGCAACGCGCGCGGCGCAAGGCCGAAGCGGCCGAGCGGGAAGCGGCGATGGCCGCGGCCGGAACGGACGATTCAGCTGCGGCGCCAGATGGCAGCAGCCAGGCGCCCGCTGAGGCCGTCGCGCCTGAAGGAAAAAAAGTCTGAGGGCTCGGCAACGGTGCACCGGCCGGAACCGCTGATCGAAGCGGCCGGAACCCCTGCGGCCTGCAGGCGGGCCGCCGCCAGAGCCGGCAGATCGGCCAGCCAGCGCGCCGAACCGTCGGCACGCGGGCGGTAGGCGAACTCTGCAGGCTCGGCGTCTTCGGGGCTGCGGCCGAAACCGGCCAGCACGTCGGCACCGACCTCGAAGGCCCGGGGTCCGATGCAGGGCCCCAGCCAGACCAACAAGTCCTTCGCCGCCACGTCGGCGCCCCGCTCCAGCGCCTGCAAGGTGGACTCGAGCACGCCGGCGGCCAGGCCGCGCCAGCCGGCATGGGCGGCGGCGACGGCGCTGCCGTCGCGCGCCACCAGCAGCACCGGCAGACAGTCGGCCACCAGCACGGTACAGGCCACGCCGATGTCGGAGGTCCAGGCACCGTCGGCAGGCGGCAGGTCGGCGCCTGGCGAATTGCGGTCCAGGCGCAGCACCGTGGTGCCATGCACCTGGCGCAGCCAGACCGGCCGGGCCCCCAGCGCGCTGGCGAATCGAGCGCGGTTCGCGGCCACGTGTGCCGGGTCGTCGCCACAGGCCCCTCCCAGGTTCAGGCTGGCCCAGGGGCCCTGGCTCACGCCGCCCTGGCGCGTACTCATCGCGGCGCCGACGGCACGGGGCAAAGGTGCGGCCCAGTGGGGCTGCAACAGCGGTGGCAAGGCGTGCACGCGTGAGTGCCGGGCTATTCCGCGTCGGGGCAGTTTTCGGGCCGGGTCCGCTCGAAGGCTTCGAGCTGCATGCAGCGGTCGAAGACGCGCAGCACCTGCGGCACGTGGTCCAAGCGGCAGTCGAAGCGGCGGGCGTTGAAGATCTGCGGCACCAGCACGCAGTCGGCCAGCGTCGGGGTGGCGCCGTGGCAGAAGTCAGCCGGCTGTCGGTTGAGCTGGGCTTCGACCACCGCCAGGCCGGTTTCCACCCAGTGGCGGTACCAGCGATTTTTGTCGTCTTCGCCCACTTTCAGATCGCGGGCCAGGTAGCGCAGCACGCGCAGGTTGTTCAGCGGATGGATCTCGCAGGCGATGTCCAGCGCCATGGCACGCACCCGCGCCCGTTCGAGCGGCGTGCCTGGCAGCAAGGATGGCGTGGGGTGGACCTCGTCGAGGTATTCGATGATGGCCAGCGACTGCGTGATCGAAGCGTCGCCGTCGCGCAGCAGCGGCACCAGTCGTGACGCCGAGACGCTGGCATAGGACTCGGCCAGTTGTTCGCTGCGGGCCAGGTGCACGGGCAGATAGTCGTAGTCCAGCCCCTTCAGCGCAAGGGCAATGCGCACCCGGTACGAGGCCGACGAGCGGAAGTAGCTGTACAGGTCCATGGCCGCTACCTCACCGCCACCCGCAAGGCGCCCAGGCCGGCAATCTGTGCTTCCATCACATCGCCGCGCACCACCGCGGCCACCCCGGCCGGTGTGCCGGTGTAGATCAGGTCGCCGGGCTGCAGGGTCCAGCCCTGGCTGAGTTGTTCAATCGTATCGTTCACGCTCCAGATCAGGTCCTTCAGGTCGCCATGCTGGCGTGTGCTGCCGTTCACCGTGAGGCTGATGGCACCCGTGAGGAGTTCGCCGCATTGCGCCATGGGCACGATGGTGCCGATGGGCGCCGACTGTTCGAAGGCCTTGCCCACGCACCAGGGCCGACCCTGCTTCTTCATGTCGTTCTGCAGGTCGCGGCGCGTCATGTCCAGCCCCACGGCGTAGCCATAGATGTGGCGCGGTGCGTCGGCAGCGCTGATGCCGCTTCCGCCTGTGCCGATGGCCACCACCAGCTCCACTTCGTGGTGCAGGTTGGCAGTGAGCGTGGGGTAGTCGATCTGCCCGGTCTCGCCCGCAGCCACCGGCACCACGGTGTCGGCCGGCTTGAGGAAAAAGAACGGCGGCTCGCGGCCGCTGAACCCCATTTCCACTGCGTGGTCGACATAGTTTCGGCCGACGCAGTAGACGCGGTGCACGGGATAGCTTCCACCCCCGGCGACGGGAACGGCAACGAGGGGCGGCGGGGCGATCACGAAGGACATGGCGTCTTCCTGCACAACATAGGAGCGGGCCGGGCGCCCGCAGGGCTTTCATGATGCCATGCAGGTGGCCGCCCCCGGGGCGCCGCTACACTGCCGCGATGCAACTGCCCCGCCGCATCCAGCACTGCCGGGTCTGCGGCAACCGCGCCGAATACCGCGTGCCCGCCGACGACAACCGCGAACGCGCCACCTGCACCGTCTGCGGCGAAATCCACTACGAGAACCCGCTGAACGTGGTGGGCACCGTGCCGGTCTGGGGCGACCAGGTGCTGCTGTGCCGCCGCAACATCGAGCCGCGCTACGGCCTGTGGACCCTGCCGGCCGGATTCATGGAACTCGGCGAGACCACGGCCGAAGGTGCGATGCGCGAGACCGTGGAAGAGGCTGGCGCGCACATCGAGCTGCAAGGCCTGTTCACGATGCTGAACGTGGTGCGTGCCGGCCAGGTGCACCTGTTCTACCGCGCCCGCATGCTCGACACGCATCTGGACCCGGGCCCGGAAACCATCGAAGCAAGACTGTTCCGCGAAGACGAGGTCCCCTGGGACCAGCTGGCCTTTCGCACCGTGCGCGACACGCTGGCGCTGTTCTTCGAAGACCGGCGTCGCGAGCGCTTCGGCGTGCACACCGGCGACATCGCCTAGACGCCGGCCACCGCCGTGCCGGTGGCACCGTCGAAGCCCAGCGCCCACAGGGCGGCCAGGTCGTCTTCGTCGCTGATGCCTTCGGCCAGGGCCTTCAGGCCCAGGCCGTGCACCAGGGCCACCAGGCTGGCTGCGTAGCCGCGCACGGCGTCGTCCTGCGCCACGCCCTGGGTGTGGCGGGCATCGATCTTCACGTAGTCGATGCGCGTGGCATGCCATTGCGTCAGCGCCTGCGGCGATGCCCCGGCATGCTCGACACCCAGCCGGACACCCAGCGCCCGCCAGGCCAATGCTGCTGCGCGCAGCGTCGACAGGGCGGCGGGCTGGGTGCTTTCGACCCATTCGATCGACAACAGTCGAGAGGCCGCTGGGGCCTGCATCAGCCGCTGGGCGACGATGTCCACGAAGCCAGGCTCGTCCAGTGAAGCCTGCGAGACATGCACGCCGCGCGCCACGCCGTCGCGGCCGATGGCAGCCAGCGCCAGGTCCAGCGCCGCCAGGTCCACCCGCGGCATCAGCCGGCTGCGCTGCGCCAGCGCCAGCCAGTCGCGCGCCGGGCGATAGGCGGATTCGGCATCGTCGGGACCGTCGAAACCCGTGGGCGGGGGCCCGAACTGCACCCGCAGCGGGCATTCCAGATGCAGCAGCCGGCCCTGCGCGTCGATGACAGGGAACTCGGCCAGGCGGGTGCGGCCCTGCTCCAGCGCCGCGGCGATCTGGCTGCGCCAGGCGCGCGCCCCAGCGCTGTCCAGCGCACGGCGGTCGGCCTGCTCGACGACTGGGGCGTCGGCCACTTCGGCTTCGGCCAAGGCGGCATCGGCTGCGGCCAGCGCCGCGCCCGACGACTGGCCACGCAGGCCATCCACCCCACCCACCGCGTAACGCGCCGACCCGGCACGCGCCAGCGGTGACGCGTTCAGCGCCGCCGCCAGCGAATGCGCCGTTTCCTCGGCCACGCCACTGGCCGGCAGCACCAGGCCGAAGTCGCAGCCGTTCAGCCGTCCGGCGGCGGCGCCGGGCACGCGATCGGCGTAAGCCAGCAGAACCTCGGCGCTGGCCGCGAGCAGGCGGTCGGTGGCCTCGAAGCCCAGGCGTTCGTTCACCGTGTCCAGCCGCAACACGCGCACGAGCAGCAGCGCGCTGCCGGGCGCGGCGGGGTCGGCCAGGCGGTCGGCCAGCCGACTGACGAAGTGCCGGCGCTGCAGCAGTCCGGTGACGATGTCGGTCTGCGCCTGACGCTGCAGCAGCGCGACCTGGTCGGCCTGGGCACTGAACACTTCCTTCAGCCGGCGCACCATGGCGTTCATGCTGCGCGTCAGCTCACGCAACTCCGGCTGCGACGGCTCCACCGCCGTGTCGAATCGGCCCTGCTCGATGGCGCGGGCCTGCAGCACCGTGGCCCGCAGCGGCCGCTGCCAGCCGCGCAGCAGCCAGGCCGTGGCAGCCACGGCCAACGCGGCCAGCGCGGCCAGGAAACTGGCCGTGTTCAGCGCCGCACCCCACAGCGCGGCGTGCACCCATCCCGGCTGCGATTCCACGACCAGGGTGCCCAGTTCTCGCCAGCCATCGCTGACTGCGGCACGGCCGGCCGGTGCAGGAATGGGCAAGGCGTCGACGAACCAGGCCGGGACCGCCGGCTGGCGGGCCACCAGTTCCCTGCTGAAGAGGGTCTCGCCTTGAGGACCCTGCAGCTTGAGCAGGCGGTAGTGCCCCAGGTCGAACTGCGCCGCGGCCACGGTCTGCAGCGCCGCCATGTCGCCGCGCTGCTGCGACAGCGCCAGCGCCAGCGAGGTGGCGGCGTCCTGATTGCGGGTGGCCAGTTCGCTTTGCAAGGCGTCGCGCGCGGCCAGCGTCTGCAGCCACAGGCTGCCCAGCAGGGCTGGCAACAGAACGGCCGCGATCAGCAGCGCCATGCGGCGGGTCATCGTCATCGTTTCACCTCGGGTCTGCGGGGGTCTGAGGCATGGCCGAGTATCCCCGGAAGCCTTCGGCTGTCGTCCGTGCCCACACATCGCGCCAGCGCGACAGGCGCACCAGCGGGTCGCCGGCAGGCGCTCCGCCGTTGCCCTGCCAGAGGCCTTCGGTGCTGAAGCTGAACACGGGTGTCAGGTCAGAGCGCTGGCTGGCGGGCAGCACGTCGGCACGCAGGTTGTCCAGGATCAAGGGCTCCTGCGCCGGTGTCGCCTGGTAGGCCAGAACCATGTGGGCCTGGGCCTGGTTGCCGATCTGCGCACGAACGTAGACCAGCCGCAGCCGGGCCGGCGGCGTGCCCACGGCCAGCAGGCTGGCGTACTTCGCGATGGCGTAGTCCTCGCAGTCGCCGCGGCCTTGGGACAAGGTTTCCAGCGGGCTGGCCCAGTGGTCCTCCTGGCTCCACACTTCGGTGTCAGGTGCGAAGCGGATGCGGCGGTTGTAGAACTGGTTGACGAGCCGCAGCCTGGCCTCGTCGTCCAGCAGGCTGGCTTCGCGCAGCATGGCCTGCAACGGCGCCAGCGCGGCTTCGGCGGCCGGGCCCAGCCGGCGCGCTGCCTGGGCCATCGGTTCGCTGTCCCAGGCTGCCAATGGCAGGATGCCGCAGGCCAGGGCTGCAGAGCCCAAGCAGGCGAGAACCGACCGGCGACGAATGAAACGCATGGCAAACCGCGGCACGGCGGCGGGGACGAACGGGCCACAGCAGGGCCGGCCCAGCGGAACTGCCGGGCCGGCATGCCTGTGAAATCGTCCGTATGAAGCCCAACTTGAGCCAGAGCAAGGTGTTCAGGCTTTCGTCCGTGTCAGCCAGGAATCCGCCTGACGCGTTACGCTTCGTGGATGCCACTGTTTCGGCATGCCACTTCCAAACCCAGAATCACGGAGCTCCAGATGACTTCACGCCGCCAGTTCATTCAAATCGTCCCCGTTGCCGGAGCTGCCCTGCTGGGTGCCCGCACCGCGTCGGCCCAGGCCAACCTGCTGAACGAAAAGGACGCCCAGGCCGTCGCCCTGGGCTACGTGGCCGACGCCACCAAGGCCGACAAGGCCAAGTACAAGAACTGGGCCGCCGGCCAGCTCTGCAACAACTGCGCGCTGTGGCAGGGCAAAGCCACCGACCCCGTCGCTGGCTGCCCGCTGTTCGCTGGCAAGGTCGTCGCCGCCAAGGGCTGGTGCAGCGCCTACGCCAAGAAGGGCTGAGTCACCGCTGGCACCCGCGAAAGCCCGCTTCGAGCGGGCTTTTTTCCACGGTGCGGCCGGCTCCGGCTGCCGTCGGCCTGAAGCCAGCAACCGGCAAGAAAAAACCCGCCAGTGGCGGGTTTCAGTCAAGTGCAGAACTGATTTCTCGATCAGGCGTGCGCTTGCGCAGCGCGTAACTTCAGCGAGAACTCCTGCAATGCTGCGATACCGCTGTCCTCGGCCTTGCGGCACCAGGCTTGCAGGTCGGCGACCAATTGCTCCGCTGACACGTTGGTGCGGGTCCAAAGCGAACGCAGCTCCTCGCGCATCGCCACCAGCTTGGCCAGCTGCGGACTGTCGCCCAGGGCCTGCTGCAAACCGGGCTTGACGCGGCTGGGGATCTTGTCTTCGTCGCGGTGCAGCCAGGCCTTGGCCAGGCGCAGGTTGGTGACCCTGGCGCTGCTGGCGTTGCCCTTGGCCTTCAGCGTTTCCATTTCGGCACGTACCGCCCGCTGCATCTCGGTGGCGTACTTGGCCATCACCTCATAGCGGTTGGCGATGATGGCTTCCAGCGTCTTGCCGTCGGCCACCGCCTTCACTTCGCCCAGCGCCAGCTTCGGCGCCGTCTTGCGGACCTTGGCCATGCCCAGGATCTCGAAGGTCCGGATGTAGAGCCAGCCGATGTCGAACTCGAAGGGCTTCACCGACAGCTTGGCCGACGTGGGGTAGGTGTGGTGGTTGTTGTGCAGCTCTTCGCCACCGATCAGGATGCCCCAGGGAGACAGGTTCGTCGACGCGTCCTGCGCCTCGAAGTTGCGGTAGCCCCACCAGTGACCCAGGCCGTTGATGATGCCGGCTGCGGTGATGGGAATCCATGCCATCTGCATGGCCCAGACGGCAGCACCCGCAGCACCGAACAGGAACAGGTTGACGATCAGCATCAGCCCCACCCCCTGCCAGCTGAAGCGGGTGTACAGGTTGCGCTCGATCCAGTCGTCAGGCGTGTTGTGCCCGTACTTCGTGAGGGTCTCGTCGACCTTGGACTCGGCGCGGTACAGCTCGGCGCCGGTCAGGAGCACGGTCTTGATGCCGCGGGTCTGAGGGCTGTGCGGGTCGTCGACGGTTTCGCACTTGGCGTGGTGCTTGCGGTGGATGGCCACCCATTCCTTGGTGACCATGCCCGTGGTGAGCCACAGCCAGAAGCGAAAGAAGTGCGAAATGACGGGGTGCAGTTCCAGCGCGCGATGCGCCTGAGAGCGGTGCAGGTAGATGGTGACAGCGGCGATGGTCACATGCGTGAAAGCCAATGCCAGCAACAGCGTCTGCCACCAGGACGTCTGAAGCATCCCGTGGGAAAACCAATCCACGAGCGCGTCGTGCGCCATCCACAGCGAATCCATTCAGGGTCCTTGTTGAAAAAAACTACTCAGGCATTGTAGGGGTCGGCGGCGCACGCTGGATGGTGGTCAGCCCGGACCGATGGCTGCGCTTTGATTTTTGTCAAAACCATCCCTCAAGACGCCATCTGCCGTCGATCATGCGGATTTCAACCCGTTACTGCCGTCAAATCGGCTTGAGCACTTTCTCGCCGAAAGCCCTTCTCAGCGCTTCTCCCAAGCCGCCGCGAAGAAACCGTCGGTCTGATGACGGTGTGGCCAGAGCCGCAGATAGGGGCCGACGCACAGCGCTTCAGGGGACTCCACCCGGGCCGATTGCAGCAGTTCCGCTGCGGCCACGGGCTTGAATTCGGCCTTCCGCTCGGCGCTGAAAGCCTCGGCGATGAACTCGTTTTCAGCGGCCAGCAGGCTGCAGGTGGCATAGACCAGCCGCCCGCCCGGCTTCAGCAGGCGCGCCGCGCCCGCGAGGATGGCCGCCTGCTTGATCTGCAGTTCTTCCACCGACTTCGGGCTTTGCCGCCACTTCAGGTCGGGATTGCGGCGCAATGTGCCCAGACCGGAACACGGCGCATCCACCAGCACGCGGTCGATCTTGCCGGCCAGGCGCTTGATGCGATCGTCGCGCTCGTGCGCGATCTGCGCCGGGTGCACGTTCGACAGCCCGCTGCGCGCAAGCCGCGGCTTCAGCGCATCGAGCCGGTGACCCGACACGTCGAAGGCATACAGCCGCCCGGTGCTGCGCATCGCCGCGCCCAGCGCCAGGGTTTTGCCACCGGCGCCAGCGCAGAAATCCACCACCATTTCGCCGCGCTTGGGGTCGGTCAGCAGGGCCAGTAACTGGCTGCCTTCGTCCTGCACCTCGATGGAGCCGCCCGTGAACAATTCCAGCTTGTTCAGCGGCGGCTTGCCCTGCACGCGCAGGCCCCAGGGCGAAAACGGCGTCGCTGTGGCGTGGATGCCCGCGGCTTCCAGCGCGGCTTGCACCTCGTCGCGCTTGGCCTTGATGAGGTTGACGCGCAGATCCAGCGGCGCCGGTTCCGAGAGCGCCTGCACCAGCGGCCAGAATTCGTCGCCCAGTTGTTGTTGCAGCGGCGCGGCCAACCAGTCGGGCAGGTTGTGGCGCAGCTTCTCGGGTAACGCCGAGCGGTCGATCTTCTCGATGTCGGCCAGCCACTGTTGCTCGTTCGGCGCGAGCGCCCCACGCAGGAAGACCTCACCGCCCTGCCAGGCCAGGATGGCCAGGCGACGTTCCAGCGGACCACTGCCACTTTGCGCCAGATGCTGCAGCAGCAGGCGCTGGCGCAGCACGGTGTAGGTGGTCTCGGCCAGCGTGTGGCGCTCGCGCGCGCCCAGGCCCCGATGTTGGCGAAAGTAGGCGGAAACAATGCCGTCGGCGGGTTGATCGAGCTTCAACACGGCGCGCAGCAACTCGGCACTGAGCTCGAGCAAGGCGTTGGGATGCATCCTCGGATTATCCTGCCCAGCCATGAACGCCACCGACAGCGACCTGAGCCCCCTGCCCGCCACGCCCACCGGCCGCTACCGCCACTACAAAGGCGGCGAATATGAGGTGCTGGGCACCGTTCGCCACAGCGAGACGCTGGAGCCGCTGGTGTTGTACCGGGCGCTGTACGGCGAGCAGGGACTGTGGGTGAGGCCGCACGCGATGTTCTTCGAGGCTGTCCGCATCGACGGTGTCGAGCGGCCCCGTTTCATGGCCATCGCGCCCGAGCCGCCGGCTTAAAGCAGCACCTGCGAAGCACCATCGGTCTGGCGCACCAGACCCCCTTCGACCTGCAGCTTGCCTTCGACGAACCAGCGCACTGCCAGCGGATAGATGCCATGTTCGGTGGTGAGAACGCGCTCGGCCAGGCGATGCTCGTCGTCGCCCGGACGCACCGGCACCACGCTCTGCAACACGATGGGGCCGTGGTCGAGTTCAGGTGTCACGAAGTGCACTGTCGCGCCCACCGCCTTGCAACCGGCTTCGAGCGCACGGCGGTGCGTGTGCAAGCCCGGGAACGCCGGCAGCAGCGAAGGGTGGATGTTCAGCATGCGGCCTTCGTAGCGCCGCACGAAAGGCGCACCCAGGATCCGCATGAAGCCGGCCAGCACCAGCAGGTCGGGCTGGAAGCCGTCGATCACCTCGGCCAGCGCGTCATCGAAGGCGTCGCGGCTGGCGTAGGCCTGGTGGTCCACCACCGCGCTGGCCAGGCCGTGTTGCTCGGCATAGGCCAGCGCGCCGGCGCCGGGCCGGTTCGACACCACCGCCACCACCTGCGCCGGCCAGCGCTGCTGGACGCAGGCGGCGTGGATGGCCTGCATGTTGGAACCCCGGCCCGAGACCAATGTGACGATGCGCTTCATGCTGCTGCTGTGTGGACTGCACAAAGTGTAGGGCGTGCTGAACGACAATCACGGCTTCCAACCAGCCACCCTGCCCCGCCCCATGCGAGCACGCGTCCTTTCCGGCATGCGCCCCACCGGCGCCCTGCACCTCGGCCACTACCACGGCGCCCTGAAGAACTGGGTGCGCCTGCAACAGGACTACGACTGCTATTTCTTCGTCGCCGACTGGCATGCGCTGACCACGCATTACGAAGAACGCGAGGTGATGGAGAAATTCGTCTACGAGATGGTCATCGACTGGCTGGCCTGCGGGCTGGACCCGGACAAGAGCACCATCTTCATCCAGAGTCGCATTCCCGAACATGCCGAACTGTTCACCCTGCTGGCCATGGGCACGCCGCTGGGTTGGCTGGAACGCGTGCCCACCTACAAGGACCAGATGGACAAGCTGAAGGACCGCGACCTCGCGACCTACGGCTTCCTGGGCTACCCGCTGCTGCAGGCCGCCGACATCCTGATCTACAAGGCCGCCTTCGTGCCGGTGGGCGCAGACCAGGCCTCGCACGTGGAACTCACGCGCGAAGTGGCGCGCCGCTTCAACCACCTGTATGGCCGCGCTGGCGATTTCGCAGCCCGCGCAGCCGGCGCTCTAGGCAAGCTGGGCAAGGACGACGCGCGCTACTTCGAGAAACAGCGCAAGGCTTTCGGCGAGACCGGCGCTGCCGAAGCGCTGGCCAAGGGCGAAGGCATCATCGCCAAGGCTGCGGCCAACGTGGCTGGCTGGACAGGCGACGACGGCGAACTGCTGCACGGCCTGCTCAAGGGCAGCGGCCAGGCCATCCTGACCGAACCCCAGGCACTGCTGACCGAAACGCCGAAGATGCCCGGCCTGGACGGCGCGAAGATGAGCAAGAGCTACGGCAACGCCGTGATGATGCGCGACACGCCCGAAGCCGTGGACAAGAAGATCCGCGGCATGACCACCGACCCCGCACGCGCCCGCCGCACCGACCCGGGCACCCCCGAAAAGTGCCCGGTGTGGGACCTGCACAAGGTCTACACCGACGAAACCACGCACGCCTGGGTGCAGCAGGGCTGCACCACGGCCGGCATCGGCTGCCTGGACTGCAAGCAGCCGGTGATCGACGCCGTCGTGAAGGAACAGCAGCCCTGGCGCGAACGCGCCGCGGCCTTCACTGCGAACCCGAAACAGGTGCACTGGATCGTCGAAATGGGTACCGAGCGCGCCCGCACGGTGGCCCGGCAGACCATGAAGGAAGTGCGCCAGGCCATGGGCCTGAACTACTGATTGCCCGCCATGAACCCGCTCCAGACCATCGAACTCAACCCCGGCTCTGCGCCGCGCGCCACGGTCATCGTGCTGCACGGCCTGGGCGCCGACGGCACCGACTTCCTGCCCATGGCCGACGAACTGCGCCTGGGCGCCGTGGGCCCGGTGCGTTTCGTGTTTCCGCGTGCACCGGTGCGGCCGGTGACGATCAACGGCGGCCATGCCATGCGTGCCTGGTACGACATCCTCACGGCCGACCTGGTGCGGCGTGAGGACGAGACCGGGGTGCGCGAATCCATCGCCCAGGTGCACGCGCTGCTGGACGCCGAGGTGGCGCGCGGCGTGCCGGCGCAGCGCATCGTGCTGGCGGGTTTCTCGCAAGGCTGCGCCATCACCTTGGGTGCGGGCGTGCGCTACGGGCAGCAACTGGCGGGTCTGGCGGGTCTGTCCGGCTATCTGCCGCTGGCCGACACCACGGCCGCCGAACACGCGGGGCAGACCGGCCTGCCCGTCTTCCTGGGCCATGGCCGCAACGACGGCATCGTGCCGCTGGCGCGTGGCAGCGCTGCGCGCGACAGCTTGCAGGCACTGGGCCACACCGTGGCCTGGCACGACTACCCGATGGAGCATTCGGTATGCATCGAAGAAGTAAAGGCGCTGAACCAATGGCTGCTGCAGGTTCTGGGCTGACGCGCAGACGCGCGCTGCTGCTGACGACGGTCTTCGGCATGGCCGGCTGCACCACTCCCAGCGCAGAAGCGGCCCCGCCGCTGCGCGGCACGAACTGGCGTTTGCTGCCGCTGCAGGCGCCCGAAATGGCGCCATCGCCGGCAGCCGAACTGAAGCTGGACCTGGACGGCAGCGGCTACAGCGGCTTCACTGGCTGCAACCGCATCAACGGCAGCTTCGAACTGAACGGACAGCAACTGCGCCTGCAGCTTGGCGCGATGTCGCGCAAGGCCTGCATCGGCCCAGGCGACATCGAAGAAACGCGCTTCGTGAAGGCTTTGCCGCTGGTGGCCGGATGGCGCTTCGAAGGGGCCGAACTCCATCTGCTCGACTCAGCCGGCCAGCCTGTCCTGCGCATGCGCGCCGCGCCCGCCGCGCGCTGAAACCGCAGGGCGGCGCGCCTTGACAAGGGGCCGGGCGGCTGGCACAAGCCGGACCTTCGCCACAGGATCGCGCCATGAACGACGTCCGCTTCAGCACCCACGGCCCGGACGACTGGGCCAGCGAGGGCGCCAATGCCGTCGACAACGGGCTGGGTGACTTCAATGACGCCGCGGCACCGCTGCACGAAGTTCAGAAGCTGGCCTGCATCGCCCGCGACGCCAGCGGCCGGGTGCTGGGCGGCGCCACCGGCCGCACCTGGGGCGAGCTGGCCGAACTGCAGATGCTGTGGGTGGACGAAACCAGGCGCCGCCAGGGCCTGGGTGCAGAACTCGTCAAGTGCTTCGAGGCCGCGGTGCAGGCCCGCGCCTGCACCGTCGTCACGTTGGAAACCTACAGCTTCCAGGCGCCCGCGTTCTATCGCGCGCTCGGCTACACCACGGTGTTTACCAACCGGCATTTCCCGCACGGCCTGGCGAAGTTCCTGATGGAAAAGCGGCTGGCCGACCCCGACTTGCAGACAGCTGCACTGCGGCTTCACCTCTGGCAGGACGCCAAGACCGCCGCGACCGACCCGCAACTGGTGCCGGCGCTGGCCGACCTGCTGGCCGATGCCGTGGACGGTGGTGCTTCGGTTGGCTTCCTGGCGCCGCTGCCACCTTCGCAAGCGTTGGCCTGGGCGCAGCACACCGTCGCCAGCCTGGGGCCCGGCCTGCAGCTGTGGATGGCCGAACGGCAGGGCCGCTTCGTCGGCACCGTGCAGTTGGGGCCCTGCCTGAAGCCCAACGGCCGCCATCGGGCCGAACTGATGAAGCTGCTGGTGCACCGCAGTGCGCGCGGCCAGGGCGTGGCCCGCCAGCTGCTGGCGGCTGTCGACGAACACGCTCGCCAGGCCGGGCTGCGCCTGCTGGTGCTGGACACGCTGGTGGGCTCGGAAGCCGAAGCCATCTACCGCCACCTGGGCTGGCAGCCTTATGGCCTGGTGCCCGACTTCGCTCTCGCCACGGACGGCACGCCCTGTGCCACCGCCTGCTTCTACAGACAGCTGGCCTGAGGCTGCGCGGGCGCTGCCTTCACCGGCGATTCACTTCGGGTACAGCACCATCTGCGTGCAGCGAAACAGCGCGAGCAGCTTGCCGCCTTCTCGCGCCGTGACCGTGGCGTCCCACACCTGCGTGGTCTTGCCCAGATGCACCGGCCGCGCCAGGCAATCGACCCAGCCTTCGCGCACCGTGCCCAGGTGGTTGGACTTCAGTTCGATGGTGGTGAAACCGCTGGCGCCCGCGGGCAGGTTCTGGACGCAACCATAGCCGGCCGCGGTGTCGGCCAGGGTGACGACGCTGCCGGCGTGCAGGAAGCCGTTGGGCGCCATCAGCTCGGGCCGCACCGCCAGTTCGGCCCGGACCTCGCCCGGGTCGGCCTGCACGATGACGATGCCCAGGAAGCCTGGCAGATTGCGGGCTCCGAAACGGTTGAATTCCTCAGGCGTGCGCATGGCGGGCTCCAGGGGTGGGTGCAGGCTCGATGGTGGCGGGGGCGGGGCGTCGAAAAAGCAGCGTGGGAGGCAGCACTGGCGACCATGACGCGCCCGCGCGCGGGCCGAGCGCAGCCGCGGCCGGATCACGCCGTGCCGTCAGGCGGCAGCCGTCGGCCGCGACCAGAGTTTCTGCCTGACCGCCGAATTCAGTGGAGGATGGATTCATTGCGCCTGGCCCTCGATCTCGCGGGCCACCACGGCCAGCAAGGTGTCGGTGGTGGCCTGCAGCGGCTGAACGTCGCCAGCCACCCGGGCCTGCAACAAGGCCCCTTCATAGGCCGAGACCACCAAGGCCGCCAGCCCTGGCGCCCGCTCCGGGGTCGTGCCAGCCTGAACCAGCACCTGCGCGAGGCGCTGGCGCAGGATCGTGAACGCCCGGGCCAGCGCCTGGCGGATGGCTTCGTCCTCGGGCGTGGACTCCAGCGCCACCGCAGCCAGCGGGCAGCCGCGTTCGAAACCGCTGCGCTGCAGTTGCTGCGCCGCCCGACCCAGCCATTGGCGCAATGCGTCCAGCGGGTCTCCCGGGCGTTGCAGCAGGCGCTGCAGGCTGGCGTCGATGCCGGCCGCGACCTGGTCGATGGCGGCCACGGCCAATTCCGTCTTGCCGCCGGGGAAGTGGTGATAAAGAACACCCTTGGGTGCCTGGGCGGCCTGCAGCAGCTCCGTCAGTCCCACGCCATGCAGGCCGCGGCGCTGCAAGGCGTCGGTCATGGCCGCAATCAGGCGTTCGCGGGTGCTGGGGGCTTCAGTCATCGTGCCGGCAATTCTGTAGACCGGTCGGTCTACTGTCAAGTGGGCTCAGGCATGCTGTCCGGCCGGCGGCTTTGCGCGCCTGCCCGATCAACCCGAAGGAATGAACCTTCGCGAGCGACTCCACTCGCACACGCATCACTCAAGCGAAGGAGACGGGCCCATGCAAGTCCAACTGAATACCGACAAGAACATCCAGGGCGATGAAACGCTGGCGGCATGGATCGATGCAGAGCTGAAAAGCAAGCTGGCCCGCTTTCGCGAGCACATCACCCGGGTGGAAGTGCACCTGAGCGACACCAATGCAGGCCGGGGCGGGGACAAGGACAAGCGCTGCAAGCTCGAAGCCCGCCCGGCCGGCCGCGACCCGGTGGTCGTGACCCACGACGCACCCAAGACCGGAGACGCCGTGCGCGGCGCCATCGACAAGCTGCAGCGTGCCCTGGACACGGCGCAGGGCCGCTCGCGCGACGACCACGGCCGCGACTCCTTGCGCGGCTTCGTGGAATAGCCCGGGGCCTGGCCCCGGGGTGCCAGTGACGCCGCGGGGTCAGCGCAGCATCAGGTGTCGGCCTTCACGTTGCCGTCTTTCACGACCTTGCGCCATTGCGCAATCTCACTCTTGATGAATTCGGTGAAGCGCGCCGCCGAACCGCCGCCGTCCTCGGCGCCGAACTGCGCCAGGCTGGTCTGCACGTCGGGCATGGCCAGCACCTTGTTGACGTCTTCGTTCATGCGCTGGACCATGGCCGCAGGCATCTTTCCGGGCCCGACCAGGCCGTACCAGGTGGTGGCCTCGAAGCCGGGGTAGCCCAGTTCCACCATGGTCGGGATGTCGGGGTAGCTGGCGGCGCGTTTCGCGCGCGTCTGCGCAATGGCCATCAGCCGGCCACCCTTCACGTGCGGCGTCGCCGCGGTCATGGTCTCGAAGGCGTACTGGATCTGACCGCCGATCAGGTCGGTGATGACGGGCGCGCTGCCTTTGTAGGGCACGTGGATCGCGTCGACGCCGGCACGCAGCTTGAAGAGTTCCAGCGCCAGGTGCTGGGCGCTGCCCGAGCCCGCCGAACCGAAGGCGATCTGTCCGGGCCTGGCCTTACACAGTGCCACGATTTCAGGCACGTTCTTCGCGGGCTGGCTGGGGTTGCACACCAGCAGGTTCGGCGTGACGCCGACCAGGGTGATGGGCGAGAAGTCGTTGATCGGGTCGTACTTCAGCTTGGGCTGCAGGCTGGGAGCCAGCGCATGGCTGTTGATGTGCGCCATCAGCAGCGTGTTGCCGTCGGCCGGCTGGATGGCGGTGTAGTCGGCGGCCAGCACACCGGCCACGCCGGCCTTGGTCTCGACGATGACCTGTTGGTTCCACATGCCGGTGAGCTTGGCCGCGACGATGCGTGCCAGTGCGTCGGTGCCGCCGCCGGGCGGGAAGCCCACGATGATGCGGATGGTGCCGGTGGGCAGGGTCTGCGCGCGCAGGTGCGGCAGCGCCAGCGCGGTGGCCGCACCTGCTGCGGCCTGGATCAATGTGCGTCTTTTCATGGGGCTTGTCTCCGGGGTGGTGTGTTCGTGAACGCCAGGCCCTTGCAGGGCTCTTGTCGAATCGGGTTGAATCAGGTCGACTCGGTTCGGATCAGGCGGCAGCCTGCAAAGGCTGCTGCGCAGGGTGGGCCGCGAACCAGTCCATGGCCGCCATCACGCCACTGCCGGCGATGGGCACGCCCGACAACTTGAAGCCCATCTCGACGCCGGAAAGCGCAGCCATCAGCGTCAGGTCGTTGCAGTCGCCCAGGTGGCCGATGCGGAACATGCGGCCCTTCACCCGGCCCAGGCCAGTGCCCAGCGACAGGTCGAAGCGGTCGTGGATGAGCCGGCGCAGTTGGTCGGCGTCCACGCCCACGGGCGTGACCACGCCAGTGAGCACCGGTGAATACACCGCCGGGTCGGCGCACTGGATCGGCAGGCCCCAGGACTTCACCGCCGTGCGCACGCCCTCGGCCCAGCGCTGGTGGCGGGCGAAGACGGCGGGCAGGCCTTGTTCCAGCAGCATGTCCAGCGCTTCGCTCAGGCCGTACAACAGGTTGGTGTTGGGGGTGTACGGCCAATACCCGGTCTTGTTCATCTCGACGATCTCGTCCCAGGCCCAGAAGGCGCGCGGCAGCGTGGCCGTCTTACTGGCTTCCAGGGCCTTGGGGCTGAGCGCGTTGAAACTGATGCCGGGCGGCAACATCAGGCCCTTCTGCGAACCGCTGACGGTGACGTCCACGCCCCAGTCGTCGTGCCGGTACTCGGCGCTGGCCAGCCCCGAGATCGTGTCCACCAGCAGCAGCGCCGGGTGCCTGGCGGCATCGATGGCGCGACGCACGGCGGCGATGTCGCTGGTGACGCCGGTGGAGGTTTCGTTGTGCACCACGCACACGGCCTTGATGCTGTGGCCGGCATCGGCGCGCAGGCGCTGCTCGATCAACCCGGCGTCCACACCCCGGCGCCAGGCCAGCGGCAGGCCGGTGCTGGCGCAGGTGCCGGGCACCGACAGGAACTCGGGCTTGAGGCCCAGGCGCAGCGCCATCTTCTGCCACAGCGTGGCGAAGTGGCCGGTCTCGAACATCAGCACCGAGTCACCCGCGCTCAGCACGTTGACCAGCGCGGCTTCCCAGGCACCCGTGCCAGAAGCCGGATAGATGGCCACCGGGTGGCGCGTCTGGAAGACCTGCTGCAGGCCGGCGATGACCTTCTTGCCCAGGTGCGCGAACTCGGGGCCGCGGTGGTCGATGGTGGGCAGGCTCATCGCCCGCAGGATGCGGTCGGGCACGGGACTGGGGCCGGGGATCTGCAGGAAATGGCGGCCGCTGGGGTGCTGGTCGAGGGGAATCATGGCAGGTGCCCCGATGGGGCTGTGTGGTGGCTTCGTCCCAGAAATTTTTGCATACAAAATTCACTTGTCAATCGGTAGCAGCTAGACTTCGACCCGAATCGCAAGGTTTTTTGTATACGTTCCAGGAACGTGTGAAAGGGCGCCCACCGTGGCCGAGATCATTTCCATCCCCCGCCAGGTGCTGCACCAGGAGGTCACCACCCGGCTGCGGCAGCGCATCGTCGAAGGCCGCATCGCCCCCGGCGCCAAGCTGAACGAACGCGAACTGAGCGAGGCCTTGAACGTCTCGCGCACGCCGCTGCGCGAGGCCATCAAGATGCTGGCCGCAGAAGGGCTGGTGGAGCTGCTGCCCAACCGCGGCGCGGTGGTCGCCAGCCTGAGCGCACAGGACGTGGCCGATACCTTCGAGGTGATTGCCGGGCTGGAAGGCCAGTCGGGAGCGCTGGCGGCGCAGCGCATCACGGCCGAAGAGCTGGCCGAGATCCGCGCGCTGCACTACGAGATGCTGGCCGCCTTCACCCGGCGCGACCTGTCCACCTACTATCGGCTGAACGCGCAGATCCACACACTGATCAACGCCGCGGCGCGCAACCCCGTGCTGGCCCACACCTGGCGCACCGTCAACGCGCGGTTGCAGGCGCTGCGCTTCCGTTCGAACTTCGACGAAGCGAAGTGGCAGCGCGCGGTCCAGGAACACGAACGCATGGTCGAATTGCTCGCCACGCGTGATTCCGAGGCCTTGCGCGAGCTGCTGGTGCAGCACCTGGAACACAAGCGCGACGCGGTGCTGGAACTGATGCGCAGTGGCCAGTTGCCGGCCGGCCAGGCACGGGTGGACGAAGCACGCGCCAGCGCCAAGGGAGCCCGCGCATGATCGACGTGCTGGAACGCCGGTTGCGCGCAGAGACACAGGGCGAGGTGCTGTTCGATGCCGCCTCACGCGGCCGCTATGCCACGGACGCGTCCATCTACCAGCAGATGCCGCTGGGCGTGCTGGTGCCGAAGACTTCGGAAGACGTGGCCACCGCCCTGGCGATCGCGCGCGACCTGAAGCTGCCGGTGCTGCCGCGCGGCGGTGGCACTTCGCAATGCGGGCAGACCACGGGTGCCGCCCTGGTCATCGACAACACCAAGCACCTGCGCCGCCTGCTGGCCTTCGACAAGCAGGCGATGACGGCCGAGGTCGAGCCTGGCATGGTGCTGGACCACCTGAATGCCGAGCTGAAGGCGCACGGCCTGTGGTACCCGGTGGACGTGTCCACCAGCGCGCAGGCCACGCTGGGCGGCATGGCCGGCAACAACAGCTGCGGCAGCCGCAGCATCGCCTACGGCAACATGGTGCACAACGTCGCGGGCATGAAGGCCTGGCTGGCCGACGGCACGCTGGCCGACTTCGGCCCCGTCGCCAGGCTGGGCGCGCGCGAGACCCGGATCGCCGACTTCGTGCGCACGCTCGCCGCACAGCACCGTGAGGAGATCAACGCACGCTGGCCCACCGTGCTGCGCCGCGTGGGCGGCTACAACCTCGACATCTTCGAGCCGAAGAGCGAGAAGCCCTACACCGGCGACGGCAGCGTGAACCTAGCGCACCTGCTGGTGGGCTCGGAAGGCACGCTGGCCGTGACGAAGACGCTGACACTCAAGCTGAGCCCCCTGCCCCGCGCCAAGGTGCTGGGCGTGGTGAACTTCGACAGCTTCTACAAGGCCATGGACTCGGCCCAGCACATCGTGAAGCTGGGCCCCAGCGCGGTGGAACTGGTCGACCGCACGATGATCGAGCTGAGCCGGGCCAACCCGGCGTTCCGGCCAGTGATCGAGACCGCGCTCATCGGCGCACCCGACGCCATCCTGCTGGTGGAATTCAGCGGCGCCGACCCTGCCACCCTGGTGCGCCAGCTCGACGGCCTGGTGGAGCTGATGGGCGACCTGGGCCTGCCCGGCAGCGTGGTGCGCATGGAAGCCGAAGCGCCGCAGAAGGCGCTGTGGGAAGTGCGCAAGGCCGGGCTGAACATCATGATGAGCCTGAAGGGCGACGGCAAGCCGGTGAGCTTCATCGAAGACTGTGCCGTGCCCCTGGAACACCTGGCCGAATACACCGAAGGCCTGACCCAGGTGTTCCGCAAACACGGCAGCCGCGGCACCTGGTACGCGCACGCATCGGTGGGCACGCTGCACGTGCGGCCCATCCTGGACATGCGCCAGGGCGGACCGAACGGCGGCGCGCAGAAGATGCGCGCCATTGCCGAAGAAGCCAGTGAACTGGTGCGCAAGTACAAGGGTGCCTACAGCGGCGAACACGGCGACGGCCTGTGCCGCGGCGAATGGATCGAATGGCAGTTCGGGCCGAAGATCAACGAGGCCTTTCGCGCCATCAAGACGCACCTCGACCCTGCAAACCTTCTCAACCCCGGCAAGATCATCGATCCGCCGAAGATGGACGACGCCGCCCTCTTCCGCTTCGCCCCGGGCTACAAGACCATCCCGCTCAAACCCGTGTTCGACTGGTCGGCCTGGAACGTGCAGAACGACCCGGTGACCGAGCAGACCACCGCCCCCGGCACCGGTGGCGACAGCACCGGCGGCCTGGCCAAGGCCGTGGAGATGTGCAACAACAACGGCCATTGCCGCAAGTTCGACGCCGGCACCATGTGCCCCAGCTACCGCGTCACGCGCGACGAACAGCACCTCACGCGCGGCCGCGCGAACACGCTGCGGCTGGCGCTGTCAGGCCAGATCGAAGGCGGCCTGGGTTCAGACGCGGTGGCCGAAGCGCTGGACCTGTGCGTGGGCTGCAAGGGCTGCAAGCGTGACTGCCCCACCGGGGTGGACATGGCGAAGATGAAGCTGGAGCACACGGCGCTGCGGGCCCGCGAGCGCGGCATCTCGCTGAAAGACCGGCTCATCGCCCGCCTGCCCGAACTGGCCCCGCTGGCCAGCCGCATGCCCTGGCTCTTCAACCTGCGCGACAGCCTGCCCGGCGCCAAGGCCTTGAGCGAGCGCTGGCTGGGCCTGTCGGCGCGGCGTTCGCTGCCGCGCTTTCGCAGCGACACCTTCGCCGCCACCGCGCCCACGCTGGGTTTGGCCACGCGTGACGAAGTGCTGGCGGCAGCCAAGAACGGCAAAGGTGTCGTCCTCTTCGTCGACACCTTCAACGGCTTCTTCGAAACCGAGAACGCTGCCGACGCGGTGCGTGTGCTGCAGGCTGGCGGTTATGCCGTGCATGTGGCCACCCAGTCCGACGGCCGCGCACCCTGCTGCGGGCGCACCCTGCTGGCCGCCGGCCTGGGCGAAGAAGCCAAGGCGCGAGCCGCCGCGCTGCTGCAGACCTTCACACCCTTCGTCGACGCCGGCATCGCCGTCGTCGGGCTGGAACCTTCGTGCCTGCTCAGCCTGCGCGACGAACTGCTGGTGATGGGCCTGGGCGAAGCCGCGCAGCGCCTGGCCGGCAAGGCATTGCTGTTCGAGGAGTTCCTGGCCCGCGAACACCAGGCCGGGCGGCTGAAGCTGACGCTGCGCGCGGCCACGCAGCCGCTGCTGGTGCACGGCCACTGCCACCAGAAGGCCTTCGGCGCGATGCCGCCGGTGCTGGAGGTGCTGAAGCTCATCCCGGGCGCCGAGGTCGGGCTGATCGAAAGCTCCTGCTGCGGCATGGCCGGTGCCTTCGGCTACGAGGCGGCGCACCATGCGGTGTCGATGCAGATGGCCGAACTGAGCCTGCTGCCCGCGGTGCGCGCCCGGCCCGACGCGCAGATCGTGGCCGACGGCACCAGCTGCCGGCACCAGATCGCCGACGGCGCGCAGCGCGAGGCGGTGCATGTGGCTCGGGTCCTCGCGCGGCACCTCTGATTCGAGCGCGCGACGCCGCGCTGCCCTTGCAAGCCCTATCCCCCGCCATCGCGGCCCCACCAGGCCCAGGTGGCCAGGGCGAGCAAGGGCAGCAGCGCCACGTCGATCCACCACACCCGGTGCAGCGCCGGAAGCAGCCCCGCGGGTGCCAGCAGCACGAAGCCCAGCACCGAGCCCCAGGCGCCCAGCAGCGCCACGCCCTGCCAGGCCGGCGTGAACGCGGCCGCGGCCAGCAAGGCGCCCAGCAGGCCGAACAGCAACGCGCGGTGGCGCATCAGCAGCAGCAGGTTCGGCTCGTCGATGTGCAGGCCATACAGCTGCTGCAGGCGCTGCGTGCCCAGCACGCCCAGCAAGGGCAGCAGGTGCACCGCAGCCAGCGCCAGCAAGGCGGCGCTGATCAGCCAGCCGCGGTTCATCGCCGCGGCCACAGCAGGTAGGCCAGCGGGCCCACGGAGCCGGCCACCAGCGTCAGCAAGGCCCAGGGCCACCAGGCTTTGCCCTGGGCGCGGCAATCGCGGGCGATGAAGCCCATCAGCAAAGTGCAGGCGACGACGAGGTCCAGGGTGATCTGCATGCTGCCCAGGTTGGCCAGGCCCCCCTGCCAGATGCCGAGGTAGCCCATCCGCATCAGCACCCACAGCGAGAAGCCGCAAAAGGGCAGCGCGATCAGCCACAAAACGGGTTTCAGCCAGGTCATTCGATCTCCATCAGTTGACGATGCCCGGCAGTGTTGGCCCGCCGGAAACATGCCGCAACGACCTGCGAGGTCATCGCCTTGATCACCCGATTCGCATACGCTCGGCGCCATGCATCCGCTCACCAGCCTGCGCCGGCAAAAGCGCGTCAGCCAACTCGAACTGGGGCTGCGCGCCGGCGTCTCGCAACGCCATCTCAGCTGCATCGAAACTGGCCGCGCACGGCCCAGCCGCGGCACCTTGCTGGCCTTGCTGGATGCCCTGGACGCCCCGCTGGCCGAGCGCAACGACGCCTTGCTGGCAGCGGGCCTGGCGCCGGCCTACAGCCAGCATGGCCTGGACGCACCGCAGCTCGGCCCGGCGCGCGACGCCCTGCAGCAGTTGCTGCACGCCCCCGGCAGCCCGCCGGCCCTGGTGCTGGACGCCGAATGGAACCTGGTGATGGCCAATGCCAGCGTGCAGCGCCTGCTGGACCTGCTGGGCCTGCCCATGCCCCCCAGCCCGGCCAACCTGCTGGACTGGCTGCTGGGCGAAGGCGGCCTGCGCAGCTGCCTGCTGAACGAGGCCGAGGTCTGTGGCGAGGTGCTGCACCGCGCCCGGCGCGAGGCCCTGCAGGTGCCCGCCCTGGCCGCACGCCTGCAGCGCCTGCAAGGCGCACTGCCGCGCTGGCCCGGGCCTTGCGCAGAGGCGCCGCTGCTGCTGACGCGGCTGCAGTCGCGGGTGGGTGAACTGCGGCTGTTCTCGATGTTCAGCAGCTTCGGCGCGCCGCTGGACGTGACGCTGGCCTCGCTGCGCATCGAACACCTGTTCGCGGCCGACGAGGCCACCGCACGGGCTCTGGCCGAGTGACACGCCCCGCCACTGCGTCCTGTTCGCCGGCCTCTTGCCGGGCCGTTCGCATGCCGAACAGTTCGCCACGTTTTTCGCGAGCGAGCCCGCCCGCTATGCAAACCGCCCCTGCAGGAACCAGTTCACATCGCCCTGCGCAGCCGGCAGCCGGCCGCGCCACACCCACACCAGAGAGCCGTCGTGGGCCTGGGCGATGAAATAGTCGCGCGCCACCGAATGGCCGTCCCACCAGCCGGTCTCGATGCGTTCGGGGCCGCTCAGCAGTTGCAGCGGGCGGCCTTCGAGCAGGGGCAGCGCGTCGCGTTCGGCCAGCGGCAGCGGTTCGGGCATCAGCCAGGCCGGGCGGTGCAACGGCAAGGGCACCAGCGGGCCGGGGGTGGGGGTGAAAGAACCATCCGCCCCCCGGCCCTGGGACGTGCCGGTGGCGGGGGCCGGCGGTGCCCCCAGGCCCTGCACCGGCAGCGCCCGGCTGGCGTGTTCCGGGCGGTGGTCGGCCACGGCCTGCAGGCCCAGCACCTGGGCGTCGCCCAGCCGCGCCCGCAGGCGTTCGATCAGCCTCGTCAGGCCTTCGGCGGCACCGGCGCGGCTGGGGAATAGTTCGCCATTGGGCGCGCTGGCCTGCACCAGGTGCTGGCAGTGCAGGCGCAGTTCCAGCGTGGGCGCGGCCATCTGCAGCTGGCCCAGGCGTTCACGCAGCAGGCTGTGCAGATGGGCCGGGTCCAGCGCCGGTTCGGCCAGGGCCACGTGCAGTTGGGTGGCCGGGGGTGCGCTGTCGCGGTGGCGGCGGTCGTGGTGCATGCACAGTGTGAACGCGGCCACGCGCGACTGCCGCGCCTGGGCCCAGGCCACCAGCCGGGCCAGCAGCACGCTGGCACCGTGCAGCACCTGGTCGGTGGTGTCGGCACGGGCATACAGCTCCAGCCGGGTTTCGAAACGCTCGGGCAGCTGCAACCACACGCGCGGGTCGGGGCGGTCGCCCCAGGTGCGGTCGAGCTCGTCGAGCAGGCTTTCGCCGAAACGCCGCGCCAGGCCGGTGCGCGGCAGCGCGCGCAGGTCGGCCAGGGTCTGCAGGCCCATGCCTTGCAGCGCTTCCCAGTGTTCGCGGCCGGGGCCCAGCAGGTGCACCGGCGCGGCCTGCAGCTGCTGCTGCATGGCTGGCCGCTGCGTGGCCTGCGGCCCCAGCACCTGGCCACCACGCACCGCCGGCGGATACCAGCGCGCCAGCAGGGCCGCGCCCAGCGCCGTGGGTGCGGCGGCCAGATGCACCTGGTGGCCCAGCGGCTGCACCGCCTCCTGCAGCCGCATCAGCAGCGCCGCCGCGCCGCCGAACAGGCGCAGGCTGGCCTGCACTTCCAGCAGCACGGTGTGGCCGTCGTGCAGGCACACCGATGGCGTGAAGGCCAGCGCGGCATGGGCCACCGCCAGCAGCGCGGCGGCGTCGCGCCCGGCATCGGCTTCGGCCAGCAACAGCTGCGACGACAAGGCCAGCGCCGTGGCGCGCTTGCAGCCCGGGCGGATGCTGCACTGCACGGCGGCGGCGTTGACGGCGCTGATGGCGTGCCCGTCCAGCAGCGCAATGGGGCGCTGCTGCGCATCAGGCGCCAGCGTGGCGCAGAAGGCCTCCAGCGACAACAGGGGCAGGTGCAGGGCGAACCACAGCATGGCGGGGGCGGGGACGCAGTGAGTGATGCACAGGCGGGCGCAGCAGCACGGGGGCGCGCGGTCAGCGCAACGGCCCGTGGGTCGATGCCACCGCCGGCAAGGCGGCCGACCCGGCTGACGACGACCGGGCCGCAGCAGGCTGCGGCAGCGCGGGTGCAGGCACGGCCCGCCCGGCCAGCGCGCGCGCCAGGCCGGCTGCCGACAGCACCGGCGGCAAGGCCAGGTCCAGCGGCTGCGCCAGCGGCGGGCCGCGGCGCTTGAGCAGGGTGACACGCAGACGGTCGGGGCCGGCAGCGGCCAGCAGCAGGCGCAGCGGCGCGGCGCTGGGCTGCTGGCGCGCAGCCACGTCGCGCAGCAGGAAGGCCGGGCCGTCGTGGACCTGTGCGGCCAGTTGCAGCCGGCGTAGCGTGTCGGCCGGCAGCCGCGCCGGCAACCAGGCCAGCACGGCACCGACATGGCCGCTTTTCAGCGCCTGTTCCAGCGCCCACAGCATGTCGGCCGCGGGCAGGCGCTGGCGCGCCGGGCCGCGCAAGGCCTGGCGCGGATGCACCACCACGAGCTGGGCAATGTCGATGCCCAGCGCCCCCAAGGCCCAGGCACAGGGCGCGGCCGGCGGGTCGAACCACATCAGGCTGCCACCGGCGGCCTGCACCGCCGCCAGCACCGGGGCCAGCAGCCGCAGTTCACCCAGGCCGGGATGGGGCAGCAGCAGCTCGGTCAGGGCCTGGGTGGGCCAGCCGCCGCCGGGCAAGGCGGCGTCGAGCTCGGCAAAGCGGCTGGGCCGCACGCTGCCGCCAGGGCGGGCCAGCTGGTGGGCATGCCACAGGGCGGGGTGCAGGGCGTCCAGCGCTGGCGGGTTGGCAGGACCCGTTGCAGCAGCTTCAGGGGTTGATTCGAGCGGCGGTGACGAGAGGGGTGACGAGAGGGGTGCCGGCGCCTGTGGCGCTGCCGAACTGGGCGCCTGGCCTGTGGTCGACCGGTGCGTACGCCCTGGCCCGGCCGGCGCGGAGGCAGGCAGAACATCGAACAGGCTGGACGTAGGGGAGACTTGCACCAAGATACTGTAAGAATATACAGTTGTCCGCGCAAGCCAACTCCTTGACGAAAGCGTCTGGCTCGCAGGCGCTTGAATCAGGCGCTAAAGTAAGGATTCCTTACTTTAAGGAAACATATGCTCGCGAAGCTGACCTCCAAGAACCAGCTCACCCTGCCCAAGAGCGCCGTCCAGGCCGTCGGTGCGGCCGAATACTTCGATGTGCAAACCCGGGACGGCCAGATCATCCTGACCCCCATGCGCCTGCAGCGCGCCGACGCCGTGCGCGCCAAGCTGGCCGAACTGGCGCTGACCGAACAAGACATCACCGATGCCGTGGCCTGGGCGAGGTCGGAAGCAAAACCTGCCTGAACTGAATGAGCCCCCCACGCGTGGTGCTGGACACCAACGTCGTGCTGTCGGCGCTGCTGTTCACGTCCAGCCCCCTGGCCCTGCTGCGCCATGCCTGGCAGACCGGGGCCTGCCAGCCGCTGGCCAGCACGGCGACGGCGCAGGAACTCATCCGTGTGCTTGCCTACCCGAAGTTCAAACTGAACGCCGCGCAGCGGGAGGAACTGCTGGCCGATTACCTGCCCCATGCCGAGATCGTGCAGCTGCCCTACCCCATGCCTGCCCTGCCCGTGTGCCGCGACCCGAACGACCTGCCCTTCCTGCACTTGGCCGCCATCGGCCGGGCCGACGTGCTGATCGCGGGCGACAAGGATCTGCTGGCCCTGGCCGGCCAGACACCCTTTGTCATCCAGACGGCCCAGGCCTGGCTGCAGGAACTGCAGCGCTGACCGACCGGGTGCCAGCCAGATCAGGCCGTCAGCAGGCCCGCCACCCGTTCCCGCAGCCCCTGCGGGCTGGCCGCTGCCGCGGGCACGGGCTCGCCCGCCACCAGGCCCACGGGGCTGAACAGGCCGCGGCGGAAGGGCTTGACCATGGCCGTGCCTTTTTCGATGCGCGAGAAGTAAGACCCCCACAGGTTCTGCAGCGCCAGCGGCACCACCGGCACCGGGTGGGTCTGCAGGATCTTCATCACCCCGCCCTTGAATTCGCCCAGGCTGCCGTCGCGCGTGATGCCGCCTTCGGGGAAGATGCACAGCAGGTCGCCATCGTCCAGCACACGCCGGGCTTCGGCGAAGGCGCGTTCGTAGGCTGCCGGGTCTTCGCGCTGCGGCGCGATGGGGATGGCCTTGGCCAGACGGAACATCCAGCCCAGCACCGGCGTGGCGAAGATGCGGTGGTCCATGATGAAGCGGATGGGCCGCGGGCTGGCCGCCATCAGCAGGATGGCGTCGACGAAGCTGACGTGGTTGCACACCAGGATGGCCGCGCCCTGCACCGGGATGTGCTCGTCGCCGCGCACCTTGAAGCGGTAGACCACGCGCGTGAGCATGAAGGCGATGAAGCGCAGCAGGTATTCGGGCACCAGCAGGAAGATGTAGCCCGCCACCACCGCGTTCAGCAGCGCGACAACCAGAAACACCTGCGGAATGCTGAAGCCCGCCGCCAGCAGCGCACCCACGCCGATGCTGCTGACCACCATGAACAGCGCGTTCAGGATGTTGTTGGCCGCGATGATGCGCGCACGGTGCGTGGCCGGGCTGCGCAGCTGGATCAGCGCGTACATGGGCACGCTGTACAGCCCTGCGAACAGGCTCAGGCCGAACAGGTCGAACAGCACGCGCCAGTGCGCCGGCTGCGCCATGAACTGGGCCACGCTCAACGCGTCGGCCGGCGGCAGGCTGCGCGAGGCGAAATACAGGTCGAAGGCGAACACGCTCATGCCGATGGCGCCCAGCGGCACCAGGCCGATTTCCACGTGCCGCTTGCTCAGCACCTCGCACAGCAGTGCGCCGATGCCCACGCCCACCGAAAACACCACCAGCAGCAGCGAAGCCACCTTCTCGTCGCCATGCAGCACGTCCTTCGCGAATGACGGGAACTGCGACAGGAACACCGCGCCGAAGAACCACATCCAGCTGATGCCCAGCAGCGAGCGGAAGACGACGACGTTGCCGTGCGCCAGCAACAGGTTGCGCCAGGTTTCGGTGAAGGGGTTCCAGTTGATCTTCAATAGCGGGTCGGTGGCCGGCGACAGCGGCACGGCCTGCGCCAGCACCCGCCCCAGCAGCGCCAGCGCCACGCAGGCCAGCGCCGTGATGCGCCCACCGGTCTCGGGCAGGGCGATGAGCAGGCCGCCGGCCACGTTGCCCAGCAGGATGGCTACAAACGTGCCCATCTCGACCATGCCGTTGCCGCCAGTGAGTTCACGTTCGTTCAGGTGCTGCGGCAGGTAGGCGAACTTCACCGGGCCGAACAGCGTGCTCTGCAGACCCATCAGGAAGATGCAGGCCAGCAGCACCGGGATGTTCTGCGCCCAGAAACCCCAGGCGGCGATCAGCATCACCACGATCTCGAAGCTCTTGGTGAAGCGGATGAGCTGCGCCTTGTCGTGCTTGTCGGCCAGCTGCCCGCTGGTGGCCGAGAACAGCACGAAGGGCAGGATGAACAGCGCGCCGATGACCAGCCCGGCCATGGCCGGGGGCAGCCAGCCCACCTGCAGCTGGTAGGTCACCATCACCGTGAAGGCGAACTTGAAGACGTTGTCGTTGGCGGCACCCAGGAACTGCACCCAGAAGAACGGCGCGAAGCGCCGCTGGCGCAGCAGGTCGAACTGGTTGGGGTGCGGGTGCGGGTGCGGGTGCGGGTGCGGGTGCGTTTGCGGGCTGGGTTCGGTCATCGTCGGCTCTGGGGTCAGCTCTGGGGTCAGCTTTGGGGCACAACAAGGGCACGGGCCTCGAACAGCGCCGCGGGCAGGCGCGCCTGGCCCAGGCGCAAGCGGCGCTTCAGGACGAAGTCGAACAGCAGCGGGTTGTGTTCGCGCAGGCGTTTCAGCGGTTCGACGTCGGCGCCCGCCAGTACCCCTGCATTCTGCAGGGCCGGCAATGAAAACAGCGGCATCAGCCCGGGCAGCGGGTAGTCGGAACCGTGAAGAAGGCGGTGATGCCAGTCCTGGCGCTGCAGCACCGTCTGCCAGACCACCGGCTTGCGGTTGCGCTGAAACACGGCCGAGATGTCGGCGAACAGGTCGCCTTCCCATTCGCGTTCTGCCATCAGCCGCGTGAACAGCTCGAAGGCCGGGCGGGCCGGGGCCGAAGGCAGGTCGGTGTCATCGGCCTTGCCGAGCGATGCGCAATGCGCCACCACCACGCGCGTGCCATGCGCCAGCAGGTGGCGCACCAGCAGCGGGTTGACGAGCTCGTCGCGCCCGGCACCGGGTGCGGCTTTCTCTTCGCCGCAATGCACGATCAGCGGCACGCCGGCGCGGGCCAGGCGTTCGCAGAAAGGCCGGCAGCGCGGGTCGCGCGGGTCGATGTTCATCGCACTCGGCAACCACTTCACGGCCACCGCGCCACCGGCCAGCGCCGATTCCAGCCGTGCCAGCGCGTCGGGCCGGTAGGGGTGAACCGAGGCCACCCAGGCGAAGCGCGACGGCAGGGCCGCAGCCACCTGCTGCGCATAGGCGTCGGGCACGTGGAAGGTGGTCCAGTCGGGTGCGGGCTGGCCGGCGTCGTCGCAGGCCTGGTCGAAGGCGAACAGCCACCAGCGCGCACCGGTGGGGAAGCCCTCGGCCAGCGCCTGCAGGCGTTCGACATAGGCGCGGTCGATGGAAGGCGCGTCGGCCGGCACGCATGAAGCGTTCAGGATGGCGCGGCGGCGCAGCACCTCGGTGGGCCGCCACCACTGGTGCATGCTGGGGTGGATGGTGCAGCCCGAGCCGGCGTCGCCGTTGCCCAGCAGGTGAGCATGAGTGTCGACCAGGCGCGTGGCATCGATGCCGGCGAAGGCCTCGTCGACGAGGGCCTGCCCCGGCCCGGCAGCGGCGGCCATGCCCAGGCAGGGGTTGCGAAGCGTGCCCGCGGCCTGCGCCGGCCGCCCGCCCACCAGGCCGGTGAACAGGCCCACCGCCAGCGCACCGCAGCAGCCTTGCAGCAGGTGGCGCCGGCTGGGGCCGGGGCGGTGGATCGAACGGTCAGCGGCACGGTCGGCAAGTCGGTCCATCGGTTTCTTTCCTTCAGTCATGGCCACGGGCCTCCACCAGTTCACGCAAGGGCTGCGGCAGCCAGCCGCGCAGCCGTTCACCCAGCCGGGCTTCGTGCCGCTGCCACCCCACGCCGGCGGCCATCACGCCCAGTCCGATGGCGGCCAGGGCCAGCGGGAACATCAGGCTGTCGCGGAACACGGTGTACGACAAGTGCCCCAGGTAGTAGGCCAGGCCGATGCCACCGAACACCGCGAAGACCCGGCGCGACAGGACCGTTCCCAGCACGATCATCAGCAGGTTGATGGCGGCATAGCCCAGCCTGGCCAATTCACCTTCGGAACGCAGGCTCGTCAGCGCGCCCCAGAAGGCCAGGGTGCCGAAGAGGTAGAGCCAGAAGGCGAAATCGGGTCCCCGGCGCGAGCGGATGTCCACCCACAGCGCCACCGCCAGCATCACCAGGCCGAAGGCCAGGCTGATACGCCGTCCTTCTTCTGAAAACAGCGCAGCCCGTTCACCGCCCAACAGCAGGGGCACGAGGTCCATGTTCAGGAACCACAGCGTCACGGCCAGCGGCAGCACCGTGAACGGCAGCCGCCAGCGCCACAGCGCCAGCACCGCTGCCGCCAGCGCCGCCGCTTCCATGAACACCCAGCGCCAGCCGACGTGGCTGAAGTAGCTGCGGTAGGCCACAGCCGTACCCTCTTCGACCGGAGCCCACCAACCCTGCCACAGCTGCAAGCCATACACCGCCAGCGGCACCATCGCCACGGCCAGCGCGCTGACGATGCCGGCCGGCAGCGGCAGCCGCCGGGTCTTCAGCAGCCATTCGGTGCCCAGCGCCGCGGCGAAGGCATAGGCCAGCGCGATGCCGAACAGCGCCGCACCGCCCAGCCGTTCCCAGGCCAGGGTCATGAACAGCGTCATGGCGCCCAGGGCGACCATGCCGCCCAGGTAGTACAGGATGTGTGCGGGCTTGAAGCCGGGGGCTGCGCCGGCAGCAACAGCCTGCTGCTCGACCAGGAAGGCCCACAGCCGCTGGTCCTGCCCGGGTTGCAGCACGCCCTGGCGCGTGGCCTGGCGCAGCAGGTCGAGATTGATGTTCATCGCCCCTGCCCTTTCAACGCAGCACCTGCACCGGCCCGGCCAGGCCGCTGCGTTCCAGCCACGTGAACACGCTGTCGACGGTGACGGTCTCGATGCGGCTGCTGTAGCGCTTGACGTCGGGGTGGTCGTCGAAGGCGATGTGCGCGGCCGTCATGCGGGCGCCCAGTCGCTTGGCGGGCGAGATGCGCAGCGTCGTGGGCTCGTAGCCCTGGAACTGCAGCCAGGCCTGGGCGCGCTGGCGGTTGCCGGCAGCCGGTTCGCGTGCCATGGCCAGGGTCTCGATCGCCCACTGGTTGCTTTGCTGGTAGGTCTGCGACCACGGATAAGCCACCATGCTGTAAGCGGGTTCGTGCAGCTGGTCGACACGCGCGTTGCTGCGCAGCACCGGCAGCAGTGCGGCCTGCACCGCCGGCGTGGGCACGGCGTAGGCCGCTTCGAAGCGGACCAGGTCGTCCATGAAGAATTCTCCCAGCCCCTGGCGGTAGAGGTCGCCGCGCGCGCTGCCGCACTGGTTCAGCTTGTGCACCACGCGCCAGCGCGCGGCGTCGCCCTGCCCTTCACGATAAGCCCAGCCCAGGTGCGACCAGCGCAGGCCCCACTCAGCCAGGTTCTGCCCGGCGCGGGCCAGCACCACCACCTGGGCGCCGCTGGCGTCCAGCGCACTGGCGGTGCGCTCGGCCAGTTCCAGGGCGCTCTGCACGTTCTGCGCAGAAGGCGCCGCGGCTTCGCAATTGCGGCCGGCGTGGGCCGCCAGGCTGGTGGCCAGCACCGCCGCGGCAATGACGAGGCGCGCGCTCATCGCGTCACCCGTTCGTTGTAGAGCAGGGCCTTGCCGATCTCGTTCGGGATGTAGGCGATGGCCCTGCCCGCCGCCGACAGCACCCAGCCGGCGCTGAAGGCCGTGACGACGAGCGCGGTGCCGGCAGCCACCGACACGCCGGCCACCGAAGCACCCGCCAGCGTGATGCTGAAGCGCGCCCCGTCCGAGGCCCGCTCGAGCACCCACACGGCGGCGCCCGAGGCCGTCTCGACAGCCACCAAGGTGAGCATGCTGCCACCCACCAGCACCGAGGCGCCCAGCGCAGCAGGCGCAGCCACCGACACCGCGATCGGCAGCATCGACAAGGCACTGGCTTCGGAAGCACCGGTGTGTGCCCGGGCCGCAGGCACCGCGCCGGACAGGGCCAGCGCAAGTGCGGCAACGATGAGTTGTTTCTTCATGGGTCTTCCTTGGAAGTGAACGGGAAAGTCGGGCGCCGTCGATCAGTCTTCCAGCGACGGCTGCCGGGCCAGCGCGGCTTCATGGGCGTCGCGCAGGGTCTTGGCCAGGGTGAACACGCTGGAGATCAGGAACAGCCAGCACACCCCCAGATAGGCCTTGTAGGACGGGTTGATCTCCATGCGCCACAGGCCCCAGCCCGTCAGCGCCATGGCCATGCCGAATCCGCCCCAGACCACCGCGCTCCAAAGCGGCGTGTCCACACGGCGCGTTTCGTTGTCGCGCACGGTCTTGGCCACGGTGAACGCCATGGACAGACAGAACAGGTAGCCCATCACCATGAACGCCCGGTCCAGGTCGGCGCCCGGCAGCCAGAGCAGGCCGGTGGTGCACAAGCCCACGGCGGCGGCGAAGGACACCCAGACCTGCAGCCGCCAGGCGCGGGTGTCCAGGCGGGGAGCAGCGGTGCGGGCAGAGGCGGTTTGCATGACGGGGGTGGTTTCGTTGAACACGTCGCCACTGTGCCCGTCACCAGCAAAGGTATCCATCACCCCCAGGAGCGTGGCGTGACTTCAGACATCAGGTATCGTATTTCGATACTTCTGGAGACCCCCAGCATGAGCAGCAGCCAAGCCCTGGTCAGCGCATTGAAGGCCGAACTGCGCCGCGCCGGCATCACCTACGCACAGCTGGCCGGCGAACTGGGCCTGGCGGAAAGCAGCGTCAAGCGCATCTTCGCCAAGGGCGACCTGAGCCTGGCGCGCATCGACCAAGTGCTGGCGGTGCTGAGGATGGACTTCGCCGAACTCGCGCGTCTGGTGGCCATGGCCGCACCGGCCCGCAGCGAACTCACGCTGGAACAGGAACGCGCGGTGGTGGCCGACCCCAAGCTGCTGCTGGCCGCCATCTGCACGCTGAGCCAGTGGACGATGGAGCAGATCACCAGCACCTACCGGCTGAGCAAGCCGCAGGCCGTGGCCTGCCTGCTGGCGCTGGACAAGCTGGGCTTCATCGAACTGCGGGCCCAGAACCGCTACCGGCTGAAGGTCGACAAGACCTTCCGCTGGCGGCCCGACGGGCCGGTGATGCGCTACTTCCGCCAGCACGCCGTGGGCGACTACTTCAGCGGCGACTTCGGCGGCCCGGGCGAACTGCTGATGCTGGTGCACGGCCACATCGCCCTGCCCCAGGCGCAACTGCTGAACGAACGCCTGCAACGCCTGGCACAGGACTTCGCGCAGCAGCACCTGGCCGACCAGCGCCTGCCCGAGACCGACAAGCGCCCCTACACGCTGGTGCTGGGCATGCGGTCGTGGCTGTTCGGCGCCTTTCGCGACCTGCTGCGCGAACCCGTGGGAGAACCGACCTAGCGGCGGCGGCGCACGACCAGGCTGACCGCGCCCAGCCCGGCCAGACACAACAGAGCGGCGCCGGGCTCGGGCACGGGCGTGACGGCCAGGGCCACGAACTGCGTGAACTGGGTGCCGCTGAAGTTGTTGTCCGACACCAGCACCAGGGTCTGCCGGCCGTCGGCCAGCACCGGGCCCAGGCTGATGCCTTCGATGTTGTCCAGCGCCAGTACGGTGCCGTCGTCGTGCCGCAAATCGGACATGTCCAGCATCAAGGTCTTGGTGGCTGCGGTGTAGGTCTGCCCGGCCAGGCTGTCCAGGCCGGACACGTCGCTGGCATGGCGGATGTCGACGTGGAACAGGCGGATGGTGTTGCCGGTGGGTGCGCCGTTCGGCCCGGTGCCGGGTGTGGCGGCGCCGATGGCAAACGAGCGTTCCACCGCGATGAATTCACCGTCGGCGATGGCCAGCAGTTCGACCAGGCCGTTGGTGGCGAACTGGCCTGCCGGGTTCGGTGGCAGCGCGACCGGAGACACGGGGTAGACGAACTCGGCACCGGCCGCGCCGGTCACCAGGTCGAAGGACAGGATGCGCGAAGGCGAACCCGAGGCCACCGTCGCGAACGGCCCGTCCTGCACCAGCGCGTTTTCAGTGGCCGTGTAGAGGGTGCGGCCGTCGGTGGACACGGTCAGGCTCTCGAAGGCCAGGTTGTTGAGGACACCGCGGTCGCCAGGCTGGTTGCTCGTTGCCGTGTTCGGGTTGTAGTGCGCCGGCACGCTGAAGTCGCGCACGTAGCTGCCGTCGGGCGCCATCTCGCGCACCGTCGGGTTCTGCAGGCCGGCGGCACTGCGCTGGCCCTCGTTGGACCACAGCAGGTTGCCGTTCACGGGGTGGATGCGCAGGCCTTCGGGGTCGACCTGGTTCGTGGGGAAGGCGCTGCCGTCGGGACGCGCGATGGTCGTCACCGACTGGAAAGACACCCCGGCGCTGCCCGGGCTGCCCGAGCGCGTGAACAAGGCCAGGTCGAGCTGCAGGCCGTAGAAGCGCGCCGGGTTCAGGGCGCTGCGGTCGTCGCTGATGGCCACGAAACGCTGGGTCGCTGCGTGGTAATCGATGCCCGACAGCCCGCCGATGGTGGTGCCGGCGTACAGCGTGCCGGTGGCGATGATCTGCTGGCCCAGGTAGTCCAGGGTGACCGGCGCGGTCTGCGCCTGGGCCGACAAGCCAGCCCAGGCCAGTGTGGCGGCCAGCGCAGCGGGGGTGAAACGAAACCAGTTTGTGTGCACGGCAATCCTCGGTTGTTGTGGATGGCCGGCAGTCTGGCAACGGGTCGTGACGCGGCGGAGACAATCTCGGGCCTTCCTCGCCAAGAAGCCCCGATGAGCCAGTCCGCCGCCGTCTGCACGAACAGCCACACCAACGCTCGCCCCTGCCCCTGCGGCAGTGGTCTGGCCTATGCCGCCTGCTGCGGCCGCTGGCATGCCGGCCCCCTGCATCTGCAGGCGCCCGATGCCGAAGCCTTGATGCGGTCGCGCTACTGCGCCTATGTGCTGGACCTGGGTGACTACCTGCTGCACACCTGGCATGTCAGCACACGGCCTGCCAGAGTGCCCCCGGCCGAGCCCGGCCTGCGCTGGCTGGGCCTGCAGGTGCGCAGCCACCTGTTGCAGGGCACGGACGCCGCAACCGTCGAATTCATCGCACGCAGCAAGCTGGGTGGCCGCGCTCACCGGCTGCAGGAAACAAGCCGGTTCGTCCGCGAAGGCGGGCGCTGGTACTACGTCGACGGGGACGTCGCCTAAGCCACCTCGCGGCCGCTGCCGGCTTGCCAGATGCGGTACCAGTCCTCGGCCGACAGGTGCAGCGTCATCGCCGAGACCGCTTCGCGCAGGGCCGCCAGGCGGCCAGAACCCGTCACCGGCCGCGGCCGCGCCGGATGACGCATCAGCCAGGCATGGGCCACGGTGGCCGGGGCCGCGTCGTGCTGACGGGCCAGCGCCTGCAGCACCTGCAGGACACGCTGGCCGCGCTCGTCCTGGCCGCTGAAGAGCCGCCCGCCGGCAAGCGGCGACCAGGCCATGGCCTGCAGCCCCAGGTCCAGGCATTGGGCCAGGCTGCCGTCGTCCAGCGGCTGCAGATGCAAGGGTGAAAACTCGATCTGCTGGGCCACCAGCGGAAACCGGCGGTGCAACATCGCCAGCTGGTCAGGGCGGTGGTTCGAGACCCCGAAGGCCAGCACCTTGCCTGCGGCCTGCAGTTCGCGGAAGGTGTCGGCCAGTTCGTCGGGGTCCATCAGCAGGTCGGGGCGGTGCAGCAGCAGCACGTCGATGTGGTCGGTGCACAAGGCGCGCAACGACTGGTTCACCGAATGCAGGACATGGGCCCGCGAACTGTCGTAGCTCTTGAGGGTGTGACCCGGGCGCGCCGGCGTCACCAGCTTGATGCCGCACTTGGTGATGATCTGCAGCCGGCGGCGCAGGCCGGGCGTGCTGGCCAGTGCCGCACCGAAAGCGGCTTCGACGCTGTAGCCGCCGTAGATGTCGGCGTGGTCGAAGCTGGTGATGCCCATGGCCAGGGCCTCTTCGACCCAACCCACCAGGCCTGAACTGGAGAGGCCCCACTCCGGCAGGCGCATGAGGCCCGCAACGACAGGTGACAACATCGCGCCGCCTCAACCCGGCAAGCAGTGGCGGTGTTCGCACCGCTGCGACGGTGCTTCCTCCAGGAAAAGGATTTGCCTCGGCGTGCCCATCTTGGTCTTCCTCGTGCGCTTGCTGTTGTATAGGCCGTCGGCCCTCCGCCGACTTCGGGTGCCCGAACTTATCAAGACCCGGCCTGCAAAGCCAGTGTTTGAAATCAATGGGTCACATAGCCGCGGGTTTCCACCAAACTCGAGCCGGGCACGGGCAGCAGCCGGCCGACCCGACCAGGGCGTTGCAGCTCAGCGCAGTCCCAGCAGGCGCAGCGCCAGGTCGTGCAGGCGGCCGGCCGGGTCGACCAGGCTTTCGAGCACGGTGAAGTGGTTCTTGCCCGGCACCGTTTCGCACACCGGCACCGCGGTGGGTCCCCAGACGTCGCGGATCAGGCGGTTCTGGCGCAGGAATTCGTCGGTCTCTTCGGCACCCACGGCCGCATACAGGCGGCCACCCTTGGGCCGGGGAAAGAAAGCCGGGCTGAGACGACCTACGGAAGCCGGGGTCAGCCGCAGGTCGGCCTGCACCGAAGCCACATGGCGCAAAGGCTCCAGGTCGTACAGACCGGAAATGCTCAAGGCGCCTGCCAGGGGCTGCGAGGGCAGATCAGCGGCCACGTCCTTCCAGCGACAGCTGAGCAGCATGCTGGCCAGGTGCCCGCCGGCCGAATGCCCGACCAGCGCCAGGCGCGACGCATCGCCACCGTACTGGTGCGCATTGCGCCAGGTCCACGCCACGGCGGCAGCGGCCTGCAGGCAGATGTGTTCGATGCTGACCGCCGGACACAGCGCGTAATTCGGCACCACCACCAATGCACCGTCGGCATTGAAAGACGGCGCGACGAAGGAGTGCTGCGACTTGTCCAGGGAACGCCAGTAGCCGCCGTGGATGAACACCAGCACGGGCGCACCCGAGGCCGGCACCGGGCCCGTGGCCGGGAAGACGTCGAGCGTGGCGCCCTCGCCTGCCGCATAAGGCAGGTCCAGCTGCGACGGCGAGTTCTGGCGCACCAGCGCCGAGGCCTCGGCCCAGCGTTCGAACACGCGTCCGTAGTCGGGCACACGAAGGCGGTTGTTGTACTGGCCTTCCAGCCACGCCGGGTCGGCGTTCTGTTTCATGGGGTCTCCTTGGGTGCAGCGGCGCGATGTTAGCGGGCCCGCCGAGCCCGCGTGGGACCTTGCGGCCTGCGATCGGCTTGCCTGCGACAAGCACGGCACCGGTGCTAGACTTTCCAGACATGGGGGCGTAGCTCAGCTGGGAGAGCGTCGCGTTCGCAATGCGAAGGTCAGGAGTTCGATCCTCCTCGTCTCCACCAACCTCTTCCAAGGCCTTGATCCACGATGCGACTTAAGCGATAGGGTTGCACCGAGTGCAATCGGTAGGTTTATCTCGCAAGTGCACGCCGTAGGTTAAACAGGCCGACCCCCCACCCGGGGGCAGGCTTCGTTTTTTCAGGTCGACCTTGAGCCCGCGCAGGCCGAACAAACCAACAGTTCGTGTCCAGAGCACGCCCGAGGGACCTCTCCGACGTGGATCGCGGCATGTGGCAAGAACGGCGTCGCGGCTTAGAACGGAAGCTTTGATCGAGCCGGCCTTCGACTGCTCAGTGCGCTCAGCACGAAATTTTTTTGATTGCTGTAGGGCCGCTGCCGGCAGAAATGGCCGCGCCCGCCGAACCCGGCGACCATCTCATGCTCCCTGCGAACTCAGCCACGCCGCCAAGGCGCGGCGCGTCTTCGTTGATCAACTGGGCACTCATGCCAACGGTCATGCCGCACCGTCCGAGCGTCGTCACCTTGACGCCGATCTGGCCGCTATGGCACCACCATGATCTGGCCACCACGCACCGCCGAAACCAGAGCCTGGTGGGCCGAACCGTCCTCCAGCACGAGCTCCTTGCGCCAAACCTGCCTGAACGCCTTCAGGGCATCACCGAAGACCACGAAGCAATCTTGGCCGTGCTGCTGGGCGGATCGATAGGCGATGCCCTCGAAACCTTCTGCCACCGCTTTGGCGGCGACCTCTTGCGTAGATGTGAAACGCAGGGATTGCAGGACTGGCCACGACGAAGCGTGCTGCCGAAGGTCGAGCAAGCGGACCGGCCTCGTGGTGAGCAGACAGAGGAGCACCCTGCTGGCGGCGTTGCTGATCGACAGGGAGACCGCCTCCCGCCTCACCAGCGATTCGTAGGCGGCGGTTTCCGGGCTCTCGGCGAAGTAGCCGGCCGGCACCGAGGGCACCGCGAAGCGGCTGGACATGTCATCGGCCGGCACCAGCTTCAACGCACCGATCGTCGTTGTACCTGGTCGCGGTCTCGTGCGCGGCACCCGGTAGACCGTCCGGGAGGTCGCCAGGGTTGCTGGTGGCAGGTACTGTAGGTCTCGAAGCTTCATCAGAAGGGACTCAGTTCCCCTCGTGTCCTGCGATCTCAATCACCCGGGCCGCTTGGCCTTGCTCGATGGGGCTGGCGCGGTGATCGTCCGTCCAGAGCACCGTGCGGCGACTCCAGGAACGACAGCAAAGCCCAGCCTTCGGTTGTCCCGAGGGCAGTCGACAGCTTTGGAAGGGCGTCCCACATCGTCGGCTCGAAGTGCCAGCGCGGCATCCGGAACCCGCGCTTGGCCTGCGCCAGGCCGACAGCACGACCTTTGGCGATCCAGGCGTTGATGGTGACGCGGGTCGTGTCCACAAGCTGGGCGGCCTCGTCGGTGGAGATCATGTCAGCGGCTGCCAGCCTTTGCTGTCGGGCAGCCAGGCTGCCGGCGAGCAGCGCACGAACTTCGGCGGCGGGCACGTAGTCATCGGCGCGTTTACCCGACTTACGGGGTGATTGACGACTTCTCGCAGGAACGCGGGAGGTGGTGGCGGGAGAGTGTTGAACCGTGTCTTTCATGTCCAGCCTTTCTAGGTCTGGCGGCCTCGCAAGGCCGTTGTGAACGCGCCTTACGGCGCGTTGCGGCCGTTGACCTTCTGCGAGACGAAGAAGGCCTTCACGCGGCGTACGGCGGTGACAGGCGCCGCCAAGATCGGACGGTCCCGGTCGGCACGCGAGCGACGAGCAACGGCCTGCGAAGGGCAGACCACAAATTGCTGCCACTGGGCGCAGCTGGTCTCGGCGCACTGCGCCAGGTTCCGGCGTAATTGCGCGCCTGTCGACAAGCCAACCAGGACGTCGAGGATGCAGTCGCGCCCTCCATGGCCGAAGACGCCGAGGCTGCCGCGCTGGGCTTCATCGACGCCTTGGAGCAGGCCTGCGCGCACATCGGGCGCGAACCTGCGACTGGATCACCTCGTGACGCGCATGTCTGGATGAGGCGCACCAGGCGCTGGTGGCGATTGAGAAGGCGGTGGCGGCGACGAAGGGCAAGCACGATGCATCGCCTGCTTGTCGCGGTTCGCCAGCCACCAGGCGACACAGGCTCGCGCCAAAGCCGCGGTGCTGTCCACGCACCTCGCGCGCAGCGGTGACGCCACGGCATCCAGCGCAACCGGTGTTTCGGTGCAGGCCAGCACCACCGCGTCTGCGCCCTTTCGCAACAGGGCTTGAACGGCATTCTCGATCAGCACAGCGGCTTGAAGGGTCTTGCCTGCCTTCACGAGCGCGATACCGGGCAGGACCCACTGGTCCATCGCATCATCATCCGGCACCACCAGGGTGTAGCCTGCCTTCAACAGCGCTGCATCGAAGACTCGGCCGGCCAGCGTTGCACGGGTGGCGATGAGGCCCACCGAGCCGCCTGCGCTGACCAAGGAAGCCAGTTCCGCCACGCACGCATCGACGATGCTGATGAATGGCACAGGACAGCCTGCGGACAGATCGGAGAACCAGAAGTGCGCCGTGTTGCAGGGCATGGCCAGCGCGCTTGAACCAGCAGCCACCAGGCGGTCACGCCCGGCCATCAGTTCAGGCAAGGGGGAGGGCCCGTCACCCAGGATGGCGGCGGGTCGCGAAGGTATGCGCGGGTCCGACTGAATGAGCAAGGGCACGTGGTCGGCGTCGCCCCCTGCGGGTGTTCCTGCCAGAACCTTGTTGAAGAAATCAAGCGTGGCCAAAGGCCCCATGCCGCCCAGAATGCCGATCATCCGCTTGCCCTCATCTGTGCGATCAACGCGTGGCCGTCAGAAAGCCATCGGTCAGGAATGCCTGCGACAGGCTGGATGCGCCGGACCTGAACTCACTCGACACCCAGCCCGTGCTGTTCGGCAGCATCAGGACGACGAAGGCCGCAGCCCTGGCCAACAGGGCCTCACATCGGCTTCAGATCGCTGAATGCATCCATGTAGCCATACAGCGCCACGGCTCCGCCGGTGTGCAGGAACACGACGTTCTCGCCCTTCTTGAAGTGGCCCTTGCGGCACAGGTCGATGAGCCCGGCCATGCCCTTGCCGGAATACACTGGGTCGAGCAGGATGCCCTCCAGGCGCGCCATCAGGGTGACGGCCTCGACCATTCCGGGCGTCGGCACGCCGTAGCCACCGCCGACATAGTCGCAGTTGGCCATCACGCTTTCGCGCTTGACGCAACCGGGCACGCCCAGCAGTTCAGCGGTCTTGACCGCGAGGTTGTAGACGTTGGTCTCCTGCGCTTCCTTGGCAGCGCGCACGCCGATGCCCAGCACCGGGATCTGGCTGCGCGTGCCTTCCAGACCCACCACCAGCCCCGCCTGAGTGCCGGCACTGCCCGTGGCATGGACAACGCAGTCCACACGCAAGTCCTGAGTGTTGAACTGGTTCACCATCTCGAGCGCGCAGGTCACATAGCCCAATGCGCCAATCGGGTTGGAGCCCCCGCCAGGGATGATGTAGGGATTGCGGCCCTTGGCGCGCAGTTCCTCGGCCACCGCAGCCATGGCAGCATTCATGTCAGTCCCGCCGGGCAGCTCACGAACACTGGCACCGTACAGATGGTCCAGGAACACGTTGCCGGAACTCCTGTAGTTCTCGTCCTTGAAGCCCGTGCGGTCCTCCAGCAGGATTTCGCACCTCATGCCCATCTTGACGGCGATGGCCACGGTCTGACGGGCATGGTTCGACTGGGTCGCCCCCTGCGTGATGATGGTGTCTGCACCGTGCTTGACGGCGTCCGCCATCAGGAACTCGAGCTTGCGTGTCTTGTTGCCGCCAGAGCCCAGGCCCGTGCAGTCATCGCGCTTGATGTACAGCTGGGGGCCGCCCAAGGCGGCCGTCAGGCGCGGCATGAACTCCAGCGGCGTCGGGCCGTGGGTGATGTGCACGCGGGGAAAGTGGGTCAGTTTCATGGTCGTCTTCGTGTTGTCGTTTGAACGGATGGGATCGGGCGCTTCAGTGTTCGGCAGCCAGCGCGCAGGCGGTGACGACGATGCGACCGATCAGCACGCAGTCTTCGTCCGTCAGGGAAACCGGGGTGCGCAGGTCGAACAGCCGGTCGAGCACAGCCTTGGAATTCGGCAGATCCGGCTTCTGGTCGATGTACTGCCAGTGCTCGTAGTTGCTGGTGAAGGCCACAGGTGCGGGCGTTCCGAACCACTTGATGTGCAGGCCACGCAGCGTGCATTCCTTCAGAAAGCGATCGATCTGCGCCGGCGTGAAGTCCAGCGTGAACTGGATGGAACTGGCCACGAACTCTTCCTTGGGGTGGCGCGCAGGTACCGACAGGTGTGCAGCCCTGCCCAGCTCCCGTGCCAGCATGGCATACACGTGATTCCAGCGCCGCCCGCGGTCGGCCAACTGACCCATCTGCGGCCGCAGCAAACTGGCCGCCAGATTGGACATGCGCATGCTGAAATTCGGCGTCACGTACTTCCAGCGCTCGAACACCTCGGCACCCGGCCTCAGAAGATGCTGGTCGTACATCATGTAGCAGCCCGACATCAGGATGGCCTGTGCCGCGACGTCGTCGTCGTCGGTCACCAGCAAGCCGCCCTCACCCGAGTTGATGTGCTTGTAGGTCTGGGCGCTGAAGCAGCCCACCTTGCCCCAGGTGCCGGTGTGCCGCCCGTCCCACTTGGCGCCCATGGTGTGGGCGCAATCCTCGATGACGGCGATGCCGTGCCGGTCGCAAATCGTCCGCACCGCCTGCAAGTCGGAAATATGGCCACGCATGTGCGACAGCAGGAACACCTTGGCGCCACTGCTGCTGGCCTTGCACTCCAGATCGGCCAGATCGGTCAGGTAGTCCGCAGTGGTCTCCACCAGCACGGCCTGCGCACCGGCGTGGGCAATGGCACCCGGCACCGGTGCAAGGGTGAAGGTGCTGGTGAGCACGGCATCGCCGGCCTTCACTCCCAGGGCCTTGAGTGCAATGAACATGGCCGCGCCGCATGAACTGACCGCCACGCAGTACCTGCTGCCCACGTAGGCTGCGTACTCCTGCTCCAGCAGCGACGGTTCCGGATAGCCGACGCCCTGCTCGCCATAACGGTGCAGCCTGCCGTTGCGCATGAGCGCGACGGCACGTTCGATCGCTTCCTCCGGAATCGGCTCCGGCGTGCTGAGGTCCTTGCCGAACCACAGGCCATCCGGCGTCCTGCCTTCGCGGGAGGAGCTTGTGGATGCAGGCATCGTCCTGTCAATGCTCATGGCCAGCCAGCGTGCCCAGATCAAACGAGTCGTTGGGGAAATACTTGCGCAGCCGGATATCGCCCGTACGTGCATGGCCCTCCATGCCTTCGAGGCGGGAGATCCTGGCGGCCACCTGGCCGACCTCCCGACTGGCCCCGCGCGTCAGCCGCTGGTACGTCACGGTCTTGATGAACTTGCCCACACTCAAACCACCGGAGTAGCGTGCAGCGCCCCGTGTCGGCAAGATGTGGTTCGGGCCAGCGCACTTGTCGCCGTAGGCGACGGTGGTCTCTTCACCCAGGAACAGCGACCCATAGTTGGTCAGTCGGGCCAGCCACCAGTCCAGATCTCGGGCGAACACCTGCAGATGCTCGGGCGCGTACTCGTCGCTGATCTCGACCATCGCCTCACGACTGTCGACCAGAACCACTTCACCATAGTCACGCCAGGCGGCGGTGGCCGCGTTGCGCGCCAGTTCGGGCAAGGCGTCGATGACAGAGGGCATGCGGTCGATCACCTTCATGCCGAGTTCGCGCGAAGACGTGAACAGCCACACCGGGGAATCCGGACCGTGCTCGGCCTGCCCCGCCAGGTCGGCCGCCACCAGGTTTGCATCAGCGGTGTCGTCGGCAATGATGGCCGACTCCGTCGGACCGGCCACCACATCGATGCCGATGCGGCCGAACAGCGTCCGCTTGGCCTCGGCGACAAATCGGTTGCCCGGGCCCACGATCACATCGGCAGGCTTGGAGGTGTATAGACCAAAGGCCATGGCCGCAATCCCCTGCACACCACCCAGGGCCAGCACGGTGTCTGCGCCGCACAGCTTCATGGTGTGCAGGATGGCGGGGTTGATACCGGCTTCCTTGTGGGCGGGCGATGTCGCAACGATGTTGGGCACACCCGCCACCTTGGCGGTGCACACGCTCATGATCGCGGAGGCGGCGTGTGCATAGCGCCCGCCAGGGATATAGCAGCCGGCGACATTGACGGGAATCAACTTCTGCCCGGCCGCCAGGCCATCAATGAGTTCCACCTCGAACTCATGCAGGGACTCGCGCTGGCGCAGCGCGAAATCCCTGACGCGGGAATATGCAAACGCAATGTCGTCCTTGACACCCTGGGACAGGGCCGACGAGGCCTTGGCGAAATCATCTTCGCCCAACACGATCGGGCCATGCCAGCCGTCGAGGTCGCGCGCGTACTTCTCCACTGCGCTGCGACCGTTGCGCTGGATATCCGACAGCAGACGCTCCACGGTCTCGGAGGTCGCGGTGTCGATCGACGCCTGTCTCGGAGGAGCCTTCTTCAAATACTCAATCGTCATGGGACACAACCTTCAAGAGAATGACTCATTCGCTTCAACCATCTGCTTTGCCCAACCCTCGTCACCCGCGGCCCTTCCAGGGCACCACTCGCCGTTCCACAAAACGCACGAGATGATCAAAGGCATAGGCGATCGCTGCAATCACCACGATGCCCATGATGACGACGGGTGTCTGGAGGAAGCGAGATGCGGACAGCACCATGTAGCCCAGGCCCGAAGTGGCCGCCACCATCTCGGCCGCCACCAGCGTCGTCCAGCCAAACCCGATGCCCACGCGCATCGCGGTGAAGATCTCCGGCATGGCCGATGGCAGGATGACCATGCGGATCACTTGCCAGCGGGTGGCGCCAAACGAATAGGCGGCATGGATCTGTTCGATCGCTGCCGACCTCACGCCAGCCCGCGCACCCAGGACCATCGGCGCGAGTACCGACGAGAAGATCAGCAAGACCTTGGACAGCTCGTCGATGCCAAACCAGATGATCATCAATGGCAGATAGGCCAGCGGGGGAATCGGGCGGTAGAACTCGATGGGCGGGTCGAAGATGCCGCGGGCGACCGGGCTCATGCCCATCGCGATGCCCAGCGGAATGCCGATGACGCATGCCAGCACAAATGCCCCGAAGACCCGCAGGGTGCTCACCCAGATGTGCTCCCAGAAGCCGACCCCGGTAAAGCCTTCCTTCATCACGTCAATCAAGGCGCCCACCACGTCCGTGGGCGAAGGCAGGAACAGCGGCTTGATGTAGCCCGCATAAGTGACGAAGGCCCAGAACGAGATCAGCAGCACGATCACGACTGCGCTGATCCAGAAGCTCTCGCCTTGTCCTGGCACGCCATAGATCTCCCCAGGCTTGGCAGGCTTGGCTTTCATCAAGCCACCCAGCAGGCCGTTGCCGCCTGTGGAGCGGTTCTCACTCATCATGGCCTCCTGCTTCGTCGGTGAAGATGATCCGCAGGACGGCTTCCCGCAGCGCGATGAACTCTGCCGAAGCCTTGATCTCTCGCGCATTGCCAGTCTCGAAATAGCGCTTGCTGAAAGGCAGATCGAAGGTATGCGAGATGCGCCCAGGCCGGGGCGACATGACGATCAGCCGGGTCCCCATGAACAGCGCCTCTTCCACGCTGTGGGTGATGAAGAACACCATCTTTCCGGTGTCCCGCCACACCTTCAGGATCAGCTCCTGCGCCCGCTCCCGGGTCAGCGCGTCCAGCGCACCCAGGGGCTCGTCCATCAACAGGATGTCGGGGTCGCTGGTGAGTGCGCGTGCAATGCCCACGCGCTGCTGCATGCCGCCTGACAACTCGTAGGTGGCCGATTGCTCAAACTGCTCCAGCCCCAGAAGCTTGATGAACTCTCGCGCGATGGTTTCGCGCTTGGCCTTGTCGTGCCCCTGGATCTTCAGACCGAAGGCCACGTTGTCCAGCACGTTCAGCCAGGGCAGCAGGGCGTGCTTCTGGAACACGACCGAACGGTCCGAACCCGGACCCGTGACCGCCCTTCCCTTGAGGGCGATCTCGCCCTCGCTGGGTGCCATGAAACCGGCAATCAGGTTGAGCAAGGTTGATTTGCCGCAGCCCGATGCGCCAAGCGCCACCACGAAGTCCTTTTCATGGACCTCAAGATCGATGTTCTTGAGCGCATGCACCGGAGGCTTGCCGGCGACCGGATAAAACACCGACACATTTCGGATTGCAAGAGCAGTCATGGGACGCCTGGAGGTGAACGACCGAAGCGCTGACCCGCACCGTGCAGGTCAGCACTCACGACGCAAACGTCGACTTACTTTCCTGCAGCGGCCTTGGCAAACTCGGAATTGACAAACTGGCTGTAGTCGTCCGCAGTCTTGTTGATTCGACCTGCGCTCTTGAGGAATTCCGCGGTGCCCTTGATGGTCTTGGCTGCGCCGCCGCCCATCCAGTTGGCGGACATGGTCAGCTCCGCATCAGGGTAAATGGTGCCGTCCAACATGGGGACGACTGCAGCGGGTGATACACCCACGCTCGCAGCGACGGCCTTGACCTTCGGTGAGTCTGCGTTCCAGGCGGCCTTGTTCTTGTGGTAATCGGCATTGATCTCGAACATGGTGCGCAAGAACTTGACCAAGCCGTCGCGGTTTTCAGCGGCGAACTTGGTGTTGGCAACCCATGCGTTGAAGGTATGAAAACCCGCCGCTCTCGCCACTTCGCCCGCGGTGTACATCACCTTGCCGTTTTCACGCAACTTCGCTTGAACGGGAACCCATACAAAAGCGGCATCGATGGCGTTTTGTGCCCAAGCAGCTGCGATTTCGGGTGGAGACATGCCCAGCAAGGTGATGTCTCTTTCAGTCATGCCGTTCATCTTCAGTGCACCCATCAAAGAGTAGTGCGCTGTTGAGCCGATCGGCACTGCTATGCGCTTGCCTCTGAGGTCGGCGGGTTTTTCTATGCCGGATCCATTGCGCGTGACCAAGGCCTCGGAGCTGTCGATGACCTTGCCGGCAGAAACCATCTGATAGGGCAATCCAGAGCTCAAGCCAGCCGCCAGGGGAGAGGACCCAATTTCAGAAATCTGAATGCCGCCAGAGGCCATGGCCGCATTGACTTCTGCGCCGGAAGCGAACTGCCGCCACTCGATCTTCCAGCCGGTTGCTCTGTCGAGGGTTCCATCGGCGATGAGCGCCTTGTAGGGAAGAGGATCACCAAAGTGGCCGATCACAACCCTGGTTTGTGCAACCGCCTGGGTGACCAGGCAAAGGGTGAAAGCCGTGCCGATGATCAATGACTTAACGAGTCGATTCATGGTGTTCATCCAGATGGAGAAGTTGCAGAGGTTGGGGCCTGGAGAGGGGCGCGCTTGCCACGAAGCACGTGACCTCGGCGAATGCTAGGCACAAGAACTTTTGAAAAATAGTGCCAGATCCGTTTTACTCTGGTGCCAGAATGAAAGTGCGGTCACCAGCGCACCACGTGCGGCTCCCATGCACCGAGACCTTGCGCGGCCAGCGGCGCCAACCACCGCAATGGGTGCATGGGTCCAGAAAGCGGTGCAAGGGACTGTGCGTCCAGAGGATCACGGCATGCGACAAAAGCAGGAGATCACCGACATCTGGGCCAAGCTGTTTCCGCGGTTCTCGGGGAGCAGTGCAACCTTGCAGGGTCAGGTCAAGGAGATGATGGTTCACTCCATCCTCATGGGCCTGGTGCCCGCCGGTGCCAAGGTCCCCACCAGCAGAGCCCTGGCCAGCGCGCTCGGCTTGTCTCGAAACACCGTGTCATTGGCCCTGCAGGTACTGGTGGACAAAGGCTTCCTGATTGCTGCGCCGCGCAGTGGCCTGGTGGTCAACGGCGACATCCTGCTGGGCCAGGCCGTTCAGGCTTCAGCCCAGATCCCTGCGCCTGCAGGTCTGCAGTGGGATGCGCGGCTGCTGTCCCACGCAAGGCATCAACGCAACATCGTCAAGCCCGCCAACTGGCAGGACTTTGCCTATCCGTTTGTCTACGGTCAGTTTGATCAAAGCCTGGTGCCCTTGCGCGACTGGCGCGCCTGCGCACATCAGGCCCTGCTTGTGCCAGCGGTCAGGAAATGGGCGCAGGATCACATCAACCGGGATTCCGAAGCCTTGCTGGACCAGATACAGCACCGGCTTCTACCCGCGCGCGGCATCATCGCCAAGCGCGATGAGATCCTGGTCACGGCGGGCTCGCAGATGGCGTGCTACCTGTTGGCCAACGTCTTGCTGGACCGCAATACGGTGGTCGGGATCGAGGACCCCGGCTACCCGGATGCGCGCAACAACTTCCTGCTCCGCACGGACCACGTCAAGGCGCTGCCCATCGATGCGGATGGCCTGGTCGCGTCGCGCACGATGGGCCAATGCGCCTACGCATACGTCACGCCCAGCCACCAGTGCCCCACGACGGTCACCATGTCCATGACGCGCAGGCACGAGATATTGGCGCTGGCCCGGAAGAATGACATGGTCCTGTTCGAGGACGACCATGAAAGTGAGCTCAACTTTTCGGGCAGGCCACTGCCCGCGCTGAAGAGTCTGGACACCGACGGACGGGTCATCTACCTGGGCAGCCTGTCCAAAACCCTGGCCCATGGCTTGCGCATCGGCTACATCGTGGCGCACGCTGAGCTGATCCGCGAACTGCGTGCCCTCAGGCGCCTGATCATCCGGCACACACCCGCCAACAATGCGCACACGGCCAGCCTGTTCATCGCCCAAGGCCACCATGACGCGTTCATCCGCAAGCTGAACGTGACCTACCGGGAGCGGCGCGAGTTGCTGACGCGGGCTTTTGCCAAGCACTTGCCACAGTTCCACATCATGCCGTCACAGGGTGGCTCGGGCGCCTGGATTCAGGGGCCTGCCGGACTGAATTCGCGGGCACTGGCCGAGAGCTGCGCGGCGCGCAGTGTGCTCATCGAGCCCGGCGACATCTTCTTCAAGAAGGCATCTGCGGCCAATCAGGCCACCCTGCGCCTGGGCTACGCCGCCATACCCGGCAATCTGATCGATGCGGGCGTGCAGGAACTCGCTCGCGCGTACGCAAGCCTTCAGACCCACCCGCCGCGTCAGAGTGGCAGTCGGATCCAAAGAACGACTCCCGCTACAGCGATGAAGGACGGAACCGGCTCGATGCCGTAAACACGACGGCAGCACGGCCGCATTGGCCGAGCTGGCGCAGACGCGCGCCTGATCGTGGCCCGGCGCTCCGAGCCTACTTGGACGTGGTGGCCAGGCCAGGCATTGCGCGCATGTCGGTGCCGGCCATGCCCCCGAACCCGAAGACCCGGCGACCTGCAGGCCGCCAGCTGGCCACACCCCGTCGCCTTGCGCCAAAGACGTTGCTGGCCAGCAGCCCGGAACCGCCGGGCGAACGCGAGCAACCGGTGTCGAAGCCTGACCCAGAGCCGCCCGGCCGGCACTGAGCCCGAGCTGGGCGGGGAGATGGCGAAATTCCTTGCGAAAGGGCCTTGAGAACGCCGGATCATGCTCCAATTAGATTCCAATTGGAATCCAGGTGGATGTCATGGCAAGTTCAGACAAGTCAGTGGAAGCCCGGCAAAGAACCGGCGAAACGGAAAAGATGACGGTCAACGTCGGCGTGGTCGACCTGGGCCATGTCGACCTTCTGGTGCAGGAAGGCTTCTACTCGAACCGTTCCGATCTGGTGCGCACGGCCCTTCGGAACCAGCTGGCCCTGCACGCCGACGCCTTGAAGCAGACCTTGGCTCGCCGAACGCTCATCGTGGGTCTGCAGCACTTCAGCCGGGCCGACCTGGAGGCGGTGGTCGCCGCCGGGCAGCGCCTGCAGGTTCAGGTGGTCGGCCTGGCCCGCATCGCCGACGACGTGACGCCCGAACTGGCGCGCGCCGCGATCGACTCCGTGACTGTCCTGGGCGCGTTCCAGGCCAGCCCCGCCGTGAGACGGGCCCTGGCGGACCGCATCGGCTGACTTGCCCCCCAACACGCCACGACGGGAACATCCATGAAGCTGCCAACCAAGACACGGCTTGCCGCGTTCGACGCAAAGGCCATCAACGACACCATCCAGCGAGCCTTCGCCACGGCCGGTCTGGACTCTGCTTCCGGACCGCTGCGAGACGTGAGCGAGACCATCCGGCGGGCGCTGGAATCCGCCAGCCCCATGCGGACCCCAGCGCGTGGCAAAAGCGCCATCGTCGCCGACATGCCCATGCGCGAAGTACCCTCGCGGGGCAGCGCGTCGTCCAGCCGCAGCGGCAACAGCAGCACGGGTCGCTTCGAAAGCTGCGAGTTCAGGCACGAAGCCGGCATGCTGGGCTACAAGGTCTACATCCCCGTCGACAGCGCGCCCGCATCGCCCACGTCACGCCCCATGATCGTCATGCTGCATGGCTGCACCCAGTCGGCCGACGACTTCGCGGCCGGCACCCGGATGAACCGGCTGGCAGACGAGCATGGCTTCCTGGTGGTCTACCCCGAGCAGGCGCAAAGCGCCAACCCCTCGCGCTGCTGGAACTGGTTCAAGCCGCAAGACCAGGAACGCGGCATGGGTGAACCGGCAGTGATTGCCGGCATCGTGCGGCAAGCCGCACAACAGCACGGGGCCGACCTGCGCCGCATCTTCGTTGCCGGCCTGTCGGCTGGTGCGGCCATGGCGGTGGTGCTGGGCCAGACCTACCCGGACCTGTTTGCCGGTGTCGGGGCGCATTCAGGCCTGCCCTATGGCAGCGCCCACGACGTCTCGTCGGCGCTGGCTGCAATGAAGGGCGGCCGCAGCGGCATGCCCGGCCTGCGCAACCCGATGGGTGATGAGCCGACGCCACGCCGCAAGGCCGTCGAGGCGATGCCGCTGATCGTGTTCCACGGCGACCGCGACCACACGGTGCAGGCCAGCAACAGCGCGAAGATCGTGCAGCAGGCCGAAGACGCGCACATCGCGCAGGTGGGCGCTGCGGAACTGCAGGTCCAGACCCACAAGGGGGTGGCGCCAGGCGGACGGCGCTACAGCCGCACCGTGCATGTCGACAGCCACGGCCAGGCCTGGATCGAGAGCTGGACCCTGCACGGCGCCGGCCATGCCTGGTCGGGTGGCGACGCCAGTGGTTCATACACCGACAGCACCGGCCCGGATGCCTCGACGGAGATGCTGCGCTTCTTCCTGGCCCTGCCGCGCGCCGGCTCGGCCTGAGCGCGGTGAGCCCGTGGCGTCCGGCGGATGGCGCAGTTCGTCGGCATCGCACCCCGTAGCCCGACAAGGGGGAGGGTCTTCTCTCCGATGAGCCTGGCAGCGAGCTGCGGGATCGGGGTGCACGGGTGGATGCCCTCGAACCGAGTGACGATGACCCTGCGGTCCCGAGCCCTCCGGGCGGCGGCTGGAACCTCGCCCTCAAGCCTGGCTGCAGGCTGCCGAAAACGCACGAGGTGCCGAGTCAGCGCCAACGGAGCGAACCGATGTTGCCTGCCCCCATTCCCGTCGACGATGCCCAGCGCCTGAAGGCGCTGCACGAACTGCTGATCCTGGACACGCCGCCCGAAGAGCGCTTCGACCGCATCGTGGCCTTTGCCTCGCAGGAGTTCGACGTGCCCATCGCGCTGGTCAGCCTGGTGGACCAGAACCGCCAGTGGTTCAAGGCGCGCGTGGGCCTGCAGGCCTGCGAGACCTCGCGCGACATCTCCTTCTGCGGGCACGCGCTGACCGAACAGCGGCCCCTGGTCATTCCCGACGCGCTGGCCGACCCACGCTTTGCCGACAACCCGCTGGTGCTGGGTGCGCCCTTCATCCGCTTCTACGCCGGCGCGCCCTTGCGCCTGCCCGGCGGCTCAGCCGTCGTGGGCACGCTGTGCCTGATCGACACCCGCCCAAGGCAACTCGACCACACGGACCTGGCCATCCTGGGCTCGCTGCGCGACCTGGTCGTGCAGGAGCTGGTGGGCCAGCCGGTGCCCGCCTGAACCCTGGAATCGTTGCCGATGACGACCCCAACACACACCCTGCTGCTGGTGGAACAGCAGTCACTCGTTCGTTCGACCGTGGCCGCCGTCGCGCGCCAGCTGAACCTGGCCCGCATCGACGAAGCCACCAGCATCGACGCCGCCGAGCAACGGCTTGCGGCCAGGCGCTACGACGGCCTGCTGCTGTCGCTGGACGAGCCGGACCGTGCGCTGGCCTTGCTGGCACGCTTGCGCGCGGGTGAACTGAATGGCTACCCCGGGCTGCCCGTGGTCTTGATGACCCACACCTGCAGCGCCGAACTGGCCACCCAGGTCAGGCAGCACGATGTTCGGCGGCTGTTGCTCAAGCCCTTCAAGCTGAAGGTGCTGCTGCAGTCCATCGAAACCCTGAGCCAGCCGGTACGCGACAAAGAGCCAGCCTGATCGCGCCCGGCGCTCAGGCCGCAACCCGGACCGCCGCGCCCGGCGTCGCCACGGATACGCATTGGTTCCTGCCCCGGGCCTTGGCGGCGTACATGCCCTGGTCGGCGCGCCGCAGCAGGCTGGCGGCATCGTCCGGCGCGGGGCCGAGACAACTGACGCCCAGGCTGGCCGTGACGTTGGGCATGCCGGCGTTGCCGAAGCCGGGAATGCGCAGCTGCTCGATCGACAGGCGCAGCCGTTCGGCCGTGGCCTCGGCTTCGGCCAGGGTCGCGCCGGGCAGCATCGCGACGAATTCCTCGCCGCCATAACGGGCCGACATGTCGTACGGGCGAAGCCCGACGATGAGCACCGACGCCAGGCGCTCGAGCACGTCGTCGCCCGCGGCGTGGCCGCGCTGGTCGTTGATGGCCTTGAAGTGGTCGACATCGACCATCACCATCGACAGCGGCGTGCCCTCACGCTGAGCCCGGCTGACTTCGGTCTGCAGCCTGGCCATGAAGAAGCGCCGGTTGTACAGGTTGGTCAGGCCGTCGCGGATGGCCAGCTGGTGCAGGGACTGTCTGGCCGCTTCCACTTCCATCAGCAGACCCATGGCGGCATGGCTGACCAGGGGCGCCACCAGCAGCGGCACGGTGACGGCGATGATGATGTCGCTGAACAGTTTGTCGACGTTGCCTACGGCGAAGCCGACGCCCACCGTGACGCACACCGACACCACGATGGACAAGGCCGTGATGCCCAGCACGGCGCGACGCTGCCCCAGCCGCAGAAGAATGCCGCGCCAGCCAGCCAGTGCTTCGTTCGCCAGTGGGTCCAAGGGGTCTCCGTGTCGGGACATCGACATCACATCGAAGATGAACTTCACATCCTCCTGCAGGTTTCTCGGCCAGTGACGCCAAAGCTTGAGTCCCAGCCCGTGCAGGGCTGACGAAAGTCAGAGAAAAGGCCGGCCCTGCAGAGCCTGAAGGAACACCGCGCAGGTGAGGCCGGCGTAGAGCGCACAGAAGGCGCCGACCGCAGGCAGGGCCCTGGCAGGTGCCAGCCACCGGGACAGCGCCCAGGCCGCCAGCGGAACCACGTGCATGGCGTGCAGGCCAAAGAAGTGCGCCACCCGCAGGTCGCCGCCGTCGCGCGACCAGCCCACGACCGCCAGGCCCTGGGCGTCGGTCGGGCTGCCGCCGACCCAGTGGCCGGTTTGCGAAGACACAAAGGCGCCGCTCAGCGTGCCCAGCAGCCAGCCCGCGATCAGCCCCAGCGCCAGGCCGCGCTGCATCACCGCACCGGCCGGGTAGCCGGGGGTGCGCGCCACCCACAACCCCAGCAGGCCGGCGCAGCCCGTCAGCAGAATGGCGCCCAGGCCCATCAGGGCGTACATGAAACCGGAAAAAGGGTCGGCGATGTTGAAGTGCGAAGCCTCGACCCGCGCCGCACGCCAGGTGATGTAGGCCAGCTCGAACACCGCCGAGGCCACGGCCACGGCAGTCAGGCGAGCCAGGGCCGGGCGCCTGGCCGCGATCTCGGCCAGAGGCGCAGCGATGACCGCCAGCGTCAGCAAGTGCAGCCCCACCGAGACATGGAACTTCCAGGGCTTGATCCAGATGCTGATGCCCTGGAACGTGCGGGCATCGACCTGCGCCAGCAACAGCAGCGGAATCGAGGCCAGCAAGGCGGCCCAGCCCGTCCACCACAACAGGGGCAGGCGCAGCCGGGCCTGGGTCAGCCAGTCCGTCACATGCCAGACAGGGGGTTGAAACACGACAGCGGCGTGGGCGGCGGAGGCGCTGGATGCGCCGGGTGAGGCGTGATTCATGATCGGATGCAGCAGCCGGTTCAGCGCGGCCTGGCCAGCAAGAGGCGCAGCCCGAAGTGCAGACCCAGGCCGACCGGGCCGAGCAGGAAGGTCAGCAGCAGGCTGGGCAGTACAGCGGGCCTGGGCAGCCCCCGCGCCAGCGCATCGTCGACGATCCAGCGGCCGATGAACAGGTCGAAAGCCAGGAAATGGATCCAGCCGGCCAGCAGCAGCCCCGGCGATCGAAACAGCGTTGCCACCTGCTCCAGCGTGCCGAAGCCGCCTCCAGGGGCGGTGTCCCCATACAGGATGAGCGCCACCGCGTAGGCCAGGCACAGCAGCAGGGGCAAGACCCGCCCCCCCGCCAGCAGCAGGCGCTGGCGCAGGCGGCCGCTGCTGAACAGGCCGGCCGCCAGCAGAAGCCACCCCAGCAGCGCAGCCGGATTGACGATGGAGAAGCCGTCGGACGGAGTCATGGTCGTTGCGAAGTTGACGCTGTCAAGAAAACAACGTGACTCTAGACATCGATCTGGACATTGTCAAGATGCCGGAGCTTCGGCAAAGCCGGCCTGCACGGAAAGTCACAACCAAGGGTTTACCCGAGGTGGTAGGCTCTGTTCCACTCACAAAGCATCGAAGTCCACGTGTTCCATCTGCTCAAGGTTCTGCAATCCGTTCTGCCGCATGGCGGCTGCCAGCGCGACCAGGACGACGACTACCTGTCTCGCTCGACCGACGTCCACGATCTGGAACGCCGCCAACGCACCCTGGACGAGCGGGGCCGCAACCCGTTGGGCGGCATCGCACTCGGGCTTTATGCCCGGTGAAAGGTCTCACCATGCCGATTGCCCACACCCGCACAGACCTGGAACTCCCGCCCTGGCCGGGCTTGCACAGCGGCCATTTCATGGTCAAGGCCCTGCATCTGCCCTTCGATCTGATGCGCAACCAGCACGCCCAGGCCATTCGCAGCGGGCTGATGGCGAATTCGATCCTGGAGTCGCGTGAATTCGAAAAGCGCGTCGACACGCTGGAACGCCTTTGTCTGGGGCCTTTCGCCCGAAGAGTCTGAGTCTTCCAGTCGCGCCAGGACACACCTGAGTGCCTGCCTGCAAAGCACTTCGATGTTTTCAGGCGTTCCCATGTTCGCTGTCGCACGGATGACCCTCCGGTAGAAGCTGCGAACTGGACGCCCGGCTGGACAGCAAGGCCGTACGCCGCTTCGTGCGGCATGAGTCTGGGTCCCAAGCGCGTACCCGCTGCTCAACAAGCGCAGATCGCGTTTGCGTTCGCAGGCGGAGCACCTCTTCGCGGTCGTGAAGCGGCTGCGGGGCTTCACGAAGGTTCGCTGCCGCGGGATGGCGAAGAACTTTTTTTCGCGCCGTCTGCATCCGCGCCGGGTGCCGGGCCGTCACAGGGTGGCAGACAGCCGATTCCCGGCTGTCGCCCCAACCCCGGACGGAGAAGCACCATGACCCAAGCTCGCACGCTGCCCCTGACCCTGGCCCTGCTGCTGGCCGCCGTTGGCACAGCCCAGGCCCAAAGCCGCTCGGTCGACGCCAATAACATCACCACCCGCAGCAATACGACCGGCAGCATCACGCAAAGTGCGGCGTCGGTCGGCCTGGGCAACGCCAACGCCGTGCGACAGGACATCGGCATCGGTGGCGTGGCAGGCAGCGTCGTTGCCGAGAACATCGTCGTCGACGGCAGCGTCCGAGGCAACGTGAACCAGACCACGGCCGGCGCCAGCCTGCAGACCCTGGCCATAGGCGCAGTCGACGGCACCGTTCAGGCTCGCAACGTGAACCTTCGGGGCACGCTGGTGGGCGACGTGAACCAGAACGTCCTGGGCGCGGCCGTGCAACGCCTGGGCATCGGCGCCGTCAAGGGCAATGTCCAGGCGCGCGACATCACGGCCACGGGTTTTGCCGGCGCCCTCATCACGCAGAGTGGTGCGGGAACCTCGCTCGCCGCCCAGCAGTTGCTGCTGATCGGCAGCGTCGCCGAATCCACGGGCCGCGACCTGCGCCTGGACGGAAGCGTCCTGGGCGCCATCAACCAGGTGTCGGCCAACGTTCAGAACGGCAACAACGACCAGAAGATCCTGGTGGGCAGTGTCAACGATTCGACCACCCGCGACGTGCGCACCGACGCCAACGTCGTCGGCCTCATCAGCCAGGTGGCTGCGAGCGGGTTCAGGGGCATCAACCGGCAGGTCGTCAACATCGGCAGCGTGAACAATGCCTCCGCGCGCGACGTCTCCACCACCGCCTTCGTCGGCGGACTGGTGCTGCAGGCTGGTGCGGCGGCGGGCAGCCGCAACGAGCAGCGCATCAACCTCGGCGGCGTCGAAGGCCGCTGAAGCGCAGGAGAACCGCATGAACACCGCCCCTTTCCGCCTGGCCGCGCTCTGCCTGCTGGGCGCCACCCTGACGCTGCCGGTGCATGCCGGCATTGCCGAAGCCGACGACGAGACCAACGCACGCATCGCGCGCGCCAAGGTCCAGCGCGGCAACGTCAGGGCCATCAGCGTCAAGCCGGTCGACGCCAGCCAGCCCGCGGGCCGCGGCGGCGACCTGCTGGGCGACGGCTGCAGCATCGCCATCGGCAACGTGTTCGATGCCGGGCGGCCGGGCATCGGCACGTCGGCCCGTGCCCAGACCACGGTGGTGGTGCAGGGCGATGTGATCATGGCCAACAATCGCTGCAACTAGTTCCCGCCCTGCAATGCGCCTTCCAGAGGAGTCGTCGTGATGCTGCCGACCTGCCCCAGAAGCCTTCCCGGCCCGGCCCGCCGGGGTGTGATCGTGCTGACCGCGGCCCTGCTGGCCGGCTGCGCCAGCCTGGCACCGCCACCACGCGCGCAGGACGTGGCGCAGGCGGCTAGCGGCCGCGTGTCGACCACGCCAGTGCGCAACGTCACCGACTTCACCGAAGGCCTGCGCTGCATGGACGAGACCTTCCTGCGCTACAACGTCTTCGACGTCAGCGTGATCATGGAAGACCTGGCCGATTCGACGAAGAAGGTCAGCGCCAACACGCGCGACATGATGGTTTCGGCGATTTCCGACATGACCCGGCGCAGCCGCGCGGTGCAACTGAACACCTTCGGCCAGGACGCCAACAACGTGGTGGCCTTCCTGGCCAACGCCCGCCAGAGCGGACCCTTCGGCGCCGTGCCGCGCTTCAACATGCGCGGCTCCGTTTCGCAACTGGACGAGGGTGTGCTGCGGCGCCAGGGCGACCTGGGCCTGGCGCTGGAACCGCTGCTTTCTGCCGGTGTTTCGCGCAGCCGGCAGTTCAATGTGCTGGGCTTCGACGTCAGCATGGTCGACACCCGCAACCTGAACCTGCTGCCGGGCGTCTCGTCCAAGAACCTGGTGGTGATTGCACGTGAAGGCGATGCCGTGGATTCGCAGGCCACCATGCGCAAGATCGGGATCAACTTCAGCACCAGCTTCCAGCGCACCGACGGCACGGCGCAGGCCTTGCGCAACATGGTCGAGATGTCGGCCATCGAAGTCTTTGGCCGGCTGCTGAAGCTGCCCTACTGGACCTGCCTGGGTGTGGGCCCGGACAACCCCGACGTCAAGCGCGAGATCGAGGACTGGTTCATCGGCATGGAGCGCGGCGGCGAACTCGTGCCCTACTTCCAGGAGCAACTGCGCAACCGGGGCTTCTACGACGGCCCGGTCGACGGCCAGGTCTCGCCGGCATTGCGCCAGGCGATCGCCGCCTACCGCCGCGCCTCGGGCTTCGCCGAACTCGACTTCGTCGACCTGCCCTTTTTCAGCGACTTCCTGCACCGGCCGTTCCCGCCGGCACCACCCACGCCTTTCGCCAGCGACACCGCGCCGGCTGCGCAGCCAGCCGCGGCCGCGGTGGCTGCCGCGCCCGCCCCTTCCCCTGCGCGCGCGCCCGGGCCGCGGCCCGCACGCGCTGCGCCGCCAGCGCCGCAGCCGGCGGCGTTGCCCGGACCAGCCAGGCTGAGCCTGCTGCCCACCCAGCCCAGTTTCGCTCCCGGGGAAGCCGTGCGATTCCAGGTCACCCCGGCGATGAACGGCTACCTCTACTGCTACCACCAGGACGCGGCCCAGGTGCTGCGCCGCATCTTCCCGAACCGCTTCACGCGCGACCCGCGGGTACTGGCTGGCCGGCCCCTGACCCTGCCCGGCACCGCCCCCATCACCGTGCGCGCCCAGGCCGGCAACACGCAGTCCGTGGCCTGCTTCACCACGCCCAACGAGATCTACACCAGCGTGCCCGCCGCCTTGCGCTGGGGAGACTTCGATGCGCTGAAGCTCAAGACCTTCGACGAGGTGGCGGCCATCTTCGGGCCCATCACCAAAGGAAGGCTCGATCGGGCCGAGTTCCGCATCGTGGTGCGTTGAGGACACGCGCACAAATCACAGGATGGTCAGCGAGCTGAATCTTTTCAGTGCTCGACGACGGCCTGGTTGAACAAGCTTTCGGCTTGCATGCGTGCAGCGGCCGGCACGCTTCCCGCCAAGGCCATCGCCACAGGGCTGGCGAGCATCGTGGCGAATGCAGCACGTACAGCCTCAGGTGTCACGGCCTGCAAACTGTCGATGTGATCGGCGATGTCGCGAGGGCGACCGAAGACGAACACGTCCTGAGCGGCCGCTTCCAGCCTTCGTGTCGGCTGCTCCAGCGCACGCAGTGCCCGCACCGCCAGCTGGTTGCGTGCACGTTGCAGGCCCACCGCGTCGGTGCCTGCGGCTTGCTGCCGCAGCAGCTGCGCAACTTCGGTCAGGTACTCGCTGGCCTGCTCGGGCGCGGTGGCAGCCTCGACGACGAACTGTCCCGTCAAGGGTCCGATGTCGGCCGAGCAGGCGGTGTAGTAGGCCAGGCCGCGACGCTCGCGGATCTGATCGAGCAGCGGCGAACTCATGCCCTCGCCCAGCAGCGCCGCAGCCACCGTCCACCGCAGGTGCGCGGGGTCGTGCAGCGGCGGAGCTGCAAAGCCCAGCACGCTGTGGCACTGCGAGCTGCCGGCCATGCGGCGCAGCTTCAGGCCCCCCAGCCAGGTCGGTTCCACCAGCGCCGGGGCTTCGCCAGCGGGCATGGCGCCGAAGTGGGTCTCGACCTGGCGCGTGAAAGCCTCAGGGTCGACGGGTCCGGCCACCGCCACCACGACCTGGTTGGCGATGTACCGCTGGGTCACATAGGCCAGAAGGTCGGCCCGCGTGATGCGACGGAGGTTGGCGCGGTTGCCGATGACGGGCTGGCCAGCCGGATGCTGGCCATAGCAGGCCCGGTCGAAGAGACTGAAGGCCATGTGCGACGGGTCTTCGTCGAATTCGGTGAACTCGTGCAGGATCACCTGACGCTCACGTTCCAGCTCGGCCTCGGGAAACACACTGTTCAGGACGATGTCGGCCAGCTGGGCGACGAAGGCCGGCAGGTTCTCGGCCATGCCGTCGATGTGGAAGGCGGTGTGGTCCTTGTCGGTATGGGCGTTGACTTCGGCGCCCAGGAGCTCGGCGTCCAGGTTGATGCGTTGGCAGTCGCGCGTGTGCGTGCCCTTGAACGCCATGTGTTCGACGACATGGCTGATGCCGTTCAGGCGCCTGGATTCATGCAGGCTGCCAGCGCGGATGAAGACGCTCAGGTTGACCGACTGGCGCCAGGGCTGCTGGATGACCAGAGCGCGAACGCCGTTGGGCAGGGTGAAGAGGTGCGTATCGACGGGCGACGACCTGCGGTGCGGCAGCTTGGGTTGCATGGCTCGAAGTGTCGCCGACTGCCGCCGGCCCGAGCGAACACTGCCCGGTGGGATTCGCACCTGCCGGGAAACGGGCCGGTACGCAGCGGGTCGTGCCGGTCGCCGCCAGCCCTCGAACTCACGGTCTCGGACATCTTGCAGTCGTTCGGGCTCGCACCGGGTGGCGCCACCTCAGGCCGCTTTCAGGGGTACTGCTGACTTTGCCAGCGATGCGGTGGCGGCAGGGGGCGCAGACCCTTCAACCTACGTCAAACCTCGTCACGGCCAGGTCGAACGACTGCTCATCCTTGGATCGACAGGTCACTGCCGACCCATCAACGACATGCGTTGCCGGGAACTCGCGCCCCAAAAGCGGCCCGTGAAATCCGTACTGAGGCTCGCGAAGGTGGACCCTCGCATCCGCGCAACTGCAGAGCCGGCGAGCTGAAGATCTTCGCCGCCTTGTGGCCACGTCTAACCAACACGATGTGACGGGGCTCGTTAACGCTATTCGGCGCCGAATCACCGCGACTCATCGCCTCGCTATCGATCGCGGCGCTGGATTCGGCGCAGTTGTAGCGCCAGGCAGTGCCCGGCCGATCCACTCGGCCCAGTAGTCGATGCAGGCGCGGATCTTTGGCAGGCGCTGGCGCGCACTCGCGGTTACGGCGTAAATCGGCACCGGCTCTTCATCAATCATTTCGGGCAGTACGCGAACCAGGCGCTGCTGCGCCACCAGCGGCTCCGCCACCAACGTAGCCAAGCGGCCGATGCCCAGCCCTTCCAGCACCATGTTGGCCGCCATGCCGGTATCGCTGCTGCGCCAGAAGCCCTCGATCGACAGCGTCAGCGGCTTGTCGTCCACGACGAAGCGCCACCGGTTTAGCTGCGTGGCTGCGCTGTTCGCGACCAGGCGATGCGCGTGCAGCTCGCCGGGGTGCATCGGCAGCCCGGCGATCGCGGCATACGACGGCGCAGCGTACAGACCGCGGCCAAGTGTCCCGATGCGTCGCGTCACCATCGTGTCGGCGAAGTCGTTGCCGCTTCGGATCGCGATGTCGATGCCATCGCGCGCCATGTCCACCAGGCGGTCGCTGACATCGAGTTCGATCCGCAGCTGCGGGTGGCGCTGGTTCAGCCTGGGCAGGCTCGGCAGCAGCAGGTACTGAGCGACCACCGTGCTCGCCGCCACGCGCACCAGACCGCTGGCTTCTTGCGCCTTGTGTGCGAAGTCGGCTTCCAAGCCCTCCAGCGTGATGGCGATGCGCTGGCAGTAGTCGAGGAAGGTTTCGCCTTCGGCCGTCAGCGCTAGGCCATGCGTCGAACGGTGAAGCAAACGTGCCCCGCAGGTCTTCTCCAGTCGCGACAGCGCGCGCGACACCTGGCTCACTGGCACATTGCGCTCGCGCGCCACCGCTGACAGTGTGCCGAGTGCCGCCACACGCGCAAACAACTTCAGTTCATCGAATGCCAGCCCATCCATGGCGGCATGGTACGCGGTGGGATCTTGCAGCGGGCGCAAAACGCTTTTGAGGAGCACGCTGTTTCGCGCTCGGTGGGTGCTGCCTAGAGTTCAGCCACCCGCCGACCCAGGAGAAACGATGAATACCGAATCGCCAATTCACACGCTCACACCCGAGCAGTACGCGATGCTGAGAGAGCAGGCGAAGAAGGACGCCGTTCGGTTGCGACAAGCGGCGATCGACGCGGCCTGGCGCGGTGTGACACGCTTTGTGCGGCGTCCGCTGCGGACGTTGCGCCGCAGCGTGTCGAGCCCAACGAAGTCTTGGGCAGCGGAGCTTGAGTTTCGAGCTGTGGATTTGGTCGATGTCAAGCACACCGCCGCCCGCTCGAAAGGTCTCACATCACACACCTTCGGAGTCCAGCCATGCCATACCTCGATCTGAACGTCTCATCGCCACTCAGTCCTGAGAGCCAGGCCGAAGTCGCTCTGCTGCTCACTTCGCTGACCGCTGAGGCACTTGGCAAGAAGCGAGAACTGACGGCGGTAGCCATATCAACGACTCCAGGGCAGTCGTGGTTTGTTGGTGCGCAGCCACTCAGCGAGTCCCGACAAGTCAGCTTCTACCTCGAGATCAAGGTCACGGAAGGCACGAATACGAAGAGCGAGAAGGCGGACTACGTTGAGAAGGTGTTCTTAGGAATGACGGCGGCTCTCGGAGAACTTGCTCCCGCCAGCTATGTTGTCATTCAGGAGGTCCATGCTGACTCTTGGGGCTACGCCGGTCAGACCCAAGAGTACCGCTACATTCGCGGCAAATCCCTGTGAGGCAAGCGCCGCACTTGCACGAACTCAGCAGACAGCCCGTGAACTGACTGCCGCAACCGGCAGCTCCTGGCCGGGACTTCCGGTCTAGCATCGCCATGGCCACTGCCGGGCCGCGTGCAGCACCCGCAGTCCGTCGACCACATCGCCTATGACGCGGTAGACCATGACGTAGTTTGGCCTCACGACGATCTCGCGCGTGCCCTTGACCCGACCGGCCTTGTAGAGCTTCGGCCTCGGCCGGGCGTTCTCCGCCTTGGCCTCCGACTCGAAGTCCAGCCGGGCCCGCGGGAGATCACAGGGGCAAGAGCAAGAGCAGGAGCAATCGCCTGGGGCTGTACATTGCGTGGCGCGCGGTGGACATGCACGGCGGCAGCGTCAGGCTGGTCCGCATCGGCTCCGACGGAGCCTCTATGCGCCGGAACATCGTGCAGTACCTCGCGAACGACTCAGGCGCGGCGGGTCGGCCGCCGCCTCGTCGCCCAAGGATGGACAAACCGGCCTCTTCCCATCCGTCTACAGCATCACGGAACTCGCTCATGCGCAACTTCGAACTCCCGGGCCGATCGCTGGCCGTGGCCCGCCACGGCATGGCTGCCACCTCGCATGCGGCGGCCACGCTCACTGCCGTCGAGATCCTGAAGGCCGGCGGACACGCCATCGACGCGGCCGTGGCGGCCTGCGCCGTGCAGTGTGTCGTCGAGGCCGGGTCGACCGGCGTCGGCGGCGACTGCTTCGCGATGGTCTCAGTGCAAGGCAGCACCGACATCCGTGCCTACAACGGCTCGGGCCGCACGCCGGCCGGTGTGTCGCTGGCGGCGCTGCGCGCGGCGGGTGTCACGCGCATCGAGCGGCACTCGCCGCTGGCCGTGACGGTACCGGGCGCGGTGGACGCCTGGTGCCGACTGGTGGCCGACCACGGGCGGCTGCCGATGTCGGAAATCCTTGCGCCCGCCATCGCGATGGCGCGGCAGGGCTACGCGATCACGCCGCGCGTGGCCTTCGACCTCGCTGAGGAACAGTCGCTGCTGCAGCGTGACCCCACGGCACGTGCCACTTTCCTGGTCGACGGCCGGGCACCCGGTGTCGGCGAGATCCAGCATCAACCGCTGCTGGCCAACACGCTGGAGGCGATCGGCCGGGACGGCGCGCGCGCCTTCTACCAGGGGCCGATTGCGGAAGATATCGTCGCCCACCTGCGGGCGCAGGGTGGCGTGCACACCCTGCAGGACTTCGCCGGGGCCGCGGGTGAATACGTGACGCCGATCAGCCTGGACTACCGCGGACGAACCGTCTACGAATGCCCGCCCAACGGGCAGGGCGTGATCGCGCTCATGATCCTGGGCATCCTCTCGCGCTTCGACATCCAGGGCGACCCGCTGGCCCTCGGCCAACTGCACCTGGTGATCGAGGCCTCGCGCCTGGCCTATGCAGCGCGCGACGCCTGGCTCGCCGACCCCGCGATGGCCGGCGTCGACGTGAAATACATGCTGTCGGACCGCCTGCTCGACCAGTTGGCGGCGCGTATCGACCCGTCAGGCGCTGCCGCCGATCTGCCCGATTTCGGCGGCGGCGGCGCGATGCACCGGGACACCGTCTACATCTCGGTGGTGGACAAGGACCGCAACGCGGTGAGCTTCATCAACTCACTGTTCTGGCACTACGGCAGCGGGCTGATGTCGCCGCGCTCGGGCGTGCTGCTGCAGAACCGCGGCGAAGGCTTCTCGCTGCAGGAAGGTCATCCCAACGCCATCGGCCCGGGCAAGCGGCCCATGCACACCATCATCCCGGCCATGGTGGCCGAAAACGGTCGGGTGAGCATGAGCTTCGGGGTGATGGGTGGGCAGTACCAGGCCACCGGCCAGGCGCACTTCCTGTCGCGCCTCTTCGACCACGGCCTGGACCTGCAGAGCGCCATCGCGCTGCCGCGGCTGTTCCCGCTGCCGGGCACTGCCAGCCTGGAGATCGAGGGCCGGCTGCTGGAGACCCTGGGCGATGCCTTGCGCGCCCGCGGCTACGGCATCGAGACGCCGACCTACGCCATTGGTGGCGCTCAGGCCATCCACATCGACTGGGATCGGGGCACGCTGCTCGGCGGATCGGACCACCGCAAGGACGGCCTGGCGCTCGGGTATTGAGTCGCGCCGGTGGACTGGGCCGGCGTGGCCCCTTGCACCCTCACGCTCACTCCACGACCAGGCCGCTGTCGGCCACCGCCTTGCGCCACATGCCGAGCTGTTCCTTGACGTGGGCGCCCAGTTCTGCCGGCGTGGAACTCTGTACCTCGACGGCCTGACGCTCGATCTGTTCACGCACCTCGGGACGGGCCAGGATGGCAGTGATCTCGCGATTCAGGCGCGCCACGATCTCCGGCGACATGCCAGCGGGGCCAACGAACCCACCCCAGGGCACGATGGACAGGTTCGGTGCGCCGGCCTCGACCATGGTGGGGGTGTCGGGCGACAGCGGGCTGCGCTTGGGCGATAGCGCGGCCAGCACCTTCAACCGACCGTCCTTGGCCGCCGGCAGCGCGTTGGTCGGCGTGGCGAACATCAGCTGCACGCGGCCACTGACCAGGTCCAGCGTGGCCGGGCCCTCACCCTTGTAGGGAATGCGCACCATGTCGAGCTTGGCGAAGCCCGACAGTTCGACGGCCGCCATCACGCCAGCCGTGGTGGCGCCTGCGTAGTTCACCTTGCCGGGGTTGGCGCGGATGTATTCGATGAGTTCGCCCACGTTGCGCCCCGGCACCGACGGATGGGCAAACAGGAAGTACGAAAAGGTGCCGATCTTGGTGATCGGCGTGAAGGCCGTCACCGGGTCGTAGGGCGGCTGCTTGCGCATCGTCGGCACGGCCGACAGCGCGCTGCTGGTGGCCAGGAAGATGGTGTAGCCATCGGGCGCCGCCTTGGCCACGGCATCACCGGCGATGGCGCCGTCGGCGCCCGGCTTGTTGTCGACGATGACCTGTTGGCCCAGGACCTGCGACAAGGGCGCCGCGATGACGCGCGCGATGGTGTCGGTAGCGCCGCCGGCGGGGAAGGGCACGACCATGCGCAGCGGCTTGGTCGGGTACTGAGCTGCTGCCGGTGCGGCTGCCGTCATCGCCGTGGCGATGAGGGTCGCCGTCATCAAGAACCTGGGAAACATGCGCATTGGGGGATCCGCTTTCGTAGGTGTTCTGGCGCGAGGTTACTGCGAACCGCGCCGCCGAAACAAGTCGACCGGCCAGGATTCCAGCGGATCGAAGTCAGCTGTCGGAGGTTCGGCGGGAACCCTCCGGTCCTGGCCAGGCGCTGGCGCCGCCTTTGGCCTCGTCAACGGCTCAGGGGTCGGGCCCCAGGACGCTGGACCGTGATCGCTCAGCGCACCGGGTTTGCGCGCCGAAGGTTCAGCAGGTTTCCCGCCAGGATCAGGGCGACGCCCAATGCGGTGAACAGGTCCACCCGCTCGGCATACACCGCCCAGCCCACCGCTGCGGTCAGCGGCACGCGCAGGAAGTCCATCGGCACCACCACAGTGGCGTCGGCATGTTGCATTGCGCGGGCGAAGCAGTAATGAGAGAACGTGCCGCAGAACGCCACGACCACCACCCAGCCCCACGCCTGGGCCGACGGCCACTGCCAGACCAGCAACGCTGGCACCAGGCCGATCACGGTCTGCACCACCAGCATCCAGAAGCTGAGCTGGAGCGCCGTGTCGGTGCGGGTCAGCGACTTGACCATCACCACCGACACCGCGAAGCCCACCGCCGCTGCCAGTGCAATCAGCTGACCCGGGTTCAGTCCGGTGGCTGCAGGCCGCACGATCACCGCCACCCCCGCCAGGCCCAGCACAACAGCCAGCACCTTCCAGCGGTTCATGCGCTCGCCGAGGAAAACCACCGCCAGCGCGGCCGACCAGATGGGCATCGTGAACTCGAGCGCCACCAACTGGGCCAGCGGAATCAGCATGAGCGCGGCGAACCAGCCGTACTGGGCCGCGTAATGCACCACGTTGCGCGCCACATGCTCCGGCAAGCGCTGCGTTTTCATGGCCTGGATGCCTCCGGCGGCCCGGATGAGCGGCCACAGCATCAACAGGCCCAGCACCGAGCGCAGCAGCATCACCTGGAACACCGACAGCTCGCGCGTGGCTTCCCGGCCGGCCACCGCAATGACCACCATCAGCATCAACCAGCCGGACATCCACGCAGCGGCGCGGGAAACGGAAGCCGCGGGCATGGCCATCCTGCGCTGGTCAGCCCAGGCCGGGGACGGTGCCCTGCCCCGGGCCGAAGCGCTTGCCGTCGGATCCGAGTTGCGCCTGCAGCGCATCGACGGCCCGCTCGGCGGCAAGCACGGCGCCTTCGATGTAGCCCGGGAATTCCGGCGCGAACTCGCTGCCTGCCAGATGGACGCGGCCGCGCCAGGGTGCAGGCAAGATCGTGGACATCGGGGCGGGATGCGCCGGGGTTGGCGACGCGTCGGCGGGCGTGGCGGTTTCGGCTTCTTCCGCCCAGTCCTGCAAGTGCACCGCCTGTGGCGCCAGTGCCCGGGCACCGAACAGCCGGCCCAGCTGTGCCACCGAGGCGTCGATCAGGGCCTGCCGGCCCACGCGCCGACGCCAGGCCGCAGGAACGCCCAGGAATCCGAAAAGCGCGCAATGCCTGCCCTCGGCGTCACTGGCGTCGTGCACTTCAGCCAGGGGCCCCGCCTGGCTGACGGCGCTGCCCGACAGACCCGCCATGCGCCAGAACGGTGTGGTGTACAGCGCCACCAGCTTGGCGTGGCCAGCCATCCAGGTGGGGGCGTCGGCCCAGCGCTGCGACAGTTCAAGCGGCAATGCTGGCGACCAGCGGAGGGTCGCGGCCAGCCTGGGCGGCAAGGCCAGGCACACCGAAGACGCCACCAGGCACCCGGCCTTTCCGGCACGCTCGAATTCGACACTGACCGTGCCATCCGGACCCGAGACCAGCCCACGCACGCTGGTGCCCGGCAAGACCTGCGTCCGCACCAGCTGCGCCCGCAAGCTGTCTGTGAGGCGCGCGGTGCCGCCGACCACGCGCATCGAGGGGGGCTGTTGGGCGAAGCCGGTGGCGTGCCGGCGCAGGGCCTGCGAGGACGACTCGACCAGACCTGCGCCGCGCCCATGCTGGCCGAACAGCACCAGACCCAGCGTGTTCAGCAATTCGGCCGTGCGCGGGTTGACTTCCGGCCACACCCAAGCCGGGCCGAGGTCGAAGCGGTGCGCGCCATCTGCTGCAGCCACACCGAAGACACGCCCGCCGACACGCTCGCGGGCCTCCAGCAGCGTGACGCCCAGGCCCAGCCGCTCCAGCCGCCGCGCGACCACCAGGCCCGACAAGCCGGCGCCGACGACCACGACCTGCGCAGCGGTGCGCGGAGCCAGAGGGTCCGGCGAAGACGGATCCGGCTCGTGGGCCTTCATCGGGCTGGGTGGTGGCGGCGTCATGGGGGGAGTGATTGCGAATTCTTGCCGCGGTCGGCCTGGCCTTGTCGCTTCGATGCTTGTGCGCGAGCGTCGCCGCCTGCTCGCCCATGAAGCACAGGGCTGTCCAGGCGGGCCAGAAGGTCGTCATCATAGGGTTTGGCGAACTGGGCGAACTGGGCGAACAGGGCAACATGGCGCTGCAGCGGCACGGCCTGAAACCCTGGCTGCCGCTGCGGCGGCGCGACTTCATGCCGGCAGTGGTGGGTGCGCTGGCAGTCATGGCGCCCGTGAACAACCAGCCACTTGGTTTAACCTGCCTGCACCGACCCGGGAACCGGTCCAGCTTGACGACTGCGGCCGCACAGCCGCGCCCCATTCCAGCATCGACCTTGACACCGCAAGCACCACCCGCCCCGCCGAACCCGCAGTTGCCGCGGCTCTACACCTTTCGCCGATGCCCTTATGCCATGCGCGCACGCATGGCGCTGCTGCAGGCTGGGCGGGTCTTCGAGGCAGTGGAGGTGAGCTTGCGCGACAAGCCGCCCAGCTTGCTGGCCTTGTCCCCCAAGGCCACCGTCCCCGTGCTGCATTTGCCCGATGGCAGCGTGATCGAAGAAAGCTGGGACATCATGCGCTGGGCATGGGCTGCGCCCGATGCGCAGGGCTGGTGGGCACGCGCACAGTCACCCGCCAATCTGGACCTGCTGCAGCGCAACGACGGCGACTTCAAGCGCCACCTGGACGGCTGCAAGTACCCCCAGCGCCAGGCCGGTGGGTCCATCACGCCGGAAGCACACCGCGACAAGGCGCTGGATGTGCTGCTGAAACCGCTGGAGGCCCGGCTGCACAGCGAGCCCTTCCTCGGAGGCGCCACGCCCTGCGCCACCGACTTGGCCGTGATGCCCTTCGTTCGCCAGTTCGCCGCGGTCGACCCGGGATGGTTTGCAGCGCAGGACCTGCCCTCGGTACGGGCCTGGCTGGCCGGCTGGCTCAACAGCCCGCTGTTCAGCACCTGCATGGCCAAGTTGCCCGCGCAAGGCGCAATGCGATTTCCGTCGCTCTGACGCGCGGCTGGCTGTGGAAAAGCCCGCATGCGGATGAAGTATCTGAGCTTCGACATCGGTGAAGTCGATGCCGACATCTGCTGCCTGGAAGCGATCGCATCGACCGCCGGTGCCGAGCATGCGGCGGTCATGGCCGAGGTCGCCCAAGTGCTCGACTGGGCCTGGCAGACCTTCCCCAGCACACACGGTCGTGTCGACGACGGCATGGACTGGGACCATGACCTGGCGGTGGTCGTGGAGGCAGGCGGATGGCACACGGTCAGCCTGACGCTCACCGCAACCCGAGGCTTCACCGATGACCTGCTGCTGTGGCTGGACACCGTCCCCGAATGAGCTGGCATAAAGTCGACTTCATGACTCACCCAGCAAGCAAGTACGCGCCGGCCAAGCCAGGCGATCCCGTCGCCGCCATCGACACGCCGGCGCTCGTCATCGATCTCGACGCGATGGAGCGCAACCTGGCCGCGCTGGCGGCTTTCGCCGGTGAGCGAGGCCTGCGCCTGCGCCCGCACGCCAAGACCCACAAGAGCGCAGCCATCGCAAAACTGCAGATGGCAGCGGGGGCCGTGGGCGTCTGCGTTCAGAAGCTGAGCGAAGCCGAAGCACTGGCAGAACGCGGCGTGCCGGACATCTACATCAGCAACGAGATCGTCGATGTGGCCAAGCTCGCACGGGTGGCAGCGCTGGCAGGTCGCGTCCGGCTGTCGATCGCTGTCGATTCGCGCACGGGCATCGACCGCCTGGCTGCCGCCCTGAAGGCACAAGGCACCCAGGCGGATGTCTTTGTCGAGATCGATGTCGGACAGGGCCGGTGCGGCATCGCCCCGTCTTCGGCCGGCGAACTGGCGCTCCGGGTCGAGTCGCACGGGCTGCGTTTTGCAGGTCTGCAGGCCTATCACGGCGGGGCGCAGCACCTGCGAATACCTGCCGAACGCCTGGCGGCGATCGAACACGCAGCCGCGCTGGTGCGCATCGCGCAGGCCAGCCTGGCGCAGGTCGGCGTGCCGTGCCTGCTGGTCACTGGCGCGGGCACCGGCACCTTCGAGCTGGAAGCGGCCAGCGGCGTCTGGGGTGAACTGCAGTGTGGCAGCTACGTCTTCATGGACCGCGACTATGCAGACAACCATCTGGCCCCACGGCTGCAGGGTGTCGGCCACCTGGCTTTCGAGCATGCGCTGTTCGTGAAGTCGCAGGTGATGAGCGTCGGCGCAGCGCATGCCGTCGTCGATGCCGGGCACAAATCACATGCGATCGATTCAGGCATGCCCCGGGTCTGGCAGGGCGCGTTCGAGTTCCGCAACGGAGGCGACGAACACGGCATCCTGACCCCGGTCGCGCAGGAGGATGGACGCCGTCCACCCCTGCCGAACATCGGTGACACGGTCTGGCTGATCCCCGGCCATTGCGACCCGACCGTCAACCTGCACGACTGGACCATCGGCGTCCGCGGTGGGCTGGCGCATGGCGTGGTCGAGTCGATCTGGGCGGTCGACACCCGCGGCTGCCTGACCTGAGGCCATGGCGACGGTCTTTGGAAAGACGGAGAAATTCGGCGACTGGATACCGACACCACGAAGCCGCCGGCCAGACCCGCACACAGGCACCCGCTGGTGGCAGCCACACCGCGGAGGGCCCCAGCCCGGAAGTCACTCCAAAACGAGGCCGATCGCATCACCGACACGTCGCTCACCGGTGGCGTCGCTGGGCTGATTGACGACGCGGCCGCCAATGACCATCGTGGTCGACCCACCGCCGTCCAGGTTCAACGCGTCCTCTGCCCCCAGGGCCGCCATCACGCGTCGCAACTCTTCGATGGTCAGTCCTGCTGACACGCCTGGCCTGCGCCCGTCGGCCACCAGCAGCAGGATCACACCGTCTGGGCGCACCCCAACCGCCGTGCGGGGATGAGGTCGATGCACCCAATCGAACAGCACGCGTGCCCGCTGGGGGCCGTCCGCAGCCGTCAGTCCCCATCCTTCGCGGGTTTCCTCGCGCACCGCATGGCCGCGTAGAAGCAAAGTAGGCCCGCCATTGATCCAGAAAGACGCGCCATCGTCCGTGCGTACGGTGCGGCTGTGCACGGAAAAAGCTGCGCGCAGGAGTTCGGCCACGTACTGCCGCATGAGGCTCGTTCGGGAACTGGACGCACTACTGACCAGCAAGGCATCGGCCGCGCTCGGCCTTTCGTCGATGCGAAGCTCGCGAACCAACCCAGCCGGGCCGATCGCAAAGCGCGCTGCATCGTGTTCCGCAAGCTTGTATCGGCTGTCAGGCGGGAAATACACCAGGTCATCGGCGTACCGACAGGTGTGGTCATGCTGGGGCGGGTCGTCGATGTCGCGGCCGCAGTTGCGAACCAGACCGACCTTTCGGTTGATGCCATCGACCGGCATCCGCTGTCCGTTCGACCAAATCAGTTCGGCAGTCCAATCGATCTGAGGCCAGATCGAAATCGCACCGCCCCGCAGTTCCAGAACCGGTCGACCGTTGATCGGGGCGCTGTTCACCCGGCCTGCAGAGAGCGACAAGCCGGCAGCCTGCCCGGGAAAACCGTCCGCGTCGCGTTCAACGAAGAACCCACCGTTGATTGTCACGACGCTGCTCGCAGCGCGTTGCAGCGCAGAGGTCGGCTGACGGGGCGCGTCGGCGACATCTGGCAACAACAGAGCCAGCCGTCCCCGACTCAAAGCGGGATCGATGGTCACCAGATGCAGCACCCAAGGACCGCTCTCAGCCGGTGTACCCGTCGGCGCCGAAGCCGCGTTCAAGCCTGTGCGGCCTCGCTGGACGCGGTAATGCGTGACCCCAGGCGATATCGCTTCTTCAACAACATATTGCGGTGTGTCGGCTGGGCCCAGCGGAAGCAGAGGCATCGCTCGCACCTCGACCCAGACCCAGACCAACAGCATCACAGCCAAGGCTTGACGCATACGCACTCCAGCCACAAGGTGTCCACGGATGCAAATGGCGCGTTCCCGCGCCACTGCCCTTCCTGCTCCGAGGTTCAGAGTGCGTAACGCAAGCCCAACACGATGCGCCTATCCAGATCGATCACGCCGTAGGGGTAATGCTTGGACGAGGACTGATCGACGAACTGTGAACGCGTCAGGTTCAAAACGTCGAGTTGCAGCGTCAAGTTCTTGTTCAGCTTGTAGCTGGCAGTCAGGTCGACCTGGCCGTAAGCGTCGCGAAAACGTGGCACACCGAAATCGTCGCTGAACTGCGCCAGGTACTTGCTGCGCCAAGCGTAGGAAATGCGGCCATCGAAGACGCCGTCGTCGTAGTACATCGACGCGTTGTAGCTGTTTTTCGACAAGCCCGGCAAGCCACTGCTGCGCACATCGCCCAACACTGCAAAGTCGGCCGAGCTCTTCGTGTAGGTGTAGTTGAAAATACCCCCCAGGTTCTTCATCCAGGCCTGCGGAAGGAAGCTGAACGGCGACTGGATGCTGAGTTCAACGCCATTGACCTTGGCACTGACGCCGTTCACCGGCTGTGTGAAGACGATGGGCCCGGAAACGATGACGCCATCGGCCTGGCGAGGGAAACTGCGTGTTTCGGTGAAGGTCGTCGTGTCGATGAAGCCATCGATGTCTTTCCTGAACAGCGCGAAGCCCACCGAGGCGGCCTTCGCCGGATACCACTCGACGCCGACATCGAAGTTGTTGGCCGTGTAAGGCTGCAGCGATGGGTTGCCACGCGAGCCCGTGCCACCGCTCTGGTCGATGCCGCGCACGGTTTCTGACGGCGCCAGTTGGTTCAGATCGGGGCGAGTGAGTGAACGCGAGTAAGCACCGCGTACCAGCAAGTTCGAAGACAACTCGTAGCGCAGGTTCGCCGCCGGCAACAGCTTGGAGTAGGTGTTGCTGAAGCTGACGGGCGAGATGCGCTGTGTCGGCAGGTTGGCATTCTCGACCGCGAAGCCACTGGACGTTTGCTCGGTGCGCACGTAACGCAAACCGGCATCAAAGGTCGCGTTGCCCATGCCGAACTGGCCTGAGACGTAAACGTTCTGCGTTTTCTCCTGGATGTTGTAGGTTTGCTGCGCGCCGAACGCCGTCAGGTCGCCGCGAACCGTGCCGGCCACCGGCATGCCGTTGGGCATGAACACGCCATTGACTCTGCCGGGGTCGACAATCAGCAGGCTGGAGGGAATGGCGCTGCCGCCACCCTGGACCTTGAAGTCGACGTTGCCGAACACGCTGCCCAAGGACGGCGGCGTTGTCGTCGCCACGCCGGCAGCGCGATTGATGCGGTACTGGCTGAGTACCGTATCTTTCTCGTGCTCACTGCTCCGCAGGCCGAACTTGATGCCGGTCAGGCCAGCGTCTGTGGCGAACTGCTTCTCGAAGTCGAGCTTCCCGGTGCGCTCCGTGTCGGTGTCGGTGGATGGTCGGAACACGAACACGTTGAACAGAAAGGCGCCCGGATTGTTCGAAAAATCTGTCGCAGTCGAACTGAAGTCGAGGTGGTCGCCACGAATGTTGTACGAAACCACGCCTGGATCAAAGACACCGTTGTTCGCCAAACGGAACGAATACAGGTCCCAGGTGCGCTCAGCCTTGCGCTCGGCGGCACCCAGGAAAGGCTTGATGGTCCATGACGGCGACGGACGCCAAATGGCCTCGACCGTGGTCTGGCGCAAGACTTCTTCGGTGGTCAGGTGATTGGTGCCCACACGCTGTTGCACTCCGGTGAACTGCCCGGCGGTGATGAGGCCGTTACTGATGGTCGTCGACAGCGGGGCGTTGACGCCGCTTTCGGTGGCGGCATCGTCGCGCGTGATGTTGCGATCACTTGAAAGCTTTCCGTAAAGAAGGTTCGCAGTCACTTCGAATTCACGCGAAGGGCGCCATTGCGCAGTGGTCGTGGCGCCCACAGTCTCGCGCTGGTCGTCGAAGTAGATATAGCGCGGACCGTTGGCGACGTCGGCGGCACGCACCGTGTCGCTGGCCCGCGTGCCGGTGTTGACGGCGGCGAAAGGTCGATAGCTGCCACCTTGTGCCGAGTCGGATCGGTAGCGGGTGTCGGCGATGTTCAGCGTGGCGGCGAGACCGAACACGCGATCCCAGTTGTTGCTGAAGGCCAGAGTGGTGCGCGGATCGAACTCGCCGGACTTACTGCTGTAGTTGGCTTTCTGCGAAACCACGAACTTCAAGCCGCGCTGGTCCAGAGGACGAAGACTTTCGAGTTCGACGACGCCCGCCAGGCCACCTTCAACCTGCGAAACGTCGAATGATTTGTTGATGACGACATTGCTGAACAGTTCAGACGGAAGGATCTCGAAGTTGAATCCGCGGCTGCCGTTCGAGTTGCCGAAGTTGTTGTCGGTGCCGGCAGACACCCCTTCCATGCCGTTCACGGTGACCCGCGTGAATTGCGGGCCTAGACCGCGCAGGTTGATGGCTGATCCGTCGCCGACGTTGTTGCGCTCCAGCGTGATGCCAGGAACGCGCTGCAGAGACTCCGACAGGTTCAGGTCGGGGAACTTGGCAATGTCTTCCGCCGTGATGGCCTCAATGAACTTGATCGCGCTCTTTTTTTGGCTCAAAGAGCTTTCTAGGCTGCCGGCCACTCCGGTGATCACGACCGATTGTTGCTGGCCTACCTGCGCCTGCGCGATGTGCGCGGTGCAAAGCACAGCCAAGGCAGCCGAGGCCACGCGCGTTTTGTGATGTTTCATATTGAGTGAGGAACCTGGAGTGAAAGCGAGCGCACTGACTTTGCGAAGGCGCAAGGTGCGGGCTGGACGCTATCGGCGACCGGTGACAAACCCATGAGGGAAGGCTCGTCGTTGTGTGAGGCCAACAAGGCGAGCGGGCAGCGGTAGACGGCCGTCATGGACAGGCACGTCGAAGATCAGGTATTGCCCGAGCGGATGACAACGCAGCCCACGCTGTCTTTGGCGATGTCGGCCCAGATGTCGATGATGTCAGCCGCCGCCAGCGGGCGGCGGGGACGCTTGGCATCGCCGGCTACGCGGGCCTGCGAGCGCGCCGGGCGCGGCCTGAGCGCTGGGCTTTCTCAGCACGACAGGGCTGGCTGGCTGCGCGCCCATACCTTGTGGGAATGTCGTCGCGGAGCTGGTCCAGCCTGGCAGTTCGCATGCGGTCTTGTTCGTCCATCAGGCACAGCCCCTCGCGCGGGACTTCACTGGCAGGGGCCCACAGGCCCGAAGCCACCTCGGATCGGATCAACTCCTCGATCGGCGGCGTGAAACTGACGTTCATGCCCGCCGGCACTTTCCTAGATATCGGTCCAACGCAGCAGGTCCAACGATGTCGATGATGGACATCCGGTATCTCCTTCGGCGCAGGCACCATGGCGGCCGCGCGGCGCCACCAGATCGATGGAGCTCCATCATGGGAACCGGTCATTGACCGAACGCCAGCGCCGCGGATCGGGCGCTGCTGCGAGCATTGGTGCCAGCGCAGGTCAGTTACGGGGGGCAACTGACAGTCCTCCGGAAGGTCGGTGAAGGTGAGGCATCGGTGCCCGCCGACATTCGCCGGCCAAACCCAAAAGACCGCACCCATTCGCGAACGGTCATTCGCAGTCCGCCCCAGGCCGCAACCCCTGCACGGTAGCTTCGGTTGGCGACCTGGCCATGCCGGCGCAGTGGCAGAGGATTCCGGCGCGTGCAACGGCGGGTCGCCAGCCGAACGACCCGCTCACCCGTCAGGCGACAGACCCGCTGGCCGGCCTGGCTTCCCGCGCGACTGCAGCTGCCACCTGCCGATCAGCCGGCACCACGTGGTACCAGTCGATCTTGCGCGTGGCCACCATGATCGCCGCCAACACGCCAAACAGCAGCATCGATCCCATCAGCAAGGCGTTGTCTTCGGACATCAGGATGCCGTAGAGCACGCCGTACAGTGCCACCAGCAGGCTGCTCGTGGCCAGGCTGGGTCGCCAGCCGCCCAGCACGTAGCGCAAGTAGTACGCAAGCAGCGAGATGCAGGCAGCGCTCGCCAGCGCGTAGGCCGTCGCAAAGCCCAGCTGTTCCGCGATCGACAACAGCAGCAGGAAGAACAGCACGAGTGCGGCGCCGATCATCAGGTACTGCATGGGATGGATGCGCCAACGCCGCACCATTTCCAGCACGAAGAAGGCCGCAAAGGTGAGCACGATGAACAGCAGACCGTACTTGGCTGCCCGCTCGGCCAAACGGTAGACGTCCACTGGATCGGCCAGCGCCACTGAAAACTGCTCCAGCTCGGGCCGGGCATCCCCTCTCTCGACGAACTGTGCCTGGGCCCGGGTGGACAGCGCTGGCACGCGCCAGTGCGCTTCGAAGCCGGTGTCCCCGACGCTGCGCGTGCGCGGCAGGAAGTTGCCCCTGAAGCTCGGATGCGGCCACGCCGACACCAGCGTGACGCTGTTCTCGTCGGCCAGCGGCACCCAGCCGATGCCACCCGTGCCGGCAAGCTCGAACTGCAACTCCAGGTCGAGCACTGCGCCGGGGCGCAGCAGGGCGGGGTCCAGGCCGGCGGCCAGCGGCAGCGGGGCCTGCGCCGGCGCGCGCGCCATCACCAGCTGCTGGCCGGCCACACGCACCTGCGGCGCGCTGAGCAGGCCGCGGGCATCGCTGACACCCATCAGCAGCAGCGGCTGCCCGAGCGCGATACGGCCGCCGGGGGAACGGGGCACGATCTCGCTCCAGACGAAGCGACCGGTGCTGCGGTGCCGACTGGTGTAGACCGTGACCGGAAAGATGCCGCGCAGGCGCTGCTCGGTGGCCAGTTCGCTGCGCGTGTCCATCAGCTTGGGAAACTGCACTGCCACCCGCTGCTCGGTCACGGTCTCCTCGTGCATGCGCGGGCCCTTGTCGCCGTCCACCTTGACCACGCGAACGCTGGTCTCCGTGTAGGGCAGCCAGATCACCGGGCCGCTGAGGGTCTGCGCGCCGGCATGGGCCGCTGCAACTTCGTCGGTGGCGGCAGCGCGATAGGCGCTGCGTTCGGCGACGACACTGCGCACCAGCGCCAGCGCCAGGGCCAGCATCAGCATCAACAGGCCGATGATCAGCATCTTGCTCAGCAAGGGGTGTCGGGTCACTGGCGGGCTCCGGTCAGGTTGGCTGGGATGGCCCCATTCTTGAGAACGCGCGCGCAACCGCGGGGCAGCCGATGTGAAACGAGCGTGAAATTGGCCGGCGTCCAGCTGCCCGCGGCCAGCAACCGGCGGCAGCTCGCGGTCAGGCCTTGGCGGGCGAGGCGGGCAAGCGCAAGGCGGCTTTGCAGCCCGTCACGGCGGCTGGACCGCCGGCGGGCAACGGGGTGGCCGCGCAGACGTTTTCCACCGTCACCACGCCACCATGCAGTGCGCCGACCTCCTGGACCATGCACAGGCCCAGGCCCGAACTGCGGTCCTGCGTATCGCCGCGCGGCAGCGAGTAGAAGCGCTCGAAGATGCGGCCCAGGGCGTAGTCGGGGACACCCGGTCCCTGGTCCAGAACCGACCATGTGACCCAGCCGGCATCGCGCTTCAAGCCCAGCACCAGATGCCCGCCCTTGGGCGAGAAGTCGATCGCGTTGTCCAGCAGGTTGTGCAGCGCCTGCGTCATCAGGAAGCGGTTGCCGCGGACGGTGCCGGCGCCGAGCATTTCGTCGACCACCTGAAGGTTCCTGCCGCGCAAGCGGGGCTCCAGCCCCTGCAGCAGTTCGCGGGTGAGCACCGCCAGGTCCAGTTCCTCCAGGTCCGTCAACTGGCGCATCTGTTCCACCGAAGCCAGCCGCAGCAGCTGGTCGATGAGATGCTGCAGCCGCTCGGTCTGCCGCTGGATGTTGGTGGCAAATCGCTGGCGGTCCGGCTCGGGCAAGGGTTCCTGAAGCAGCTCGGCCGCACCCCTGATGGCGGCCAGAGGGCTTTTCAGCTCGTGCGTCAGCGTGTGCACATAGGTTTCGACATAGGCCTTGTCCTCCAGCTTCAGGCGCATGCGTTCCACGGCCTGGGCCAGATCGCTGAACTCGGTGTTGCCGCTGAAGCGGCCCATGCGGGGTGGCTGTGCGCGTTCACCGCTGGCCACGGCCGAGGCATAAGCCTGCAGGCGATGCAGGGAACTGGCCATCCACCAGGTGAACAGGCCACCGATGCACAGCGTCACGCCCAGCAAGACCCAGGAGGCGTTGAGGATGCGCTGGCGACTGCGCGCAATGTAGGGCTCCAGCGTCTGGTTGGGCCGCGACACGGTCAGCACACCGACGATGCGCGTGCCGTCGAGAATGGGCGCGGCGACGTGCATCACGGTGTTGTCGGGCTGGTCGGGGCTGACCGCGGTGGAACGCGCGCCGTATTCGCCGCGCAGCGTGCGGTAGACGTCATTCCAGCGCGAGTGGTCCTGGCCGATGGCCCCCTGGCGGGTGTCGAAGACGACGATGCCGCGCGCGTCGGTGACGCTGATGTGCGTATCGATCCGGGTCTTGCTGAAGCCCCAGAGCGAAGCTCGTGGACGGGCTTGCGCCAGTCCGTCGAGGGCCTGCGCAAAGCTCCCGCTGGCGATGACGCCGGCTTTCAGGTCGGGGGCGGCCAGCAAGGCCAGGCTGTAGGCCGTGTCCACCAGGCTGTCTTCCATGGCGAGCCGTGTGCCGGGCTTGACCTCTTCCACGAACACCCGCAGCACCACGAACAGCGCCAGCCCCAGCACCAGGAAGAAGCCCAGCAGCAATCGCAAGCCGATGCGCATCTCAGACGCGCAGCGAATAGCCCATGTGCCGGTGGGTCTGGATCATTTCGCCCGCCAGACCGGCGTCACGCAGCTTGGCGCGCAACAGCTTGACGTGGGCGTCCACCGTGCGATCGGAGGTCTCGGGGGCGTCTTCCCACACCAGGCTCATCAGTTCGCTGCGCGAGAAGATGCGTTGCGGACGCCGCAGCAGCGTGGCGAGCAGCCGGTATTCGTAGCGCGTCAGCGGCAGCGGACCAACGGCACCGTGGATGCGTTGGGAGCCCTCGTCCAGCCGCAACACGGGGCAGGCCTGCACCGGGCCGGCGCTGCGCCGGAGGATGGCCCGCACGCGGGCGCACACCTCGCGCGGTGAGAAAGGCTTGCTGACATAGTCGTCGGCACCCAATTCCAGCCCCAGGACGCGGTCGATTTCCTCGGACCGTGCGGTCAAGAAGATGATGGGCAGGTCGCTGGTCTGGCGCATCGCGCGGCAGACGTCGAAGCCATTGCCGTCGGGCAAGCCCACGTCCAGGATGGCCAGCGCGGGCTGCTGCTGCGCAAAGGCCGCCAGCGCGTCTCGCGCCAGCCGCAGGTGCTGGACTTCGAATCCTTCACTCTGCAACGCGTACAGCAATGTGTCGGCGATGGCCTGTTCGTCTTCCAGCAGCAGGATGCGGAGCGGCATGGGTTGGCAGGGTCGGTGCGGGATCGTGTTCGGCGCAGGGGTGCGACCGGGTGGCAATTCTGGGGCTTGCCAGGGGCATGCTGATGCCGTGTGCTGGCGCCGGCCGGATCAACCGCCGTCGGCATACGCAACGCAGCCGCTGCTGCTGTACGCGCCATTCATTCCTCTGACTTGTTCACTGTGGGTGGTCCCGGCGCGTCACGCCGAGTCCCCCTTGTTGGCTTGCCAGAGTCCGTCGAATTCGAACGAAAGCTGACGGTGGTGTTTGATCGATAGCAGGTGGACTATTTCAGGGGCCTTGTCGCCTTCGGCAGCTGCGCTGACCACGTAAAGCAGCAGGTGCCGAGCTGGGCCAGGTTACGCTCGAAGTTGGCCGTGAACCGTACAGTCGCCTTGGGAATCGCCACGGGTCAGCGCGTTTTGCGTGAGCCTGCCACACCAAGCTTGGCCGACCGCTTGAGGTCGGTGAGAGCCTTTCGCGCATCGCGGGTACGCCCTGCAGCGACATCCTCCAGGCCGCGCCCGACCTCGTCGAGCAACAGGAGATGGATGCGCTCGCGCTCCAGGCGGTGGTAGTAGTCCAAGCGATCGGAGTCAATCAACGCCACATAGCTCTCGCCGTTCTTGGTGATGATCTTCTCGGCACCGGCTTTGACCTGGTCTGCCAGTTCTGACAGGTTGGCACGAGCTTGGGTCAACGGCGCCACATCGGCAGCGGCAATAGCCATGAGACCCTCCGGTGGAAGTCGCGCGAATTCTGTACATGGTACCCTTGTTCGTTCTTTGTTGAGCTCCCACCGCGAAGATCCAGCTCGATCAGTGACCGAACCCGCTTGGCGGTTTCTGGCTTGGTCGTCCAGATCGGCTCGTTGGCCTGGATGACGTGGGCGGGCGTGATGTAGCGCAGCAGCAGCTGACCCAGCACGGGGTAGGCGCAGGTCTTCAGCGTGCTGCGCTGGGCCGCCGCAGCGCTGATGGCGGCCAGGCGCTTTGCCATGGGGTCGCCACCGCGGTCGATCAGAAGGCGAAACGCCCGCGCCTTCTCTCGCGCACCGGCCGGGGTCACTATGGGGTAGCTGCCCAGGTCCATCTCACGCTGCTTGCCGGCGATCGACAGGCTGGGCACCCAGTTCCGTGCAAGGCCCGTCACCTGGAGCGCGAGGCCTTCGACGACGCCCACGCTCCAGCGCCCGGTCTTGACCAGACGGCGAGCTTCCGGCGGCGACGGTTCACGGGCTTTTCGGGGCATGACGTGTACCCGTCCGGCCAAGTCACATTGAATCCTGAGGGCCTGCCCAGGATGCTTGTGTCCACGAACAAATGCGAGGACAAATGGACACTTCAGATACCGAACCCCAAGACGTTCACCAGCGTGCGCCAACTCAAGCAACAAATCGATCAGTTCGTGCAGCGCTACAACGCTGACGCCTCGCTTTTCCAGTGGGTCGCGACCGCCGATTCAATCCTTCAAAAGATCGAGAGAATCGCGAAGCGCATCTCTGCGACTGGACACTAGGTGCCCGCGCACGGCGCGCTGAGCCTTACACCCTCAAGCGCTTGATTGGCGCCAGCGCCATGCGGCCAGCCCGGCCACGGCCCACAACAACCAGGTTGCCGGTTCTGGCACGGGCGTGGCCACAAAACTGGCACCGGCCTGCGGGCTGTAGCTGAAGTTGGTGATTTGGTAAGCACTGCTGCTGGCGCTGTAGCTGGCGCCGGCCAGCAAGGCCGGCGCCAGGGGAGTTTCGCCCACACGCAGGAAGTTGCCGATGTCGAACAGCCCGGCGCTCAGGAAAGCCAGCGGGTTGGTGTCGCCCAGGAAGCTGAAGCTCACCTGCACGCCGGCCAGGTCGGGTACAGCGCCAGCAAAAACCAACCGGTCGGTTACAAAGCCACCGTTGCCGTCGGACTCGACCTCCAGCACCAGCCGGCCGCCTGCAGCGTTGCTAAAGGACCCGTCGATGGTCATCGTGCCCGGCGAGTTGCCGGGGTTGAAGACACCGCGGTTGATGACGTTGCCCACTAGCGTGCCGCTGCCGCCGACGAAGCCGCGCGCGCCGATCTCGATGGTGGTGGCCCTGACGATGCTGGAGCCGTTGACGATGAACTGGCCAACGCCACCGTCGGCGCCGGGTGTGGAGCCGACGCCGATGTAGGCGGCGCTGACTTCCGCGCCGTCTTCGACGCGCAAGATGCCCATGCCGTTCGTAAATTCGCCCACCAGCACCTGCCCGCCGGGCACCGATAAGGTGGTGCCGGTACCGCTGAAGGTGGCCAGGCCCGATCCAACACGGCCGATGCTGGCCCGGGCCAGGCCCGCATCAGCGTTCAGCTGCACTGTGGACCCGCCGTTGACCGCTATCACCCCCGTGCCGCCGTTGCTGGCGATGTGCAGTGTGGCCGTTGAGCCGGCGGGCGCAGACAGGATCAGCCGGCTGTTGGCGCCCAGGCCGGCGGTGCCCAAACTGCCCGTGTTGCTGCCCACGGTCATGAAGGGCCCGTTCTGCGGCGCGGGTGAGTTGGCCAGGCTGGCGCCCAGCGTGACGGTGCCCGCATTCATGGCCAAGGTGCCGATGCCGTTGTTGAGGTGGCCCAGGCGCAGCATGGTCGAGCGCAGCTCGCCGCCGGACACGATGTTCAGCACCCCCGTGCCACCGATGCCATTGGGGTTGCCGGTGCCCTGGCCCACTGTCACAAAAGAGTTGGGCATGGCGATGTCGACGAGCGAATCCAGCCCGCGAATCGTCATCGTGCCCGAGCCGGTGACGCCCGTCGTCGGGCTGCCCACACCAATCGTCAGCTGCCCCGACACCGTGTTGCCCGCAGCGCCGATGCCATCCATGGCCATGCGCACGCGACCACCACTGCTGACTTCCGCACTGCCCGTGCCCCCCGTGCCCACCTGCAAGGCGGCATTGGCCGATCCGGTGGTCGGCACCGGCACCAGGTAGTCCAGCCGGCTGCCTGCACCATGGACCTGAAGGCTGCCTTGCGACCCGGCAAAGGCGCCGCCTGCCTGGCCCATTGCCAGAAACTGGAAGGTTGCGCCGCGCAGCTCAAGCGCGCCGCCGCCGGTGATGGCCAGGCTGCCGCTGCCGCCTTGCATGCCCACGCTGGCGCTGGCGGACACGGCATCAGTTCCCGTCAAACGCAACAGACTGCCCGCCCCGTCGATGACCAGCCTGCCCTGCGTGCCGCTGCCAGCCCCGAGGGTGAGCGCGCGCGCACCCAGCACGGCGGCGCCGGCTTCCACGCGCAAGGCCGATTGCGCGCCACTGCGCCCCACCGTCAGGTCCGCCAAGGGCGTGCCCGTGAACTCCAGCCTCGAGCCCGCGCCGTGCACCACCAGCTGGTGCGTGCCGCCGGTTTCGCCCAGGCCCAAGTAGGCCAACCCGGTGGGCGCGCCTTGCAGGCGCAGCAGGCCGCCTTGGTCGATGCGCAGCTGCGTGCTGGTGTTGGCGCCGCTGAGGCCGCCGTTGGGCTGCAAGCCGGTGCTCAGCGAGGTCCAGGTTTGACCCGGGGTGGCGCCGATCAACCACGCCGATCCCGCGCCGCTCACGGTGACAGCAACCTCGGCGCGCTCGGCGCCGTTGGCGAATGCGCCGCCGGCGCCAATGCCCAGCGCCGCGTGGCCCGTGTGCAGCGTCGCCCCGTCCAGCACGTTCAAGGTTGATCGGGTCAACAGCCCGGCCTGCGCAGCGCTGTCCGCATAGCTGCCGCCCATGATGAAGTTGTAGGACAGCGACGCCATTGACCCTGGGTCCGTGACGGTGAAGACCGAACGCGCGCCGGCTTTGTCGGCCAGCGCCACCTCGCAGAACGATCCCACGTTGCACGGCGCCACCACGCCACCCACCGCGTCGGTGAGCCGGGCGCCGCCCGACACCGTCAGCTCGCCGTTCCACGCTGACAGCCGAGCCCGGTCCGGCGCATCCAGCCGCAACGTCGAGCCCGTGCCATCAACCACCACGCGGCCCCCTGGGCCCACACCGCCGGGTTCGCCCACCCTCAATCGGTGGCTCGATACGGTGCCACCGCTCGTCACCTCCAGCCGCCCGCTGCCCGCGGCACCGACAGCGACCGCGATTTCATTCACCACACCGCCACGCGCGTCCAGGCTGAACACGCTGCCTGCGCCCGCCACCAGCAAACTTCCTGTGCCGCCGGCACCCACGGTCACCTGCCGTCCGGCGTTGACGGTGGCACCGCTGAGCACCGCCACCGCGCCCGAGCCGCCGGGATCGCCGATGCTGAAGAAGCTGCTGTTGCGGCCGTCGAGCGCCATGGCCGCCCCGTCGCGCACCACCAGGCGCGAGCTGCCGGCCTGGCGGCCGACGATGACACCGGCCACATCGCCCACGATGTCCAGCCGCGAACCTGCGTCGCGCACAGTGGCCGTGTCGCTGCCGCCCTGCAAGCCCAGGAAGAAGGCGCTGCCGCCCTGCGCAGAATCGAGCCGCATGGCGCCGCCCAGCGACACCTCCAGCGTGGAACTGGCGCGTGGGCTCCAGCCGGTGCGGAACTCGGCCGAACGCGCGCCCGTGGTAGCAATGCTCCACAGCGAACCCGCGCCGCTGACCACCATCTCGGAAAAGCTGCGCTCGCCGCCGGTCGCCGTCTCGGGCCGTTCCTGCGAGCCGACGTTGACCCAGGGTGTGCGCAGCGTGCCGCCGTTCAGCACCTCGACCCGCGCGTGCGTGGTGCCACCGGGTGTGCCGAGCGTGAAGCCATCGACCGCTTGGGTGAAGAGCTTCAGCGAACCCACCCACAAGTCGGCGGGGCTCACCAGTTCGCTGCCGACGCCGGTGACGGTGAGCCGCCCGCTCGAGCCCGCTGTGTGGCCGACGATCGTCAGGCAGCCCCCGGCCGGGCAGGGTGCATCCAGCTTGGCGCCGCCGCTGACGGTGATGCTTCCCGTACCCCAGTCGCCTGCCGTCAGGCGTGTGTGTGCGGCGTCGCTCACCGTCAGCCGCGTGCCCGGGCCGTCGACCACCACGCTGCCGTTGCCGCGAGCGCTGTCCAGCCAGACGTAGCCGACTTCCAGGATGCGCAGCGCGCCCGTGGCGCCGCCTTCCAGCCGCAGCGTGCCGGTGCCGCCACTGCCCACGCGGGTGATTGAATTTGGTGCTTCCAGGCGCGTGTTCTGGCCGGACACCACCAGCGTGCCGGTGCCGCGGTCGAAACCGACGTTAAGCGTCTGCGTGGTGGTGCTCAGCAGGGCGCGGTCGTTGACATTCAGCATCGAGTGGCCGCCCCCGGCACCCAGGTTGAGGTAGCCTTTGTCGAGGTCGCCCGACACCACCACGGCCGAGCCCGGGCCGCTGACCAGGCCGTTGAAGGTGCCCCGCCCGCCGAGGTTGCCGCCGTACTGGCCCCCTGGGGAGTTGATCACTTCAAAGCGGCCGCCGCCGACCACATCAAACGCCACGGTGGAGCGCGGGCCTTGCGCCAGGTCCACAAAGGCACCGATGACGTTGCCACCTTCGTTGACGGTGCGTGGATCAACGATCCAGCGCGAATTCGGGCCGACAACGGCGAGGCTGGCCTCCACACGTTCGGTGCCGCTGGAAAACGCACCGCCGAAGACAAGTCCGGCCACCGCCTCTTCAGTGCGCAGCAAGCCGCCATTCATCACAAGCACGCCAGCCCGCGTCAGGCCGCCTGCTGCGCCGAAGCCGTTGCTCAGATAGGTCGCGCCCACCTGAAAGCTGCTCAGGAAATAGGCCTCGCTGCCGGCGCCGATGACATTGAGTTGCCCGGTCGATCCGGCAGCAGCGCCAACAACGGCGTGGCACAAGCGTCTGCCCACCATACAGCTCGTCGAATCGGCGCGACCGTTGAGTACAGCCCCGTTGCGTACCGTCAGCGAGCCCGTCCGCCAGTTGCCGATCTCCAGCCGGGGCGAGTGTCCGTCGCCATGCAGGGACATGACAGTGCCCGGCCCGTCCAGCGTGACCGCGCCCTCGCCGGTTTTGACGCCCACCCAAAGCCCCGCCAGTTGCACTTGCGAGCCCGCGTTGGCGGTCATGCCACCAGAGCCGTTGTCACCCAAAAAAAGCCGCGTCTGGGGCAACAGCAGGTTGGGGCCGCTCAGCGGACCCTGGAACTCCGGGCTGGCGTACCAGGGCCCCACCACCACCACCTCGGCGCTGGCCGGTGCGGCCAGCAGTGCAGCCGCAGCAAGGGCCAGCGCGTGGCGGCGCGAACGGGCTGGAATACGGGCCAGGGAACGTGTCGCTACACGGGCTGCGTAGCGGCGGGGTGTGGATGGGCGCATGGCCAGCTCCGAATTCGACACTGCGCGGATGCTCGGCGCAGTTGCGCCAGATTGCGCCATCAGGATTTATGAGGCGACACCCAGTCGAGGGGAGAGCACTAGCCTGGATATTTCACGAGCAGCGTAGTGGATGGGTTCGCGACGTTGATCTGGTGCTTCTAATGACGAACTGAAGGGGCGTTGGGGGTGTTTACCGCGTTCGACGTTGTTGATGGCGCGCAGACGGACGTGATTCCCCCTTCCCCGGCTTGGGATGCGGGCCGTGTTGGGATCAACGCGCGGGCCAGGCACTGGATGGGTTGCTATGGGCTGAGGGCGCCGGCAGCCGCAAGGAAGACGTGCTTCATCGGATGCGCCAATGCCAGCAACACCCGCACGCGGCGGGTGTTGCGCAGCACAGCCGCGCCGATCTTCAGCAGCCTGGTGCGGATGGTGGCGGTGCAGGCCTGCGCCAGCTCGGTGCCTTGCAGCGCCAGTCGGCGCAGGTTGATCATCAAGGTGTACGCCAGCGCCGCCAGCAGCAGCCGCAGCTGGTTGGCCTGGAAGCGGTGGCAACTCGCACGCCAGCCGAACAGGTCGAGTTGCGCTTCCTTGATGCGGTTCTCGGCTTCGCCGCGGGCGCAGTACCGGCGCTCGTACAGAGCCTTGGGCGATCCCAGCAGGTCGGTGACGATGAAGCGCGGGTTGACGCCTTGCTCTCCGTGCTCTAGCCGCGCGATGACGCGACGCTCCTTGTCCCAGGTGTGGGCCGCGTACTGGAACTCGCCGAACATCCGTTGCTTGCTGCGCCTGGCAGAGAACTGCTCGGCCAGCGCCAGTTCTGCCAGTGCTACCTGATCGTTCAGGCGCGAGTTCTTCTGCAGCCCGATGATGTAGCTCACGCGCCAGCGCTCCAGGCGCTGCAGCACGCGCGCTCGGCAAAAGCCCGCATCGGCACGCACGATGATCTTCGTCTTGGGTCACGCCCGGCGCAGCGGCACCAGCAAGCGGTTGATCAGCGCACTGACCACGCTGGCCGGGTCCCGGTCGCTGGGGCGCAGCACGCAGGCCAGCAGGTCCTGCCCGGCGAAGACGTACAGCGGCAAGTAGCATTAGTTGTCGTAGTAGGCGTGGAAGTGGCCGCGCTCTTGCTGGCCATGCCGCGGCACATGGGTGGCATCGACATCGAGCACCAGCTCCTTCGGCGCCTTGGTGCGGCTGGCGATGAACTGCTGCATCAGCACGTCGTGCAGCGCCGCAGCATGTTCGGCCGTGGCAGCTGTCTCCAGGCGGCTGAGCGTGGGCGCACTGGCCAGCGGCTCGGCGCGGCCCACGGCCGTTTGCATCACCAGATCGCTGCGCAATACGTTGTGGTCGCACACGTCCGACCAGCCCAGGCACAGACCGTAGATGCGCTGCGCCAACAGGCTGCGCACGTCGTGCTGGATGCTGGCACCTCGCCGCTCGTCACCCAGCGCCAGGGCCGCCGCACGGGTCAGACCAATGCGTTCATCGACCCGCTTGAGCAACAAAACGCCGCCGTCACTGACGATGTCGCCGCCATCGAATGCAGCCTGGACCACACGCCTTCCAACCCGTCCAAATTCGACGGTCCGATCGGTACACTTTGGCATCGGCAGTCCTCGGTTTCCATAGGGGGTGAGATACCTATGAAAACGCGCTTCGGCACCAGGCTGCCGACCTGCCGCTGGTGAAATTTCCGGGCTAGACCGTCAGGACCCGTCCAACCAGCTGCGCTTGCCGGGTCAGGCCCAGTTTGCTCAAAGCCGACGCGATATGCGTTCGCATCGTCGTCAAGGCCACGCCGGAGTCAGATGCGATGTCGGACGCCGTCTTGCCGCTGGCAATCTGCAGCGCGATGCGGGCCTCTGTCGCCGTGAGGCCATGGATGTCGCGCAGGGCCTGCGCCTTGTTTCGGGATCCCGGCTGCAACGTGGCAACCGCCAGGGCGGGATACTTGGCCACTTGGTCGGTTGCCGCGCCCTGCACGACGCGTAGTGCGAGCCAAGCACCCTGGCGTCCGCCCGTGCTGTTCACGAGATCCAGATCAACACTCCCGTGGGGGTTGCTCCGCAAGGATGAAAGTGCCGCACTCAACGATATCCAGCCTCGCAAGGTGTGCGCCTGCAGCCGGCTGCCTTGAACCCGGAGCCAACCGTTGGGCTCGGCGAGGGACTTGGCTGCCGCGGGGTTGGTGTCCACGACGCATTCGTTAGCGGCAACGAACAGCACAGGAACCTCGAGCCGCTGGATGACTTGGGTGAGTGTGGCCCCGAGGGCCAGTGCTGGCGCGAGGCGGCGATGCAGCCGCAGCACATTCCGGAAGTGCGGCGCAAGGAGCGCAAGCTGCCTTGCCTCCCGTTCTGCAAACGGCTTCTGATTTGCGTGCCGCTGGAAGGTGAGGAAGGTCGTCGGGCCCTGGTCCTTCGCAAGTTCTACGACCACCGACAGGATGTCGGCAACGCCATAGCGACTCAGGAATTCCTTCCAGAAGTAGCTGCGGCGAAGCGCCGTGCGGCTCACCAGCTCGCTACCACGGTGGATGGAGCCGACCCCCAGCGCAGCCTGCCGGTACGCCGCAAGCACCCACTCGTCGTGCGCGGCAAAGTGGCTGTGGTATTCGACCAGCGAAGCTTCCGACACCCCGACCGAACCAATGTGCGACGTCGACGGATTGCGCATGTCCGCCACGGTCAGGAAGGTAACCCCACGGGCGTCGAAGAAGGGACGGAACTCGCCGAGAGCGATCGAGAGCTCAGCCTCGCGGCCAACAGAGTCATAGAGCCGGTCGATGGACGCGTTCCAACACGTGTCTTGCTGCAATTCGGGTGTCCTCGGCTCAGGCTATGGGGTGACTTGCACCAGGTCGCTGGGTGCGCTGAATCCGCAGACTACTGCGGTCTCGGCAGGATATCTGAGCGGGTTGCTCGGAAGCCGTTCGTCGTGGACGTCCGGTATTGGCCGTTATGCACAGCGCTCGGTCATGAGTAGTTCGGCGAGCGCAGGGACTGAATTTACCTCGTACGAGACTCTCTTTCATCGCTTGAATACTGCCCATAGTGTCTTCGGTCTCCGACGCTACAGAGGCGAGGAAACCTGTACGTTGTTGCCGGCGGCTGCAAGACCTCCCGCAGCCTTGCCATCGGGCCGAACTCCCAGGAAATGCGCGGCCGTGTCGAGGTGAGAACGCCGGTGCCAGCGCAAGCAAACTCGTACCAATGCAGTCGTCCCGACGCCAACGGCAACATCGCGTTCAGATGGTTCGTCCTGCGCATCGCCTTACACGACAACAAACGTTATGAGTAGCGCGCGACAGCCGTCAGTCCCGGCCGCGCCAGCATTCATACGGGTCTCAGCCAGACCGTGCTCCCGGCCTGCACATAATCGAGCGCTGTGCGTAACGGCCCTTATGGAGAGCTCTCCATGATGGCCGAGTCCAGGTGGCCACAAACGGCTGCGTAGCCGCCAGCCAGGTCATCGCACGTAAGTTCAGTCCGAGTAGGGCCGTTCACGAACGTCAGCCTGAGTGCTGGGCGCTGCTCCGAAGTCGACATTGTTCCGCCCTGCGGGAGCAGCCCCATGGCGTGGACCGTTGAAGTGATCATCGGTTTGCGTTCGACAAGCCTGCGCGCCCCGCTTGCGCAGCGCCCACGTTCTTTGGCGCGATGGCCGCTGCCACCAGCTCCGCGTGCGTCAGGAGCACGTTGTGTCCTGCATCTTCGATCTCCAGGTACCGGTGCCGCGGCAGCAACTCACGAACGCGAGCGATGTCGCCGAGCGGAATCACAAGATCCGCGGCGCCAGCCACGACGACGATCTCGTGCTGTGTGGCGCACAGCCGCCGGTATCGCTGGTGCTGGTTTCCGAGGGTTCCGTTCCCGAACATCGAGGCCAGTGCCTCGGCGTACCCTGATGCCCGGGCCTGGGCGATGAACCGGGGGGTCAGGCTTTCGGCGCCGATCGCGGCGTACCTTCGTCTGCGCCGGCGCACCAGTGCTGGAACGCCGAGCCAGCGCATGAACGGGCCGCCGACCCCCGGCAATGCGATGGCCTTCGGCCACCATGCGCCCGCCATGAAGTCGAGCAAGGGTGCGACCAGTACCAGCCGCTGAATGAGCCCCGGGCGTTCGCTGGCGATCGCTGCCGCCAGGGCGGCCCCAAAGGAGTGGCCGAAGATCGTCAGCGGGCGTGTGGCTCGCAGGGTGTCAACGAGCTCCAGCGCTTGGCCTAGGAACAGACCGAAGTCATACTCGACCGCCGGGCGATCCGAGAGTCCGTGCCCGAATAGATCGAAGCGCACGATCCGAAACCCTGCCGCCCGCAGGGGCGGCACGAGCCGGTCGAACTCCCAATGAGGGATGGTCGCTCCGTGCACCAGCACCACCGTCCCGGCATCCTCTTGCCCTTCGTCGACGACATGGGTCAAGCCCGCACTGAGTCGCAGGAATCGCCCACCGGCGTCGCGCCGCAGATCGCACAGAGACGGCCGCGCGGTGATACTGATGGCAGCAGAGCCAATCCTCATTGGCTGTTCACCGTATGTGCGTGCGCTGAGCTGACGACCGCTGCCCTTCGGGCAAGCGCTGCACCCAGCCCAGCACTGTGGCCGTGACCGCGGGCGTGTTCCGTGGCGACAGGATCTGCCCTGCTATCACATGCTGCAAGGCGTCGCCTGCATCGACCACCTCAACCAGCTGTTTTTGGGCTGCACCCAGACGCGCAAAGGCGTGTCGCGCCGCGCCAAAGTCAATGACCTGGTCGTGCGGCGACAGCAGCATCAGCACCGGCGCCCGCCAATCCTCCAGCGGCAGCCGGCGGGCCAGGTGCACGGTGGCCATCAGCGGTGTCAGCGCCGAGGTGGGGTAGGCGGTCGTCCAGTAGCGCCCGTGTTCTGCATTGCGTGCCTCGAAGCGGTACTCCGGCCCGACGATCGCACGCGCCAGCATCGGGCCCCAGGGTGCGTTGACGATTTCCGAGCTCCGGTCGCGCAGGCCGAAGTTGGGGGACACCAGCACCCATGCGGTGTTTTCGCGGGCTTCGGGCTGCAGGGCGAGCCATGCGGCCAGGCCGGCACCGGTGGACACGCCGATCACGAGCACGCGGCGCCCCAGGCGGCGGCCGATGGCCAGCGCCTCGAGCGCGTCGCCTTTCCAGGCGGCGACGCTGCCGGTGGCCATGGCCGCGCTGCCGCTGCCATGCCCGGTCAGGCGTGCGGCGTAGTAGTGGGCACCGAGAGCGCGCGCCACGTCCTCAGGCAGCGGAGCGAGTTCCTGGCGGCTCGCCGAAAAGCCGTGAAGGTAGACCACAGCCCACTCAACCTGGACCGGCCCAGCGGGGCCGAGCACCACCTGCTTTTCGGTACCTGGCACGAGGTTGGGCACCTGGCGCTCTCGCCGCGCCAGATGTTCGGGCAGTGCGGCCAGCGCCGCGGGCAGGGGCGACGTCGCCGCTGGCACGTCGCCGGCTTGCTGGACGCCCCGCGGGCCCAGTGCAGCCAACACGGCCAGCAGAAGCGCTGCCACCCAGCCGGCGACCCAGCGGCGACGCCTTGGCGCTGGCGCTGCCTCTCGCATGGGGCTCTTTCGGTCGGAGGGAGAGTCATATCGCCGCGGATGGGCGGAATTGGGATCACCGGGTCATGATCCCGTCGGCCTGCGACGATTTGACGACAGCACCCTGGCGATCGCTGCAATGCCGCGGCTTGGCGCCGCCCGCGCAGCCGGTTGATTGTTCGGGAATCCTCGCGTGTCTGGATCCGTACGGGACATCCGGAATCGAAAGCGAGCTGGGCTCGAGGATGCCGCAGACCGCGACCGATGCAGGAGCGGGGAGCACAATGCCGACCACGGCGACCGCTGCAGACGGGCCAGCCGCCCATGGATGCCGGCTTCAGACTGATTGTTGTCGTTCGGATTTGGCGGGCGAATGTCGGCGGGCGCCGATACCTGACGTTGGCCGACCTCCTGGACGGATGTCAGGTGTACCTTGGAACCTGACCTTCGTTCGCGGCAGGGCCCGCGGGAGGTTCATGCACACCGCGACCATGCTCGGCCAACGACCGCTCCCGCCAGCCGCGAAATGGTCCTTTCGACCCTGACCGGGACTTCGTCCCCTCCGATTCGACGCGGCAAAGCGGACGGCCGAAGCGCGATCTTGACCATTGACATCGGGCACCCCCAGGCGCACCGCCTTGAATCGGGATGAGCACAGGGCAGTCGAGGATTGACTTACTACGTAAGCCGAACTATGATGGAGCTTAGCTGGTCAGTCTGAAAACCAACATGCCGACGCTGCTAGTCTCCTCGAAAGGCCAGATTGTGTTGCCCGCAGAGATGAGGCGCCGCCTCGGCATGGGTGCCGGCGCGAGGATCGAGGTGCTGGAAGAGTCGGACGGGCTTAAGCTCCGCGTCATTCGTTCGGTCGCGACGGCCGACCTGTCCAACATGGCGGGCATGGTCAAGGCGCCAGCGCGCGGTGTTCCACGCCGCCTGGAGGATTTCGACCCTGCGTCGCTGCTGACCCGGTCGCGGCGAGGCAATTCATGAGGGCCCTTGACACAAACGTCTTGGCGCGGTTCTTCGTCGATGATGCCGACGATGCACAGGCTGCCAGACAACGGCCCGCGGCCATCGCAGCGCTCGCCGAACGATCGTATGTCTCGGTGACCGTGTTGCTTGAACTGGAGTGGGTCATGCGCGGGTTCTACGAACTGCCAGCGAGGGATGTTTCCCGCGTTTTGCGTGCGCTGGCGAGCATTGAGCACATCACGCTCGAAGAGCGTGACGCGGTTCTGGTGGCGGTCGATGCGTTCGACAAGGGTCTCGATTTCGCGGATGCGCTCCACCTTGCGCGCAGTTCTCGTGCTTCCGGTTTCGCGACATTTGACCAACGATTTGCGAAGCGGGCGAAGGCCCTCTCGCTGACGCCGCCGGTAGAGTTGCTTGGCTGAAGCGACTTCTGCGCCGCCGGTGGGCTGAGTGCAGAAGTTGCTCGAGTGGAGGCGCTGTTCACCAGCGCGTTGGGCCTGCAACCGCCGTGGGTGGTTGAGGACGTCAAGCTGGATGTGGCTACGAAGCGCATCGACTTCGAGGTCACCTGCTCCGGCGCGCTGCTCAGCTGCCCGGCTTGCGGTGCAGGCTCGCAGCCCGTACACGACCGGCTGCGCCGCTCCTGGCGCCACCTGGACTTCTTCCAGTTCGAGGCTTGGCTGCACGCTGACGTCCCGCGCGTCGCCTGCGGCGGTTGCGGCAAGACCAACCAGCTCAGCGTGCCTTGGGCGCGGCCGGGCTCGGGCTTCACGGCTGCGTTAGAGGCTCTGGCACTGGCCCTGTGCCGGGAGCTGCCGGTGCGCCAAGCCGCCGCACTGCTGCGCTGCAAGGACAAGCAGCTGTGGCGGCGCATCGAGTTCTATGTTGATCAAGCGCGTGCGCTGGAGAGCTTCGAGGGCGTGCAGATCGTGGGCATCGACGAGACCAGCCTGCGCCGTGGCCAGCACTACATCACCGTCGTGCACGACCTGGATGCCAAGCGGCTGCTGTTCGCAACAGAGGGCCGAGATCACCGGACGGTGCTGGACTTTGCCGCGGACCTGAAGGCGCACGGGGGTGACCCGGCCGGAGTGCGCCACGTCTGCATGGACATGAGCGCGGCGTATGCCAAGGGCACCACGCTGGCGCTGCCGGCGGCGGCCATCGGCTACGACCGCTTCCACGTTATCGCGATGGCCATCCAGGCGATGGATGACGTGCGGCGCGAGGAACTGCGCGTCGAGCCCGAAGAGGTGGCCACTGCGCTGCGGGGTGCCGACCCCAAGACGCGACGCAACCTGCTGTGGGCGATGCGCAAGAACCCCAGCGGCTGGACGATGGGGCAGACCAACGCGATGCACTGGCTGCAGCACTCGGCGCTCAAGAGTGCGCGAGCCTGGCGGCTGCGCATGGCGCTGCGCGAGGTGTATGCGCGTGCCCGCCAGCACAACAGCACCATGAAGGCCGCCGCAGACCTGGCGGCCTGGGCGAGCTGGGCCAGGCGCTGCCGCCTGGAGCCGTTCAAGAAGCTGGCCGCCACGATCAAGGATCGCTTCGACGCCGTCGTGCGCGGCATGCTCGATCACCGAAGCAACGCCTTCGTCGAATCGATGAACGGGCAGCTTCAGCAGGCCAAGCGGGCGGCACGCGGGTGCCGCACAGCCAAGAACTTCATCGCCATAGCCTACCTGCGGCTGTCACGCCTGAAGAATCTGCCCGCTCACCCGTTCAGCGCCGCTGCGGCCGTCAGGTAAGGCTGTTGGGTTCCACACGAAACGGCATAGAGCCCATTTTGGGGAGGTTTCAAACTGATGAAGCAGCGTCTTGACAAACGGAAGCAATCAGTGCGTCGCCATTCGGCCAAGCACCAGTGCACAGTGCGGCCCCTCGGTCAACCTGACCCGCTACGGCAGGCTTTGTAAGCCCGGTCTGTGGCACATGGTGCATCATCACAGACTAGACCTACAAAGCCTGCCTCCGCGGGCAGGTTACCTCGAACGTTAGGCGTCACAGAACAGACGTTCGCGGTACGCCGTCATCTGCACCGTATACTGGATGCAATCCCAGGAGCGAACCATGCCTGACCGCGTCGAACAGCTGGCCGCCGAAGGCCGATCACTGGCACCAGAAGAGCGAGTCCGCCTGCTCGATTTGTTACTCGAATCGCTTGAAGACAAGGCTTCCCCGTCTGTCGAGGCCGCGTGGGCGGCTGAGATCGAACGGCGCGTCAAGGCTCACGAGCAAGGCGAAGGTGAACTGTTTGACGTTGAAGACGTGATGGCGGAAGCTGAGAAGCTGGCGCCTTGAAGCGCATGCTGCTGCGCGGTGAAGCGCGACAAGAGCTGCTCCATGAGGTCTCGTACTACGAGTCTCGCCACGCCGGAACAGGGCGCCGCTTCAAGCAAGCTGCCAATGCTGCGTTCCAGCTGATTCGAAGGTTCCCAGATGGCGGGGCTCCAGGACCGGCGGGTACGCGCAAGACCAAGGTCAAGGGCTTCCCGTTCACGGTGGTTTACCGCAACGAGCAAGAAGCGGTTGTCGTCTTCGCAATCGCGCCTGACAGGCAACAGCCAGGATACTGGCTTGCACGTGCGCGGTGACGCCACGCCATTGGCACCGCACAACCTGCCGTACTGAACCACGCTGCACTTACAGCTGCGGCAGTGTCTTACGCGTTAACTCACGTTGCCAGCACGTGTATATCTTTCGCTAGCACCGAGATTGTCTGCACGTCTGTGGACACCAACCAGACCACCACGAGGCATCGCGATGACGAACTCGACGATCACCCTGGACGAACTGCAAGCCGCACTCGACGGCCCTACCGGCCCACTGCTTCTGAAAGCCGCATGGGTGCAGCGCATGGCGCAGGACAAGGCACTTGGGCTGCCACTGCCCGTGGTGTGCGAGGTAGCTGCAGAGGAAGACCCGCGCGGCCCGCTGGCAACCATCCACGGCCTTCTGGACGGGCTGATGCTCAAGCACGCGGGCAACGACGCTACCAGCGCTGCCCTCGCGGCCATAGCGCACCTGCACCTGCCGCGGGTTCTGGACGATCCCGGAAGAGTCGGCTAGCCTAGCGGTGAATCAGACCTGACAGGGAGCACACCGCATGAGGAGGCTACTGGCCCTTGCAGGCTTCGGCCCTGCACCTGAGAACGTAGGCCGGAAGAACAGGACCGCGACGTTCGCACGCTTTGGAGTTTCCTTGGCCGCAATCGGTTTGCTGGGCGCGGCATCAGCTGCGCCGCTGAAAGACTTCCAATCATTTGGCGCGCCACAGACGCCAACAGTTCGGATTCACGACGAAGCAGCCTTTGCGCGCTGCCACAGCCGTCACGTAAAGCCCGGGATGGATGCCAAGAGCCGGGAGATTCTGGAGCGGGGATTCATTCGTGCCGCAACCCCCAAACGCTGCCGCGACCTTAGCGAACCCGATGCCCCAACACCGCGCGAGTGCCAGCAGACCTGCGCCGATGCCAGCTATCTCGCTCGTAGGTTCGGCGCCTGCAGCGTGGACGACACGCTCTGACTCTCCAGAGTGCCCCTGGACTGGTCAAGACGCCCACACACGACGATGACCCAGCAGCACAGCGAAACCCTGCGCTACCTAGGGCGGACCTACAGCATCCAAGGGCTGCCGCTGGGGTCGTGCAACCGGCCCGACGTGCAGGCGCGCATGGCGCTGTTCCACGGGTTCTCTACCGCGCTGTGGCGCGGCTACCTCGGCACCTGGGCCATCCGTGGCGGCAGGCTGTGGCTCGTCGAACTGGAGGCGACGGTTCAGCCTGAGGCCAGTGACGACTCACACGACGAGAGGCGCGACCTGTCTTGGCTGTTCCCCGACGGCCCGGCGCCCATACTGGCCGACTGGTTCAGCGGAGAGTTAGTGACAGGCTGCGGCAAGCCGGAGCGCAGCGGCATGTACAGCCGAGAGTACCCACGAATGCGCGTCTTCCACGTCTTGCGGGGTGTGGTGCAGCGCATCGAGGTCCGGGACAACCGGGCGGCAGTGCGCGCGGGGCGCAAGCGGTATGCCGCTGTGCTCGCGGTGCTGGGCTGACTCCCGACGTTCGCACTTGGGTGGGTGCTTTGATGGGTAGCCAGACAGAACCGCCCTGTGTTCATAGAGCGTCCTGGCGGAGAGGGTGGGATTCGAACCCACGGTACCTTGCGGTACGCCTGATTTCGAGTCAGGTACATTCGACCACTCTGCCACCTCTCCTGGTGTTTGCCCTCCAGCAGCATGTGCTGGAAGCTTTCGCGGTCGGCGAAGCCCGCTAGTTTAGCGCATCACGGCCGCAGTTCCGCCACCCCGCCCATGTAGGGCTGCAGTGCGGCAGGAATGCGCACCGAGCCATCAGCCCGCTGGTGGTTCTCCAGCACCGCCACCAGGGTGCGGCCCACGGCCAGGCCAGAGCCGTTCAGGGTGTGCAGAAGCTCGGGCTTGCCCTGCGCATTGCGATAGCGGGCCTGCATACGGCGCGACTGGAAAGCCTCGCAGTTGCTGCATGAACTGATCTCGCGGTAAGTGTCCTGCGCCGGAAGCCACACCTCCAAATCGTAGGTGCGGGCGGCGGCAAAACCCATGTCGCCGGTGCACAGCGCCAGCAGGCGGTAGGGCAGTTCCAGCTTCTTCAGGATGGCCTCGGCGTGGCCCACCATCTCCTGCAGGGCGGCGTCGCTGTGCTCGGGCTGGACGATCTGCACCATCTCGACCTTGTCGAACTGGTGCTGGCGGATCAGGCCGCGGATGTCGCGCCCGCCGCTGCCGGCTTCGCTGCGGAAACAAGGGCTGTGCGCCGTCAGCTTGATGGGCAGTTGCGCCGGGTCCAGGATCTGTTCGCGCACGGTGTTGGTCAGCGGGACTTCCGACGTGGGGATCAGGTACTGCTCGGGCTGGTCTTCGCTGCCGCCCCGCGTGACCCAGAACATGTCTTCACGCAGCTTCGGCAGTTGCCCGGTGCCTTCCAGCACTTCACGGTTGACGATGTAGGGCGTGTAGCACTCGGTATAGCCGTGTTCCAGCGTGTGCACGTCCAGCATGAACTGCGCCAGCGCGCGGTGCAGGCGTGCCACCTGGCCGCGCAGCAGGCTGAAGCGCGAACCCGACAGCAGGGCCCCGGTCTCGAAGTCCAGGCCCAGCGAGGCACCCAGGTCGACATGGTCCTGCGGCTTGAAGCCCAGGGGCGCGGGGTCGGTGCCGCCCGGCGCCCAGCGGCGAACTTCGACGTTGCCGTGTTCGTCGGCACCATCGGGCACGCCCGGCTGCGGCAGGTTGGGCAGCAGCATCAGCATGGCCTGCAGCTCGGCCTGGATCGCTTCCAGCCGGTCGGCACCGGCCTTCAGCTGGTCGGCCAGGCCGGCCACCTGGGTCATCACGGCGGCCGTGTCGCCGCCTTGCGACTTGATCTGGCCGATCTGCTTGCTCAGCGCGTTGCGCTGGGCCTGCAGCTGTTCGGTCTGGGTCTGCAGTTGCTTGCGTTCGCCTTCCAGCGCGCTGTAGCGCGCCACGTCCAGGAAGGATTGCGGGTTCTTGCGCCGCTGCAGTTGTGCAACGACCGCGTCCAGGTCACGGCGCAGCAGGTTGATGTCGATCATGGGGCAGGCAGCTCAGTCCAGACGGGGGGAATCGGCGACGGATGCGGGCGCGGGCGCGGATGCGAAGGCCGGCGATGAACCGGTGGCCAGCGCCGCCATGCTGCGGTCGCCCAGGCCACGCGGCAACGGGAAGTGCACGGCCTCGACCACGCCTTCCATCTTGCGCACGCTGACCGCACCCAGCTCGCGCAGGCGCACGATGACCTGGTTGACCAGGATGTCCGGCGCCGAGGCGCCCGCGGTCAGGCCCACGCGGCGGCGGCCGTTGAACCACTCGGCGCGCAGGTCTTCGGCGGCGTCCACCATGTAGGCCGCCGTGCCCAGGCGCTGTGCCAGTTCCTGCAGGCGGTTGCTGTTGCTGCTGCTGGGGCTGCCCACGACGATGACGACGTCCACGGCCGGGGCCAGCACCTTCACCGCGTCCTGGCGGTTCTGCGTGGCGTAGCAGATGTCCTGCTTCTTGGGTTCGCGCACATGCGGAAAGCAGCGTTTCACCTCCGCCAGGATCTCCGCGGCGTCATCCACGCTCAGCGTGGTCTGCGTCACCACCGCCAGCTTGTCGCCGCGCGGGCGCACGTGCTGCACGTCGGCCGTGTCTTCGACGAGGTAGATGCCTTCGCTCAGCTGCCCCATGGTGCCTTCGACCTCGGGGTGGCCCTTGTGGCCGATCATGATGAATTCGAAGCCTTCCTTGGACAGCTTGGCCACTTCGACGTGCACCTTGGTCACCAGCGGACAGGTGGCGTCGAAGACCTGGAAACCACGCTGCACGGCCTCGGCCCGCACGGCCTGGCTCACGCCGTGGGCGCTGAACACCAGGGTCGCCCCAGGCGGCACGTCGGCCAGGTCTTCGATGAAGATCGCCCCCTTGGCCTTCAGGTCGTTGACGACGTAGGTGTTGTGCACGATCTCGTGGCGCACGTAGATGGGCGCGCCGAAGCGCTTGATGGCACGTTCGACGATCTCGATGGCACGGTCGACACCGGCACAGAAGCCACGCGGTTCTGCCAGCAGCACTTCTTCGATCGACATCTTCATTTCGCCTTTAGGAAGCTCGTTCACATCACGCCCAGCAGTTTCACTTCGAAGCGCACGGCCTGGCCGGCCAGAGGATGGTTGAAGTCGAAAAGCAGCCAGTCGCTGCCTTTCTCACGCACCACGCCCGCGTAGGAGCCCTGGCCGTCGGGCGTGGGGAATTCGACCACGTCGCCCAGGTCGTAGCTGGCGTCGGCGTCGCCCAGTTCATGCAGCAGGCTCAGCTTGACGCGCTGCAGCAGTTCCGGGCTGCGCTGGCCGAAGGCGGCGCCCGCAGGCAGGTCGAAGTGTTCGTGCGCGCCCTCGGCCAGGCCCAGCAGGTGTTGTTCGATGGCCGGGGCCAGCTGGCCCATGCCCAGCGACAGCGTCGCGGGTTTGTCGCCGAACGTATTGACGACGTCGCGCCCGTCGGGGCCCGAAAGGCGGTAGTGCAGCGTCAGAAAGGAGCCGGGCTGGACAAGGTTCACGGGTGGGCGGCCGGCAGATGGCGAAGGCGTCGCATAGACTGGACCGCAGATTCTACCGAGGCCCCCATGCCCATGAAGGACCTGCCCGCCGACCAGCGGCCGCGCGAAAAACTGCTGGAACGTGGCGCAGCCACGCTCGCCGATGCCGAACTCCTGGCCTTGCTGCTGCGCACCGGCACCACCGGCACTGGCGTGCTGGTGCTGGCGCAGCAGGTGCTGGACCGCTGCGACGGGTTCGCCGGCCTGCTGGCCGCCCACCCCAGCAAGCTGCTCGGCATCAAGGGCCTGGGCCCGGCAAAGCAGGCCGAACTGCTGGCCGTGATGGAAATGGCGCGGCGCGCCTTGACGCAGCGTCTGCAGGCCAGCCCGGTGTTCGACAGCCCTGAAAGCGTCAAGGACTACCTGGCCTTGCACCTGGGCGGGCGCGAACGCGAGGTCTTCGCCGTGCTGTTCTTGGACGCCCAGCACCGGCTCTTGCAATTAGAGGAAATGTTCCAGGGCACCCTGACCCAGACCAGCGTCTACCCGCGCGAAGTCGTCAAGCGCGCGCTGGCGCTGAACGCGGCGGCCGTGGTGCTGGCGCACAACCATCCCTCGGGCGCGGCCGAGCCTTCGCGCGCCGACGAATTCCTGACCCAGACCCTGCGCTCGGCGCTCGGCCTGGTCGACGTGCGCGTGCTCGACCACATCGTCGTCGGGCGCGGGCAGGTGGTGTCGATGGCCGAACGGGGGCTGCTGTGAGCCCTGCCCTGGCCCTGGGCGCCGCGCCTTGACCGCCGCCGCATGAAGGCCGGCAGCCTGAAGGACCTGGGGCGCCTGCGCGAAGCCCTGCAGCAGCGCGAGCGCGCCGCTGCAGAAGCCCTGGCCCGTGAACGCGCAGCACGTGCCGCGGCCGAACGCGCGCGCCAGCTGTTCGCCACGACCGTGGGCCCGGTGCACCCGCTGCCGGTGCAGAACCTGGCCGAACTGGGCCAGCCGCGACCCGAGCCCGTGCCTCGCCAGCGCGAGCTCGACGAAGCCGCCGCGCTGCGCGAGGCCTGGTCCGACGAGGTCGACGTCGAGAGCCTGCTCCTCACCGACGACGGCCTGAGCTTCCGCCGCCCCGACATCAGCCCCGACGTCGCCACCAAGCTGCGCCGCGGGCACTGGTCGATCCAGGGCCAGATCGACCTGCACGGCTTGCGCCGCGAAGAAGCGCGCGACGAACTGGCGCAGTTCCTGCGCGACAGCCGGCGCCGCGGGCTGCGCTGCCTGCGCGTGGTGCACGGCAAGGGCCATGGCTCGCCCGGCCGCCAGCCGGTGCTGAAAGGCAAGGTGCAGCGCTGGCTGGCGCAAAGCGCCGAGGTGCTGGCCTTTGCCCAGGCCAGCGGGCCGCAGGGCGGCGCCGGAGCCTTGATCGTGCTGCTGACGGGCTGAGCCCGCTGCAGCAAGCTGCCCGCGGCGCTTCAACCGCGGCGGTTGACCATCCAGTCGGCCGTGCCCTGGAAGGACTGGCCCAGCCGTTCGGCCAGCGGCGCGGGCACCGCCAGGTCCTGCATGGCCAGCAGCATGCAGGCCATCCACTCGTCGCGTTCGCGGCTGGCGATGGGGTAAGGCAGATGGCGGGCGCGCAGCATCGGGTGGCCGAAGCGGCTGATGTAATGGTCGGGCCCGCCCAGCCAGCCGCACAGGAACCAGAAGAGCTTGTCGCGCGAGCCCTCCAGGTCCTGCGGGTGCAAGGCGCGCAGTGCCGCAAACTGCGGCTCCAGGTCCATCAGGTCATAGAACCGGTCGACCAGCGAACGCACTCCAGGTTCGCCACCCAGCTGTTCGAACGGCGCAAGCTCGGCCGTCACGGCTGCAGCAGCTTGGCCGCAGCCGCGACGATGCCCAGCGAGGCCGGTGTGCCCGGCAGCCATTCCAGCACCAGCTGGCGGCGCAGGACGGCGTCGCGCACGGCAGGGTCGATCGGCACTTCGCCCACCAGGTCCAGCCGCACGGGACTGTCGAGCTGCGGGTTGACGTAGCGGTCGACCACCTGCTGCAACTGCTGGCGCACCTGGCGGCCTTCGCCGGGCTTGCGCGTCTGGTTCACCAGCAGGCCCATGCGCCTGCGGCCCTGGGTGGTGGCCAGCACCTTGATGGTGGCATAGGCGTCGGTCAGCGAGGTCGGCTCAGGCGTGGCCACCACCAGCACTTCGCCCGCCAGCGACACCGTGTACAGCACGACGTCGGAGATGCCGGCGCCGGTGTCCAGCAGCACATGGTCGAACTTGGGCGTGACTTCGTCGATGACCTTCTGCAGCTGGTCGCGCACTTCCGGCGTCATGCGCGAGTACTCGACCATGCCCGAACCGGCCAGCAGCACGGAAAAGCCACAGGGCGCCGGCAGGATGGCGTCTGCCAGCGTGGCCTTGCCCGTGAACACGTCGTGCAGGGTGATCTTCGGGAACAGGTTCAGCACCACGTCCAGGTTGGCCAGGCCCAGGTCGGCGTCCAGCACCAGCACCTTGCGGCCGGCGCGCGCCAGGGCGGCCGCCAGGTTGGCCGACACGAATGTCTTGCCCACGCCGCCCTTGCCGCTGGTAACGGCCAGGATGTTGGCTGGCTGCGGGCCGCGCCGGGTTTCGGAATCGGGTTCAGACATGGGCGGGGCAGTGCTTGCGAACAGGGCGGTCAGTCATGGTCGTGGTGTTGGAAACTGTCGAAGAGCAGGCGTTTCTCTTCGCTGCTGACCACGGAAACGGCGGTGGGCTCCAGCTGCACCAGGTTGCGGCCCTGGCGCTTGGCACGGTAGAGCTGCTGGTCGGCGCGCTCCACCCACAGCGCGGGTGTCGAGCGTACCCACTGCGGGGCGAAGGCGCCGCCGATGCTGACGCTGACCGAGATTTCCTGGCCCGGACCCACGACCACCGGCATGTGCTCCACGCGCCGCCTTACACGTTCGGCCACGGTTTCGCCGAAAGCACTGGCGCAGTTGGGCAGGATGATGGCGAATTCCTCGCCACCCACGCGTGCCACCAGGTCCATCGGGCGCACGCTGTCCAGCAGCGCATTGGCCACGGCCTTGATGACGCCGTCGCCGGCGTTGTGGCCATAGGTGTCGTTGACACGCTTGAAGAGGTCGATGTCCAGGGTCAGGAGCAAGGCCGGTTCGCCGCTGCGCGCCACGCGGTCGATTTCGCGTTCCAGCGCCAGCTCGAAGGCGCGGCGGTTGGCCAGGCCGGTCAGGGCGTCGCGGCTGGAAAGCTCGACCAGGGCGTCGACCAGACCCTGGATGAACGCCGGGCTGCCGGGCATACCGGACGGCAGTTCGCGCCCAGACGCACCGAGCAATTGCAACGCCTGGTCCAGCTGGAGCGCAGCAAGGGCGGGTGACTGGGGGGCGTTGGAAAGGTCCAAAGGGCTGCGGCACGACGGCCCGGAGTGCCGTCCAGCCGCCTGTAACAGCGACGCCTCAGTCTATCAGCCACCCCGCGCAGGCCCGAACCGTGAAATGCCCGGCGGACCGGTGCCATTTCGGCGCATGGGCACGCCCACTGCGGGGCCAAACTCTGGCCGAGCCCCCCCGCCCCCAGGACCCCATGAGCGCTGCCACTGCACCCCCGAACGGCCTGTCAGAGCCGGAGTTCACGCTGTCGCCGGCCGACTTCGAAAGGATCCGGCAGCTGATCTACCAACGCGCGGGCATCAGCCTGCATGCCGGCAAGCAAGCCATGGTGTACAGCCGGCTGTCGCGCCGACTGCGCGAGACCGGCTACACCTCGTTTTCCGACTATCTGGGCTGGCTGGAACGCGCCACGGGTGCGGGCGGCGAAGCCGAGTGGCAGGAATTCGTCAACTGCCTGACCACCAACCTCACCGCCTTCTTCCGCGAAGAGCACCACTTCCATGCCCTTGTCGACGACCTGAAGGCGCGCGCAGCCCGACCCATCCGGATGTGGTGCAACGCCGCATCCACGGGGGAGGAGCCTTACTCGCTGGCCATGACGGTGGCCGAGACCCTGGGCTTGTCGGCCCAGGTGAAGATCGTCTGCAGCGACATCGACACCAAGGTGCTGGCCACGGCGCAGCGCGGCGTCTATGCCGTCGATGCACGCGGCCTCAGCCCGGAACGGCTGAAGCGCCACTTCATGCGTGGCACCGGCGCCAACGCCGGCTTCGTACGGGTGAAGCCCGAGCTGGCGCGATTCATCGACTTCCGCACCTTCAACCTGATGAGCCCGAGCTGGGCTGCGCTGGGTGAACCCTTCGACCTGGTGTTCTGCCGCAACGTGATGATCTATTTCGACAACGCCACGCAAAGGCGGGTGCTCGAACGCATCCACGCCGCCACCACGCCCGGGGCGCTGCTGTATGTCGGCCACTCCGAAAACTTCACCGAGTCGCGCGACCTGTTCAGGTTGCGCGGCAAGACGATCTACGAGCGCGTGTGACCTGCACTTGACCGACCGGTTCGAGCGCTCAACTTCCGGGCGGCCCGGCCGACAACCTCAGGACACCATGCCCGCATCCGCCACCACCCCCTTCCCGCCCACCCGGCCTGTTCTGGGCGCCACCAGCCGCCTGGAACGGCTGAAGGCCGCACCGCGCAAGCCTGGAGAAGCGAGCTTCTTCTTCTACGACGCCCATTTCCGCAACGAAGCGGTGAAGGTGTTGCCCGGCGAATTCTTCGTCTACGACGAGGACATCCTCGTCATGACGACCCTGGGCAGCTGTATCGCGGCCTGCCTGTGGGACCGCGACAAGCGCATCGGCGGCATGAACCACTTCCTGCTGCCCGACACCGGCGCCGCCGGCGGCGGCGACAGCGGCCGCTACGGCAGCTATGCGATGGACCTGCTGATCGGCGAACTGGTCAAGCGCGGCGCCACACGCGGCGGCATGGAAGCGAAGATCTTCGGCGGCGGGGCCGTCATCAGCGGCATGAACACCATCAACGTCGGTGAACGCAACACCGCTTTCGTGCTGGACTACCTGCGCACCGAACGCATCAGCGTGGTCAGCAAGGACGTGCTGGACATCTACCCGCGCAAGGTGTGTTTCCTGCCGCACAGCGGCAAGGCCATGGTCAAGCGCCTGGCTTCGGCCAACACCGAGGCTCTGGCGGCGCAGGAACGCGCCGCGGCCACGCGCAGCGCCCCGGCCGCAAGCAGTGGCGGTTCGGTCGATCTGTTCTGATTCAGACAACGAACAACAAGAGGCAAGAGGAAAACGACGATGGCCGCAGCAAAGATTCGCGTGGTGGTGGTGGACGACTCGGCCCTGGTGCGCGGGCTGCTCGCCGAAATCATCGACCGGCAACCCGACATGTGCTGCGTGGGCGCCGCGGCCGACCCGCTGGTGGCCCGCGAGATGATCCGCAACGTCAACCCCGACGTCATCACGCTCGACATCGAGATGCCACGCATGGACGGCATCGACTTCCTGTCGCGACTGATGCGCCTGCGGCCGATGCCCGTGGTGATGGTCAGCACGCTGACCGAGCGCGGCGCCGACGTCACGCTGAAGGCCCTGGAACTGGGCGCGGTGGACTTCGTGGCAAAACCGAAGATCGGCGTCAGTGACGGCCTGCGCCAGCTCGGCGCCGACATCACCGAGAAAATCCGAACCGCCGCCCGTGCCCGCGTGCACCGCCTGCCAGGAGCGCCGGCAGCGGGCGCCGCGGCGGGTACGCCCGCCCCGGCACCCGCGTCGCTGGGCCGGCTGTCCACGGAGAAGATCATCTTCATCGGCGCCTCCACCGGCGGCACCGAAGCCACGCGCGAAGTGCTGATGCAGCTGCCAGCCGACGCGCCGGCAGTGATGATCACCCAGCACATGCCCCCCGGTTTCACGAAAAGCTACGCCGCCCGCCTGGACGGCCTGTGCCGCATTGCCGTGGCCGAAGCCCGCGACGGCGAACGGGTGCTGCCCGGACACGCCTACATCGCCCCGGGCGGCCACCACCTGAGCGTGGAACGCTCGGGTGCGAACTACATCGCCCGCGTGCAGGTGGGCCAGCCGGTGAACCGGCACATGCCCAGCGTGGAAGTGCTGTTCGAAAGCGCGGCCCGCGTCGTCGGCCGCAACGCACTGGGCGTGATGCTCACCGGCATGGGCGCCGACGGCGCCAAGGCCATGAAGACGATGAAGGACGCCGGCAGCTACAACCTGGTTCAGGACGAAGCCAGCTGCGTCGTCTTCGGCATGCCGCGCGAAGCCATTGCCCATGGCGCAGCCAACGAGGTGCTGCCGCTGACGCAGATTGCGCCCCGGCTGATGGAGTGGCTGCGCGCGAACGCGGGCACGGCGACCTCTCGGGTCTGAGGCCCAGGGTCCAGGGTTCAGCCCGGCGGCTTGTCCTGCAGGAACATCGCCTGCAGGTCGGACAGGAAATCGAAGCCGCGCGCGCTGGGCACCACCCGGTCGCCGGTCAGTTCCAGCAGACCCTTTTGCGCGGCCTGCTGCAAGGCCGGCAGCACGGCCGACAAGGGCAGGCCCGTGCGCTCGGCGAAGCCGGTCAGGTGAAAGCCTTCGCGCAGCCGCAGCGCACCCAGCATGAATTCGAAAGGCAGGTCGCGTCGCGCCACCTCGTTCTGGTTCGACACCGGCGTGCCGGCCAGCGCCTGCTGCATGTAGGCCGCCGGCTCGCGCCAGCGCACCTGGCGCAGCACCCGGTGCGGAAAACTCAGCTTGCCATGCGCCCCGGCACCGATGCCCAGGTAGTCGCCGAAAGCCCAGTAGTTCAGGTTGTGCGCGCAGCGGTGCCCCGGCCGCGCAAAGGCCGAGACTTCGTAGCGCTGCAGCCCGGCTTGCGAGGTGCGCTCGGTGATCAGGTCCAGCATGTCCGAGGCCGTGTCGTCGTCGGGCAGCACTGGCGGGTGGGTGGCGAAGAAGGTGTTCGGCTCCAGCGTCAGGTGGTAGACCGACAGGTGCGGCGGCCGGAAGGCCAGTGCCGTGTCCAGGTCGCGGGCCAGCGCGGCCAGGTCCTGGCCGGGCAGCGCATACATCAGGTCCAGATTCCAGGTGTCGAAAGACGCTGCCGCCTCTTCCACCGCAGCCCGCGCCTGTGCGGCGTCGTGCACGCGGCCGATGCGCTTGAGCGCCGCGTCGTCGAAGCTCTGCACGCCGATCGACAAGCGCGTGACGCCGGCCGCACGAAAGGCCTTGAAGCGCTCGCGCTCGAAGGTGCCGGGGTTGGCTTCGAGCGTGATCTCGGCGTCGGGCTCCAGCGGCAGGCGGGCGCGAATGTCGGCCAGCAGGCGGTCGATGCCGGCCGGCGAGAACAGGCTGGGCGTGCCGCCGCCGATGAACACCGTCTGCACGCGCCGGCCCCAGACCAGGGGCAGTGACGACTCGAGGTCGGCACACAGTGCGTCCAGGTAACGCTGCTCGGGCAGCTCGCCCCGGTTCTCGTGGCTGTTGAAGTCGCAGTAGGGGCACTTCTTCAGGCACCAGGGCAAGTGCACGTACAGCGCCAAGGGCGGCAGCGCAGAAAGCTGCAAAGTGCCGGGCCGAAGATAGTGCAGTGCCGCTTCGGCAGCCCCGCTCACGCCCTTCGCTTGCGGCTCTTCGTTCACAGATGCCAGACCTCGCGCAGCAGCAGCAGCATCTGCTTCATGGCGCGCGCGCGGTGGCTGTGCAGGTTCTTCTGCTCGGGCGTCATCTCGGCCACGGACAGACCCAGCTCGGGGATGTACATCAGCGGGTCGTAGCCGAAGCCGAGTTCGCCACGCGGTTCGCTCAGCAGTTCGCCCGGCCAGCGACCCACGGCGATGAGTGGTTCGGGGTCGGCCGCATGGCGCACCGCCACCAGGGTGCTGACGAAGTAGGCACGGCGGTCGGCCGCGCCATGCAGGCGCTGCAGCAGCATGCTGTTGTTGGCGGCATCCTGCACGCGGCGGCGAGCTTCGCGGTCTGCCTCGCGTGCGCTCTTGCGGGCGCCCGGCAGGGCCACGCTGGCGAAGTTCGCGGAATTCACGCCCGGTTCACCGGCCAGCGACTCGACGCAGACACCGGAGTCGTCGGCGATGGCCGGGCCGCCTGCGGCAGCCGCCGCGTGGCGCGCCTTGGCCAGACCGTTCTCGATGAAGGTGCAATGCGGTTCCGCCACCTCGGTGATACCCAGTTCGCCCTGCGGCACCAGGACCACGTGCAGGCCGGCAAGCATGGCCGAAAGCTCGCTCAACTTCTTCGCGTTGTTGGACGCCAGCACCAGGCGCATGGGCGGCCCGCCGTTCGTTGCCGCGGCCTTCACAGCGGCTGCGCCAGTGCGGCGCGCTGAAGGCCCACCAGTTCGCGGATGCCCCGGTCGGCCAGGGCCAGCAGCGCGTCCATCTCGGCGCGCGAAAACGGCACGCCTTCTGCCGTGCCCTGCACTTCGACGAAGCCGCCGCTGCCGGTCATCACCACGTTCATGTCGGTGTCGCAGCCGCTGTCCTCGACGTATTCCAGGTCGAGCAGGGGTGTGCCCTGCACCACCCCCACCGAGATGGCGGCGACGAAGTCTCGGATCGGGCTGACGGCCAGTTTGCCCTGGCCCAGCAGCCAGTTCACCGCGTCATGGGCGGCGACAAAAGCGCCGGTGATGGCCGCCGTGCGCGTGCCGCCGTCGGCCTGCAGCACGTCGCAATCCAGTGCGATGGTGCGTTCACCCAATGCCGCCAGGTCGAACACGCTGCGCATCGACCGCCCGATCAGGCGCTGGATTTCCTGCGTGCGCCCGCTCTGCTTGCCGCGGGCGGCCTCGCGGTCGCTGCGGGTATGGGTGCTGCGCGGCAACATGCCATATTCAGCCGTGACCCAGCCTTCGCCGCTGCCGCGCTTGTGCGGCGGCACCTTCTCTTCCACCGAGGCCGTGCACAGCACCTTGGTGTCGCCGAAGCAGACCAGCACCGAACCTTCGGCATGCACGGTGTAGCGGCGCTGCAGGCTGACAGGGCGCAGCTGCTCGGCACGGCGGCCGGACGATCGTTCGAAACTCATGAGTTGTCTTTCTGAGGGGTGGCTGCTGCGCAGCCGGATCTTTCAGGCTTCCGTCGCACAGCCGAAAACATGGTGGGCCGGCGCACTTGCCGTGCGGAGGGCGCAGCCGCGAAGGGCTATCTCTTCTTGCCCGACGTGCGCTGGATGGCCTCGTTGATCTCGCGGATCGATCGTTCGATCTCGGCTTCGTCCAGTTCCTCGGTAGCGGCATCCGGGCCAATGCTGGCCTGGATGGTGGAGGCGAAAACCTCTTCCCCCAGTGCCGAGGTCGAAACGCCACTGACGGCGTCGTTGACTTCCGAAGCCTCGAATTCCACCGCCAGCGCGGTGACGTTGTCGCTCTTGTCGCCAGCCACACGCAAGGCGCGCTCCACCAGCTCCGGCACGGCGTCCGAGATGGCCGAATTGGCCAGCACCTGGGTGATGTCCATGTCGTTGACGCTGCCCCACAGCCCGTCGGAGCACAGCAGCACGCGGTCGCCAGGCTGCATCAGCAGCGGCCCCGCGGTATCGACCACCGGCTTGCCGGGGCTGCCCAGGCAGGTGAACAGCACGTTGCGGTTGAAGCGGTCGCCCATGGGCACGACATGCGACAGGGTGTCCTGCAGTTCGGAATAGGAATGGTCGCGGGTGCGCGCCACCAGCTTGTCGCCGCGCACCAGGTACAGGCGCGAGTCGCCACAGTGCGCCCAGTACGCGGCGTTGCCCTGCAGCAGGCAGGCCACGACGGTGGTGCGGGGTGTGTCGATCAGCGCCCTTTCGGTGGCGTAGCGCAGCAGCTGGTGGTGGCCGGCGATGATGGCTTCGTTCAGGAAACGCAGCGGCTCGGCCAGGCGCGGCTTGGCTTCGCGCTGGAAACTGGCGGCCAAGGTCTGCAGCGAGAGCTGCGAAGCCACTTCGCCTTCGGGGTGACCGCCCATGCCATCGGCCAGCGCAAAAAGCCCGGCGTCCCGCGTGTAGCAGTACCCCATGCGGTCTTCGTTCTTCTCGCGGCCGCCCTTGCGGCTGACCTGGTAGACGCTGAACCTCACGTGCCGGGCCTCATGCCTTCTGCCCCGTCTTCAGCGTTTCCAGCTGCAACTTCAGGCGTTCGCTGAAGCTCAGCTTGGTGTAGCGGCGCTCGGTCTCGCGGGCCAGTTCCTTTTGCAGCGCGAAGACGCTTTGCGGCCGGCTCAACGCGTCCAGCGACATGCACCATTCGGTGACTTCGATGAGATTGTCGGAATAGACATTGCGCAGGCGCGACAGGCTCAGCGCCAGGCGGTCCTTCTCAAGCCGCTGCGGCGCGTCGTTGGGCGGGTAGCCCTGCATGCAGGCGTAGATGCAGGCGCCAATGGCGTAGATGTCGGTCCAGG